>SCTS01000001.1 GCA_004322365.1 Patescibacteria group bacterium
CACGGAAGCCGTGGACACACCCACAGGCTACCGCCTGCGGGGAAACATCACACAACCCAGAAGCCTGCAGGCTACCGCCCGCATGACGAATTAGTTTTAGTGGGGGGGGAAGTTCGCGCTTTCAGAATCGGAACGGAAAGCCAAAGCAATCTGTTGAAATGCGGGAATATTAATTCGAGCAATTGTGACTAGTTTAGTTTCACTCGGTGGGTAAAGTTTGCCGTCAAAGTCACATACAAAACGCGGTGCTATATATGTGCTCTCTGGCACATCACCAGGTGGCAAATCAGAAGCAACACCCCCAGGCAATGAATCCATTTTCCATTGATAAAGCCAATACTCTGCTTGTCGTACACTACAGCCGTCGCGCACTGCCATTTCTACCCATGTTTGACGTTTGGGTTCTTCCTCTATTTGCGAAAGGGCAAGCGCGACTCCAAGTTTCAGTGAATTAATTTTCAAATAGTGTTGCAAATATTCTGGCATTGATGCAATTGCCAGTCTGTCTTCAACATAACCAATGGAACGACGAATCATTTTTGCAATATCGGAAATATCTTTTCCAGTAACTTGCATCAACTGTGCAAGCCATATTGCCTCGTCTACTAAATCAATATCTTGCCGTTCCAAATTTTCTGCTGCCATTATTGAGAGAGCTTCTACATCGGTGAGTACTCGAATAACGCATGGAATTTTTACCATGCCATTCATTTTGCACGCACTAAAACGACGATGTCCCGCAACCACTTCAAAATTTTCTCCAACTGGTCGTACAGTTATCGGACTAATGAGCCCATTCTGTTTTATATTGTCAGCAAGCTCTAAAATTTCGGTGCGGTTCAAACCAGAACGCATTGCGTGTTCTGGTTCTAGTATTCGGTCTGCGTAAATAAATTCAACTATTTGCTTCTCTGCGATTGAATCACTCATAAGAAATATTTCTAGGTTTAAGTGCGCGCACCTCCGCAGAAGAAATGCGACGAATAATAATTTCATTGTCGTTGTACACGCCAAACGCCACCTGATCACCACGCTCAACTCCCAAAGCACGGCAAATATTTTTCGGAATAACAACAGCGTTGCTGTTGCCAACTCGAATTACTTTGGCAATTTGTATATTATCCATGTACTAACGGTACTAACGGTAACACCCATATCCCCCCTCCCCCCGGGTTTATCCACAGAAGTATATTAAAAAATCAAATGCAAATAATTAAAACGGGTGTAAGGTGCAATGGCTAGTACATTGAAATTGACTGGACACCTACTCACAACGCATCTTTTACGAAGTTACTATATAGCTAAATGCTGAACTTTCAGCCTGCGCCTCTAGTTCGCCTTTGGTGCTTATTGTGTCCATACATTCTCTCTGCGTTGACTCTGATATATCTTTTACTCCCTCTCGAGCCTAGGGTATTAAAATTATTTTTTATAACAGTTAGGGAAACTTGGAATTTTTCACTCCCCTCTCTGCTATTGTTTAAATTTAAATATGTTGTCTAATATAATAACTTAAAAACCCTCCAATCGGAGGGTTTTTATTTTATGCACGTTATCTTAAACCTTATGCCATTGGGTTACCGGCACCCATGCACATTGCGCAGGCCTTCTTGTGAGTTATCACAAGCCAGAGCGCTGAGAGTCCTACAAGGACATATACAGCCCATTCGACCATTGGCCATGTGCCAAGGAGCATGCCAACGACATTCCAGTCGCTACCCATAAAACCTCCCAATCCTACAAGGCCCCAATTAAGACCACCTACTACGAGGAGTAGGAACGCAACCATATGCAAATATTTCATACAAATATATTAAATTAGTAAAGCTGTTAATAATAACTTTACCAATACATTGAACACCTGAAACATCGCCCGCAAGAGTTTTTAGACTCTCAGTGTGGATTGTTTTTTTTATCTTCTACTAACTGAATTGTAAAGAGAAATACTAGTGTTGAGTAAAAAACGCTGTAAATTTAATGCTGAATGGCTTGTCAATCCAAGTAGAGACTTTGGTTATCTTGGTGCCTAGACCACCGCTCGCGTCATAGTGTACAGAAAGTAGAATATTGGCTTCTTCGCAAACTCTTATCAACTCTTGTCCGCCACTTAATTTTTGTATTTCTTCGTTGAAATTATCTTTATTTATTCCCGCTCTCAATAGACTCATCGGAGAAATTATGGGTTGAGACAATTGAGAGCGTAGTCGAGCAAAATCACCTTTCTTCTCAAAATCTGTGAGGGAGGATATTTCCCTTAAACAATTCTCGATTCTTCTAGCCTGCGAAAGCATGATGTCACTAACTTCTTGGCGATACTCTGCTTGCTTTCTTGCAGTGTCTTCAGGTGAATTTTGAAAACCTAGTCGCCCTCTAATCCACCCGCCGATCGAAGTTTTTTCAGACATGAGAAAATTATGTATAAAAATTTATATAATGTCAAACAAGACAAGATTCTGTTTTTATTTCTTCGTAACCTAAAACCTAGCACCTCGAACCTTCCTAAAGGTATTTCATCGGATTCAAATAGGCCTCTGTAGGAGCGACGGGCATATAGGCACCACCGCACTTGGTTATTGATTTCACATCACCAAGCTTGATGATTTTAACGGCACTTGCCACATACACACTGAAATGGAGATGTGGTCCGGTAGCATACCCTGTCTTACCACTGTACCCAAGCAGGCTCCCTGTACCTACTGTAGAGCCTTTAGAGACACTAATGACTGATAAGTGTGAATATAGGGTGCCTAGGCCATTGTCGTGGCGTATATATACCCATTTACCGTATGAATAGCATCCAGGGAAAAGGTCAGTGTTGCCAGTGTCTACAACGACTCCTCCAAGAGCCGAAACAATCGGCGTTCCTTCAGGTGCACCAAAGTCTACCCCGTTATGGCCTTTGCCGTTATATGCACCACTTTGAGCGAACGCAGTATTGCCAAAATATTGAGTGAGGCAGTAGATATTTTTGAATGTGTTGGCACGATCTCTACAACGAAGCATAAAAGCACCATCAAGTGGAAATGATAAAACTCCGCTACCTGCTTTCGGAATACTTGTTGGATCAAGTGTGTACTTCAGACTTGCTTCGTAATCATTAAGTTGTTTTTCAAATTGAGCTTTTGCGGCTTGTTTATCTGCAAGTAGTTTTTGGAATGCAGATTCCTTATTTTTTGTCTGTGAAAGTAGTGTGGCCTGTTCGTTGCGGTTTTGATCAAGAAGTATTTTTTGATCAGAAAGTTGTTTCTTCAAAGAAAGGAGTTTTATTTTTTCTTTCTCCGTAGCAGAGTAGTCTACTGTGAGAGATTCTTTTGTAGTTTGAAGGTCAATAACTTCATTTCTGAGAGCACCGCTGAGTTGTTCTACACGATCTACTTCTTGCCACGCCTCAATCATCCTATCTGCGCTCAGGAGTTGTTCAACTATCGTGGTTTCACCCATCTGGTAGAGAGCTTGGAAAGATTGCTCCATTGTCTTCTTGGAAGTTTCTATGCGTTTTGCTTTATCATCAATAGCTCCACCGAGGCGTTTGAGTTGTAATGTTGCCGAAGCAATTTTATTTTCTGTAACTGAAATAGTTGCTCCTATTTTTTTTCTAGAAACATCAATTCTGTTTACTTCTCCTTGCAGTGTTGTTTTTTCTCCGGCTATTTGATAGAGCGTACTTTCGTACTGCGCAATTTCTTTTTCCAATGCTGCGATTTTGGCATTTTGTTCAGCTATTTTTTCTTGGATGTCTGAGGTGGTATCACCAAAAACTATCGTAGGTGAAGTTTGAGAAAATCCTAGAATCCCAAAAAACAAAAAAAGTCCGATAAAAACCGATACAAAAGAAATAGAACTCTTAAATGGAGGTATCCATTTCATTGTTATCCGAGGGCACGAATAGCGTCTTCAATGCGGGTTATTGTTTCTTTCTTACCTATGACACCCGCAATGGTAAATGGGTCAGGGGATTTACCTCTACCTGAGAGCGTAAACCTGAACGGCCACAGCACGAGTCCCCTGCCCTTTTCTTCAGCGTATGGCCAAACAACCTCTTTAATTTTTTGATCATGCCATTCAGAATCGTTTAAGGTATTTAAGAGTGACTTAACTTGTTTTAAGCGTGTTGCAGTTCTTTGTTTATCCGTATCATCTTTTGGCAATAGTCCTGATACTGGGTATGTGGGTGCCTCTGCGTAAAAGGAAAATTCTCCCGCTTCATCCATGTCTTTCAATTCAGAGAAGGTTTGTATGCGTTCACGCATAAGAGGAACAAGACTTTCAAGAAGGTTCTTTTTATTAAGTGCAGTGTACGTTTCTTTTGAAAGAAAGAGAGAGGCATGTTTCAAAAATTCATCAGAAGATAATTTTAGAATGTGTTCTCTATTAAACCATTTGAGCTTCATCTCATTGAAGGCTCCCCCGCTCTTTTGGATTTGATCCACACTGAACCGCTGTATTAATTCGTCTTTTGAAAATATTTCCTCATCGGTTCCTGGGTTCCACCCAATGAGTGCGAGATAATTCACCATAGCACTCGGCAGATAGCCTTCAGTTTTGTACTCAAGAACATCTTTTGCGCCGTCTCGTTTTCCTAATTTTTTAGTGCGATCGTCACGAAGTATGGCGGGGAGCGTTACAAAGACAGGCGCTGGAACACCAAGGGCATCGTACAAACTAAGAAATCGTGGCGTTGAAGAGATGAATTCGTCTGCACGAAAAATATGAGTAACACCCATGAGGTGGTCGTCAACGATGTGCGCAAAATTATACGTTGGGTACCCGTCCCCCTTCATGAGAATGAAGTCATCAAGAGCTTCTTCACCTGCTTCAAGTTCACCTCGGACAGCGTCATTCCACTTGTATCTTTTTATTTCAGGTACCTTAAAACGAAGAGGCGCCTTCCCATCCCATACAGAAAATGTTTCAGGGCGATGGTCTCGAAATAAAAATGGTCGCTTCTCAGCCTTCGCCGCTTCTCTGAATGCGGTTATTTCATCATGAGTGTACGGATCGGGATACGCATGGCCAGCGTCCATGAGCTTCTGTGCGAATGCTTTATATGAGTCCATTCTCTCTGATTGAATGCAAGAACCGAAGGGCCCTGGTTTATCAGGGCCGTATTCCCAGTCAATACCAAGCCACGAAAGAGAATCTTGAATATGCTGAATAGAGCCTTCTATTGCTCGAGCTTGATCAGTATCCTCAATACGGAGTATTAGCGTGCCTTCATTTTTCTTGGCAAAAAGATAAGCAAATAGTGCTGTACGGACACCGCCGATATGCATAAAGCCTGTGGGACTGGGAGCGAAACGAGTTATTACCTTCATAGTACTTAGTGTATAGCTTACCGTCTAACGAGTCGAGGGGAAAGAAGGCTTCCTTTTTTCCCGAGCGAGAGCTGATGGAAAAGCAGTTTCTGATTTATAGCTTTTAAATTCAGAAAGCTAGCACCCAGCACCTAGAAGCTAGAACCTTTTTTAGTTTTCATGCTCTAGAGCAGTATCCAGAATTATTTGCGCAATTGCTTTTGCTGAATCTGGTTTTGCAAATTTTCCCGCTGCCTCTGCCATGTCGTTGCGTGCTTTTGGATTAGTAAAAAGGCGTTCTATTTCTGCAAGTAGCAGGTGCGGGGTAAGGTTTTGTTGCTCCATAACAATTGCGGCACCTGAACGAGCATATGCGAAAGCATTTGAACGCTGATCGCGACTTACCTCTTCAGGTATAGGGATAAGAATTGAGGCTTTCTTCCACGAAGCAACCTCCGCAATAGAACCTGACCCTGCGCGAGTGATTACTAAGTCAGAGGCTCCTGCAGCCATTTTTAATGCAAGAGTTGAAAGATATCCATACGGTTTATAGCGGTATCGTTTTTCATTTTTTCCTAAAATGACATGGGCTGTTTCAGCAACAGATTTAATATGTACCTGCCCTGCCTGATGTATGACTTGGAAATGATCAATAAGTTCTGGTAGTGCCTCGAGGATAGTGTTGTTAAGCTTCTCTGCCCCAAGTGAACCACCAAGAAAAAGAAGTACGGGAACATTGCGTTCAAGTTCCAAAAACTCTTGCGCTCCTTCTCGGGCAGGATTTCTAAGTTCAGTGCGTACAGGATTGCCAACGAGAGCTACTTTTGGTCGAAACTTTTCTGGAAAATAATCGTATGCCTCTTCGTATGAAATACCGATCTGTTTTGCAAAAGGTAGAGCAAGGATAGTGGCGCGCCCTGGTATTGCATCGGAATCATGTGCAATTACGGGGATGCGAAGCCACTTTGCTGCAAGAAGTGTTGGCACGCTTCCGTATCCTCCTTTTGAAAAAACAACATCAGGAAATATTTGGTAGAGAGCAAGAGTTGTTTGGAGTATCCCCCACCCTGTTTTAAAGAAATCAAAAAAATTGAGAATTGAAAAATAACGACGGATTTTCCCTGCGGGTGTTTGTACGAAGGTAATGTTGTTTTCGTACAGTGCCCGTTCATCAAACGCCGTGGGTCCAAAAAAGTAGAGTTGAGGATCGAGAAGTTTTTTCTCTTTTACGATTTCATGAATTGCTTCAGCAACAGCAATAACTGGGTAAAAATGACCTCCAGTTCCGCCCCCAGTAAAAACAATTTTCATATCTCTTGTAAAGTATAAGTCCAGTAATGCATATGAGCTAGGAGTAGCGGTTGGGTAATTAGTGACATCGTTACTTTGTTATTGAACGAGAGATTGACAGCAAAATTCCTGCAGCTCCGAGGGACACCAAGAGTGCAGTGCCTCCATGACTTACAAACACAAGCGGGAGTCCTGAAAGTGGCAGGAGAGCAAGCATTGCGCCGATGTTTAAAAATGATTGCGCTGTAATGAGCACCACAATACCCACGGCAACCAATCCTCCAAACACATCTGGCGTTCTAGCGGCAACCCAGAGGCCTCGAAGGGCAAAGGTAATATACACAAGTATAAGTGCGAATCCCCCAACAAAACCAAATTCCTCCGCAAAGACTGAAAATATTGAGTCTGAAATAGGTGCCGGTAGTTTGCCAAATTTTTGGATACTTTGTCCAAATCCACGACCAAATGTCTCACCGGCGCCAACGGCAAGGAGGGATTGCTGGACCTGATAACTTAAGCCACGAGGATCTAGAGTCGGATGTAGGAATGTGGTAAGTCGATCTGCTAAGTAAGGGCGGAAAGAAACTAAAATAACCAAAAGACAGATCCCTGTGCCAGCCAGAATTGCCAAATGTTTAATACGAGCGCCTGCAGCCATAAACATGGCGCCACCAGCAACTGCAATAATAACAAAGGTGTCTGTGTCAGGTTGAGCAAGAAGTGCAGCTCCAGTTATTGCAGTAATAATTCCGAATGGTATGAGACCTTGACCAATGGTATTTATTTTTGATTTTGTATTTGAAAACCAAGTAGCAAGATACAAAATATAGGCAATTTTTAAAAACTCTGAAGGTTGTAGCGTAATTGGACCAAGGTGTATCCAACGCGTAGCGCCGTTCAGTGTAAGACCAAGATGTGGAATAAATACAAGAAGCGTGAGTACGATGGATGCGCCAAAAATATGCAAAGAAAAACGTTTCCATACGCGATACGGAACTGCTAAACAGAAGAAAAATGCAATAAGTCCCCCGCCAAGCCCAAAGATTAGCTGACTACGTGCCACACTTGAAAATTTGGCACCATCGTACGCGAGTAATCCTAAAGAGGCTGAAAGGAAAATAAATAAACCACTGACTACAAGAGTCGCAACTGTCATTAGAAGTATCCGGTCTGGATGTTGGCGTGCCGGTTTTCTCATAGGGTGTTAGCTGAGAAGTGCGAGAGAAACACCGAGAATCGCAAAAATAATAGAAAGAATCCAGTAGCGCATGGTGACCTTAGACCCTGGCCAGCCTATTGCTTCAAAGTGATGGTGGAGTGGGGCAATTTTAAAAACCTTTTTCTTAAAAACCTTTTTTGAGAACACCTGAATAATATTTGAAAGCACCGTTACGACAAGCAAGAACGCAATAATTGGCAGCGCGGGAAGTCCCCTACCTTCACCGAGGGTATCGGTCATAAATGCAATAGCGGCAACAGTGAGCGTTAAACCCATTGTGCCGGTTTCTGTCATCCAAAATCGCGCCGGAGGTACATTGAACCAAAGAAAAGCGAGGAGTGCTCCAACGATCGTTGCACAAAATGCCGCTAAGTCTATTTGGTTTTGGTGAAATGCAATAAAGGCGTATGCAGTGAAGATGGATGCAAACACAGCTCCAGATAGGCCGTCAATTCCATCAATAACGCCTGAGGCATAGAGAAAGAGGGAAACCAACATAAAAAATGGAATGACAAGCCATCCTATATACAGAGGATCTCCAAACGGCATACTGATAGAGGTTATGTCGAGTTTTGCATAGAACCACCAGCCAATACAAAAGGAAAGTACTGCAACGAACAAAAGTCGAATTCTCAGTGGAATACCCTTCTCGCCATTGCGATCAACAACATCGAGGATGTCGTTGATGAGACCTACTAATGAGCCGAGAATTAGAGTTGTGAAAGGTATCCATGTTTGAGACCGTGAAAGAAAGAGAAGTTTTGTGGTTGATGAGTTTGGAAAAATATATTGAAGAGCCCAAAGTAGGGCGATAGTAAGAATAACTGATGCCCACACAAGAATACCTCCCATGCGTGGAGTTTTTGTTTCAGTTTCTCCGTGGAGTCTCTCGAATTCTACAGCCACCTGCCCGTCGAGAGTTCTTTTGCCAGGTTGTTTTTTCCATACGCGGTATTTATAAAGGTAGTGCGTAAGAAGTGGAGCAATGGCAATGCCTACCCAGAAAGCAATTACGGATGGGACAAAAACTTTAAGAAGGTCAATAATCATAGTATTTGTGTCGAGTGATTCATTTTACTATACAGAGCCTAAACAGGGTTCTTTTTATTGATTTGTATTGCAGATAAGAGAGCGTCGCATGCTTGTTTTCAGTGCGTTTGTTAAGGCAACCATATCAGCATCTCGCCCTTCTCTTGTTGAACCCAAGATAACTGCAACCACTCCATAGCCTGGTAGTGGTTCAAAAGTTACCGCTAAGTTTCCTCCAGCGATGTCTGTAAAGCCTGTTTTAGAACCAATGGCTCCAGGAAGAAGTGATATGACAGAGCTAGTATTTGTTCCTCGATGTTTTGTATTATCAAGCGATAAAAAAGTATCCCTAACTACCGTTGTGCCCTCAACGAGGCGTGGTTTTGTTTCAACAATATGGGCAAATAATTTTCCAATGTCACGAGCAGACCCGAAGGCTCCAGCAGAATTTTCTGAGATATCAAGACCGGTGTCATCAGCAAAAAATGTTTGAGACATTCCGAGAGATACCGCCTTTTGGTTCATGTATTGTATAAACATTTCGGGTGACCCGTTTTTCTTTTTTTCTGTAGCAAGAGCAAGCGCATGAGCTCCATCGTTTGAAGAAGTTACAAGCGTAAAATCTATTAGATTTTTTACTCGCCACTTTTCTCCAACGGTCAATCCCGAGTCCCCTTCTGGTGTAAGGGCATCTTTTGATATTGTGACAGTATCATCATCTTCTAGTACATCAGACGCAACGAGTGCGGTCATAAGTTTTGTGAGTGAAGCCAGAGGTAGTTGAATATCAGCATTTTTTTCATACAAAACTTTTCCCGTGTCTAGATCTTGTGCGTATGCCGCTTTCCCCGTCAAAGAGAGTTGCGGAGAGAGGTTTGCACAAAACACTGACGCAGAAACTGTCGCGGGTGAATTCTCTTTAAAAACAAGTGGCCATGCCGAAAGAGCAATAGTTCCACCCAAGAGCACGGTGCTCAATAGCAATAAATTTAGGCGCGTGTTTGGGTTCATAGTGCTGGAGTGTTTTCTTCTGGTGGGGTTTCTTCGCGTCCAGCAAACACCCCATCAATAGCTGATCGTGTTTCTGTATATCCCGGAATATCAGCGAGTGTGGCAACACCTAAGTATGCAGGTAGCTCTGCGGTAGCTCGATACAAAAAACTTCGTTTGTCGCTAGTATTTTCAACTCGCTCTATTAATCCTCGAATGAGGAGTGAGCGAAGTATTGAGGAGCAGTTAACGCCTCGGACATATTCAATATCGGATCTTGAAATAGGTCCTCGGAAAATCACTATACTAATAGTCTCTAAGCCTGCCTTACCAAGCGGGCCTTCCAGTTCTTCTCGGCGCATTTTTTCAATAAGTTCATGTGTTTCTGATGCAGTTGCCAGGGCCACTGTCTCACCTTCGCGTACCACACGCACTCCTCGCCCTTCCAAGGCCATAGCAAGACTTGTAATACCAATTTCTGTTTCTTCTTTTGAAAGCCCTATGTGGGAGGAGAGTTCTTTAATTGTAATTGCACCACCGCGGAAAAAAAGTGCGGCTTCTATTTCTACTTCAATTGGAGGTTTTTGTGTCATATTAAAATCGTGGAGTTTTTGCATTACCGTTATACGCGATAGCGATTTCACCAAAAGTTTGCTCTTGCTCTACTAGTACTAATCCTCGTTTGAAAAGTTCCAGCATAGCAAGAAAGCTTACCACTACCTCCCGTTTGTTTACTGCATGTGTGCCTGCAAAATCTCGGAAGGTCATTTGTATTGCGCGTTCAATTCGTCCTGATAATCGGTCTATCATTTCCTCAAGAGAAATAACCGATTTTACTGCCACTTCGTCTCGTTCAATTTCTTTTGGTGCACTTGCTAAAACACGCTCGGTAGCTTCTTGTATGCTTTGAAGCGACAAATCGTTTGATGGTGTAAAAAGAGGTTCGATATTTCGAGAGCCAGTACCAAAAAACATCCTAGAATGTAGAGTGCTTATTTCTTTGGCGGTGTCTCGAAATATTTTGTACAGTGCCAAACGAAATTCCAAATCTTTAACATCCCCCTCCTCTTCTTTAGTAAGGGAAAGTACTGGAAGTAGTGAACGAGATTTTAGGAGAAGTAGTGTTGCTGCAACAAGGATGAAATGAGCTGCCTGCCCCATTGGGAATGCGACTTGGCGTTGAATATATCCTAAAAAATCATCGGCGACGCTTGAGAGTGAAATATCTGAGATGAGGAGCTTCCGCTCTTCAATGAGATTCAAAAGTAGCTCCAACGGGCCTTCAAATTGGGGTGTTTTGATGCTAAAGCTTGTTTCCACAAAATTACTATAACACGCCTAAACATTGGCTGTTTTGAGAATATGCCCTCAATGTATTTATTGACACCTCTTCCGAATCCAACTAAAGTTATAATTTGAGGATTGAACTGTACACCATGTCTGAAAGTAACAACAAAGAAAAAAGACGCAGTACCCCCTTAGGAAGTGCACTTTTAAGACGAGCACAAGAGAGAGGGGCTAAGGCGAATGATAAAAAAATAATGAGGGAACGAAAAAAGAGACTTGCAAAAGCTTTAGCTCTCTTAATAGCTCGGTAAGACACTGACGCTATCTCGTTTGATTTTTATTTTTGTATTCCGATATAGATCTGATATAGAATAGAGAGTATGAAAATAGATTTCACTGAACCTAAAGGCGCTGTGTCTGTTGACCTTATTGCTGGTGATGTCACCAGAGTGGTTGAAGACGCGCACGGTGTTGTTGTATTAAAAATAGGCATTGGGAAAGTTGAGGAAATAACTCGTCGGAAACTTGTAACCATTTCACGAAAAGTTATACGCATTGCCAATGAACACCGATTTAGTGCCCTCTCTATCCCCTTCTCCGATTTTCAATTTGCAGGAACAAAGGACATTTCTGACCATGAGCTTGGGCGTATTCTTGCGGAAAATTTTGAAATGGCAAATTACGAGTTTCGGAAATACAAAACTCCACCCAAAGAAGGCTTTCCGACAATACAATCAATCTATATTCAAGGAGCAACGGCAGATGCCAAGAAAGGCTTTAAAGAAGGGCAAATTATTGCTTCAGAAATCAACTACTGCCGTGATCTTGCAAACACACCAGGTGGTGACATGACGCCTACTATTCTTGCGAATAGCGCCAAACATCAACTTAAAGACACCTCTGCAACGGTTACCGTTCTTTCTGTTGCTGAAATTAAAAAGCTTAAAATGGGTCTCATTTTAGGCGTCGATAAAGGCTCTATAGAACCCGCAAAATTTATTATCGTTGAGTACTGGGGTGCTGGAAAAACAAGTAAGGAGAAGCCGATCGTACTTGTAGGTAAAGGAATTACCTTTGATACCGGGGGGATTAATTTGAAGCCATCTGACGCTTTGATGGGTATGAACCACGACATGGCCGGTGGTGCATCGGTTATCGCTACAGTCGCTATTGTTGCAAAGCTAAAGCTCAAAAAGAATGTTATTGCTCTCGTTCCCGCTGTTGAAAATGCAGTTTCAGGTTCCGCCTATCGCCCTGGCGACATACTCCGCGCTATGAATGGAAAAACGGTTGAGATATTCAATACCGATGCCGAAGGCAGACTTATTCTTGGTGACGCCCTTACCTACGCTGAACGATACAATCCACGGCTCGTTATTGATGTGGCAACGCTCACTGGTGCTGCTCTTGTGGCGCTTGGCAAACGCGCATCGGCTATTATGACAAGAACGCTATCGTTAGAAAATCTTCTTCGCGATCTCGGGGAAAAATCGGGAGAATATGTATGGCCACTCCCCCTTTGGAAAGAGTATGAGGCAGAAGTTAGAGGTATTCATGCTGACCTTGCGAATGCCACGGTTGGGAGACCAGGGGGAGGGACAATTAACGGCGGAATATTCTTAGCGCAATTTACCGAAAAGTTTCCACAATGGGCACATATCGATATTGCTCCTCGTATGGAGTCTATTCCTGATGACATGTTGGCAAAGGGTGCAACAGGAACTCCTATACGCCTGCTAGTCCGACTTATAGAGACCTTCTAATGGCCGCTCGTTTAGCCCTCTGAAGTATCGATTTGGTTTAAAGATGAATCGATACGGTTCATGTCTCGAGGGAACATTGTTGCTTCGCGGATGTTTTCAAGACCCAAAATCTGCATAGTCATACGCTCTGCACCAAATGCAAAACCTCCTTCAGGTGGTACTCCGTAACGGAATGCTTCAAGGAACATGGCAATCTTTTCAGGATCCATTCCCCACTCTTTTACATGTTTTAAAAGCTGTTTGTAGTCATTAATACGGCGTCCGCCTGAAAGCCATTCACGTCCACGACAGAGTAAATCTACGCCTTCGTTGAATTCAGGATTTTCAGGATTCGGATATACATAGAAAGGTTTTTGCTTTGTAGGGTAACCATACACATACACAAAGTCAGAGCCTGTTTCTTTTTTAACAATATCGCAAAGAATTCGCTCATCTTCTGCGTTCAAATCTTTGTCGCCGCGCACATCTCGTCCATTGAATGCGAAAATTTTATCCTGCGCTTCAGTGAGAGTCATTGTTGGTGTGTGTTCAAGTAACACGGGTAATTCTGCTTTGAGGTGTTCAAGTTCTCTGCTGCATTGGAGAGCTAGTTGCTGCAAAATAAAGCGGACTGTGTTTTCAGACATATCGCGTATGTCCTCCCACGATTTAATGAATGCCCACTCGGCGTCGAGCGAAACGACTTCTGTCAGATGACGAGTGGTGGCCGATGGTTCTGCGCGGAATATTTTATTGACTGAAAAGACACGCTCAAACGCAGACATGACAATCTGCTTGTAAAGCTGTGGCGACTGCGAGAGATATGCTTTTTTACCAAAGTACTGAACCTCAAAGACCTCCGCCCCACCCTCAGCGGTTGCAGGAGTAATTGATGGAGCTTGGAACTCAAGGAAATCTTGCGACTTCATGTATTCACGGAACGAGTCAATGATGACTGCCTGGATCTTAAAAATTGCTTGATTGCGCGAGTGACGGAGTGTGAGTGCTCGGTGGTCAAGTTCAGTAGTGAGATCGAGGTTATAGCCTGATTCAGACATATCAAACGGCAGTGACTCTGCCTCAGCGAGAACTTTTATTTCAAGTACTTCAAGTTCAATGGTGCCATTTTGTACCTTCTCATTTACATTTTTTGGTGGCCGCGCATTAACTTTTGCAGTTACCTCCACCACATATTCATGGCGCAAGGTTTTTGCAGTTTCTAGCGCCTCACTTGCTGGCAGTACCACTCCCTGCACTTTGCCTGAGCGATCGCGGAAATCGAAGAAAATCATTTTGCCTTGATCGCGACGAACATCAACCCAGCCTTGGATAGTTACCTCCTTCCCAATGTATTCCGGTAAATCTTTTATTAGTATTCTTTTCATGTTGTTTTGATGTTTAAAGCTCGAAGCTGAAAGCTGGATGGTCCCTTCGGACCCGATGAAGCATCGCCTAAACCCTTTCTCATAACGTAACTCCTACTTTTTTTCGTACATCTACCATTTTTGCGCTTGCGATAGTTCGAGCTCTTTCCCCTCCTTCTTTTATAACGAGTTTTACTTCTTCATCTGACAATGAGTCTCGCTTTTCTCGCATTGGAGCAATTACGGCTTCAATATCAGCAATCAAAGCTTCCTTGAGAGCCTTGTAGTTCTTTTTATTAGCTTCATACAAAGCCGTGAGCTCCACTTCGTTTTTAAAGAGGGCGTGGATGGCATATACATTCTCTGGGCGATCTCCTCCAGAATCAGTGACGATACCCATCACCGCTTTAGTTATTTCGTCCTTTGAGCCGAACAACGGAATGACATTGCCATAGCTTTTGGACATTTTTGCACCATCAATACCAGGTACAACCCCCACACCTTTGAGAATTTGCTCCTTAGGCTCTTTAAATGTTTCTCCAAATGCGATATTGAATTTACTTGCAGCCTCACGGGTGTATTCAATATGCTGACGCTGATCTTCTCCTACGGGAACTATTTCAGTGTCATACAAGAGTATGTCAGCGGCCATAAGCATGGGGTATGTGAAAAGTCCTGCGTTCGCCTCAAGGCCCTTTGCCACTTTATCCTTATAGGCATGTCCCTGCATAAGGAATGGGACAGTTACGAGGCAGTCAAATATCCATGCAAGCTCAGTGTGCTCTGGTACATCAGATTGCTTGAAAATAGTTGCCTTGGAAGGATCAATTCCAATGGCGAGGTAATCTTTTGCAACATCGAGTATGTTTCTATTTAGTTCGGTTGGATTTTTGAGGGATGTGAGTGCGTGATAATCGACAATCATGAGCGAGCTGTCGTACTCCCCGTATATATCAAGGAATGGTTTGAGTGCGCCAAAATAGTTCCCAATGTGAAGGGCTCCAGATGGCTGAAGACCAGTGAGAAGTCTTTTCTTCGTTTCTGACATGCTGTCAATAATAGCAGAAAATGACACGGTTTTCAGAACCGCCCACACTCAAAACAAAAGACCCTTTTGGGGTCTTTTGTTGGCAAACGGTGTGTTTGATTATTTTGAGGCCTTCTTACCTTTGACTGATTTCTTAGCTGGCTTAGCTTTCTTAGTGGTTGCTTTGTGTACTTTTTGTATATGGCTCCATGAGCTTTTCAATTCACGAGCAACCTTGCTTACTTCATCTGCTGTTGAGTCTTTCATTGAAGCGTAACGCTTCATTACTTCGTCAACGATACGCAAGTACACAGCGCGATCAATAGCCGCCATCTTTTCTACAGCCTCCATTACTTCAGCGCGAGCCTTCAACATCCAGCTTTTTGCCATTTTACGATGTTTTGCTGAGTGTTTAGCACCATACAGCCAATATGCTCCTACCGCTGCAGCAGCTGCCGCTGTTACGCCTGCAGCAATGCCTACCTTCATCCCTAGATTATTTTTTTGTTCCATTGCTGTTTATTATTTTAATATATTTGTATTATATCACATCGGCTTTTTCTGTTTTCTTTTTCTTTGGGTGAGGAATCCAACTTGCAATAAATGCGAGAATCATGTCAGCAATTGAACCTACTTTGGTGCTTTTGCGTTTCAAGTCGGTGCGCAGTGTTTCAAAATCAACTTCGAGCTTACCTGCTGCATTTTTAGCTTTCGTGGATATTTCGCGCACGTCTCGGAGTATTTGAATTACATACCATGAGGCAACAAGAAACGCCCCCGTCCCTAGAATTACCGCAATCGTAGTAATGAAGAAAAAGATATCTGCGTGAATGAGCGTATCCATACACTCAGTATATCCTGTCCAAAACTAACCAAGCAATGGAAGTTCCATGATGAACGTGGAGCCTTTACCAGCACCTTCAGACTCTGCCCAGATCTTTCCGCCGTGAGCCTCCACGTGAGCTTTTGTAACAAAAAGTCCCACGCCTGTCGAAGCAGGGTTAATACGCTTTGAGTCTTCTCCTGGTCTAAAGAGTTGGAAGAGGTTTTTGAGTGTTTCTTCTGTCATACCTACCCCGGTATCTTTGAGGGTGATGCGGGCAACTGCACCTATGCGCTTTACACTCAGATTCATCCCCCCTGTTGGGGTGTACTTAATGGTGTTGTCTAAAAGATTATTTAAGACTTCATTCATTTTTGAGACATCGATTTTTGCTTTTATACCATCAAGGACTGGGTCGTAGGTGGCGCTTAGTTTAAGGCCTTTCTTTTCAGCGTTCGGTGTAAATGCCATCACTGCGTTTTTTATAAGAGGCACAAGCTCGATATCAACAAAATCGTATTTCATCCTCCCCTGCTCAATACGCGATACATCGAGGTATGTTTCTACTGACTTTGCCATGTCCGTCGCTCGGTCAAACACCTGCTGGAGCCCTTCCTGTCCGGCCGGAGCGAGCTTCCCATATGAACCATCAAGAAGAAGCGAGATAAAATTTCGAATAATAGTGAGCGGAGCACGGAGGTCGTGCGAAGCCATTGAAAGAAATTGTGATTTAAGTCTATCCAACTCTTTGAGTTTATCGTTTGCGACCTTCAAATCAGATGCAAGTATTTCAATATGCTCTCGTTGCTCTACTTCTCTTTTGACACTCTGTACAAGTATAAAACCAAAAATAACCGCAAATACTAGTGTTACTGAAGAGATTATTCGTGAAAGATCTGATTTAACCACAAAAAGCAGTGAACCGATGAGGAGCCAAAGTCCAAGTACCAACGCCTGTGCTCCAATAACCTTTACATTAAATATTTTATACTGAACAACTAAGTATGCTAGGAACCCTATAAAAATCGGCATACCAAACAATCCATATTGAGCAACTTCCCAATTTTCCGTTATGCTTCCAATAATATTTCCTGAAGTAAATATCAAAAGAAAACTAAGAACACCCAGAGCAAAAAAGAGCGTTTTGTTTTTTTCTTTTTTATCTTGAGTCTTTCTAATAATGTGCATAGCAAGAACAATGATCGCAAGAGCGCAAAGGGTTTCAAGAGCATATGCATAGTAGGTTGCGATTGAGCCCTCTACCGCTACACATGAAGAGAGTAGAACTCCATGTACATTGAGTGCCGTTGGAACAAGAAAAATAAAGGGTGTTAGAAAAATGAATGTTGCTACATTTGTTTTAAACCCTGGTAAGACACGATAAGAAAAAGCATAAAAGAAATAAAAACCTATTGCGTATATCAGTGGCTCTATAAGCACTTGGAGTGACCAAAAAAATGCGGCGTACTCAGGGCGATTTTCTGCCCAGAGTATGAGATCAAAGAACGCCCAAATAACGAAACTGATCAAAAGAAGGGCGAGGAGTTGGGTTGGTAAATCTTTTTCCTTCCTTATGAATATATACAGCGCAACAAAAAAGGCGGCTATAATGGCCACAAAATGCGAATAATAGAGCAGAGGAGGCACATTTGAAGAAAAAATTAGGTATTGGGCAGATTCCCAGGGGCACAGTAGTACACTTTCCATATGATGCAGTTATTTATTGAGCTATGGGTATGGTGGTTACAGGTTCGGCGCTTACATGCTCTAGATCGTCTACTGTACTGAAATCTTTATGGATCATAATTCGCACATAGGTTGCGATCACAGAAATACAAATAAAAACAACGAGACTAGCAAAAAGAATCTTTGAAGCTTTATCCATGGTCCTTTACAGCTCAGTGAAACACACTGACGCTTCGCTATTTTACTTATAGGTGGATAAGTATTGTTCCCAGAATAACAGCAGTGATGGCCACAATTTTCTGAAGAAGATGATTTGTGGTTATTTTTTCGGTTACTAGTTTTGGGAAATAGAGCGTCAACAAGATTCCAATTATAAATACGAATGCTGGTTGATAGGCGTCAAGCGTTAACACTAACGCAATCGGCGCAAGTAGTATTGCGTAGAAAGTTGCCATAGTGGCAGTACTTTGGAGCACTTCATTGGCAATATTGACCCCCAAGAGCGTGCGTCCCCGAGTTTTTAGTCCTAATAGAAAGTCCTTTCGATATTTTGGCACTAAAATAAATAACAGAATACCGAATATTACAAATCCTACAAAGCTCCAAAATATGGATGGTACATACCCACTAGTTTCGAGGGTCGTTTGTTTGAAAATAACATCGCCCAAAGCATAAAAAAAACTGGCACCGATCATAAAAAGCACCATTTTTGTTTTAAATTTTGGCCGTGCCTCTTCAAAAAAATCAAAAGATAATATGGTTGCACCCATAATGATCACCAGCGACCCAATCGTTTTTGTGATTCCAACCTCTTCGCCAAGAACCAAAAAACCAAGGATATAACCGAAGATTGGCAAAAGTTGATACATCGAGACTATGACCGACGCCTCTTCGTCTTCAAGGGCATGAAAATAAAATAAAGCAGCTAATGCACCCACAACTCCAGTTATAGTGAGAGCAAATATTGTTCCCACGCTTAGCGAAAGCACATCAGGTCGAATTAGAGCAAAGATAGGGAGTAGTACAACAGGAAAAAGACAAGAAAAAATCATCACTGACCCAATCCCGTGATTCTTTTTTAGTTTATTGAGAAGAAATTTATCCAAATGATGAACAATGCTCCAGCAAAGAGGTCCAAGTAAGGCGATGAAAAACCAATCCATAAAATTTTATACCAGGTTATGTTCCGGATACTTTTCTCCGCGCTTTATAAAATTCATTTCAACTTCCTCAAGTTGAAATTTTTTCTTAAAGAAATCACTTATGAATTCAGGGTTGAGTCCGTTTTGGCAGGTGTAGACATCTGCAGAAACAAATCGGCGCCTAGGAAATGTGTGGATACTAATATGACTCTCCGCAATCATGACAAACCCACTCCATCCGCCGGGGTCTTTTATTCCATTATCAGAAGCCTCAACTACGACGGGTGTTATTATCATATGCATTTTAAGCACATTGCAGAGCTCCTCCAGGGAAGAGCGTACCGCTACTTCACTATCCAAAAGATCTGGATCGCCACCGTACCCATCTATTGTCACATGTTCACCAAAATGCATGCTATTTGTTCTTACGAGACTTTAATGAAAAAAATGTTTAGCTTTTGAAAGTCCACCTTAGTATACCTCGATTACATGGACATGACCGACCAATCTGTGTGGTATTTTAAAAGCGGGTTCACTTTTATGCACATCCCTATGGTTGGCTCAATTCAGAAAGGCTACAATATAAGCACATGAAAATAGTGGGTATTGTTCCTGTTTTCCTTGCTGTTGGAGCATCCTCTTTTCTTCTGTTTTTTCTTATCTCCCCTATCGCTGTATCAGCTGAAGCCGTTCCCATGTGTCCGTTTAGTTGGAGTACAACACTTAAAGCTGGGAGTATAGGAAATGATGTTTTGAAGCTTCAGCAATTTTTGAATACTGACCCAGCGACTACTATTGCGAATTCTGAAAGTGGCTCAGTGGGAATGGAAACTACACACTTCGGACAACTCACAAAACAAGCGGTCATTACATTTCAAGAAAAATACGCTTCTGATATCTTGACTCCAAACGGCCTTTCAAAAGGCACAGGAGTAGTTGGTGCTTCAACTCGTGCAAAGTTGAATGCTCTTTGTACGGGTGTCACGCCTCAGGTTTCACAAACAGCTCCATCTGTCCCATCAAATACCCTCACACTCACTGCAGTAGAGCAACCAATAGGCAGTCTTGCGCTCAGTGGCGCACTCTATGTGCCGTTCACAAGAGTCACATTGACTGCAGGAAGTGAAGACGTGACGGTGTCTCGGATAACTATCGAACGCATTGGTCCTTCCGTGGATATAAATTTTGCTAACGCGGACTTATTATTAGATGAAGACAGCTCGTTTGTAGGTGTCGCCTATTTTAATTCAAACCATCAGGCTACATTTAAAAAACCATTTACCATTCTTAAGGGAGAATCAAAAACAATTACCATCGCTGGCGATATGGCGGCCGACCTTACGGGACACGAAGGAGAAATTGCAGGGATGAAGATCGTATCTATTGAGGCCACCTCACCTATTACTGGCTCTCTCCCTATTACGGGAACATTCCATACTATGAATAGCAGCCTTCTCATAGGGGCGGTAACAGCGAGACTCTCATCTGATGATCCTCGAGGCGATCGCACTCGATTTATTAATGACACTGGAATAATATTCTCAGGAGTTCGAATTACTGCTGACTCACACGAAGCAATACGTTTAGATTCAATTACGTGGGAGCAAACAGGCACTGCGGGATCTTCTGATTTCACCAACATCGCTACTATTGTTAACGGCGTGTCGTACCCGGCGACTAACAACAAACGCTTCTATACATCTGTTTTTGAAGAGCCAATAATCATACAAAAAGGTAATTCTTTAGATATTGCCATAAAGGGTGACATAACTACTTCGGGTTCAAACAGAACCGTAAAATTTGATATCAACGATGCTGCAGATATAAACATTACGGGCATATCGTACGGATTTGGTATCTATACAACCCCAGAAGACCCTATAGGCACCTCAGGAAACTCAACCTTCCTTACTGTCGATGGCACGGCAGATACCGACTCAATTACCCCATTCTTCTCAGGCTCTCAAGTCACCATAAGTGGTGGAGCAGTAACAGGCATTAGCAAAAACTAACGCTCTAGGAAGAAGAGTCCAACCAAAGGGGCTAAGAGCCACCAAAAGAATGACTGGTTGGATGCAAAAAGTGCTTTTGTTGCGCTATTGAATGTATAAATTTGCTCTAAAGGAAGAATGTGAATACCGATAGCAAGGAGTGTTCCTGCAACAAGAACAGACATAGCGCCAACCCGAAGAAATGATCGAGGGGCACTAGCCATAAAGAATGAGAGTCCAGAAAAAGCCACGAATGAGAGAAAAACAAACAAAAGATAGAGCGCTATCGCGATGTAATGGTCTTGGAGTAGTGCGGTTTGAAATGGGAAGAAAAGGTATAAAGGAACGGCCGTGTAGATTGCAGCAATGAGTGGCATAAGACGATTGCGTCCAAGAAAAAATGCAAACGCTGCAACGAGCACTGCAAGAATTATGAATGGGAGGAAGTCCTGACCAAAGCCAATAATAAAATTAAGTGCTGCGTGGAAGCGAGTTCCTATGTCCAAACTATTAAGTGTGTTCATAAAAAAATGATATCACACCGCAGCAAGCTTCCAGGTGCTAGGTACTAGGGACTAGATGCGAAACCTAAAAGCTAGAAGCTGACACCTAGAACCTCGAAGTTCTCAAATTCCCTCTTTCTTTAGCTTTTGAAGTAGTTCTTTTGCTTCTTTTGAAATTTTTTGTGGAAATTCAACTCGAACACGAATAAGTAAATCACCTCGCTTACCTCTTTCTGTCGGCACACCTTTGCCTTTCATACGAAGAATTTCATCTGTTGATTGTAGTGGGGGCACTGTTACGGTAACCGTGCCATCGAGGGTATCAAGCTGATATTCAGCACCGATTAACGCGTCCGAAACTTTAACAGGAAGGTCAGTAATTAAATTGAAACCTTCTTTTCTGAATTTTGCATCAGCGCGAACATGCACCTTTACATACAAATCTCCTGTTGCTCCTCCAGAGATTGCTTCACCTAATGACGCCATACGAATAACTTGCCCGTTATCAATCCCTGCTGGTATGACCACAGTAATTTCTTCTTGACGACGATGCACACCTGAACCTTTGCACGTAGTACAAGGCTTTTCAGGAACAACGCGTCTGCCGCTGCAGGTTGTACAAGCTGTAGACACTGAAAAAGTACCAAAAGGAGAACGACGAGATTCAACTACCTGCCCCTTACCATTACACGTTGGACAGGTTTTTGTTTTAGTTTCTGGTTCAGCTCCAGAGCCTGCACACTTAGAGCAGGTGCTGTCTTTCGTGATGAGCATTCTCCGCGTAAGTCCAAAAATTGATTCTTTAAATGACAGTTCAAGGTCAACCGATATATCTCTGCCACGAGCTTGCCTGCCTCTGCCACCAAAGATGTCAGAAAACCCTCCAAAAATATCATTGAGGTCTACATCAAAATCAGCACCACCTTGAAACTGAGAGAAGTCGAATCCTTCAAATCCAGCACCTCCTTGGCCTCCTTGAGGCCCGCCACCGCCCGAGAATACTCTTCCGTACGAATCGTACTCTGCACGCTTTTTGTCGTCAGACAGTATGCTGTAGGCCTCACTCACCTCTTTAAACTTGGCTTCATCGCCACCCTTTTTATCAGGGTGATGTTGATGTGCGAGTTTACGAAATGCCTTCTTTATATCCTCTTTCGAGGCTTTTTTGTCGACACCGAGAAGTTGGTAGTAGTCTTTGCTCATAACATCTAGCTTACAGGTTCTAGGTGCTAGGTGCTAGCTTCTCTGAAATGAAACCTCAAACCTAGAAGCTAGTCCCTAGAACCTTCTTTTTACACATCCGTAACCGGTCCTTGAGTAGAAGTGTCCGAAGGAGGAGTATCGGTTGGTGGAGTTTGCTCTCCCTGCGTACCGCTATCTGCCTTCTGCTCACCCTGCTGTGACATATACTGCCCAATTTTTTGCATTTCAGTTGAGAGTGCTTGCGTCGCTGTCTGTATACCAGCCAAGTCACCTGTCTCTTTTATTTCTTTTACTTTCGCTATAGCACCAGTAACACCCTGCTTCACATCGTCTGGGATTTTTGTACTGTGTTCAAGAAGAGCTTTTTCAGCAGTGTAAATCATTTGATCAGCGATATTTCTTGTTTCAACAAGCTCTTTTGACTTTTTATCGGTGTCGGCATTCATGTCAGCATCCTTCTTCATTTTCTCTATATCAGCATCAGTGAGTCCTGAGCGCGCTTCGATACGGATAGATTGCTCTTTGTTTGTCGCCTTATCTTTTGCGGTCACTTTGAGAATTCCGTTTGCATCCACATCGAACGACACTTCAACCTGCGGGAGACCTCGAGGAGCTGGTGGAATACCATCAAGAATAAACCTGCCCAATGATTTATTATCGTTTGCCATCGCTCTCTCTCCTTGAACCACATGGATTTCTACTGATGTTTGATTATCTGCTGCGGTCGAGAACGATTGAGAACGCGTTGCAGGGATGGTTGTGTTTTTTTCAATAAGCTTTGTAGCAACGCCTCCCATTGTTTCAATGCCGAGAGAAAGCGGAATAACATCAAGAAGGAGTACATCCTTTACATCGCCCTGCATAATGCCCGCCTGAATTGCAGCGCCGAGGGCAACAACTTCATCAGGGTTAATGCTGCGGTTTGGTTCTTTACCAAAAACATTCTTTACTGCCTCCTGAATAGCAGGCATACGAGTTTGTCCTCCGACAAGAATGATTTCTTCGATATCAGAAGTCTTAAACTTTGCTGATTCAAGAACTTGCTTTGTGATTTCGATTGAGCGGTCGATATATTCTCGCGCTAACTCTTCAAGTGCTGCACGACTCATCTTCATAAGAAGATGCTTGGGACCTGACGCATCTGAAGTAATGAATGGTATGTTAATTTCCGTCTCCATGGTGGTGGAGAGTTCGTGCTTTGCTTTCTCTGCTGCTTCATCCAAGCGCTGAAGTGCTAGTGAGTCCTTAGTGATATCAATTCCGCTCTCTTTTTTATACGAATCAGCAATCCATTGAACAATTTTCTGATCAATGTCACGGCCACCCATGTGTGAGTCTCCCCCTGTTGATTTTACTTCAATAACATCGTCACCAACTTCAAGCACTGAAACATCGAATGTTCCTCCTCCGAAATCGTAGACAATAATTTGTTCGTTCTTTCTTTTGTTGAAGCCATACGCAAGAGCAGCGGCAGTTGGTTCGTTGATGATTCGCTTCACATCTAAGCCTGCAATTTTACCTGCGTCTTTGGTAGCTTGTCGCTGTGCGTCGTCGAAATACGCAGGAACAGTGATGATTGCTTCAGTAATAGTTTCACCAAGCTTTGCTTCAGCGTCCGCTTTTAATTTCTGTAGAATCATCGCTGAAATTTCTTCAGGTCGGTATTCTTTATCTCCGAGTACTACGGACACACCTCCGCCCGTTGCTTCCTTTGTTTTGTAGGAGGCAGTGGAGATGTCCTTTTGAACTGCTTCATCACTCAGTTTATGACCCATGAAGCGCTTTACGCCATATATAGTGTTTGTGGGGTTAGTTACCGCTTGTCGCTTTGCAACAAGCCCTACGAGGCGCTCTCCAGCCTTTGAAATAGCCACTACTGAGGGTGTTGTGCGATTTCCTTCCGCATTTTCAATGATGCGTGGCTCGCCACCCTCAACAATAGCCATTGCTGAATTTGTAGTTCCGAGGTCGATGCCGAGTATTTTTCCCATAGTGTATGTAGGTAAGTTATTAATTTTTTAATATTTTTTTCTAAAAACCTTTGCTTGTCAACTTCTGAACGCTATCCTTCGAAGTGTCCCACCGCAATACGTGCTGGGCGGATAATCGTACCATGAAGGGTGTACCCTTTTTGATAGACTTTGGTAACAACATTATCCTCCGACTGACTTTTTACCGCAACCCTCTCTACGGGTTCATGCTGTACTGGGTCAAATACTTCACCTAAAGGATCGAAAGCGCTCACACCTTCCGCCTCGAGAGCTTTCATGAGCTGACTGTGTGTGTTTTTTATACCCTCTACCCATGACCCTGATCCTTCTGCAGTACCTATTGCTTGGTCAAAACTATCGAGCGCTGGCAATAGAGCTTCAATGAGAGACTTAGAGGCATCTCGCACCAATACTTGGCGCTCATCTTCTGCACGACGACGAATATTTACATAATCAGCTTTAGCTCTCTGCCATCCGTCCAAGTATTCTTGCTTTTCTTTATTGGAGTTTGCAAGCTCTAGGCGTAACTTTTTGTTTTTTTCCGCAAGTTTTTCAGCAATAGAGCCTTCGCCCTCTAAGCTTTCATCATCAGATTCAATAACAATATCGTCTTCTTCGCTCATGAAGTAGATTATGCGTCAAACAGATACGCAAGTCAAAAATTAGTCTTACATTGCAAGCATATAAAGCAAAAGTGGCACCCTATCCTTTTAATTAACTAAAGGGATAGGTTTATGTTTATGAAAAAGAATTTAAAAAAGAGAACGAACCCTCCTCGTTGCAGCACCGATACGCTTCACACCTACAACAATCAAACCTATACCGATGACACTGAGAGTTATTGGTAGAACTACTCCAAATGGTATCGGCGCACCCATGGCAAGGAGTGTATATACTGCGAAGGGGAAATGTAAGCCACCTGCAGCAACAACACCACCCGCCACCACGGCTGTAGCACTCGCCAATAATTCAACAATAGCAAGTGTAGCCACTTGAGCGGTCTTTCCTAATCCACTACGAACCAACCTTTTTTCATTTCGAGCACCAAAGGATGTGTATCCACCTTTCTCTTGACTGCCCACTCTTCTTGAGAGTGTTTGTACTCCAAATTCACTATCGCGCTCAAATAAGGGAATGGATTCCATTCTAGAGGCGGAAACTCTTTCTGGGTGGGCTTTAAATCCCTGACTTTCAAACCTGTAACCTTCAGAATTCATTACTTTCATTCA
>SCTS01000003.1 GCA_004322365.1 Patescibacteria group bacterium
GGCATGACTTCTTGTCGAAGAATTGCCTCTCGCACCTCTGCATATTCTTCGTTCCCAAGTTTTGCTCCGAGGTTTTCTTTCATGAACGCCACATAACGGTCAACGGTTTCTATCCATGTCTCGCGACGGTTTTCTGATTCAATCCAACGCGCGTAGGTTCGAAGATACACAAACTCTCCGAGCGGGTTATTTTTGAAATATTTTTTACTCTCTTCTGCAAGCTTCCTCACATGTTCAGGCACTTCACCTTGGGTATCGCGTAGGCGAGTGCGTTCAGCTCTATATAAAATGTACGCTTTCGCAGTTGCAGGAAAGTTTTGTACCATAAGTATTTTTTCAACTTCGTCTTGCACACCCTCTACTGTTGGTACAAACTTCGTATCGCTGGACTTTTTTGCATACAGACTTCTTTCTACTTCTTCAGCAATATTCGCGCATATACCGTCAGTAAATTCTCCCGCTGCTCGCATCGCTCTCTCTATGGCAACTGTAATTTTTTTAATGGAAAAAGGCACCCGTGTCCCATTTCGTTTAATAATGTGCGTCAGTAATGTGGATTGTTGTGATGACATAATAAGTGGAGATGATATATTGATAAGGGTCTATGAATTTAACATATAGATAGAGGTCTATGGGTAAAAAACAACTGGGGATAAAGAGTTCAAAAACAAAAACAGCAAAGAGTAAAGTAGCTCTCACATACGCGCGCCCAGAATGGGTAAAAAGTGGTGAAGAAGAACTCTGCCCTGACTGCTTTAAAGTGGTGGGAGATAAGAGTCGATATACCCTTGTGTGCTTACTTGGGAAAACCAAAACAGGTATGACTGTTGGACAGCTTACCGACCAGATGCAGTTGCGTCAGCCGACGATATCGCACCACTTGAACATACTTCGCTCGGTTGATGCGGTGGAGAGTGAAGATCGTGGGCGCGAGAGAGTGTACACACTCAATCGGAGTGCGCATTGTTTTGAAGATTGCCAAATACCTTTTAAATAATTAAACAGAATTCTATGTTTGAACCACTTTCGTATGTTTGGCAATACTTAGTACAAGGGTTTGGTCTTTTCATAGCATACGTATTTGCGGCGATTTTTCTCTACCTCGTCTTACGGCGTCTCAATTCCCGTCCGCTTACAATTATTCTTTTGGTGGTATTTCTTGGAGTTTCTATCTTTTTTTATGTTCCGAACGGTTTACCTCGCGCTTTTGAGTATCCTTTCTTTCTCAAAACCTACGGGCCCGCAAGCGGACCAGTGTTGCCGTTTACGAATGTGTCGGATTTTTTAAAAAACTTTAACCAATTTGAACGGGTATCCGACATCGCACGTGACCCGAGTGACATTCCTTCACCGATTGAACGCACCACTTCCGCCGATGTGAATATAGAAATAACCGCGAAAGAAGTACTTGCCGAAATGGCGCCCGGCGTAACATTTAACTATTGGACATTCGGTGGCACAGTGCCTGGACCGTTTCTTCGTGTACGCGAAGGAGATACCGTCAATCTCACACTGAAGAACGACGAGACGAGTTTGCATAATCACTCAATCGACCTGCATGCGGTGACTGGTCCCGGTGGTGGCGCGGTAGCTACGAACGTCAAGCCGGGTGAAAGTAAGATCTTGAAGTTCAAGGCACTGAACTCCGGACTCTATGTCTACCACTGCGCCTCTCCGAATGTTGCGAATCATATGACGCACGGCATGTACGGACTTATCCTCGTTGAACCAAAAGAAGGTTTGCCAAAAGCCGATAAAGAATTGTATGTCATGCAGGGAGAGTTCTATAGCGCAGGCACACTTGGGCGTCAAGGGCTTCAGCTTTTTGATGCGCAAGCGATGCTCGATGGGAAGCCGCAATATATTGTCTTCAATGGACGCACAGGCGCTCTCACTGAAAATATGAATGCAGAGGTTGGAGAAACGGTGCGTATATATATTGGCAACGGAGGTGTTAATCTCGTCTCAAGCTTCCATGTTATTGGAGAGATTTTTGATCGTGTGTATCGTGAAGGAGATTTAGTAAGTGCGCCCGCGAAGAGTGTACAGACCACTCTTGTTCCAGCTGGAGGTGCTGCAATGGTTGAGTTTAAGGTTGATTACCCAGGAAACTATATGCTGGTTGACCATGCGCTCTCGCGACTTGACCGAGGTGCATGGGGAGTGCTTCGTGTGACTGGTCCTGAAAATAAAGAAATATTTGATGGTGTTATTGAAGCAATGCCTGGACACTAGTGAGTGAACTGCCTATAGACAAGGGTAGGATTGTCTGGGACAATAGAGGGGTCTAAGGGACTAAAGAAACAAGGTCGGATTTCTCAACAAAAAACAAAAAAATAAAACAAAAACATGACAGGAACAATAAAAACCCTGACGGATAGAGGATTCGGATTCATCTCACGCGAAGGCGAGACGAAGGATCTTTTCTTTCATTCAAAGGATCTCGTTGGTGTCACTTTTGATGAACTTAAGGCAGGCGATGTCGTCTCCTTTGAGGTTCAGCAAGGTGAAAAGGGACCAAGCGCAGTGAACGTATCTCGCGCATAATCCACTCACTATGAGAAAGAAAATACCGCCTTCAAGGCGGTATTTTCTTTTGCCCGCTTCAGTAAGTAATTGTTTGATTTTTTGAAAAATTAATGTTATAATTTGAACGCAATGAAAGATTTCAAAAAAGGAGGTGGTTTTGGTGGCGGAAGAAGCGGTGGCGGGTTTAAAAAACCTAGCTTTAGCCGTGGCGCCCCTCAGGGCGGTGGAAGTTTTCGAGGTGGCCCAAAGCGAGACTTCTCGGCACCTTTAGAAATGCATCAAGCAACATGTGTGGATTGCGGAAAAATGTGTGAAGTTCCATTTCGCCCTAACGGAAAGAAGCCAGTATTTTGTAGAGATTGCTTTGCAAGTAAGAGAGAAGATACACCTCGCTCGTTTTCGCACGCCCCTTCAAATGCACGACCATCTTTTCGATCTAATTCTTTTGATGGTGGTGAGAGGCAGGGAAGCGATCTGAAAAACCAAGTTGAGCTGTTACACTCTAAGGTGGATGCACTGACACGAATGGTTGCGGCACTTGGCGGCACTTCATCTGAGAGTGTAGCCGTTAAGTCTTCAGGGAAAGCGTTGGTAAAACCATCACTTCGGAAGACTTCTACAAGATCTGCAAAGAAATAGATTCAACCTAGTAGTTTGTTTGTATAGAACAAGCACCCACTAAAAGTTTTTTAAATATACATTATGGCAACAGCTCGTGGAGAAGTAATAGTTCGATTTGAAAAAGTCTCACACGACTTTACTATTCGCAAGCCCATTTTGCGTGAGGTGGATTTTTCTATACGCAAAGGAACAAAGATAACCCTCATGGGTCAAAATGGTGCAGGCAAAAGTACTATTTTTGGTTTGATTACTAAAAGCCACGAACCTGAAGACGGTCAGATTCATTTTCAGCATGGGCTCACTATTGCGCTTGGTAGGCAAGTTATTCCGCGAGATCAAATGGACCTTACGGTGCGTGAATTTTTTCAAAAGGTTTTTCCTCACAAGGTGTATGACATTGATCCTCGCATTGATGCAGTTTTAGAAGTGGTGAACTTAGTGGCTCCCTATGAAAAAGTAATACGAACATTTTCAGGTGGTCAGCAGGCACGACTTCTTTTGGCGTCAGCACTTATTCAAAATCCCGATCTATTGCTTTTGGATGAACCAACAAACAATCTCGACAAAGAGGGAATTGCGCATCTCACGAAGTTCCTTATTGAATACAAGAAGACGGTGATTGTTATTTCTCACGATGCAGAATTTTTAAATGCTTTCACACAAGGGGTTTTGTATTTGGATATTCATACACACACCATTGAGCAGTATGTGGGTAACTACTCTGATGTGGTTGCAGAAATTTCTGTTCGTATAGAAAAGGAAAACCGTAAGAATGCTCAATTGGCTAAAGAAATACAAGAGAATAAAGACAAAGCAAACTTTTTTGCTAACAAAGGTGGGCAAATGCGTATGGTTGCAAAACGCATGCGCGCAAAGGCTGACGAGCTTGAAGAAGCCAAAGTTGAGGTGCGGAAAGAAGATAAGGCTATTCGTTCGTTTAGAATTCCATTTCAGCAAGGGCTTATTGGCGAGATCGTGACTATTTCTTCGCTCACGGTGGTGAAGAAGCACAAACCAACGGAGCGCAAAGTGAAGGTGGTACTCCGAAAGAATGAACACCTCCTGCTCGCTGGTCCAAATGGTATTGGTAAAAGTACTCTTTTACAGTCGCTTGCCGATGGAACAGCAAAGGGTGCCGATATTATGCCAGGGGTACGCATAGGGTATTACCGTCAGGATTTTTCGAACCTTGATTTTGACAGCACTGTCTATGAAGAGCTTGCATCAGTATTGAGTATTCGCATTGAGGAAGATGTTCGAAAAGTCGCTGCAGGGTTTTTACTCAGCGGTGAAATTTTTCATTCCAAGATAGGTACGCTTTCTGAAGGACAAAAGGGATTAGTGGCTTTTGCTCGTTTGGTATTGTTAAAACCGGGACTGCTGATTTTGGACGAACCAACCAACCACATTAACTTCCGTCACTTACCCCTCATTGCGGAAGCACTGAGCGCGTATGAAGGACCGATGATTCTTGTTTCTCACGTGCCAGACTTTGTTGCACAAATCCGCATTGACGAAATTTTGGATCTAAATAGTTGATGTCTTCGTATTATTTTTCACATTTTTCCAACTCACATCTATTCTAGCTTTTTGCAAAATACTAGAATACGTATGAATGATTGTATATACTAACGTGTATGAAAGTGAACTATCGAAAATTAGAGCGGATAGTCAAAGGATATGCTAACCATAATCGACTTCAGGTTATGGACTTGCTCAAAAGTGAGCCAGAGCTTTCTGTTGGAGAAATAGCTGAAAAGCTACAGATAGGATATATGAATGTATCAGATCATATTCGCAAACTCGCTGTTGCTGGACTAGTGATGAAGCGGAGTGACGGTCCTAATGTGAGACACAAACTCACTCCTCGTGCTGAATCTATTCTAGTATTTTGCAAAAAGCTAGAATGAAAACAAAAGTAAAAAAGTCGGTGGTAGTGCATGGGGCGAAAGATGTAGCGCCTACCGCAAAAGAAATTGTATGGGATGTGGTGGTCATTGGTGGTGGCCCTGCAGGCATGATGGCAGCTGGCAGGGCTGGTGAGAGAAGGAAGCGTGTTTTGTTGCTTGAAAAAAATTCTAAAGTCGGAAAGAAGTTACTTATTACAGGCGGTGGCAGGTGTAATGTGACGAACAACAAACCTGATGTTCGCACGATGCTTGCGAAGTATACGAAGAGTGACAAGTTTCTTTTTTCTGCTTTTACTCAATTTGGTGTAACGGAGGCTTTCAGTTTTTTTAACGAGAAAGGGATGGCTATGAAAGAGGAGCCAGAAGGAAGAATGTTTCCTGTTTCAAATAAAGCAGAATCAGTGTGGAATGTGCTTATTGAATATATGAAGGTGGGACGAGTGAAGGTGCAAACAAAAGCAAATGTATCTGGTATTACTTTCAATAAATTTTTACACAGAGTAATTATTACGCTCACCGACGGGTCTACTATTTCTGCTCGTTCATGTGTGGTTGCGACTGGTGGAACATCGCATCCAGAAACAGGTTCCACCGGTGAAGGATTTACTTGGTTGGAGTCGCTTGGTCACGAAGTAATAAAAAATGATGCAGCGCTGGTGCCTATTGCCTTGAAAGATAGCTGGATACATAGCGTTGCCGGTGTAGTGCTTAAAGATATTAAGCTCACGACCTTTAAAAATGACATAAAGCAACAAGTGTACAAAGGAAAATTACTTTTTACGCACGTTGGCATTAGCGGTCCAACGGTTTTGAATATGAGTAGGGAAGTTGGCGAGCTTTTAACTTCTTCCGAAGGAGATGAGTATTTGAAAGAAGATGAAGCAGTGGAAACATCAAAGAAGAATGAGGTAACTATTATGCTTGATATGTTCCCGATGTTTGATCACGGTCTATTGCGAGAAAAACTACAAACAGTGTTAACGACTGAGAGTAATAAAAAAATAAAAAATTCTCTTTCGTCTTTTTTACCTCCGTTGCTCGTTGCTCCTATTTTAGAGCTTGCACAGGTGAATGGTGAAACATTCAACCACTCCGTGCGCTCGACAGAGCGCACGGCACTCGTTGCTATTTTAAAAGCGGTCCCTCTTCATGTTTCTAAGCTTCTAGGAAAAAATAAAGCAGTTGTCTCATCGGGAGGTGTAACGCTCAGTGAGGTGAATTTTAAAACAATGCAGTCACGCTTAGTGCCACAGGTATACCTTGTGGGCGATGTGTTAAATATCAATAGACCATCTGGTGGATATAGTTTGCAGTTATGTTGGACTACTGGATACATCGCAGGAAACAACTGCTGAGGATTAAGTTCGGTATACTGGTTTTGTGAAAGAAACTATAGCAATTATTGCTGCATTGTTAGCGATTGCAGGGAACGTTCCCTACCTCATGGACATTTTGAAGGGGCGTGTAAAGCCTCATGCGTATACATGGTTTGTCTGGAGTATTGTTTCTGGAATTATTCTTTTTGGACAACTGAGTAAGGGTGCAGGTGTTGGGGCATTACCTACCGCCGCGTCTGAAATTTTTACACTTATCATTTTCCTTTTTTCACTAAAATACGGATTTAAGGGAATTACAAAAACAGATACTTTCTTCTTATGTCTTGCGCTGGTAGGTCTTATTCCATGGTTGCTGACAAAAGACCCAACAGCTTCAGTAATTATTGCAGTCTTAATAGATGTCACTGCTTTTATCCCAACTATCAGAAAAACATGGCTAGAACCAAAGACAGAAACTCCCATTCTTTTTGGAATGAATGTAGTACGACACACCCTCGCACTCTTTTCTTTGCAGGCATATAATATTGCGACAACCTTACACTCTATTGTGATGATTGCCACAAACTCACTTATGACAGTATTGATTCTTCGAAAAAAGAAAAGAAAGCATCCATAAAAAATATATGATAAAGATAAAAACAATCCTCTCTATTTTTTGTGTTCTGGCGATTGTATTGGTAGGTATATTTTTTGTGTTTCGTAACACTTCTATTATTGAGCCTGCCATAAACGAACAAGCAACTTCTCTGGCGTCGGTTTTGCCAAGCGTTATCATAGCGCTGACTAATACTGATCGAGTGAAAAATGGTTCATCCCTTCTTGTTGAAAATCCACTTCTCACTAAAGCGGCACAGATGAAAGCTGACGACATGCTCGCGCGTCAGTATTATTCGCACACAACACCTGAAGGTCACACTCCACTTTATTTTTTGGATACGGTTGGTTATAAATATTTAAATGCAGGAGAAAATCTTGATTTAACCTATGAGAGTACTGCAGATGATGTGCATACTGCATGGCTTAATTCGCCCGCGCATCGTGCAAATCTTTTGTTACCGCAATACACTGAGATAGGGGTAGGGGTCGCTGAAGGAGAATACCGAGGTGAGCATGTTACTTTCGTTGTGGAAATTATGACGACGCCGATGCCGTTAGTTAGCAGTACACCAGCGTGCTGTGAATTAGTTGAGGTGACCAAAAAACCTGCGGTGAAAACCAAAACATCAGTTACGTCTCCACAGTTCATCCCCGTTATACCTGTTTCTTCACCAGCATCAGTACAAACCTCTTCTGAGACATTTATCTCTACTACTACATCAGCACTTCCACCGGTATTAGAGAAAGTACTCTCCCAAGTTGCTTCAAGTTCTTTACCACTTCCCACGCTCGTTGTGTCTGTGTCGAGCACGGAGAGTGCTGTCGAGCTTCTTGGGCTATTTAAAGACACAAAAGTTTCTTTCATTGATTCAGTCCGATCATTCGTGTTTAGTCTACAGAGAGTAACAAAAGAGTTCGTTATGCGTCTTGGAGAGAGTGCGTCTCGTTTTAAGGTACAATAATATTTAGTCAGTATGGATAAAAGACTCATTATATTGCTTGGTATAGCGATCGTGGCGGTCGGCATCTTTGCAGGGCTTGTGTGGTATGGCGGGCAAAGAACTCTTCCCATTGCAGAAGTACCCATCGATACCTCTATGCCGGACGATAGCGCGCAATTTCATGCCTATGGTGCGGTAACACTGAAATTAGACGAGCAGGTACTTTTTAAAGATCTGAGTATACGAGTTATTTCACTCGAAGAAGATAGTCGGTGTCCGACAGGTGTGCAGTGTATTCAAGCGGGGACAGTGCGTGTGAAAGTTGAGATAGTCTCAGGATTGGGAACAAGTACTCCTGTAATAGGTTTAGGAAAATCAATCACAACCGAGGCAGAAGTCATTACACTTACTGCAACAACGCCTTATCCGGCACGGGATGTTTCTATAGCCCCAAATGAGTATCAGTTTATTTTCACTGTCGCAAAGCGCACGGTCGCAGGATGTTTTATTGGAGGATGTTCTAGTCAAATATGCAGTGACCAGCCCGACGTAGTGTCTTCTTGTGAATATCGCGCCGAGTACGCATGCTATCAAAAAGCGACCTGCCAGAGGCAAACAAGTGGTGCGTGTGGGTGGACACAAACTGCCGAGCTGAAATCGTGTCTGTTGAATCCACCTGCTCTCTAGCTGAATTTGAATAAGGATTGATTTTGTGGTTTAAAGTGTGTATATGATACACAAAAGAAATATTGCTCTGGCAGTTGCTATTTTTATACTCCCGTTCTTTCTTGCTCCTGTATTCACATACGCCGCTAATGATTATTCCGAACTACATCTAAATACTGACTCTGTTTTTTCAGCAAAAAATCTTTTTGTTATTCAGAGATCGGGAACAGTGATATACACCCGTGCTAGGTGGGGGCAAACATTTGTTCGCGTTACCGTGTTTACCGATAAAGGTACAGTGCTGACAAAAAAATATGGAGGTAATGCGTTACTTAGCGAAATTAAAGAAGGTGATTTGTTGAATGTTGAAGGTGTCTTGGCGGTTGGGGCTGACGAAGTGGTTGTTACTGCAAAGAAAGTAAAAGATTTATCGCTTCAATCTGAGCCAAAAAATCTTTTAGGGACTGTGCGTAGTGTTAACGGTAATGGAAATTCATTTGTTCTTAAAAATACTACATTCGGATCCACAACAATTGCAATTTCAAGTTCTACTATCCTTAAGAAGGGTGTGCGTACCGTTCCCCTCGGAGAAGTAGTTGTTGGAGATAAAGTGCTTAGTGCGTCTGGTGTGTATGATTATAAGACAAATATTCTCAGTGCAACGAGTACTGAATTCTACCAAGATAAAACAGTATTTAATCCGCGAAATTTTAGTGGCACACTGAAGGAAATTTCAGGAACAACTCTACCAGCGAGCCTCACTGTTGTAGTGGGGAATACACCATATACAGTGTTTCTAACAGAAAAGACATTGCTGTTTAATAAAACAAGAAAAGCAACATCTCTGAGCCGTTTTGTTGTTGGAGATTCTGTGCGTTTCTATGGCAAGATTCGTCAAAGCAATCTTACAGAAATTGATGCCGATGTCGCCTCTGATTTGAACTTTTGATGCATCCGATGAAGTATGTAGTCATTGAGAAGAAGGTTGGGGAAACACCTCTACAGGCACTTGAAGCATTTCGCCAGACCGATCCTACACTTCAAGACATTCCTCTTACCTACGCTGGACGACTGGACCCTATGGCGAGCGGAAAGTTGCTCATTCTTATAGGAGGCGAATGCAAGTATCGAGAAAAATACGATGGACTTGATAAAGAATATGAGTTTGAAATCTTACTTGGTGTAACAAGTGACACTGGGGATGTGCTTGGGATACCAAGTATGGGTGAGTCTAGATTAATTAAGGAGCACTCAGAAAATGACCTACAAAAGATCGTTTCCTCGCTTATAGGTTGGCATACGCTTCCATACCCGCCGTTCTCTTCAAAAACTGTAGCTGGCAAACCGCTGTTTCAGTACGCACTTGAAGGTACTCTTGATTCTATAGAAATTCCTACAATTAAGACACATGTATACACAATGGAGTATCTAGTTAAAAAAACACTTACACATAAGGAGCTTATAGAGCAGGTGCTTGGGAAAATACACCTTTTACGAGCCCCTGTAGATTCGGGGAAAATTGGCGCTGATTTTAGAAAGGCTGAAATTATTAGGCAATGGGAGGCACTTTCTCCTCAGAGAGATCAGAAATATACAATTCTAAAGTTCAAAGCGGTGGTCTCCTCGGGTACCTATATTCGTTCACTCGCTCCTATAATTGCAGAGCATCTCGGCACTCTGGGTATGGCATATTCAATTCACCGCACGCGTATAGGAAAGTATCAGGCCCTCATAGCATCTGTTGGTTTCTGGAAGAAAACCTTTATTTGAAAATGAAGTCTTTTATACGGGCATTTTTCATTGTGCGCTATAGTAGGACATAGAGACCAGTATGGACAAGAAATCTCACCAAGAGTTTATGACAAAAAAGAAGGTATCACTTGGAGCTACTGTGGGTATATGCGTAGGATCTCTTCTACTTTTGTATCTTGTGGGTCATATAAATATTTTTGAAACAACATATTCTGTCGCAGAGGCTGAGGTGAGTGTGAAGACACCTGCGCCCCGGGCACCAGAAAAATTAGACAAGCTTGCCTACGATACACGGCTCGTAAAAAATGCTAACTATGCAAGTACGACTTTAGCAAAGCGTACAGCCTCCTCCAGTCCACTCATGTGGCCAGCAAAGACTGTGTATCCAAACGCTGGGGCGATATTGCCCTTTAAACGCATTGTCGCCTACTACGGAAATTTTTATTCAAAAGGTATGGGAGTACTTGGTGAGTATCCAGCTCCTGAAATGGTTAGAAAATTGAAAGCAGAAGTTGCCGTATGGAATGCAGCTGATCCAAGCACTCCTGCCATTCCTGCCATCAACTACATTCTTATAACGGCACAAGGAAGTGCTGGTAAGGATGGAAAATATCGACTTCGTATGCCGGATACCCAAGTTGATCGTGCAATTGAGCTTGCAAAAGAGGTGAATGGAATAGTTATTCTTGATGTACAAGTTGGCTTGAGCAACCTCCCCACAGAGCTCCCTATGTATGAAAAGTATTTCAAGATGCCACAAGTGCACCTTGGAATTGATCCAGAGTTTGCTATGCATAACGGAGTGCGCCCCGGTAGAGTCATAGGTTCGTTTGATGCGTCCGATATTAATTATGCAGTGAACTATCTCTCAAAACTCGTCAAAGATAATAACCTTCCGCCGAAGGTTCTCGTTGTGCATCGCTTCACTGAGAACATGGTTACCAACTATAAGCAGATTAAACCAACACCTGAGGTGCAGATAATTATGGATATGGACGGATGGGGTTTTGGTGCAAAGAAAATCAATACGTACAATACTGTTGTGGCCTCAGAACCAGTACAATTTACTGGATTTAAACTTTTTTATAAGAATGACTTAAAGCCTCCCTCTACTCGTTTGCTCACACCAGCTGAAATACTCTCACTCACTCCTCAACCATTGTTTATTCAGTACCAGTAGTTTTTTAGTTTAGAATGAACGGAGGGGTAGGTGTGTGTAATAAAAACACATCTGCACCGTCATACTTTGAGAGCGGTTTTAAAAGGCTCACGAGTAATTGTAATTATGCGATAACTCGAGATATATATGTGTCCTTTATTACTATTTATATATTTATAATAAAATTATGACTAAGAAAAATATACTCATCGCAGTTGTTGTTATCGCCATTCTTGCGTTTGGCACTTGGTATTTGGTTTCTAAAAATTCCACACTCATCTCAACGACAGGAACAGATGTAACTACAGGTACTCCCGACGCAAATGGTGCTACAAATCCGGGTACTACCGCAACACCTACAAAGGGAACAGGTACGCTCAAGACTGCATTTACTCAGGGTGGAAATTACACCTGCACACTTAATGCACTTGCAACTGATAATGGAAAAACTGCAGGAACAGTGTACGCATCTGCGGGAAAGACACGAACAGATTTTCGTGCAGAGAGTGCGAGTGGGGTAGTAACAGAGCTTCATATAATTCGTGACGGCACTTCGGCATACACATGGGTTTCGGGTCAGACAACGGGAACTAAGACCGCAATCACTACCGCGAGTCCGTTTGTTCCTCGTCAGCCCTCGGGAGCCGGTATTGCTATAACTGATGAATCCTCGGTTGACTGGGATTGTCACCCTTGGCTCACTGACAAAGCACAGTTTGTTCCTCCATCAAACATTACTTTTATTAAAGGATAAACGCCTTCAGGGAAAGTTTGATTCCTTTAATTAACATAAAAACCTCTCACCTTGAGAGGTTTTTATGTAGTCGTTCCCGCCATCTTCGCTATTTGTAAGGTATACAAGCTTAGCGTATATTCCATTAAACATATGAGTCAAGAAGGAAATAGGAACCGTTTTAAGGTTGGAGGTAAGCATCGAGGTAATGGACAGGAAGGTTCAAAAGATAAGGTAAGGAAGTGGTGCAGTAATTGTGAGCAAAAAAAGAAAGTGTTTCCAAGAAATACACTCTGCCCTGATTGCGGAGCGGTGCTTTCAGGTACATAACATCAATTCACAGTACGCCATTCTGTGCCCCGTGCTATTATCTACAGCCCAACTTTTAAATTAAAGAAATACTCATGTTACCTACAGCCGTCATTGCGTTCAGAGAATTTTTTGAAGCTTTTCTTATTGTTGGTGTCTTTTTGGGTGTGTCTAAAACTCTTGGTCTCAAGAGGGAGGTAGAAATTGCGCTAGCGGCTGCTTTGGGAATACTTCTGTCGCTCGTATTAGTCGGAGGAACATATTTCTTTAGCGGTCAGTTAGGTAACTTTCTCACTGAAAGGACCGTTGAGTTGTTGGAGGGTTATGTAATGGTTTTTTCAGGGCTTTTCCTAGTCTATGTCATCTTTTCTCTCCACACCGTTATGAGTGCGGGTCGCAAAGGCATGATGAGTAAAGCAGAGGCGCGTTTCAAGGAAAATGCTTTTGATATCTCATTATTTTTTACTATCGTCTTTCTTGTTATACGCGAAGGGTTTGAGATTGCACTTTTCACTGCAAGTATTGCGCTCTTGACGACGTTCATTCAAAATTTCTTGGGGCTCTTGATTGGTCTTGCAGGGGCAAGTGCACTCGGCATTTCTACCTTTTTCGCCTATACACGCTTTCCTACAAGGAAAATATTTAAGGTAACGGAATACATGGTTATTCTCTTAGGTGCGTCGTTGACACAAAACGGCATTACTAAGCTTTTTGAAAACTATTTCAACATACATCTATCTAACATAGCGCCCATTAATCTCTTTTTCCTCCCAGACACAGAAAGCATAGGAGGGCATTTGATTCGAAGTCTTATAGGTATTGAACAGGAATTCAGTCTTGTCCGCTTAAGTATTATGCTCGTCTATATCGCTCTTATTTATGTGCTGTTTATGCGTGCACGAGTGAAAAAAACTATCACTACCAAAGAATAGGCTGGTCTATTTGGCGTATTCGGTGCGAGAGTATTGCCTCCTAAATCTCTGATACCCTGTGCAGTATGAACTTTTCTATTGAAGAACACGCAGATGCTGAGCTTGAAAAAAGTGGCGCGTTGACGACTGCGCGTATTCAGTCTCTAGGTGACAACATTTTTGCGTTCGCGATGACTATGTTAGTGCTAAATTTTCTTCTTCCAGAACTTGGGCGCGAGAATACCTTAGTGAGCGTACTCTCGGATCTTTCATTTAGTTTTATTGCGTACGTAATGAGTTTTGTTGTACTTGGCGTTATGTGGGTGAGTCAGCAAAATCAATATCACTTTATAGAACGCACTGATCGTCTTTTTCTTTGGATAAATATTTTCTTCTTGATGTTTGTGGTATTCATACCGTTCTCAACACATACGCTAGGTTTGTATTATGACTCCACGCTCGCGGTACTTATATACGGTCTTAACTTACTCATCTGTGGCGCGCTCCTCTACATGCACTGGGCGTACGCTACACATAACCGCCGTCTCGTTGCACCAAATTTGAGCGAGCGTGTCGTTAAGGTTATTTCTTTTCGTTTCATTTTCATTATTCTCTGGGTGTCGATTGCTGTTCTTGTGTCCTTTCTTTCAATTCATGCTGCGTTTTTCCTTTTTGTACCAGCAATGATTTTAGGAATGATTCCTACCATGATGGATCGACTTGCACACCGCTTTTTCTCGTAATAACCATGTTTCGTTGTTTTGGTATATACTGACAAGAGTAGTGTCTCCGGTCAGTATTGGTATGAAAAAACAACCAGCAAAGCCAGTCCGTATAAAGCCACCGTACGCTCCAAAGCTTACAAAAAGTGCAATTTTAGTATGTACCTGCGGTGTTCGCTATATTAAAACTCGCGTCGATCAAATTGTGTGTATTGCATGCTTGGTGCAAGAGCGTGATTCACAAAAATAAAATCAGTTTCACTGGCATGAAAAATGCACTGGTACTCCATGGCACGAATGATTCCTCAGAAGGGAATTGGTTCCCATGGTTACAGGTAGAACTTGAGAGGATAGGTTGGAAGGTCTGGGTACCTGATTTACCACAAGCCGACGCTCCCAATATGCAGAGGTATCAGAATTTTATTTTTTCTTCTGATTGGAAATTTGATAATGAATCTGTCATTGTCGGTCACTCGTCAGGCGCGGTAGCAATTTTAGGACTTCTGCAAGCATTACCTGAAGGTACCGTTATTGATACGGCAGTTTTTGTGGGTGCATTCAAAAATGATTTAGGTTGGGATAGTTTGAAAGAGCTTTTCAGCAAACCATTTGATTTTGCAAAAATACGCGCCTCGGCAAAGCGTTTTGTTTTTCTTCATTCCGACAACGACCCTTTTTGTCCTCTCGAAGGAGCAACAAGTCTTTCAAAAGAATTAGGGGGTGAGCTCATTGTTGTCCCAGGTGCATCTCATTTTAGTCTCGGTACTGGAGGTGATGCATATCAAAAGTTGCCCATCATTCTCGATATTCTCCATGAACCTCATTAAGCGGGGAATTGTATTCGGTGTCTTTGATGGGCTTCATGAAGGACATCGGTTTTTTTTGAAATCGGCATCCGATAAATGCGAAAGCCTCATTGTAGTTGTTGCTATAGATGATGCCTCTCTCGCCCTAAAAGGCAGAATACCCAAGCATTCTTTTAATGAGCGTATGCAAGCACTTCTTTCCTTTAATCCTTCCCTCAAAGTAGTTCCCGGCGACTCTATACAAGGAGAATGGAGTGCACTGACAATGTATATGCCAGACATGGTGTTTTTGGGGCATGATCAGAGCGCGATTGCTGAAGAGCTTGAGAAAATAGGAATTCAATTTTCATTTATAGATTCTCACCGCCCGGAAGAGTTTAAATCGAGCTTGCTGCACCGCTTTGAAGTGGAGTAGGGTGTTGACTTATTGTCTAAGTGGCGTAGTATTGCCCCTAACGGCGATATTGCCCCGAGAGCTTCCAGTTCTCCCTGCACTGTGGTCGTCTAATGATGCCACCTTTAACCTCACGGGGTTTCTAGTGGTATAGGTCGAATTATTAAATATAATTGCTTTGAGTTTTACTCAGATATATATGGCAGAAGGCTATAAAAATCCTGAATTCAGTAGGTGTCCTCGTTGTAACCAAGAATTCTCTAAAAATCCTATCGTCGCTTGGTTGCACCAGTGTCCGAAACCATCTCAATTTCGGTAACCGTAGGGTCGTTTTAGGAAAATAAAAAACACAAGCCCCGATGGGGACGATAGATAAAGAATAAACTGCTCATGGCAGTTTTTTTATTATCTACGCTTGCTATAGTGTTTATATGAATCCCGTTAGAAATCGCGGACGCATATTGATGGGTGTAACTATGGCACGGTCGAATATTACAAAAATAACTCAAGTAGGAGCTGACGCAAAGGCGTTCGCGCCCTATTTCTAACGGGATGAATATTCACGACACCGTTCGTACACTCATGCAAGACGGTAAAGGTGTACTTGCGGTAGATCAAGACGCGCCCACACTCCAAAAATATTTTTCTATTCTTAATATTCCAAACACAGAGGACTCGCGCCAAAAATATTTTGAGCTTTTGTTTCGAACGCCGGGAATAGAAAAACTGCTCTCTGCGGTTATTGTGTCTGAAGAAAGGATCAAACAAAGTTCACGTGCTGGAATTCCATTTTCAGATCTTATTTCTTCTAAAAATATTCTTGTGGGTGTGCATATTGACGAAAATATTTCTGAAAATATATCAGCACGCTTACAAGAATATAAATCACTTGCAATTGGGTGTGCGAAAAAAACTGTGCGTGTTGAAGTTACCGGTACTCCAATCACTGAAGAGTTTCATGCACGTCTGCGAGGTCTCGCCGATTTCGCCGTAGTGTGTCAAGAAAAAGATATTGTTCCAATTCTTGGACTAGAGTTAGTACAGGTAGGCCCGCATACTGCCGAACAAGCTGAAAGTGCACTTGCTGAAAGACTTACTGCTTTGTCTGATTCGTTAGCTCACTGTGGCGTCGATTATAAAGGGTTAGTCGTTGAGGTGAGTATGACATCCTCTGGGAGTGAAAATCCATTACCTGCAGAGCCTAAGGAAGTTGCTGAAAGAACAATGCGCGCACTTTCCAACTCCATTCCAGAATCCATCGGAGGAATTTTATTTTTTTCTGATGGAGAAACCCCTGAGATGGCAACTGCAGATTTAAATGCGATTGCTCGCTTGGAGCCGTTCCACTGGCCTGTTGCATTTTGTTTTTCTCGTGCGCTTCAAGAGCCAGTTCTTCGTGTATGGCAGGGTAATGACGAGCATATAGTGGAAGCCCAAGCAGCGTTTTATGAACGCCTCCTGTTAAATGTAAGGGCAGATGCTGGGGGATATGGTCAAGGAATGGAATCTCGTTGAGTTTTGTGTTGTATTTTGTTTTTGAGGTTTAGCTAGTTTTCTTTCAACGCAAATCGATACTTTTGTCTGTCCCACAAAACGGCTCTTATGGGTACTTTTGGGACGACGCCCCACCAAAAAGTTTGACAGAGACAGTCTTTGTTTCTTTTTGATTTTTTAATTGATATCCACACGATTTTTTTGAGACTCCAATGTCCACAGACATGTAGAATGCTCTATACCTCCCGTCATTCCTGTTGTAATCTGTACATCCGACTTACATTTTGATTTACCGATTCTTGCGAAAAATATTTCTTGCAAAATCGTAGAAAATTATTAAATTATTCCGTTTTCGGACGGGCACCATCTCTCGACCATGACTAGCACTCAGAAAACAAAGAAACGAAACGGCACCATCGTTGATTTTAATCAGGGAAAAATTGTTTCTGCAGTTTCCAAAGCATTTTTTGAAGTTCTTCAAGATACTCATGCTGATGAGTCACAGGCAATAGGCGAGGCGGTGGCGAGTGCGGTCAGACTTCGCTATGCAGGCACAGCCTCCATTCCTTCGGTTGAGGAAATTCAAGACCTTGTTGAGCATTCACTGATGGAGCGCTCGTATTTTGATGTTGCAAAGGCGTACATAATTTACCGTTACGAACACGCAAAGATTCGTGAAGAAAAACAAGAAGAAGTTGTAAAGAAAATTGAAGAGCGAGGACTTTTGATTCTCAAGCGAAATGGTGAGCGCGAAATATTTTCAATCGATAAAATTAGAAAAACTATCGAGTTCAGTGTATTGCCAGAAAATGCACGAGGTGTTGATATCGACGGTTTTATTTCTCAGGTACAGCGTGAAGTGTATGACGGCATTTCAACAAAAGAAATTGAACGCACACTTATCATGGTTGCGCGTTCAATGATTGAACGAGATCCTGCATACAACCAACTCGGAGCTCAGCTCATGTTGAATTCTCTCTACAATGAAGTGCTTCACACTGACGCCATCTCAATAGTGTCAGGCGATTTCGATAGCATCTATCGTTCAGCATTTGTAAAAAATGTGAAGACAGCAGTTGAATTAAAACAACTCGATGAAAGAATACTTTCATTTGATCTTTCAAAAATTGCAGCAGCACTTCGACCTGAGCGCGATCGCTTACTGAAGTACATTGGTGTTGCAACATTGTCTGACCGATATCTTATTCATAGTAGAGAAAACAAACAGCCACTTGAAACTCCGCAAATGCTCTACATGCGCGTTGCAATGGGGGTGGCTCTGAATGAGAAAGAAAATCGTGAGGCATGGGCAATTCGTTTTTATGAAATGCTTTCAACTCTCCGTTTTGTTCCTTCTACACCAACATTGTTCCACTCAGGCATGCCACGAGCACAACTTTCTTCTTGTTACTTGAACACCGTTGATGACGATTTGGACCAGATATTTAAGGTGTACGGTGACAATGCACAAATGTCCAAGTGGGCAGGGGGCATTGGTACTGACTGGACAAACCTTCGTGCGACAGGTGCATATATAAAGAAGGCAGGCATTACTTCGCAGGGTGTCGTACCATTTTTGAAGATTGCTAACGATGTTACGGTGGCTATAAACCGCTCTGGTAGACGCCGTGGAGCAACTGCGGTGTACCTTGAAACATGGCACTACGATATTGAGGATTTCTTGGAGCTTCGTAAAAACACCGGAGATGAAAGGCGTCGTACTCACGACATGAACACCGCTAATTGGATTCCAGACCTCTTTATGAAGCGTGTGCGTGAAGATGGTTCATGGACACTCTTTTCTCCTGATGAAACACCTGATCTCCACCATATCTACGGTAAGAAATTTGAAGAAGCATATGCACGCTACGAAAAACTTGCGGATGAAGGAAAGATAAAACTTTTCAAGCGCATGAAGGCAGGGGATTTGTGGAAGAAAATGCTCGCTATGCTTTATGAGACAGGACACCCATGGATTACTTTCAAAGATCCATCAAACATTCGTTCTCCTCAGGATCATGTGGGCGTCATTCACAACTCAAACCTTTGTACTGAAATTACACTGAACAATTCAAAAGATGAGACTGCTGTTTGTAACCTAGGCTGGGTCAACTTTGCAATGCATGTGACGAACGGAATGTTTGATCGTGAGAAAGCGAGAGAAACAGTAACGGTTGGTATGCGCATGCTCGACAATGTTATTGACCTTAACTTCTATCCAACAATTGAAGGTAGAAACTCAAACATGCGTCACCGACCAGTAGGTTTGGGTGTCGGCGGATTCCAAGATGCTTTGTATCAACTCAATATTGATTTTGCGTCTGAGGCATGTGTACAGTTTGCTGACGAAAGTATGGAAATTCTTTCCTACTACTCAATCCTCGCTTCTACTGATTTGGCACGCGAGAGAGGATCATATGAATCTTTCCTAGGATCAAAATGGGATCGAGGACTTTTGCCAGTAGATACTATTCGACTCCTTGAAGATGAGCGAGGAGAAACAATTGATGTTGCCAGGGACACAAAGCTTGATTGGAATGCTGTGCGCGATGCAATAAAAAAATACGGCATGCGTAACTCTAACTGTATGGCAATTGCTCCAACCGCTTCAACTTCAAACATTGTTTCGGTAGTGCCATCCGTTGAACCTGTCTACAAAAATATTTACGTTGAGTCCAACATCAGCGGAGACTTTACTGTAGTAAATCCTTACCTTGTTGAAGACTTAAAGAAATTAAATCTCTGGAACGATGCGATGTTGAACGAGCTTAAATATCAAGATGGTTCCCTAGGAAAAATTGCTGGTATTCCGCAAGCTCTCAAGGATAAATATAAAGAAACATTTGAAATAGATATGCGTTGGATAATCAAAGCAGCTGCGTATCGTGGAAAGTGGATTGACCAATCACAGTCATTGAACATTTTCTTCCGTGGTTCATCAGGTAAGGAGCTTTCTGAAATCTACTTCTATGCATGGGAGATGGGCTTGAAAACAACGTATTACCTTCGTTCGCTTGCCGCAACACAGGTTGAAAAATCAACAGTCTCAACTAAAGAATTTGGTTCTACTCATACTCGTGATCAAAATGCTGGTGTAGATGCTAATGATGCTATGTCTATGACCAAACCTGCTTCAACAGTAACTCCTGCACAAGCGCCAGTTGCTGTTGCGGAGACAGCTCCACGAACCTATGTATTGCACCGAGCTCTTGCTGCTGCGTGTGAATCGTGTGAATAAAGATAGCCTTCAGGTTTCAACTTTTAGCTTTAAAATTTAATAACTAAAAAAATCTAAAATGGCAATCCAAAGAAACGCAAAGCCCGTCGATGTAAACCAGCGCCGTGTCATTAACGGTCTTGAGGCTGATGTCATTCAGCTCTACCCAATGAAGCATAAGTTTGCGTGGGAGTACTACAACGCTGCAAATTCAAACCACTGGCTACCAACAGAAATTTCAATGCAGTTGGACATCGAGCAGTGGAAATCGCCAACTGCACTCTCGCAAGATGAACGACATGCGTTTGAAACCATTCTTGGATTTTTCACCACCGCTGATTCAATCGCAGCAAACAACATTGTCATTGGCTTCTACAAGCATGTGACCTCGCCTGAGATTCGTATGTACTTACTTCGTCAAGCATACGAAGAAGCAATTCACACCCATGCATATCAGTACATTGTTGAATCGTTGGGAATGGATGAGTCTAAGATATTCAACATGTATCGCGAAGTTGATGCTCTCTACAACAAGGAAGCATTCATTCTTTCGTTTAACGAAGGTGTTTTTGATCCAGCATTTAAAACAGGAACATTTGAAGCAGATCAAAAATTCTTGGAAAACTGGGCAGTCTTCTCACTCATTTTGGAAGGTATTTTCTTTTACTCATCATTCGCAGTTATGTTTGGCTTTCAGCGCCAGCACAAGCTCACTGGTTCTGCCGAACAGATTCAGTACATCATGCGTGATGAGTCTATGCACTTGAACTTTGGTCTTGAAATCATCAATGCAATTCGCGAAGAAAATCCAGAATTGTGGACACAGAAATTCCAAGATCGAATTATCGAACTCGTGCACCAGGCAGTCAAACTTGAGTACGAATATGCGCGCGATGTATTTCCAACGGGCATTTTCGGACTCAATGCCGATGGATTCAAAGAATATATTCAGTTTATTGCTGACAGACGCTTGGAGCGTGTAGGACTACCTGCTCAGTACCACTCAACGAATCCTTTCCCATGGATGAGTGAAGCTATTGACCTTGCAAAGAAGAAGAACTTCTTCGAGACTCGTGTTACCGAATACAAGACTGGAGGTGCATTGAATTGGTGATAGGTCGTCGTATGCATCTAAAAACACCAGAAGCTAGACACCTTTTTCCAGTAAGAGAATATCATCATGGGGCTGTATTCAAAGAACGTGGCGTGCTTATGCGTTACTGTGGTTTCTGTAAAATAAAAATGACAGATGAAGTGTGGCGAGAGCATCTAAAAGAGCAGAAACATCCGTTATTGAGAGTGTAGTAAAACTGTATAGTAAAACCTTCATACATTTGAGGGTTTTTCTTTTTAACCCTCTAGCCCCTAAACGCTAAACGCTATACACTACTAAGATGTTTGGTTTTTTAAAAAAGAAAGTAGAGCGGTCGCCGATTTTTCTCTACAACACACTCTCAAGAACAAAAGAAGAATTTAAACCAATAAGTGGTAAAAAAGTGCGCATGTATACCTGTGGTCCTACGGTATATGACTACGCCCATATTGGGAATCTCCGTGCTTATGTATTTGCCGATACGCTTCGGAGAACACTTGAATACGCTGGTTTTTCAGTGAAGCAGGTGATTAACATTACTGATGTTGGTCATCTTGCTCAGGACTCCGACGATGGGGAAGATAAGATGACTGCTGCATTGAAGCGTGAAGGTAAGGAGCTCACCATTGAGAATATGAAAATCCTCGGGGAAGAGTATGCGTCGCTTTTTATTGAAGATTTGAAAGCGCTCAATGTTGAAATGCCTTTCGTATTTCCACGAGCTACTGCACACATTCAAGAACAAATTGCATTTATTTCGTCGCTCTTTCAGAAGGGATATGCGTATAAAACCTCAGATGGCATGTATTTTGATACTGCTAAGTTTCCTTCCTATGGTGCACTTGGTTCGTCTGATGTCGGACAGGGTGTGTCTTCTGCGGGTCAATCACGAATAGTGGCAAATCCCGAAAAGCATGACCAACGAGATTTTGCTCTTTGGAAGTTTGACAGTGCGCTTGGTTTTGAAGCGCCGTGGGGAAAGGGGTTTCCTGGTTGGCATATTGAATGTACTGCGATGGCAACAAAATATCTTGGTAAAAGTTTTGATATACATACTGGTGGCATCGATCACATTGCCATTCATCACAACAACGAAATTGCACAGGCAGAAGCGGTGTCTGGGAAAAAATTTGTGAACTATTGGATGCACGGTGAATTTATTACCATAGAAGGAAAACGCATTGGAAAATCAGAAGGGAATGCAATTCGTTTATATCAGCTTCGTGAAAACAACATAAGTCCAGTTGTATATAGGTATCTTTTGCTCACTGCTCATTATCGTTCACTTTTGAATTTCACATGGGAAGCTGTGCTTGGAGCACAAACTGCACTTCAGAGAGCTCAACGCATGTTTGCGGATTTTCCACGGAATGGACATATCGCAACTCTCTATCGCACAAAGTTTGAGACGGCGATTAATGATGATTTGAATATGCCAATCGCAATTGCCGTCATGTGGGAGCTTTTGAAAGATGATTCGGTCACACCTGCCGATAAGCGGGCGACAATTCTCGATTTTGATCGTGTATTTGGGTTAGGTTTTGGTACGGGATCGCTTTCTGAGAGCTCTAAAGTTTCGGTCACTGCGTTATCTGATGTACCGACGGAGGTAGCGTCTTTGGTTAAAGAGCGTGAAGAGGCGAGAGATACTAAGGATTGGGCACGCGCTGATGCACTAAGACTTTCCATTGAAGAACAAGGATTTACAGTTGAAGATGCCCCAGATAGATCTGTTGTACACAAAGCACCGGAAGGGTTTAGGGGATAGTGGGTAGCGTTTAGGTGTTGAATTTTGGAGTTTTTTCCCTAAACCCTAAATGATCCCTTCGGATTCGATGAGGCATCGCCTACTCCCGTGGTATCCTGTTTTTATTAACTAAGCACTTTTATATGAACAGTAAAAATATCAACGTTATCATCATATTGGCAATTGCAGTTGTCGCTATCTTCATCGGACTTGGATTCTTTGGTTTCGGTGGACTTGGTACTACAGGTGCTCCAAAAACTGAACAAAATGGCGCGCAAGCAATTCTTGCTGAAATTCAACAGACAGGAACAGTTGCAGATCTTCGGGTTCAAGAAATTACTGACGGGGCTGGCGAAGTAGTTGTTGCTGGGGATACGCTCACCGTTCAATACATTGGTGTTTTACCTGATGGTACAGTTTTTGATTCAACGGATGCACATGGCGGTACACCGTTCACATTTACTATTGGCGCTGGAAAGGTTATTCAGGGATGGGAAAGAGGTCTTCTTGGTATGAGAGAAGGGGGCCGTCGCTTACTTGCGGTACCGCCGGCGTTAGGATACGGCGCACAGGCAAATGGCGTGATTCCTGCGAATGCCACATTGATATTTGATGTGCAACTTTTGAAACGGGTTCCCGCAGGCACTCCTGTCACACCAGCGACTCCATAAGTGGTAATGTCTGTAGGTTCTTTCTCGTTTAAGATACAACACGCGCTTCCCATTGGAGCGCGTGTTGGCATTGTAGAGACTCCCCATGGCTTGTTTGAAACTCCTGCGTTTGTGGTAGTGGGGACAAAGGCAACAGTGAAATCTGTGTTGCCTGATGATTTGCGTATGCATGCCGGTGTGGATGTTGCCCTTGCAAATACCTACCATCTTTTTCTTCAACCGGGTGAAGATATTGTAGCCGAGGCTGGTGGTCTGCATGCCTTCATGGGCTGGGAAGGGCCTTTATTTACCGACTCAGGAGGGTTTCAAGTTTTTTCGTTGGGTGTAGGTTTTGGAAAAGGTCTTTCAAAATTTGTCCCCCGTAAGGATGATGTTGGGTTTACAAAACCCAACATTCCAACAGTGTTTGATGAAGATGTTCGTTCTCAACATGGGAAGTTGGCTATTGTTGATGATGAGGGAGTTTCCTTTACTTCCCACATTGATGGAACGCTGTATCGATTTACACCTGAGCGATCAGTCGAAATTCAACACAAGCTCGGGGCTGATATTTTTTTTGCGTTTGATGATTTTGTTTTGCCCGATGCCCCTCGGGAAGAACAAATAACTTCAATGCGTCGAACGCATGCATGGGCAGAGCGATCCCTCGCGACACATAGGGCAAACCTTAAAGCCAGAAAACGACAAGCAATTTTCGGCATTGTGCAGGGAGGGAGATACGCTGATCTTCGGGCAGAGAGTGCAAAAATAATTGGGGAGATGGAGTTTGATGGCTTTGGTATTGGAGGAACTTTTTCTAAAGCGGATTTAGGAGAAACTCTTCGAGTTGCCATAGATAACCTCCCACCCGAGAAGCCTCGGCATCTTTTGGGTATAGGAGAACCTGAGGATATTTTTGAAGCAGTGTCACAAGGCATAGATACTTTTGATTGTGTACAGCCAACACGCCTTGCACGAACGGGAATGATTTACACAGCTCGAGGAAAAGTTAATCTTTTGAATGAAAAATACATTCGTGACTTCTCGCCGCTCGATGTAGAAACAGGAGGGTATGCCTCGGAGCATTTTTCAAAAGCATATGTAGCGCATTTGTTCCGTGCAAAAGAAATGCTCGGCGCCACAATAGCCTCAATTCATAATTTATACTTCCTCACTTCTCTGATGAAAAATATTCGTCAATCCATTCAAGAAGATAGATTTGAGCAGTTTCGAGTATCGTTTTTGAGCCAGTATTCTAATTGAATTTTCAAAAGCTGGAACCTGACAGCTGAAAGCTGTACGCTGTCTAGATGGAGCCTCTTGCGGTAAAAATTCGACCCAAAAATCTTGATGAATTCATTGGGCAGGAGCATTTAGTAGGAGCTGGGAAACCTCTTCGTGTTGCCATAGAAGGTAAACACCGATTTTCTTTTGTGCTCTGGGGACCACCAGGAGTAGGAAAGACAACCTTGGCACGCATTTATGCTGATTCACTCGATGCTACTTTTTTTGAACTTTCGGCTGTTGCAGTTGGGAAAGAAGATATTAGGAAAGTAATAGCTACTGACACAGGTGGAAAACCAAAAGTTTTATTTCTTGACGAAATACATAGATTTAATAAAGCTCAGCAAGATTTTCTTCTTCCTTTTGTAGAGAAAGGCGACCTAACATTAATTGGGGCAACGACGGAAAATCCTAGTTTTGAAGTTATTCCTGCGCTTTTGTCCCGTGCCCGCGTATTTGTACTTCAGTCAATATCTGAAGAAAATATGACAAAGATAGTGACTCGCACAGAGGTCACACTCAATGCGGAAGCTATTGATTGGGTCGTTGCGTATGCGAATGGCGATGCACGAGCTCTAATTACTATTATTGAGAATGCCGAGCGTTTATATGGAGAAGTAACCACAAAGACACTGCAAGAATCACTTCAATCAGGGCGTCTTCGATACGACAAGAAAGGTGAGGAACACTACGATACTATTTCCGCATTCATAAAAAGCATGCGTGCAAGTCAACCTGATGCTGCAATGTATTATCTTGCGCGCATGCTTGAGGGTGGGGAAGACCCCGTGTTTATTGCACGGCGTATGGTGATTTTTGCCAGTGAGGATATTGGGCTCGCTCAACCCACCGCATTAGTGGTAGCAAATGCGGTGTTTGATGCTGTTCGCTCAATAGGAATGCCTGAGGCTGGAATAAATCTGGCCCATGGTGTTGCCTATCTTTCAAATTCTAAAAAAGACCGTTCCAGCTATGATGCCCTCCGTTCTGCGCAAGCGGATGTTCAGGCTACGGGGAATCTGCCTATCCCTATGAATGTGCGTAATGCACCAACAAAGCTTATGAAGGAGTTGGGATACGGCAAGGAGTATACAAAATATGACACAGAGAGTTATTTGCCTGAAAAATTAAAAAAGAAGAAATATTTTGATTCTTGACAGAATTTTTGAAAAGAGTATTTTGGATATATGGCAACTGTAGTTCGTAACTTTGGCCTTCTTCTCGTCGTCAGCCTACGCTAACGGAGGGGATTTGAGTTATATAAAAAAAACAAACCCTTCCCTAAAACGGAGGGGTTTTTAAAAATAAATATCATGAGTATAGATAATGGGGAGAGAGGTCATCGCGGATTTTTAGGTTCACGACAGCACGTTGAACACAAAAGTGTACATCCTGGATGTTTTTGTCAAATGAAGCTTTCATCTGAAAATTCTACCCCTACGCATGACCGTTATATATGTATCTTTGAAGGGTGTCATAGGGGAAAATGGGAGCGAAAAATATAATTTTTGAGTTTTTTGTTATAGTGCCATGGTGAACGGGTTTAAACTCAAATCAGAATATTCACCCGCGGGTGATCAGCCTAAGGCCATTGAGGCGTTGGTTAAAGGTGTGAAAAAAGGGGAGTCACATCAGACACTTCTTGGTGTCACGGGGTCGGGTAAAACATTCACTGTTGCAAATGTTATACAGCAGATTCAAAAGCCAACCTTAGTTATTGCGCACAATAAAACACTTGCAGCACAACTCACACAAGAGTATCGAGAATTTTTTCCTGAAAATGCAGTGCATTATTTTGTTTCCTATTACGATTACTATCAGCCAGAGGCATATATGCCGATGACTGATACCTACATCGAGAAAGAGGCTCAAATTAACGCTGAAATTGATCGTTTACGCCACGCTTCTACTCAGGCACTTTTAACTCGAAGTGATGTCATTATTGTGGCATCTGTCTCTGCTATATACGGCCTTGGCTCTCCTGAGCAATATAAAAGAGTTCATAGAAACATTAAAGTGGGCGAGAAGTTTGAGCGTGCGGAGTTCGTGCGCGCCCTCATTGGATTGCAGTTTGAGCGAACTAATGCTGATTTAACTCCAGGAACATTTAGAGCGGTAGGTGCCAATGTTGAACTGATGCCAGTCAACGAAGTGGCGGTGTACCGTATTCATCCAGAGAATGGAAAGATTGCACATATCAGTAAATTGAATGCGGTCTCGCGAGCTCTCGTTGATGAACCAAAAGAATTTTTTCTTTTTCCTGCAAAGCATTACGTTACCGATGAAGCCGATAGAGGAAGAGCAGTTGCGGATATACAAAAAGAACTTGATGTTCGTTTAGTTCAGCTTGAAGCTGAAGGGAAAATGCTTGAAGCAGAACGCTTGCGGAGACGCACTCGCTACGATCTCGCTCTCATTCGTGAAATTGGATACTGTAACGGTATTGAAAATTACTCTTGTCATTTTGATGGGCGCAAAGCTGGAGAGCCACCCTACACACTTCTCTCATATTTTCCGCACAAAGCAGATGGAACGCCAGACTTCTTGACGGTCATTGATGAATCGCATGTGACTATTCCTCAGCTTCGTGGCATGTATGCGGGAGATCAGTCACGAAAGAAAATGCTCATTGATTATGGGTTTCGATTGCCCTCTGCTGCGGATAATCGCCCTCTAACATTTGATGAATTTGAAGGAAGGGTGGGTGAAAAAGTGTATACCAGTGCAACACCGGGAGTGTATGAGTTTGAACACTCGGGTAAGCCTATTGAGCAAGTGATTCGCCCTACTGGGCTCATTGATCCTGAAATAATAATTCGTCCTGTAACTGGCACCAGTTCGTCTAGTAGTCAGGTTGTCGACTTTATAGAAGAAACCATCACGGTAGTAAAAGGAGGAGGGCGGGTATTGGTAACGACGCTCACGAAGAAAATGGCAGAAGATTTATCTGAATTTTTAAAGGAAAAGAAAATAAAAGCAGAATATATTCATAGCGACATTAAGACGATTGACCGCATTACTATTCTTACTGAATTTCGTAAGGGTACCTTTGACTGCTTGGTGGGCGTTAACCTACTTCGTGAAGGACTCGACCTGCCTGAAGTTGAGCTTGTGGGAATATTGGATGCAGACAAAGAAGGATTTCTTCGTTCCGATACATCGCTTATTCAAACTATAGGTCGTGCCGCAAGAAATGTGAACGGCAGAGTTATTCTTTATGCGGATGGTATGACGGGTTCCATGGAGCGTGCCATCGGTGAGACTAACCGTCGTCGTGCAGTTCAGCTTGCCTACAATAAAAAACACGGCATTACACCGAAAACCATTCATAAGGTTATTAAAGACATCACCGAGACACTGCAGTCAGAGCGAGCCGCTACTATCGCTATGCTTTTGGCAGTTGATGAGGATCGCACGCATGATCCTAAAGCCTTGAAGGCTCTTATTGCAGAAAAGCGTCAGCAAATGGAAGACGCTGTAGAGGTTCTTGATTTTGAAACTGCTGCATTGTTGCGTGATGAGGTGTATAAACTCGAAGAGAAGTTGCCAGTGCCCAAAAAACCTAAGCGCAAACCAAAATGGCCTAAGAAGGGGATGGTTGTAAATTTAGAGGACTAAAGACTCTAGCGTCGGCCTTCATGAGGCGGTACTATAGGGGTACCGCCGAACCGGCGGTTATTCGTATATATGGCAAAAGAAAAATCGAAAGATATTCATGACTCTGATGTAGGTCTCGACAAGATTGTTGTTCGAGGTGCAAAGACACATAACCTCAAGAATGTTTCCCTAGAGATTCCTCGAAACAAGCTTGTGGTATTTACAGGTCTTTCTGGTTCAGGAAAATCGTCACTTGCATTCGACACCATTTTTGCTGAAGGACAGAGAAGGTATGTAGAGTCACTTTCTGCATACGCTCGGCAATTTTTAAACCAGATGGCAAAGCCCGATGTCGAGGAGATTACTGGCCTTTCCCCAGCCATCGCTATTGATCAGAAAAGTCGCTCCAATAACCCGCGCTCCACGGTGGCTACTATTACTGAGATTTATGACTACATGCGTATTCTGTATGCTCGCGTAGGTCAGCCGTACTGTACACAAGACGACACTCCAATTCAGAAACTTTCCAAAGAAGAGATTATGAAGATAATTCTTCGCACAGCTGAGGTGGTTGATTTGAAAGCAACAGCAAAGAGGGCAATGGGGGTTGCATATAATGATTTGAAAGTTCGTATTTTGGCTCCCGTAGTTGTCGGTAGAAAGGGTGAATATTACCAACTCCTGTATGACTTACTCGGTAAAGGATTTGAGAAAGTAATTGTTGACGGAAAAGAACATTCACTTCGAGAGAGAATTGCTATTGAAAAGAATAAGGTGCACGACATTGATGTTGTAGTGGATGAGATTTTTGTTACCGAATTTGAAAAATCAAAAGTAGATGCACGGGAACGCTTATCTGAAGCGATTGAGCTTGCGCTTAAAGAATCGAACGGTCTTATAAAGATAGAAAACCCACTGAAAGAAGTACGCATTCTTTCTGCAAAATTCATCTGTCCTTTAGACGGTTCTTCATTCCCTGAAGTTGAACCTCGACTATTCTCATTCAATAGCCCGTATGGTGCATGCCCTGAATGTCACGGCCTTGGCACAGTCGGATTCTTTAATCTCGATATTTGTACTGTGTGTGAAGGGAAGCGCCTTCGACCAGAAGCACTCCGTGTGTTTTTGGGAGGCACTGAAAACAAACTGGGTATTTCGATTGTTGATTTGACTCGACTTTCAATTATTGATGCAAAGGCTTTTATTGAAAATCTTAAACTGACCAAAAAACAGGAAGAAATTTCAAGCGCCATTCTCAAAGAAATTCTTGCACGCTTACAATTCATGATTGACGTAGGTATTGGCTATCTTACCCTCGATCGTACTGCCAACACGCTTTCTGGTGGTGAGGCACAGCGTATTAGGCTCGCATCTCAGTTGGGAAGCGGTCTTGTGGGCGCCTTATACGTTCTCGATGAACCAACTATAGGTCTTCACCAAAAAGATAATGATCGTTTAGTTAAAACACTTTTACGGCTTCGAGATTTAGGTAACAGCATCATTGTTGTGGAGCATGACGAAGATACTATTTTTTCCTCGGATTTTATTGTGGACATTGGCCCAGGGGCTGGGGTACATGGGGGAGAGATAGTTGTTGCTGGGTGGCTCGACAAACTCCTTACAGCAAAACGAAATGACTCAGGCTCTTTGACACTCTCGTACCTTCGTGGAGAAAAAAAGATTCCGATTCCCGATGAGCGACGCACTGAGCAAAAAGGTGCCTTGAAAGTGAGACAAGGAAATATTTTCAACATCAAGAATATGGATGTTGATGTTCCTTTGGGTAGGTTGATTTGTGTCACTGGTGTTTCGGGCTCTGGAAAGTCATCTTTTATGTATGAACTATTGTATAAAAATCTCCGAGGGAAGTTAGAGCGAAATTATAGAACAACAAAGCTGTATAACTGTGCAAGTTTTTCAGGCGCTGAATATTTGAGTCGAGTCATTCTTATCGACCAATCATCTATTGGTCGCACACCTCGCTCTAACCCCGCAACATATACGGGTGCCTTTTCACATATTCGAGATATGTTTGCTGCAACGACTGAGGCTCGTGCTCGAGGATGGAAGGGTGGTAGGTTCTCGTTCAATGTAAAGGGAGGACGATGTGAGGCATGCCAAGGAAACGGCACCATTGCCGTTGAGATGCATTTCTTGCCCACAGTGTATGTAACTTGCGATGTGTGTGACGGTAAGCGCTTTATGAAGGAAACCTTGGAAGTCGAATACCGAAAGAAAAACATACATCAAGTACTTTCTATGACAGTGGAAGAGGGACTTGAGTTCTTTAATGATATTCCCGCTATTCATGATCGTCTTAAAACACTTTCAGAAGTGGGCCTTGGCTACTTGAAGTTAGGTCAATCCGCAACGACACTTTCAGGTGGTGAAGCCCAAAGAGTGAAGATTTCTTCGGAGCTCTACCGTAGACACACCGAAAAGACTATTTATCTTTTAGACGAGCCTACTATCGGGCTTCACTATGAAGATGTTCGAAAACTTATAGACATTTTGCAGACCCTCGTAAACAAAGGGAATACAGTCATGGTTATTGAACACAACATGGAACTCATAAAGAGTTCTGACTTCGTTATCGATATTGGACCTGACGGGGGAGTTGATGGAGGGAAAATCGTCGCCAAGGGTACGCCTGAAGAAGTGGCGCGGACGAAAGGCTCATATACTGGGGAATATTTGAAACCACTCTTGAAATAATGATTTTGGTATAGTGACTCTGTGAAGAAGAAAGATCTAGATTTTTCAAAAATCCCTGATACACCAGGTATTTATATCTTTCGTAAAGGAAAGAAGATTTTATATATAGGGAAGGCAACATCACTTCGAAGTAGAATCCGTAGCTATTTTGTTGTTGCGATAGCTGATATTCGCAGTCCCTTGATTGCAAAGATTGTTGTAGATGCGGAAGCTGTGACATGGGAAGAAACCGATTCAGTTTTAGAGGCATTTCTTTTGGAATCGAAACGAATAAAAGAATATCAGCCGGTAGGAAATACAGATGCGAAAGATAATAAGAGTTGGAATTATTTAGTGGTTACCAATGAAACCTTTCCTCGTTTTCTTGTCGTTCGTGAAAGAGAGCTTACTTCTAAATTTTCTCCATCTCTCATCAAGTATCTCTTCGGGCCTTTCCCGAGTGGAGTGATGCTCAAGAGTGCTTTAAAAATAATTCGTAGAATCTTTCCTTTTTTCGACACCAAGTTTCCTCTAGACAATCATTTAAGCCCTGCGAATGAAAAAACACTTCACTTTAATCAATCTATTGGACTCTATCCTCGAGAGCTCAATGAAATTGAATATAAAAAAACCGTTCGCAATATCGTTCTTCTCTTTGAAGCAAAGAAATCCACTCTTTTGAAAACATTGGAGCGAGAAATGATGAAGTCTGCAAAAGCTGAAGATTTTGAAGAAGCAGAAAAATTAAAGCGGCAAGTGTTTGCTCTGAGGCATATTCAAGACATTAGTTTAGTAAAAGAAGAACTTCGTGCCCCTGAGAGTTCGGAATTTCGTATTGAAGCGTATGACACAGCGCATATTCGGGGGAGTGCTCCACGAGGAGTTATGTCGGTCATAGTGGATGGGAAAGCTGTTCCCGCTGAATATCGAACATTTACAATTCGAGATGCAAAGGCAGGGGATGATTACGCAGCCCTTACAGAGATAATTACTCGAAGAGCTAATCACCCTGAGTGGCCTTTTCCAAAATTAATTGTTATTGATGGAGGAAAAACGCATCTGAATATCGCAAAGAAGTTGCTTGTGAAAGTGGGCATTGATGCGGATGTTGTTTCTGTAGTAAAAGATGAACGACATCGTCCACGAGAAATCTTAGGCGGTACTGCACTTGCCGTAACGCATGAATCCAGCATTCTTCTTGCAAATAGTGAAGCGCATCGATTTTCTATAGCAAGGCATAGGCAAGCGCTCCGGAAGTCGAGTTTGCAGTAATTTTGGAACCTATTTTCTGAAGGTGCGGTACAATATTTAACATGATAACCGTTGCTGTACTTCGTGGAGGTCCTAGTAATGAACATGATGTCTCTTTAAAGTCAGGGGCAAATGTTTTGAGTCACTTACAGAGAGAGCCCTACCGTGCGATAGATGTATTCATAGATAAGAAGGGTGTGTGGCATGTTCGTGGCGTTCCTATTGAGCCTGAGAGGGCACTTAGCTCTGTCGACGTGGCGTTTAATGTCATTCACGGGCATTACGGAGAAGATGGCACCTTACAGCGAATATTAGACAGAATTGGCATTCCTTACACTGGAGGTAACGCTCTTTCGGCAGCACTTTCTATGAACAAAGTGTTAACGAAAGACATGCTCGCTTCTTCTGATATCAAAATGGCACACCACGCCATTTTGAATGTGTCGCCGACTTTGGATAAAGACATACTCGAGCTGTTTCGAAGATTCCCTCAGCCTTCAGTTATAAAACCAAATGCTTCTGGTTCATCGGTTGGGGTGACCATTGCACGGAATTTTGAGGATTTTAAAGAGGGCATAAAAAAAGCTTTTGCGCATTCAACGCAGGTATTGATTGAAGAATTCGTACAAGGTAAAGAAGCCACTGTGGGTATCGTTGAAGGGCTCCGTGGGAAAAAACACTATGACCTTCTCCCCGTCGAGATTGTGCCACCACCAAATGCAGATTTCTTTGACTACGAATTTAAGTACAACGGTGAGACCACTGAGAGAGTGCCTGGAAACTTTACTCGTGATGAGACAGCAGAGCTTCAAAGACTCGCAGCACTTGCACACGAGAAGATTGGACTTCGTCACTATTCTCGCTCTGACTTCATTGTGTCTCCTCGAGGTATATATTTCCTTGAAGTAAACAGCGCTGCTGGCGTTGGATTAACAGAACAATCACTACTACCAAAAGCACTTGCCGCAGTGGGTATTTCTATGGATGAATTTTTAGATCATGTTATTAAAGAAACACTAAAAAAATAATTCTGTGAATATTCACCTTACGGATAAAAAATGTGTGGCGTGCGAAGGGGGGATTCCTCCGCTTACTAAAGAGGAAATTTCCGCATTCAAACCCCAAGTACCAGTCTGGGAGGTATCGTCTGATGCAAAATCTATTTCGCGACAGTTTGTATTCAAAGATTTCAAAGAAGCTCTTGCTTTTGTGAATAAGGTTGGAGCCATAGCTGAAGAGGAAGGACATCACCCCGACATCAAGCTTTTTGAATATAAAAATGTACTCGTTACACTTTCCACCCACGCAATAAATGGGCTTTCTGAGAATGACTTTATTTTAGCCGCAAAGATTGATACACTCCCTATCTGAGGGGCTGACCTCTCTGCTCGCAAAGGGTGCATGCAAAGACTTTGCATGGTACTCTCTTTCTCATCAAGGGCCGTAAACAAAGTTTTCGGCCACCCTCTTCGAAAAGATTACATACAAAGAGTTGTATGATACTCTCTTTCTCAGTGAGGGCCGTTAGCTCAATTGGTAGAGCGCCGCATTTGCAATGCGGAGGCAGCCGGTTCGAAACCGGCACGGTCCACAATAAAAGATGAAAAAACCTAGTTCTCAAGTGAAAACAGGCACGTTCAAACTCAAGTCGGGTCTGGCCGATATGCTCAAAGGGGGTGTCATTATGGATGTGGTAAATGCAGAGCATGCAAAAATAGCCGAAGATGCAGGAGCAGTTGCTGTGATGGCTCTAGAGCGAGTGCCATCAGACATCCGTGCAATGGGAGGTGTGGCTCGCATGTCTGACCCAAAGATGATTAAGGGAATACAGTCCGCTGTTACCATTCCCGTTATGGCAAAATGCAGAATAGGGCATTTTGTAGAGGCACAGGTACTTGAAGCTTTGAGTGTTGATTTTATTGATGAAAGCGAAGTGTTAACTCCTGCGGATGAGCAATTTCATATTTCAAAAGAAAATTTCACTACGCCGTTTGTATGTGGTGCTCGTGATTTAGGGGAAGCTCTCAGAAGAATCTCTGAAGGTGCTGCAATGATACGAACTAAAGGTGAGGCAGGAAGTGGCAATATTGTGGAGGCAGTACGGCACATTCGTACGATGCAGAGCGGTATTGCCGAGCTTGTAGATCTTCTCGAAAAAAAGAATACAAAAAAATTACAAATGCTTGCTCGTGAGTATAGGGTTTCATATGAATTGGTTTTGAAAGTAGCGAAGCTTGGGCGATTGCCGGTAGTTAATTTTGCAGCGGGAGGCATTGCAACTCCTGCAGATGCGGCGCTCTGTATGCAACTTGGTGTTGACGGTGTGTTTGTAGGTTCGGGGATATTTAAGAGTTCAAACCCTAAAAAAACAGCCAGAGCCATTGTCGACTCTGTGGCTCACTTTAATGATGCAAAAAAGATTGCCTTAGCAAGTGAAGATGTAGGAGAGGCTATGAAGGGGCAAGAAATTTCAGCTCTCCAAACTCGTTTAGCAAGTCGTGGTATTTAGTGCTTCCATGCAATCTCTTACGGTAGGTGTTCTCGCTCTCCATGGCGATGTTCGTGAGCATGTAGAGGCAATCAATGAAGCTGTAGTCAATCTAAAAATTTCAGTCATTGTAGTGCTTGTTCGTACGGCAGGTGACTTGGAAACGCTTGACGCTCTTATTATTCCTGGGGGTGAAAGCACTACACTGCAAAAACTGTGCGAGAGGGAAGGAATGTTTCAGAAAATGAAAAAAGTGAAGAATATATTTGGCACCTGCGCGGGGGCAATTCTTTTAGCAAAAGAAGTTTTACACGCATCTGAAGGTCAGAAAACGTTAGAGCTTGTTGATATTGAAGTAGATAGAAATGCCTACGGTCGACAGAATGAATCTTTTGAAAAGGTGATTAAGACTGAACTTGGTTCGATGAATGCTGTTTTTATTCGTGCCCCGAAGATTACTAGGGTAGGTAAAGGGGTTAAAGTACTTGCTAGAAATGGGGCTGAAATAATCGCCTGTGAAGAACGAGTTGGAGGCAGATACTATTTAGCGACATGCTTTCATCCAGAGTACACCTCCAGCACCTTTCATAAATATTTTTTAAAGGAGGCTTTGCGGAAGCGGTAGGGTAATTTATTTTCCTTGACCGTAATATTGTTTGAGAAGAGCAACATGCTCCTTGTAGGTTGCGGTGCAGTGGAAGCCTCCTTTTTTGTCATGGAAGTAGAAGATGCAATCTGTTTTTTTAGGATTAAGCGCTGCAACGACAGCGGCAACAGAAGGGCTTGCGATAGGAGTTGGCGGTAAACCAGAATTTAGATAGGTGTTGTAGCTTGATTTAATATATTTATCTTTTGGTGCAACTTTAGGCCACCATATATCGTTTTTTCCTTTGTTTGCAGAGCTTTTTGCATACTGAAGAGTTGCATCAATTTGGAGATTCATGTCATTCCAAATACGATTCCAGATTATGCCTGAGATTATTCGCATTTCATCAGGGTCGCTTGTCTCGCGCTCCAAGAGGGATGCAATGGTTAGTGCTGTCTCCAATGGAACTATTTGGGCAGTGGAGGTCGCATAGCGAGAAAGTATTGTGTTATGAAAACGCTCATCCAAGGTTCGCTTGATAGCATCAAGATCATCACCGGCATTGACTTCATATGTCCCTGGGGCAAATTTACCCTCACCTAGAGTTGGGGCTTCCGTATTTGTATGGGTAAGAAACTCTGCGCGCTCTTCTCGACTCCAATCTAATGTTTTTCCAAAAGCTCGCGCAACCTCTTCTTGTCTATATCCCGGGTAAATGGTGACAAATTGCATTCCTGCTGCTCCGACAAGTGCATAGCCAGGCACGGAAGTGATGATGCTGGCGATAGTACCTAATATTCCCTTTGCCTTAATAGAAGCAGCAGATAGTGAGGGGTTTTCTTTAGTAAAGAAGGCATCTACTTCTGCATTTTCGTTGATAGATCTTCCTTGTGGATTGACGCTGACAGGGAAAGGTTTAACTGTAGGAGTTACGATTTCTTGTTCCTGCTGTATTTGAAAGGAGAAAAAATAAGGGAATGAAAGAACTGCGATACCTATAACCACAGCAATTACTGCACCCCAGAGCAGGAGTGGTTTTTTACTTGGCATTTTTTTCTTAGCCTTGATGTTTCGCGTCAAAGGTTTTGAGGCTGAGGAACTTGCCATACGATACAGTATAACGCTAGGAATGGATTCTAATCAGTTTCAAAAAGCTCACTCAATGATTCACCATTATTTAGGCGATTAATAGCATTTCCAAAAATTTCACCCACAGAAATAACTTCTATTTTCTGAGACAGTGTTTGCGTTTGAAGAACGCTGTCAGTTATGAATATTTTTTTAACGGGTGAGCGGTCAATGGCGGACATGGCACTTCCTGAAAGTATGCCGTGCGTAGCTGCAGCGTAGACTTCTTTTGCGCCGTTCTCCATAAGTAGAGCAGAGGCTTTTTCAAGAGTTCCACAGGTATCAAACATATCATCAATAATGAGTGCGATTTTGCCTTTTACATCGCCGACAAGTTTCATTGCCGTTACCTGATTGGGAATTTCGCGTTGTTTGTGAATAATTGCAAGATCTACATTTTTTGTTAATCGTTTTGCATATGATTGTGCACGACTTACACCGCCGACATCAGGTGACACGACCACGAGCTCCTCTTTTGCTAATGCGTCAGCAAAGAAGGACTGGAAGAAAGATATAAATACAGGTCGGGCGTATAAGTAATCAACGTTGGTGTCCCTGAAGAATCCGCCAATGGCATCTGTATGTAAGTCCATTGCCAAAATTTTATCGGTACCGAGTGTTTCAAGGAGTACTGCAACTACCCGAGCGGAAATTGGTTCACGAGGCTTTGCTTTCCTCTCCTGCCGTGCGTATCCCATGTAGGGGAGTACGACGGTGATTTCTCGCGCAGACGCACCACGCGCGGCTTCAACAGCGAGGAATAAGCGCATCCAGTTTTCAGCAGGTGGGTTAGTGGATTGAACAAGAAATACACTCTTTCCACGAAGATTCTCCATAAACTGAACATGCTGTTCGCCGTCAGAGAATGTTTTTAGTTTTATTTTCCCCAAGGAGGTGCCGAGCTTTGATGCAATTTTTTCAGCAAGAGGGTCGTTCGAGCCGAGGCTGAATATTGCGTAGTCCATTAGTGGGGAGTATATCAAGAACTGTGTCTAATGTGTAACATTTTCCTCTTTGCGTGGGTTTATGTATTTAGTACTAGGATGCATGCGTAAAGGTGTCCCGTGTCTTATACTGCTTTAATACACTCATGATTATCGTAAACCAACTCACTGAGGTTTCAGATCAAAACATACAGGAACTAGAGCTTCTCTCGGGTATGTTGCATGGCGATGAACGAAAATCATCGGCAGACGAAATTGCCCGCATACTCGGCAACCCTTCTATTATTTTTGTTGTTGCAAAAGACTCTGAACGCATTATAGGAATGGGTGCGCTCTATATACATCAGAAAGTTGGTAAAATAGGGTCATATATAGAAGATGTCATTGTTGATAGTGCGTACCGTGGACAAGGGTTAGGTAAAAAAATAGTACAAGCTCTCATTGATGGGGCACGCGAGCGGGGAGTGGTATCAATTTCACTTACCTCACGACCAGAAAGAATTGCAGCGCATACTTTGTATGAAAAACTTGGTTTTAAAAAATATGACACAAATGTTTTTAGAATTACCCTCTAATAGCTAGCTCTAATGTCACGGGTAAAAATTACGGAATATCGAGCTAAGAAACTCATTCTCGGAGATTCATATACGGGAGTTTCTATTCACAATGGGAAAATTGTACTTCCGAAAAGTGGGCGATTTGTTGCAAAGGTTGATCAAGGTATTAAGAAGCGTTTTAAGCAGGGGCTTGTTGCCGTGGATGGTACATCCACGGCAATTTCTAAAAGTGTCTCTTTGTGGAGGAAAAAAGGTTTCTCTCATTTTCTTGTTGAGCCGTATGTACCGCATGAGGAGTCTGAAGAGCAGTACCTTTCTTTAGAGCGGGTGCGCACGGGAATACGAATATTGCATGCATCTGCTGGCGGTATTGATATTGAAGCGCATCCCGAGCTTGTGAAAACATATCTCATAAATCCAGCACTACCATATACGATAGTGCCGGGCATCCCAGAAAAATTCTTGAAACATCTTGTGGAGGTGTTTGAGAAGAACTTTTTCTCGTTTCTTGAAATTAATCCACTCGTTGTTCGGGGAGACGAAGTATATATCCTCGATGCAGCGGTGCTCGTCGACAGCGCGGGAATATTTTTCGTCAAAAATGGATGGAGTGAAGACGATATTGTTGAGGGAAAGGCACGACATATTGCTGAAGAAAAAGTGCAGGCACTTCAAAAAACTACCCCTGCCTCTTTGAAACTCACCATTTTGCACCCTGATGGAGGTTTGTTTTTTCTGCTTTCAGGTGGTGGTGGAAGTATTGTTATTGCGGATGAGGCAGAACTTAATGGTGTGGGTCGCTCCATTGGCAATTATGGAGAATATAGCGGTGGTCCAACTCGGGAAGAAACACATCTCTACGCACGAGAGGTGATCCAGCTATTACTTAATTCACCTGCAAAGAAGAAAGCCCTCGTGATTGCTGGAGGTATTGCAAATTTTACCGATATTAAATCAACTTTTAGAGGTGTCGTTGATGCCTTGTCAGAGTACACGGGCACTCTCCGGAGAAAAGGTGTAAAAGTATTTGTGCGTCGTGGTGGGCCACATGAAAAGGAGGGACTTTTGTATATGGAGGAGTATTTAAAAAAGGAAAAATTATTTGGTTCAGTGTATGGCTCTGAGGCAGTGATTACGAGTGCAGTGGACGATGCGATAGCATTTATAAAAAAATGAACATACTTGAATTAACACGGAAAGGAAGAACAAAGGTTCTCGTCATAGGGAATCATTCAGGCATTATTCAGTCGATGCTTGATTTTGATTTTCTTTCAGGTAAAGACATTCCTTCTGTGCTGGGGATAGTTGCAGGGAATCGCAAAGCAGAAAAATATTTTTTTGGCACTAAAGAAATTTTGTTGCCATGTTATAAAAACATTCAAATTGCTTCGGAAGTCCTAGGTTCAAAAGTCGATTGGATGCTTAATCTTCAGTCAGGACGGCGTACATTTGAATCAACGGTTTCCTTTTTTGATTTTTTCCCAAAATCACTTGGGGCACACATATTTGCAGAAAATGTTCCAGAAAGTCATGCAACTGAGCTCATCTCTCGTTTTGGTAAAAAATATTTCATTGTGGGGCCTTCAGGAGTTGGGTTGTTGGTGCCGAACGCATTAAAGCTTGGTGCCATTGGTGGTGTTGATGCGGTGCAAATTAAATCTGGAGCACTGACAAGTGCTGGAAATATTGCGGTTGGTTCAACCTCTGGAGGGATGACTAATGAGTTGATTCATGCAGTTGCGCGTGCTGGGAAAAGGCTCTCGTTTGCCATAGCTATTGGTGGGGATAGATTTCCCGTTGTTTCTTTAACGCAAATATTTGCACTCGCTGAAGCAGATTCTCAAACAGAAGGATTTGTATATTTTGGAGAGCTTGGCGGTGTAGATGAATATGAAATTATTGAGCTCATTAAGGCAAAAAAGTTTACCAAACCCCTCGTTGCCTACATTGCAGGAATCATAGATGAAGCATTTGATGAACATGTGCAATTTGGGCATGCAAAAGCACTCGTTCAGACAATGGACGAAAGCGCTCGTGCAAAGCGTGAGGCACTTCGCAGTGTTGGTGTTATTGCTCCTGATACATTTCCTCAGTTTCTTGATGCGCTTCAAAAACTTCCCGGAGGCGCGTATACTGCTGAGGAAATGGACATTCAACCGCTCCAAGGGCGCCAGAAAAGCATTCTTTCAACGAGAAAGGTTTTGGATATAGATGAGGGTCGTGTTTTTGTAAAAGGAAAAAAGCTTTTGAAAGGCAAAGAAAATGCGTTTGTTGACGCTACCTTGGGGGCTCTTCTAGGGAAACCAGTACGCTCTCCAGTAACACGAGCTTTTACCGAAGCCGTTTTTGAAATGCTCATAGACCATGGAGGAAATGTATCAGGAGCAGTGAACACTATGATTACTGCCCGTGCAGGGAAAGATCTTGTTTCGTCTTTAGCCTCAGGTCTTCTCACAGTGGGCCCTCGTTTTGGTGGAGCAATAAACGAAGCAGCTCGTTTGTGGATTCTAGGTGTGGTGTCGCAAAAAACAGGTTTGGGGTTTGTAGCTGAAAAAGCAAAAGCAGGAGAGCTGATTTTAGGTATTGGGCATAAGAAATACCGCGTTGGGTTGGCAGATCCTCGAGTGAAAGCTCTTGCTGAATTCGCAACGCTTCTTAAAAAGCATCCGCATTATGATTTTGCACGGAGTGTTGAGAAAGCAACAACTTCAAAAAATGGAAAATTGATTTTAAACATTGACGGCGCTATTGCGGCATTACTTCTGGATATTTTGAGTGAGTGCGAAGGAATGAGCGAGCGGGAACTCCAAGAGCTTGCTGACGCAGAATTCTTTAATGCATTTTTTGTTATCCCTCGTTCCGTTGGTTTCATTGCACATTTCATGGAACAAAAGAAAAACGATGAAGGTTTGTTCCGTCTCCCCGATGAACTACTGTTTGTGAGAGAAGAGACTCCAAAGAAAAATAAGAAGAAATAATTCCTGTTCCGTAGCCACTTGTTCTGAGTTATTATTGTCTCTACAGTATCGGGCGGTTAGCTCAGTTGGTAGAGCGTTCCCTTCACACGGGAGAGGTCACAGGTTCGAATCCTGTATCGCCCACACATAATTTATTATGTGTGGCAGGATGAGAATGCCGGAGCGATGTTTTTAGTTTCGAAAAACCGTGAGGCGGGGTTGCGACCAAAGCGAGCGACGACGAGCTTTGAGTTGTGACCGAATCCTGTATCGCCCACCAGTTCTTTTAAATTCTAATTTTCTTCCTCATTTCGGGGCGGAGTATGCCGGTAGTACATACGATTCGGGTTCGTATAGACCGAGTTCGATTCTCGGCGCCCCGACCATAGAGGTAAAACATATTTTTTATTCATGGGCCTATAGTCAAGTGGTACGATGCTACATTCGCATTGTAGAGGCGCGAGTTCGATTCTCGCTAGGTCCACAGAAATAATGCGCAAAGCGCATATATTTCGTAGGATGTCGCATCCCTGATGCGACGCCACAAAGTTATCATTTGTGCTCCAGGGAGCAGGGCTCGCAGGAACTCTTTCAAAAAGAATAGTGACCTGAGGTCCAATTCTCTTTCTCGCACACTCGCTTTCATCGTTCAATGGATAGGACATCTCCCTCCGAAGGAGAAAATCCAGGTTCGACTCCTGGTGAGAGCACAAACAAAAACTAACCGCGCAAGCGATTATTTTTGTTTGTGCTCTCGAGGATGTCTGGGAGACATCCGTGCAGGAATCGAATACCTTGCGAGCATTTTTTCTGAACTTCCGAAAAAACCACGTACTCCAAGAGTCATTCTGCTGAATGAGGTGTACAGCTCCTGTAAAGGGACTTTTCAGAAACTGCGTTCGGACGAAATGAAAACTGCGTTTTCGTTTCGCTCCTCGCTTGTTTCTGTAAGGAGAGACTCCTGGTGAGAGCACTCTTCAACTCCTTTCGTTCGCTCAGTGCAACAACTTACAGCGATTATTTTTCTAAGCACTACAAAAAGCCTGTATAGTATAAATTAACGACCGTTAACTTATACTATACCGAGTAAGATGGGTAGTATTTTGTTTAATGCTTTAATTTTGGGCGGTATATAATAAAAAAATGAAAGATCGATCATACCGAAAACCTCTGATGCCTGAAAATGCGAAGCGTGTTTTTGAAGGTGAAATTTTTGACATGTATCAGTGGGAACAAGGGCTCTACGATGGAACTTCTGCAACTTTTGAAAAAGGTTCTCGTCCCGATACCGCGATCGTTTTTCCTATTATGGAAGACGGACAGATTTTGATAATTGAAGACTCGCAACCTCATCGAGAGACAGTTCTTACTACTGTTGCAGGCAGGATAGAGTTTAACGAAACTCCTGAAGAGGCTGCCAAGCGGGAACTCTTGGAAGAGACAGGTTATGAAGCAAATACATGGGAATCTTTTTACACAGTTACCCCAGTCGAGAAACTTGATTGGGTTAATTATGTTTTTATCGCAAAAGGATGTAGAAAAGTAAAAGATCAACAGCCTGACGCAGGGGAGAAAATAACTGTACGCTCAGTCACATTTGAGGAACTTATTTCACTTGCTTCGGAAGGGGAGTTGCGGGGCAGGGATTTCAGAATCATGGTACTTCAGGCAATGTTAAATCCTGAAAAAATGAAAGATTTACGAAAGAGGTTTGCCAACTAGAGGTGGTATCACGGAACCATGGCATGGTTGAAGTCGGGGTTTGCGCTTTTTCAAACAAACATCCCAGTAAAAAAGTCATTCGTAGCGATGTTGTACACTTAAGGAGTGTACACGACGCTCATATATAAGACGCCGTTCTGGAAAGAGGCCCTTATGGTGTTCATCGCATTTGCATTTATCGGGGTCGGGATGTTAGGCGTGTATGTGGCTTACGCAGACGGCAAGTGGGTTGGGTATCTAATCGGACTAATCGCTATTCCGTTAGGTGTTATTGGTGCCATTTTGTCGGTCAGTAGTCGTACAGTGCTGAGGCTCGATGCAGGTGGTGTATTCGTACAGCCACACTTCCTCTCAAAGCAGACAATCTCGTGGAGCAATATAGAACGGTTCGAAAAATCCATTCAAACATTCAGCCAGAAGGACCGTTTCGGGTCGAGCGAACATAAGATGGCATACCTTGGAATTTATTTAAAACAGCCACGTGAAGCAGGTGTTGCGTTCGAGGTTGCTCAAACAGTATTTGAAAATATTGATGCAAAGAATGCTAAGGATCCGCTCATTGCAAAGCAACGGCAGGGACACATTTTTATTTCCGAACTCCTCCTCCCAGGGAACATCGATACTGTGCTTCGTGAAGTACGCGAATACCATGTGCATATGGTGGGGAACTCGGTTCATTATGAGTCCACGGAGATCTTTCCAAGTACCAAGGGGTCGTTCAAGCCGTCGATATACATGATCGTAGCCGGAATTGCAGTCGCTGCATTCCTTCTTCTATTTCTCCTTTCATTCATAACTGGCATGACACCAGAACGCTTACTCAACTCAGTTTTCTAATCAATACTAAAACGTAAAAGGGTAGTCTACTAGGAGATGGTTTTTCACGTCTGATTTTTTGACGCAATGAACAAAAAATTACTATCTATTCTGGAGAGTTTTTCACCAAGCCCATTTCACTGATACAAAAGCAATTGCGAGAATACTAAGAAGAGTAATTCCTTGTAGTGCCATTAATATATATTTATGTGAACGCGCGACATGCGATTTTCTTTTGAGGTAGGCATGCCAGCCTTGATGAATTAAAATTATATTTCCAGTCAGTGCAAAAATGAGTATTAAGGCAGAGGTGTTTGCGGTGAGCGTTAATGCGTCAAATCCGTAGAGAGCTACACCCGCCCCCACTCCAGCAAATAGTATGTCCAGTAGTGCATTTTCTGCATCCTCTACGAGGCCAGCCCCAAACTCAAGAGCTTCGTAGAGTACTGCTCCACCAGTGATTGCTATAAAAGCGTAGAGAGTCGGCATCTCTAGAAACCACGCGAATGCTCCGAAGGTTAATCCAGAAAGTAGGTGCACGAGCGACCAGAAGTCAGCATAGCGACCATGCGCCCACCCGAAGTTTACTAGTTTTGAAGCCGTGCGTTCAAAGTTCAATTTCAGCATCTTCTCCCTAGTATACCTTTTCATCCTAAAATATCGTGGTATTCTTTGCGCGTATTCTAAAAAGAAGAAATACCTATGGACGAAAAACAATTGAACGGGGAGATACGTACTGAAAAGACTCCACGCACGGTGTATTTTTTTGAGTACCTGACACGTTGGACTGGTTCCATCCCATCATTGATTGTTCACACAATTCTTTTTGGCGGTGCTTTTGCTTTAGGTTTTCTACATATAGCTCCATGGGATTCTGTGCTTTTAGTATTGACGACATTAGTTTCTTTAGAGGCAATCTATCTTTCTTTACTCATTCAAATGACAGTCAATAGACATTCCGAAAGCTTGAAGGAGGTCGGGGAAGACGTCGAAGGCATTCAGGAGGACATTGAGGAGATTACCGAAGACGTCGAAGGCATTCAGGAGGACATTGAGGAGATTACCGAAGACGTCGAAGGCATTCAGGAAGATGTTGAAGAAATGACTGAAGAAGATGCTGAAGACGCAGAATTGGAAAAGCGTCACCTCGTGAGCCTAGAGCAGTTAACAAAAGATGTGCAACGGGTCTTACAGGACTTGGAAAAATTCAAGAAACAGTGAGAGGTCAGGTGTTAGGTGTTAGGTGTCAGGTTCCAGGTGCCAGCTTTTTCTACCTCTAATTTCAAAGTCAGAAGCTAAAGGCTATTTAGGCTAGCCCCGAGAGGTTCGGAGTGTTAGAGTATTTGCAATGGAATCTAAAATTCATATCTCGCTGAAAGCGGATTCGTTTGGAACTCTGTGGGGTATGCCCATCACAAGCAGTCTGCTTATGACATGGTTGGCAATGGGAATCCTCTTCCTTTTCGTGTTTCTGTTTAGGCGCTCCATTGCCCTTATACCGGGAAAACTGCAAGCAATGCTTGAGTGGGCGATTGAAGGCGCGATGGCATACATGACCGAGACCCTTGAAGATGCGAAGCTCGCTCGACGTTTTTTCCCACTCATAGCAACGCTCTTTCTCTTTATTCTGACCATCAACGAACTCGCGTTCTTCCCTGGTGTAGGAAGCGTAGGATTCTTTACTGAGCACGGATTCGCGCCACTACTCCGCCCTTCAACTGCCGACCTCAATACAACACTCGCCCTTACCCTCATCTCAGTTATTATTGTTGAAATCACTGGTGTGGTAGCGCTGGGATTTTTCCGTTATACAGGGAAATTCATAAATTTCTCGTCCCCACTTAATTTTGTTGTTGGTTTAATTGAATTAGTAAGCGAACTGGGACGCTTGGTGTCGTTGTCGTTTCGTCTTTTCGGTAACATATTTGCGGGTGAGGTTTTGATTGCGGTGATTGCGCTGTTCGTGCCGTATATTATGCCTATCCCATTTATGCTCTTCGAAATTTTTGTTGGTTTTGTTCAAGCTGTTATCTTCTCTTTACTGACTTTGTTTTTCATCAAACTTGCGGTTACGCCCCCTCATGCGAGCGAAGCTCATTAAAACTGAGGAAAACCAGCCTCAATTGCTAGCCTAGTGAGGGGAAATTGGTGTATACTAGCGAGGTAATTATCAAGCCGTAAGGCATTATTTTGTATTAATTAACTATATATGGACATTGATTCTGCAAAACTGATTGGTATGGCACTCGCCGCAGGTTTGGGTGTGCTTGGACCTGGTATTGGTATTGGTCTTATTGGAGGACGAGCTATGGACGCAATAGGTCGTAATCCTGATGCATCAGGCAAGATTATTCCAAACATGATCCTTGCTATTGTTTTCACTGAAGCCTTGGGTATTCTCGCTTTGGTTGTGGCCTTTATCATCAAGTTCGTCTAATTGGTTTGATTTAGAAGGAATCTAAAATATGGGAGAGCTATTTGCTACATTCGGTCTTGATGTACGACTGCTTGTTATTCAAGCAGTGAATTTTGGCATCACACTCGTTATACTTTGGTACTTTTTGTATCGACCACTTCTTCGGATAATTGGTGAACGAAAAGAGAAGATTGCGAAAGGTGTCCGTGATGCCGAAGCAGCAGCTTTCGCTGTTACGGAAATTGAAGAAAAGCGTACTTCAATGCTTTCTGCCACAGAGCGTGAGGCACAAGGCTTGGTTGAGCGTGCAACTCTCGAGGGTAAGGATGAGCGTGCAAAAATCATAAAAACTGCACAAGAAAGAAGCGACGCAATACTTGCCGATGCTAAAGCGGAGGCTGTGGAAATGCAACGCCGTGCTCTTGCCGAGTCTGAGAAGGAAATGACTCGTTTGGCAGTGCTTGCTGCAGAAAAAATTCTTCGAAAACAATCATAAACCACCATGTCACTTGCTAATGCCTATGCTTCAGTTATTAATGAAACTCCACAAGAGCTTCAAAATGCTGATTTTACTTTGAAGTTGCTTGCGTTTATGCGTGCACGAGGACACATGTCACTTCTTTCTGAGATTGTGCAAATACTAGAAAATAAACCAAAAGAGGCTGACGCAGTAGTGACTGTTGCTCACGGGGCAGATTTGAAAGAATTTGCATCTGAAATAAAATCTGCTCTCTCTACATTAGGGGCGGATGCAAAAATACACCGCACCATCGTTGATGCCCGTGCTGTGGGTGGCTATTCAGTGCGCGCAGGTTCTCAAATAATCGACAACACCTTTAGAACAGCGCTCGTCGACATTTATCAAAAAACAGTAGGTAGTAGATAATCGGTAGCGCACTTTAAAGCTCGTTACTTACCATTTACTACATACTTTAAACTTGTTACTAACTTACTAATCTCATATGGACATCAGCATCATTGAACGCCTCAAGAGAGAAATTGAATCCTTTGCACCAAATGCAAAGCCAACTGAAACGGGCATCGTGCGCAAGGTGGGTGATGGCATTGTTGAGATAGAAGGTTTGGATGAAGTGTCGATGGCCGAGATGGTTCGCTTTGACGAAGGTTCGGTATCTGATGTGAAAGCAACTATCGCACATGAGGATACACTCTACGGCGTTGTGTTGAACTTGGAAGAGAATACTGTAAAGGCAATCATCCTTGGAGATTCTTCCCGCATTAAAGAGGGAATGCTTGTGCATCGCACAAAGAAACTTCTTTCAATACCAGTTGGAGATGCAGTGATTGGTCGCATCGTTGATGCACTTGGAGTTCCTATAGATGGGAAAGGCCCAATCAAGGCGGATGCCACGAGTCCTATTGAGCGCGAGGCGTACGGCGTTATTGATAGAGGTCCTGTGAATGTGCCAATGCACACCGGCATTAAAGCAATTGACTCACTGATTCCTATCGGCCGCGGACAGCGCGAACTCATCATTGGTGACAGAGGCACTGGTAAAACAACGGTTGCTATTGATGCAATTTTGAACCAACTCAATGAACCAAAGGAGACACGCCCTATTTGTGTATATGTCGCTATTGGTCAAAAAGAATCAAAGACTGCCCGCATTGCAGCAATGCTTAAAGAGCGCGGTGCGATGGATTACACCATTATGGTATCAGCTCCAGCATCAGCGTCAGCAGCATTCCAATTCTTGGCACCGTACGCGGGTGTAACTTTGGGTGAATATTTCATGGATAAAGGCAGAGATGTGTTGGTTATCTATGACGATCTTTCCAAGCAAGCTGTTGCGTACCGACAACTCTCTCTTCTCCTTCGTCGTCCTCCTGGACGCGAGGCATACCCTGGAGACATTTTCTACCTCCACTCAAGACTTTTGGAACGAGCTGCAAAACTTTCTCCTGAAAAAGGAGGAGGCTCTCTTACGGCACTTCCTATTATTGAAACGCAAGAAGGTGACATCTCGGCATACATTCCAACCAATGTTATTTCTATTACTGATGGTCAGATGTTCTTGGAAGCGGATCTTTTCAACAAAGGAACGCGCCCTGCTATCAATGTAGGTATTTCAGTTTCTCGTGTCGGTTCCGCTGCTCAAACAAAAGCTATGAAGAAGGTGTCGGGACGCATCAAGCTCGACCTCGCACAGTTCCGTGAACTTGAGGCATTCATGCAGTTCTCCCAAGACCTTGATGCTGAAACAAAGAAGACTATCGATGGTGGTCGCCGTCTTTCAGCAATCTTGAACCAAAACAAAAACGCCCCAATTCCATTTGAGCGACAAGTCGTTGTCATGTACGCAGTCACGAACGGTTTCTTTGATGCCTTTGGTGCAGAGCAGATGGGTGAGATAGAGGCGAAGTTTCTTGCATATCTCGACAGGGAAGCAAAGGGAGTTCTTGAAGCTATCCGCACATCTAAAGAAATAGCTAAAGACACAGAAGAAAAATTGAAGAGCGCTATTCAATCGTTTGTTTCAACTGTAGATGTGAAAAGCTAAAACCTAGCACCTGAAACCTGACACCTAAAATCCCATGTCTCTCAAGGATATAAAAATCAAAATAAAATCTGTTGACCGTACTCGTAAAGTTACGAAGGCAATGGAGTCTGTTTCTGCGGTAAAGATGCGCAAAAGCCAGATACGCGCAATTACTTCACGACCATACGCTTCTTCCGCGCTTTCTATTTTGGAACGCATGAGTGTTTCTCTCTCATCTCTCAAACACCCGTTGACAGTTGTGCGCCCTGTTAAAAAAGCTGCCATTGTTGTAGTGACAAGCGATAAAGGTTTGTGCGGAATATTAAATGCTGCTGTTGTGAAATCCGCCTACACGCTTGCGGAATCACTTGAAATCCCGCGTGAAGCAATTTCTATCTATGCTTTTGGACGCAAAGGGGCCGAGTTTTTTGATCGCCGTGGATATCAAATTTTAGGAAAATTTGAAAACGTTTCCGACGATGTTTCTGTTGCTGATTTGGCGCTGGTATCAAACGATATTGCGCGAGCGTTTCTAAGTAAAGAGTTTGATCGTGTTGATGTTGTATACACGAATTTCAAATCAACCTTTGAGCAAAGTGCTATTGCCCACAAGGTACTACCGCTTTCGATTGAAACAGTTTCTGAAATAGTAAGTGGCATTGCTCCAGTGAAAGGAAAATTTGCTGTAACAGAGCGAGTGAAAGGCCCTGCATCATACACGGCAGAGCCATCTCAAGAGGTGGTTGTCGATGCTTTGATTCCACGCTTGGTAAGTGTTCTTTTCTTTCATGCACTTCTGGAGTCTAAAGCATCCGAGCACTCAGCTCGAATGGTTGCTATGAAGAATGCATCTGATAAATCCCGTGACCTCTCAAAGTTGCTGACGAGAAAGTACAATAAAGCTCGTCAGGCGCTTATTACCAGAGAAGTTTCCGAGATTGTCGGAGGTATTGAGGCGATGGCGACTAGTTAGAAAGAATAGAAGAACTAATGTAAAATCAAAAACATGGCATCCCCAGAAAGAAAAGGAGCATTAGATATCTTTAATCTTCCGGGTCGCGGGCGACTTGGTTTGGCAGGAGGAATGGGCGGAGGCGGAGGCTCATACAGACCTGAACCAGTAAGCCGTCGTGACAATGTGGTAAAGCTGGATGATTTTAGAAAATTGAAGGAAGATACGAATCAGTAAACTCACAAAATTTAATTTACAATAAAAATATATGCAAGGCACAATCACACAAATCATCGGAACAGTCGCAGACATTCACTTCGAGACTGATCCTCCTGCAATTCACAATGCTCTCGTTTGGGAAGGTAAAGACCGTGAGGTTGTGTTTGAGGTTGCCCAGCACATTGGCGTAAATCGTGTTCGTGCCATTTCTCTCTCTGCTACTGATGGGCTTGTGCGAGGTATGAAAGTAAAAGACACAGGCGCACCTATTTCGGTTCCTGTAGGTGAGGCATCACTCGGCCGTTTGTTTAATGTTCTTGGCAACACAATTGACGGTAAGGGTGAAATTGCAAAAAATGTACCTCGCTCTCCGATTCATCGTGAAGCTCCTCCATTCATTGAGCAGAGAACTAAAGCAGAAGTGTTTGAAACAGGTTTGAAAGCTATCGACCTCCTCGCTCCTTTCATTAAAGGAGGTAAGGTGGGCTTGTTCGGTGGCGCAGGTGTGGGCAAGACGGTGTTAATGCAGGAGTTGATTCACAACGTGGCAACTCAGCACGGTGGATATTCAGTGTTTGCTGGTGTAGGTGAGCGTGTGCGTGAAGGAAACGACCTGTATCACGAAATGGCTGACTCAGGCGTTTTGGAAAAAACTGCACTCGTCTTCGGACAGATGAATGAAGTGCCTGGAAGTCGTGCTCGCGTGGCACTTTCAGGACTCACGATGGCTGAATACTTCCGCGATGAGATGGGTAAAGACATTCTGTTCTTCATGGACAATGTGTTCCGTTTCGTTCAAGCAGGATCTGAAGTGTCTTCACTCCTTGGCCGTGTGCCATCAGCAGTGGGTTACCAACCAACACTTGCTGAGGAAATGGGTCAGCTTCAGGAACGCATTACCTCAACTACAAAGGGTTCCATTACTTCGGTGCAGGCAATTTATGTGCCAGCCGACGACCTTACCGATCCAGCACCTGCAACAACCTTCTCACACCTCGACTCAACAATTGTGCTTTCTCGCCAGCTTGCATCACTGGGTATTTACCCTGCTATCGACCCATTGGAGTCTTCTTCAACGGCGCTCGACCCTGACATCGTCGGCAAAGACCATTACGAAACTGCGCACGCAGTGAAGCAAATTCTCCAGCGCTATAAGGACCTCCAAGACATCATTGCTATTCTTGGTATTGAAGAACTTTCAGAGGAAGACAAAAAGATTGTGTATCGCGCTAGAAAGGTGCAGAAATTCCTTTCACAACCAACGCATGTGGCAGAAGTGTTCACAGGTATTAAGGGTGAGTATGTACCTTTAGAAGAAACAGTTCGTGCTTTCAAGGAGATTGTGGAAGGTAAGCATGATGATAAGAGTGAACAAGACTTCTATATGAAAGGGACCATTGATCAGGTTAAGGCAAGTGTTTAGTGGCCTATGTTAAGAGATCGTCAACCTACGCTTCGAGAAAAACCTCTAAATCCGCTTGAAACGTATATTTCTTTCATGCGGAGAGTGAGTTCACCTCTCATGGAGTGGTTGCTTCCCGATGCATTACCTGCGAAAAAACAAAAATAATTTTTATGTTGGTTGTTATTGCAAAAGTTCATGAGAATCTTTTTTCGGGAGAAGCACTCTCGCTTTCTGCTATGACCACAGAAGGGAAGCTGACGATACTTCCAAAACATGAACCATTTGTAGCAAACCTGAAAGCAGGAGAAGTGGTAGTAAAAACAACTTCAGGGGAAGAGAGGTTTGATATTACTGAAGGAGTTCTTGAGGTGTCTAACAATCAAGTAACGGTACTTTTGTAGGTTTCTTGACAAAACTGTATTTTGGAGTATAAGTAGTAGATGGCAAGCAAAAAAGAACGAGTAAAACGAGAACGAGTAATACTTTGTAGTCACCTATATTGTATATTTCCAGGTCGGCACAAATGCTTTAATTGTGAGGGTATGTACTGTGCTGGTCACTTAGCAATTCACTTAATGATTAGTAGGTGTTCTTCTATAAGATAGGAGTAGAATTTTCAGAAGCATCTAAAAAGCAACAGATAGTTGCTTTTTTTATACAAGATTTAAGTTGACGAAGAGGGATTCCAGAATTGTTTTCCTGGGTTTCGGTAGACGAGGATTGGGGTGAGTACCAATGTCAAAATCATTGCAAATGAGAGGCCAAACATAATAGCGAAGGCAAGAGGTCCCCATAGTGCAGATGCGCCAGCGAGAGGAATCATACCAATGACGGTAGTGATGGTAGTGAGAACAATTGGTCGGAGTCTACTTGCTGAACCGTCGACAACTACCTCCTCCAATGTCTTTCCTTCAGGATTCTTCATGCGGATTATGATTGAGTCCACAAGAATTATGGCGTGGTTGATTATGACGCCAGCAAGCGCAATGACACCAAGAAGGGAAGAGAATGAGAGTGGCTGTCCAGTAAGAGCAAGGCCACCTAGTACTCCAATGAGAGAAAGAATAACGAGCATGAGGAGATAGAACGAATAGCGGAATGAATTGAATTCGAGTACTAGAACTGCAAGCATAAGCACCAAACCAGCAAGGAAGGCAATTCCCATTTCACTGAATGACTTGTTTACATCTTCCGTTTCGCCTCCGATTTTCATTACCACACCGGTCGGTAGAGTTTCTTTTTCAATAGCTTTTTTGAATGCAGTAGACACCTCAACAGCTGTTGCCCCTCCTTCGGTGTATGCAGAAACAGTGGCAATGTTTTTTTGGTCTTGGCGCCTAATAACTGCGTTTGATTTTTCAATAGAAGGAGAGAGAATTGAACCTAACAGTACTGTGCCCCGAGGTGTTTTTACAGATAGGTTTAGGAGCGTATTGATGTCTGCTTTTGTTGTATCTCCAGGTTCTTGCCAAGCAGGGTTTAGGTTTGTGGAGACAAGAACGTCGATGTCCTCGGTGTCGTTTTTTATAGTGGTTGCAACAACACCTGAGACTGCAGTTCGGAGAATGCTTGCTACTTGAAGAGGTGAGAGTCCCACTTGTGATGCCTTGGCGCGGTCAATAGTGAGAGCAAACTGTGTTCCGTCGTCTTTAATAGATGTAGCTACTTCAGCGGTACCTTTGATGGAGCGCATCATTTTTTCACCGGTGGCTACTGAGCGCTCTAGGTCATCAAGATTGTCTCCTGAAAAGGTTATAAGAACTGGGGCGCCCGAAGGTGGTCCGCCAGCTGGCTCGAATGCATTTACAGAAAATTCATGGAAAACAGAAACTTTTTTTCTGAGCTCCTCAGTAATTTGTGTTGAAGTTTGTTTCCGATCTTCTTTCGGTACGAGCTTGATGGTGATGTTTGCGTATTTGGCACCGCTGGATTGATTTTGACTTAATCCTGATGAAGCACCGACGGTGGTTACAAATGAGCTGATACGCGAATCGTTATAAAGAAGCTCTTCTACACCTCGGGTGGCAAGATCAGTCGCTTCAAGTGGTGTGCCTTGCTTTGCTTCTACTTCAAGATATACATAATCGGCATCTTCTGATGGGAAAAAGAGCACTTTCACAATACCTGACACTGGTAAGAGAATTGCTACGACGAGAGCAAGACCCAATCCAAGCATGAATCTATTTTGGAATTTTCTATTTTTCAAAACTCCCGTAAGAAAGCTTCGGTACCATACTTGTGCTTTGTTATTCCACTCTTCTTGTATGAATTGAAGTTTGCCAGTGCTTCGCTTGGTGAGATTTATTGCAATTAATGGTACAAGGCCGAGTGCTACAAAAATCGAAGCAATAAGAATGGTAATGATTGTAAAGGGGATTGATTGAATGTATTGACCAACAATGCCTGAAATAAAGAAGAGTGGTGCAAACATAACGACAGTCGTCATGGTTCCTGCAGTCAAAGGTCGTGCGTATTCACGGATGGCTTCTTTTGCTGCGCGAATCGGATCACCGAATTTCTGGTAGCGCGTGTGAATTGCTTCTGTTACCACGATGCCAGAATCAACAAGAATGCCGATCGCAAGAATGAGTGCGAAGAGTGAGACGAAGTTTATGGTATTACCTGAAGCGTTCAGTCCTATGAAGGCAATAACAAAAGAAAGAGGAATCGAAAGTCCTGCAACGAGCGATTCTCGCCAGCCAATTGTTAACACAAGGCAGATCATGACGAGAGCGATTGTTTCTAAGCCAACTTTAGTAAGTTCGCTCAAACTTTTCTGAACTTCTTCTCCAAGGTCAATCGAGATATCGGTAGTGATACCCAAAAGCATTGTTCCTGAGAGTGAGTTTAGTTTTTCTTTTGCTGCTGATGCTGTTTTGAAAATATTTCCTCCAGCTTTTTTATATACTGAAAGGGTAATTGCAGGCTCTGCTGGATCGCCTTTAGTAGAAACGCGAGATACGCTTTTTGCTTTCTCAAGACCGTTAACGATGTCCGCTACATCGCGAAGATAAATTGGATTGCCGTTCAAATTCCCGATACTTGTTTGCGCGAGTTCTTCTGGGTCATTCAGATCACCCTTAAAGGCAACAGAATACTCAATGGCATCGACGGTTATAGTGCCGACAGGTAAAGAGCTATTGGACGCGCTTAGGGCGGATACTACGTCCGTAAGTGATAGTCCGTATGATTGTAGAGCTTCTTTGCGGACAATTATGTTCGCTTCTCGTTCGCGGGTACCGCTGATTTCCACTCTGGACACACCAGACACTTGCTCAAGTTCATCCTGCACATCTTTGGCAAGACGAGTAAATTCTGTTGGCGGAAGTCCGCCAGAAAGAGACACTATAAAAATTGGTTGATCGTTCGCTGTGATGCGCAGTACCACAGGTTCGTCTGCGTCTTTAGGAAGTTTGGGTTTTGCACGGTCAACTGCATCTTTAACATCCTGAATTGATTTATCAATATTTGCCGATGCTTCAAATTCAGCACTCACTACAGAGACTCCTTCGCGAGAAGATGAGGTAAGTTTGTGAAGGTTCTCAACAGTCCCAACTTCTTTCTCTATTTCCTTTGTTATGAGTTTTTCAGTGTCTGCTGCAGAGGCACCACGAAGTGTTGTTTGAATAATGGCAATAGGAATTGTTACCTCTGGGGCATTTTCTTTTGGTATTGCTAAAACGGCTACGAACCCTGCCACCACAAGCCCGATTATTACTAGGATAGTGAACTGCCTGCGTTCAATGAAAAAGTTCCAAAATTTATGCATACGAGTTAGCTAATGGCTATAGCCTAAAACCTATTGGCTAATAATTACTTCTTCACCATCCTTAAGGCCTCGAGCATCTTTAACTATTCTCATGTCGGAAGTTATTCCTGAAGTTACCGCAATTCTAGAACCTGCAAGCGTTCCAACAATCACAGGGTGGGGAACAAGGATTCCATTTTCAGTAACGGTGAAAACAATTGTTCCCTCAGGGGTAATTTTGAGTGCAGATAAAGGTAGGGTGAGAGGAGTGTCCTTTACTGATGTTTTGGTTGTTCGCGCAATGGATACAGATGCACTTGATCCAGAAACTAGAGAAGTATTTTGAGGAATAGAGATGCGAACTTCAGCTTTTTTTGTTACAGGGTCAAGTGCGTTTGCAAGTCTGACAACTTTACCTGTGACTGATTTTCCAACCACTACAGTTGCCCCAACGGAAATGTCAGCAATGTCACGCTCTGAAACGAACACAACAACCTCAAGACCTCGTGCATTCGTTATATATACAACAGGCACTGACGCGTTCACGAAAGACCCCACCTCAAGGTCAAGACGGTTAATAGTGCCTCCAATTGGTGCGCGGATGATAGTTTTTTCTAGATTAGCTTTTGCTGCTTGAAGATTAGCTTCTGCTCCGCGTACATCCGAATTTTGTAATGCACCTCCAGAAAGATTTTCTGTTGACACTTGTACTGCGGAAGTCTTCGCCTTCAAATTCTCAATTGCACTATTCACTGCAGAGGCAGAACCGTTTACGTTTGAAAGTGCTAGTGATACATCAGCACGATATCCTGCAATTGCAGCATCAGTAACGGAGCCAGACGCGATTGCCTTATTGAGAGCTGAAACCGTTGCAGAGAGAAGATCGCGAACCTTATTGATGTCACCCCGGAGAGCTTCAAGCTCAGCAAGGGCGCTTGTGGCGTCAGTTGGAGTCTCTGCTCTTTCTTCTCGGATTAAAACAGTTTGTATTGCAAGGCGCTTACTTTCTACATTCAGAACAGCCTGAGAATTTGAAGTCGATACTATAAATTTAGGCTGTGAGCCGTTTGGATTAGAAAATACCCCATCTAATTTTTTACTCACTGCATCGTCAAGCGTCGCGTAGGTGCTAGCAATTGTATTTTTTGCGGAGTTAATACTTGCAGTGAGACTGTCTTCAGCACTGCCAAGTCCGATACCGCTTACGGCGACACCTGTCTTTGCTTTATCAAGTGCTGCTTCTGCTTGTGCTACTCCTGCGCGTTGTGAATCGTTCTTCAGGTCTGCAATGACTGTGCCAGCCCCAACAGTGTCACCGAGTGATCGGTACACATGTGCGACCGTACCAGATGCATCAGGAGCTACATTGGCTTCGCTGACGGAGCGAACTTCACCAATTAAGGAGATGGGTTCTGGAGCAGAAAGGTCGTTTGCCGAGAGTAGGGTCACTTGCCGTCTCCCGTCTGTAGCCCCCTCAGGCTTTGCTTTGAAAAAATAAGACATACCTACACTTCCGGCAATGAGAGCAACAATAATGCCAAGAGAAATGAGTTTATGTGCTTTTGCTACGATAAAAAACTCTTGTGAAGCTTTCCAAATAAATATCAATCCTCCTCGAAGAAAGGTGAGTGCGCGTATAAGGTGTTCGTTCATATATTACGATCGTTCAGTTTTTTTAAGTACTGAGCGAATATTTTTTAAATTGCCCGCTAAATGCGCTGCGAATTTTTCAACATTTGCGAGTTTAGTAAATGCAATCATATCGCACCCCATGCCAAAAACGAGTAATTTCTCACCATCTTTGAGGTTCATTGCTTTCCGTGCTTCCGCAGGAATTACAACCTGTCCTTTGGCGCCCACTGTGGTGGTGCCATAAAACTCTTTTTGGGTAGTGTGTGGTTTTATCATAAGTATTTCGAATCCTATCATGAGTATCCCAATGCATACAAGTATGAAATGTAAGAATATCAGCAGGCTCGTCCACATGCCTCTTGAGATAAAAAACAAAGGAAAGATTGTATGTCTGCTAGAATAGGCGACATGACTTCGAGTAAGAAGAAAATATTTATTCTCATGGGAAATCCTGACAGCGATTCTCGTACAGGACACCTTGCTGATGCGTATGAACTCGGCGCTCTTGAAGCAGGACATGAAGTGAGGCGTCAAAATGTAGGTGAGATGCATTTCGACCCAATACTCCATAAGGGATATAAGGTTATTCAGGAATTAGAGCCTGACTTAAAAGCTTTTCAGGAAAATGTACGATGGGCAGATCATTTGGTGGTGTTGTATCCAAACTGGTGGTCCACGATGCCCGCCCTCTTGAAGGGACTTATTGACCGGGCGTGGCTTCCGGGGTTTGCGTTTCGTTTTCATAAAACCGACACATGGTGGGACGGTCTTTTGAAAGGAAGGAGCGCTCGCATAATAATTTTAGCTAACACCAACCCATGGGCTGCGTGGTTTATGTTTGGTGAATTCACTAACGAACTTGCGCGGGCAACGCTCGCATTTTCAGGTATTCGTCCAATTTCAATCAATGTGTTTACACCCTCTGAGAAAGTCTCAGAAACCAAATGGAAAAAATGGGTGCAGATGGTGCAAGAAATGGGGAAATTTGCCCGTTAATTTTTCAATGTTGCATTTTTATCTGTATAGGATAATCTAACGACCGTTAGGTTATCCTATACAGATGTTTTAAACTTAAGGAACAAAACTAAAGTATTTTTGTTACCTTGGCTGTATTCAAAAAGTACTACATGTGCACCCTTTATTAACTCAGTGTATAACTTTTTATATATGCCTTTTGGAAGAATACTTGAAGGAAAAATAAACCGTCGAGCTAAGGCTGATCGAACTTTGGTTGGTGAACGCGAAGTTAAACTCGATTCTTTTGGACGTCAATTGAAAAAAAGAAATGAGGGGGTTTATGATGTGTGGGGCATCTTAAAAATTTTTGAAAGCGGTAGAACGGAAAAGGTGATTCGAATAGGATCTTTCGAAGGATAGGGTTAATTAATACATTGCGCAGCTAAAGCGTAATAATCCTGATTCCTGTCTGTATAGTATAATTTAACGATCGTTAAATTATACTATACAGGTCTTTTTTTAAATCTTTCTTGATTGTGATTGCGCAGGTTTGATTAAAATATTATTTTCTTGAAAGTCGAATAATCTTTTCAGGCATTGCGATGTATCGACTAGCCACTAAGCCCTAAACCCTATACACTAGGCACCTATGGGTTTATCTATCGGTATTGTTGGTCTTCCAAATGTGGGCAAATCCACACTTTTTAACGCACTCACCGCAAAAGGTGTCCCTGCGGAGAATTATCCGTTTTGTACTATCGATCCATCGGTCGGCATTGTGCCAGTGCCTGACCCTCGCCTTCAAAAACTTGCCACGCTTTCAAATTGCTCAAAGATCATTCCTGCGGTTATTGAGTTTGTTGATATTGCTGGCTTGGTAAAGGGTGCGTCTGAAGGTGCCGGACTAGGAAATCAGTTTCTTCAGCACATTCGCGAAACAGATGCGATTTTGGAAGTGGTGCGTATCTTTGATGACGCCGACATTACACACGTTGAAGGTGAGGTTGATCCTGTTCATGATATTGAAGTCATCAATCTAGAACTTGTTCTTACTGATCTTTCTGCAGTATTAAAGCGACTTCAAAGTGTTGAGCGCGATAGCAAGCGGGGAGTTAAAGAAGCAATTTTAGAACAAGCAACACTACAGAAAGTTGAACAAACTCTTTCAGCGGGAAAGCTCGCCTCAACCACAGTACTGTCAGATGAAGAACGCTTTGCAATACGCGGATTGCAACTTTTGACCATGAAGCCAATTATGTACGCCCTCAATAAAAAAGCCGGGGGGCACAATCTTGATGAGATGAATGATGGTCGCTATCAAAAACTCGTTGAGTTTTTAGACGGTATGGGTGCTGAATACGCCACTGTGGATGCAGGAATTGAAGGAGAACTTCGTGATGTTGCAGGTGAAGATAAAGAAACATTGAGACGAGAGTTTGGGGTTTTAGACGACGGGCTAGACGGGCTTATTCGTGCAGGATATCGGTTGCTTGGATTAATGACATTCCTTACTACGGGAGAGGTTGAAACGAGAGCGTGGACAGTGAAGATTGGCTCCACCGCACCTGAAGCTGGGGCAGCTATTCATACTGACTTTAGGGATACCTTTATTAAGGCAGAAGTGGTTCCCTATGAAAAACTCGTTGAGGCTGGATCGTATGTTGCAGCTCGCGAAAAAGGTTGGGTGCGAACAGAAGGCAAGGAATATATAGTGAAAGACGGAGATGTCATTGAATTCAAGGTATGATGAAGATGTTAGTAATGTAGTTTTTATGGATGACCTTTTTCATTTAGAGAGCTTAGGTGGAGGTCAAGAGCAGAAAAGAGATAAAGAGATTTTGGCTGCGCAAGAACGCATACAAAAGCTCAATGAGGCAATTGCCGAGGCTCCAGATAAAATTATTAAATTATTCACTCGTAAAAAAAGAAAGTAATAAATTTTTATGGATACAGCAATAAGAGCAAAGGTTACCGCGAAAGATTTCTTCTTATGGCTTGGTGCAATGGTTGCACTCTATGTGTCAGCAACCTCACTCATTCTACTGGTTCACCAGTATATAAATGTATTTTTTCCTAACGCTCTAGACTACGCACCTTCGTATTCTAGTTCGATGCGGTTTGCTATAGCATCTCTGGTTGTATTTTTCCCGCTCTACATATGGCTCACACGAATGCTCCATCAAGATATTCGACAGACACCTTTGAAGCAAGAGCTCTGGGTTCGTAAATGGCTTATCTTCCTTACACTTTTTGTTGCCGGTATTACTATGGCAATCGATTTGGTGATGCTGGTTAACACGTTCTTAAATGGTGACATAACAACCCGCTTCATCCTCAAGGCACTCACAATTCTCATCGTTATTGGTGGAGGTTTTTGGTACTACCTTAATGAATTGAAAGGAAAGTGGGAAGAAAAGAAAAAAGAATCCACCATTGTTGCAGGTATTGTGTCTGTCATTGTTCTGGCTACTGTAGCGAGCTCTTTCTTCATTATCGGTTCTCCTCAAACGGAGCGTTTGGCACGGTTTGACGAGCAAAAAACAGCTGACTTACAAAATATTCAGTGGCAAATAATTAGTTATTGGCAACAAAAAGAAAAATTGCCAGTGAGTCTTGCAGATCTTGAAGATCCACTTGCTGGTTTTGTGGCCCCAAAAGACTCTCAAACCGGTGCTTCATATACGTATGAATCAACTGGTGCAATGTCGTTTAAACTTTGTGCTGACTTTAACGCTCCAAGTCGTGACATGATCACTGGTGCGGACACCAAGGCAATGAGAGTCCCTGCACCAATAGGGGGCGACCTCGCTAATGAAAATTGGAAACACAACAGTGGCACAGTTTGTTTCGACCGAACCATTGACCCTGATCGTTTTCCTGTCTTCAAAAAATAGCTTTCAGCTTGGAGTTTTCAGTCGTATAATCCCTACATGGGTAGCTATGACCACAAAAAGATAGAGAAGAAGTGGCGCAAACACTGGGAAGAAACGAATGCGTATGTAACTACTCCATCGTCGTCAAAGCCAAAACACTATGCTTTGGACATGTTTCCGTACCCATCGGCGTTAGGTCTCCACACTGGTCACGTAGAAGGGTATGCAGCGACCGATATTTATAGTCGTTTTAAACGAATGAAAGGGTTTAATGTGCTCCACCCTATGGGATGGGATGCGTTTGGTCTCCCTGCAGAAAACTATGCAATAAAAACAAATACGCCACCTCGGGAAACTACAAACAAGGCAATTGATAACTTTCGCAATCAAATCCAACGCTTAGGTCTTTCGTATGACTGGTCACGAGAAATAGGCACTCACAATCCTGATTATTATAAGTGGACACAGTGGTTATTTTTGTTTTTGTTTGAAAATGGCCTTGCAGAAAAACGCATGGGTAAGGTGAATTGGTGTCCCACCGACCAAACAGTACTCGCTAATGAACAAACGGTAAGCGAGAGCGGAGAAAAGGGTGTGTGTGTTCGTTGCGGTACAAAAATAATTCAACGCGAGCTTTCGCAGTGGTTTTTCAAAATTACTGATTTTGCTGATGCATTAATTGATGATTTGAACGACGTTGATTGGCCTGAATCTACAAAAATTAATCAACGCAATTGGATTGGTAAAAAAGAAGGGGTCATTGTTACTCATAAGGTTAAAGGAATGGATTTGTCGCTCGACACTTTCAGTGCATATCCGGCATGGCTCTTTGCGGATACCTATATAGTGCTTGCTCCTGAACACCCAGCAGTCAAAAATCTCGTAGAGGGCACTGAAGCCGAGATAGATGTAGAGGCTTTTGTTAAGCGCATGCAAGAAGTCACAACGATTGATCGGACAAACGCCACAATGGAGAAAGAGGGTATTTTTACAGGCCGCGTTGCCGTTGACTCTCTCACCGGTAAAGAATTTCCTATTTGGATTGCTAATTTTGCTTTAATGGATTTTGGAACAGGAATTATTCGCTGTTCTTCACATGATATTCGCGACCTTACATTTGCTAAAAAATATGGAATTCCTTTGAGTGAGGTAGTAGAGAGAGAAAGTCCCGATATGCCAGTTGATGCTCATGCTAATAAAGGTGTTTTAAAAGACTCGGGTCCGTTCACTGGTCGCACTATTAATAATGAATTAATTCAAGAAATAATTGCGTGGATAGAAAGTAATGGATATGGGCATACTCAGACTACATACCGTCTTCGTGATTGGCTTATTTCTCGCCAACGATACTGGGGTGCACCTATTCCGGTAGTCTATGATCCAGAAGGGAAAGCGCATGGAATTCCAAAAGAACACTTGCCGTGGTTGCTACCTGAGGATGTTGAGTATTTACCAAAAGGTACTTCTCCTCTAGGGACTTCCAAGGAGCTTTTGGAACGTACAGAAAAAATATTTGGAAAAGGATGGAAGCCCGAGATTGACACTATGGACACTTTCGTGTGTTCTTCGTGGTATTTTCTTCGATTTGCCGATCCACATAATGAGATTGAGTTTGCGTCGAAAGAAGCACTAAAAACATGGCTTCCCGTCGACCTCTACATGGGAGGTGCTGAACACACAGTTTTGCATCTTATGTATGCTCGTTTCATCACCAAGGCATTACAGAAGTTTGGATACATAGAGTTTGGTGAGCCGTTCTCCAAACTCCGTCACCAAGGGATGATTCTTGCTGAAGATGGAACCAAGATGTCTAAGTCGAAAGGTAATGTCATAAATCCTGACGAAATTAGTGAGCTCTATGGCGCGGACACGCTACGAATTTATGAAATGTTCATGGGTCCTCTTGAAGCTATGAAACCATGGAGCACAAAAAATATTATTGGCTCACGGAGATTTTTGGAGCGTGTCTGGAGGGTACAGGAAAAGGTGAGTCAAGGTGCAACTTTGAGTGCAAGCGCTGATGCCACCTTACAGCAAACAATTAAAAAAGTAGCTGAAGATATTGAGCTCCTTAGTTTAAATACTGCTGTGAGCCAGATGATGATTTGTGTTAATGCTTTTGAAAAAGAAGAAAAAATACCTACCGAAAGCTATGAGAGCATGCTCTTGGTACTTGCCCCGTTTGCACCTCATATGACAGAAGAATTGTGGGGAGCTTTGGGTCACACTTCTTCAATTCATCAAGAAAATTGGCCAGTGTTTGATGAAAGTAAGCTCGAAAAAAATGAAGTAGTAATGGCTGTTCAGGTTGGTGGAAAAGTAAAGGGCACTATTGTTATTCCTCGCGGAGCTACAGAAGAGGAGGTAGTTGGATTAGTACGAAAAGACATCAAGCTTGGCGAGGTAGTCCCTCAAAACCCATCCCGCACGATATTCGTCCCCAATAGGGTTCTTAACTTCATCCCGTAACCCCACGTTGGGTCTTGAGGGTTCAACGTGGGGTTGGGGATAAGTATTTGGCGGTTTGACGGGATTTAAAATATGTGCTATAAGAAGTGGACACAGTAATCAATAAAAATTACGGCTCATATTTATGATCAAACTTCCTTTCAAGCCTGTTCAAGTGAGCAAACGACTTGTTGCAGTACTACCTGAACGTTCACGCGATGTTGTGGTGAGCCGTTATGGCTTAGGTTCAAAAGCTCGCGGAGAAACCCTTGATGCTATTGGAAAGCGATATGGCATTACACGAGAACGCGTTCGCCAAATTGAAAACCACGCAACAAAACTCATACAAGATTCTTCAGCTCTCACAAAAGAAGCCTCTTCTTTTGTGTGGCTCGAGAATGCTATCCGTGAATTAGGTGGCGTACTGTCAGAGAGTATGTTGCTCGATGAGTTTGCAAAGGATACTGAAACACGAAACCATCTTTATTTCTTACTCGTTGTTGGACAGCCATTCATTTCTGCAAAAGAAACTCCTGACTTTAAAGCTCGCTGGTCTGTTGATCCAGAGCTTACCAAGGCAGTTGAATCTGCTTTGAAGCAAGTTCACGGAACCGTTAAACACTCTGATGTTTTATCTGAAGACAAACTTGTTGAGCATGTTATGAGTTGTCTCACTAAGGTCAACACCAAGTATCGTTCTAAAGATACTGTTCGTAGATGGCTCGAGCTTTCAAACTGTATTATGCGAAATCCTTTAGGTGAATGGGGACGCGCATCGGCACCAGGAATTAGAGTAAAAAATATTCGCGACCATGCGTATCTTGCCTTAAAGCGTCATGGCTCGCCGATGCATTTTCGTGAAGTTGCAAAATCAATTGAAAAACTTTTTGGGAAAAAAGCCCATGAAGCAACAACACACAATGAGCTCATCAAAGATGGTCGCTTTGTTCTTGTTGGTCGAGGTATTTACGCTCTCAAAGAGTGGGGATATCGCATTGGCCCAGTTGTTGAAATCATTAAGCACATTTTAAAGGAATCAGGGCCGTTAACTCGTGAGGAAATCATGAAGCGTGTTTCGAAAGAGCGTTATGTGAAGCCCAACACCATTATTGTGAACTTGCAGAATTCATCATTCACTAAAAAAGACGGTAAATATTCATTGAAGGGCGCCTAAGAAATTGAAATATGAACAAATCAGAAAATCCATACGGATTAATAGACGATCCTTTTGTTCTTTCTACAGAAACAATCGAAGCTATGCGAGAACAGTCTAGGCGTGAGGCAGTGAGGCCTCCGTCAGTCGAAGAGCAAGCTGACCTTATACTAGGCTTTCTCTCTCCTAGAAAATAGTAACTAAGTATAGAAAGCTAAACCAACAAGCCATCAAAATGGCTTGTTATGTTATATTTTGAGGATGTCTCGTCGCCACACACTGCAATTTCTCGTTATTTTTGCACTCCTTGCAATTCCAGTACTCATTTATTTTGCTCCAGCTTTTGTAGCTTTCCTTTATAACACTCTTACTTTTTTAGCCCCTCTATGGCTCCCCGCCGCACTTCTAGCTACGCTCTGGCCTCTATGGCTCAATGTCATTCGCTCTAGATTTGTTGACTCAATTCCTTATGTCACGCTTGAATTAAAGCCGGGTGATGAGACGCCTTCTACTGCAAAAGCAATGGAGCTTGTTTTTTATTCTCTGTATCACCGGACAAACATTTCGCGAATAGATGCCTATTTTCATGGCAAAGTTCGTTCATCGTGGTCGTTTGAAGTATATGCACACAATGGTCGTGTACGATTTTTTGCCCATGTGCCAGAGAGTTATCGTGTATTACTTGAAGGACGAATCCAAGCGGAATATCGTGATATTGATATTCATGAAGTGCGTGATTATTCGAGAGAGCTTCATTTCGACCCTCTCCATATGCGACTTACTGCACGCGAATACACTCTCGCAAAACCAGACCCGTATCCATTAAAAACTTATGTCTCATATGAAGGTGGGCAGGGGAAACGAGATGTCTTTGGTGAAATTGTAGAAGGGTTAGCACATACCAACACACATGAACATGTGTTTCTTTCAATAATAATGCGACCACACCAACGGGATCGTTACAATATTTTTGAAAATCCACGAGACACGCTTCATGAGGCAGCGCATATTGAAATTAAAAAATTAGTTGGTGCGCAAGGTGAAATGAGTAAGCTTGCACCAACAACTAAAGCTATAGTGAGCGCTATAGAGTCAGCGTTAAACAAACCTTCCTTCGATTGCGGTATACGGTCGCTTTATATTGCAGACAAAGATCATTTTGACGAGTCGTACGAACAAAAACTCACGCATTTACTCGACCTTTTAAACGACAATGATTTGAACGGCTTTGTTGCGTATGACCCCAATCATCGCCCTGGCTTCATATTGTCTGAGATTTTTGGTGCAGTCCCTATACTCGCTTCATCGCATCTTCTAAACTTATATCGTCGTCGAGCTTTTTTTGCTCCACCCTACTATGGGAAAGCATTTGTACTTAACACTGAAGAGTTAGCGACATTGTTTCACTTACCGCACGCGAGTCGTGGTAGTGCACTGGCTCGTATGCGTGGTCTTACGCTGGAACCGCCTGAGAATTTACCTATTTAGTAAGGGTTTAGTGTTTAGTGGCCAGCGTTTAGCTTTCAGGTTTTAAAATGCAAAACAACACAAAGAAAATAATTTATATCATTGCATGGGTTTTGGTTGTTTCTGTATTTGCCGTATACAGTCTATTCATTGCATCTCCTTTGAATTTCCAGAAGGATTCCATTGTTACAATTTCCTCAGGGACGAGCGTAGAGGAGGCTGGAGAATTATTGAAAGCAAAGCATGTTATTCGATCTCCGTTCATGTTTTCAGTGCTTGTTCGAATTATCTACCCTTCAGGTATTATTGCTAACCACTATTCGTTTTCTAAACCTCAGTCAGTGTTGGTGATTGCGTACCGTCTTGCAAAAGGGAAAACAGATTTGGTACCCCTTAAGGTAACTATTCCAGAAGGCTCTAGTTCTTTTGAGATTTCAAACATCCTGGAGAACACACTCAAGGATTTCGACTCGGTAACTTTTAAGACACTCGCAAAATCACAGGAGGGATACTTGTTTCCTGACACGTATTTTTTCTTACCAGGAACTACACCTGAAGCAGTGATTGATACAATGCGTAAAAACTTTGATGAAAAAATAAAGCCCCTTGAGAGTGATATTGCTACATTTGGAAAACCAATGAATGAGGTATTGGCGATGGCTTCAATTCTTGAGAGGGAAGCGCGCCAGAGTGAAACCAGAAGAATGGTTGCGGGAATATTGTGGAAGCGAATATCTATTGGCATGCCACTTCAAGTTGATGCGGTTTTTGGATACATCTTTCAAAAAAGTGGCTATGCCCCAACGCTCACTGATTTACAAACTGATTCTCTTTACAACACATATTTGCATCGAGGACTTCCACCAACGCCTATCGGCAATCCTGGTTTGGAGGCAATACAAGACGCCATAACACCAACAAAAAATAACTACCTCTACTATCTGACCGACAAAGAGGGAAAGATTTATTATGCAAAGACATTTGCGGAACATCGGCTCAACAAACTAAAAGCCAGAAACTAACAAGAGATTTGACCAAAGGTTGACAAGTTGCTGGTGTCTCTGTACCTGTAGCAGTGGGGCACTTACTTATAGCAGGATTACTTACTCCACCTCTCGGAGCTATTGCTGCCGGTACTTTTGCGACCTCAGCACTTGTTTTTTGGTTAGCGCGAGGATACAGAAAAGGTAGAGAGAGCGTTCTTGATCATTGGAACAAATGGCCGGTAAAACCCGGTCGATAGTAGTACTGTATATTATTTTAAATAAATATGGGAGATCCAAGGCCTTATGAAATGCATAGTGGACACATTCCTGTGTCTGGATACTTTGATGAAAATCTTCCTTCATGGAACTGCAAAGTGTGCGGTGCAATAGCAATTTCAGCTAAGGAGAAAAAGTGTCCCGAGTGTTTTCCAAAAGCACCATAAGAAACTGGAAGACTGGGGCTTGAGGTTATAGACTGTCCGCATGGATACTGTCTTTGTAGGACTCTCTGGTGGCGTTGATTCTGCCGTTTCCGCGTACCTATTAAAGAAGCAGGGCTACAAAGTGGTGGGTGCATTTATTAAGGGTTGGGAGCCTGATTTTTTGCCATGCACCGGCGTGCGTGACCGATTGGAAGCAATGAGGGTCGCAGCTCATCTTGGTATTCCATTTGTTACTTATGATTTGTCAGAAGAATATAAGCGCGGAGTTGTGGATTATTTCGTGAGTGAATACAAGCTTGGAAGGACACCTAATCCTGATGTGATGTGCAATCGCGTTATAAAATTTGGTGCGTTTTGGGAAAAGGCAAAAGCAGATGGTGCCGACATGATTGCAACCGGCCATTATGCAATGAAGAAAGAGCTTCCAACTTCCAACTTCCAGCTTTTAGTTTCAAAAGATAAGGAGAAGGATCAAACGTATTTTCTTTGGACATTAACAAAAGACGACCTTGCTCATTCGTTATTTCCAGTAGGTGGACTTGAAAAGACAGCGGTGCGCTCTCTTGCTCTTGAAGCAAATCTACCAAACGCCTCACGCGCTGACTCCCAAGGGCTTTGTTTTTTAGGGCATGTTGATATGCATGCATTTTTGAAACGGTACCTTCCAACTGAAATTGGTGTTGTGCGAGATGAAAATGGGAAGTCTATTGGTAATCATGATGGAATTTGGTTTTATACTCTTGGGCAACGGCACGGCTTCGGTTCTCTTGGGGGTGAACGCTTGTATGTAGTAGCAAAAGATCGTATGAAAAATGAATTAACGGTTTCTACAAGTTCTCTTGGAGAAAATGCTGAGAAAATATTCGCATTAACTAATGAGAGTTCGGTAGATGGCTCTCCGCTAGTAGGGAAATATTTGGGTCGCTATCGGTATCGTCAGACATTATTGTCTGTGGAAATTCATGATGGACAGGCTTCTTTTGACACTCCGCAACGGATAGCTTCGGGGCAGTCACTTGTGGTGTATGACCAACAGGGAGAAATAATGCATGGTGGTGCTATTATTGAGTGATTATGTCGTTGCCTATTATTCTAAAAGGAGATGGAAACAAAGAGCCTTTTGCAATAGAAAAACTTACCGAATCCCTGCGTCGCTCAGGAACAGATGATCATTTAGCTGAAACCGTAGCAAAGCGCGTTGGTGCGACCGTTAAAGACGGTATGACTACTACCGCTATTTACCAAGAAGCTTTCAAAGCGCTTCGCAAGGAGGAGCGTGTTTCGGCAGCGCGATATTCAATGCGTCGGGCGATTCTTGATTTAGGGCCTACTGGTTTTCCATTTGAGAAATTTGTTGCCGCACTGATGCATGCAAAAGGATACGAAACTTCGTATGGCATTACGGTGCAGGGAAGATGTATTGATCATGAGGTTGATGTGGTAATGCGAAAAGATGGAAAGGCTATTGGTGCTGAATTGAAATTTCATAATACCCCCGGATTTAAAACAGATTTAAAGACCGCACTCTATGTGCGTGCAAGATATTGGGATATTCAATGGGGGGCTGAAGATAGGAAGGAGAAGGCCGGTATTGATGAAGGATGGCTTGTGACGAATACAAAATTTACTTCGAAAGCTATTCAATATTCAAATTGTTCAGGTATTAAACTTTTGGGGTGGAGTTATCCTGATGGCGCAAGCTTGTCTGACTTTATTCGAGAGACGGGTGTATACCCCATAACTATTTTAACGACACTCTCACAAGCAGAAAAAAATCGACTCCTTCAGTCGGGTGTAACCATGTGCCACATGGTAATGAGTGACCCCGATTCACTAAAGCGAATTGGTATTTCAGCAAAAAAACAGAGCTTGGTAGTTGAAGAAAGCAAAGCAATTTGCCAACTGTAGATATATTCCTTGAATCAAATTATGTCGCAATACTATAAGCCACACCGTAAAGTTGATTGGAATTATGGAGGGCCTCGGTGGCGTCTGTCGCGTTCAAAAATAGATCTCTTCATTCAGTGTCCTCGTTGTTTTTATATTGATAATAAGCTTGGTACTGCACGTCCTCCTGGATTTCCATTCAATTTGAATTCCGCCGTCGACAAACTTCTCAAAAAAGAATTTGATATTCATCGGTATGCAAAAAGTACTCATCCATTAATGAGTAAGTATGGTGTTGACGCTATCCCCTTTGAGCATAAAAACATGGATACTTGGAGAGAGAACTTCAAAGGCATTGATTGCTTCCATGCACCTACTGGTTTCACCGTTTCGGGTGCAATAGATGATGTATGGGTTAGTCCAAACGGTGAGCTACACATTGTTGATTACAAGGCTACAAGTAAAGATGAGGAAGTGACTCTTGATGCTGAATGGCAGGATGGATACAAGCGTCAAATGGAAGTGTACCAATGGCTCTTTCGTCAGAACGGATTTGCTGTTTCTGATACAGGTTATTTTGTATATGCGAACGGAAGAACGGACACTGAGGCATTCGATGGCAAGCTTGAATTCGATGTAAAGGTAATCCCGTACACGGGCAAAGCGGATTGGATTGACGGGACTCTTTTGGAAATTAAAGCGTGCCTTGATGCCGATGTAATTCCAAAGACAGGCGAAGCGTGCGATTACTGCACGTATCGCAAAGCAGTTGGAGAAGTTCTTCAGCCGTTTATAAAAAAAGATGTAGGCAGTTCAAAAGTAAGTAAGGCAAAATCAAAAGATAGTGAAGATTCACATGAGCAATCCCTTTTCGCTTAAATTTAAAGACAGAGTCGTCGCGGTAGTGAAAAAAATCCCAAAAGGGAAAACTCTTTCTTACGGGCAAGTTGCAACGGCTGCGGGACGACCAAAAGCGGCACGAGCCGTTGGCACTATCATGGCAGGTAATCAAGACAAAACCGTGCCATGTCATAGAGTTATTCTCTCGAGCGGAAAAATAGGTGGCTATAACGGGCTTCGAGATGGTTTGAGTAAGGAAGATCTTTTAAGAAAGGAAGGTGCCATTCGTTAATGTATGGAAGTCCGCCTAGAACCCTCTTGGAAAGAAAAACTGAAAGGGGAATTTGAAAAACCGTATTTCCAAGAACTTACTTCATTCATAAAAGGTGAGTATACAAAAAGTTCTGTGTACCCTCATCCAAAAAATATCTTTCGTGCTTTTGATTTATGTCCGTTTGACGCAGTTAAAGTGGTCATCTTAGGTCAGGATCCATATCATGGAGAGGGTCAGGCAAACGGACTTTCGTTTGCGGTAGAGAAAGGAGTGCGTATTCCACCATCGTTGCAGAATATTTTTAAAGAAATTCAGTCAGATGTTGGGAAACCTCTTATTCATACTGACGGCGACTTATCGAGGTGGGCAACACAAGGGGTTCTTCTTTTAAATGCAACACTCACGGTTAAAGCGCAGGTAGCAGGCTCGCATCAAGGTAAGGGCTGGGAAGAATTTACTGATGCAGTCATTAGGCTTTTATCTGAAGAGCGTGAGCATCTTGTGTTTATTCTTTGGGGGAACTATGCAAAAGCAAAGGGTGCACATATTGATCGCACCAAACATCTTGTTATTGAATCGCCACACCCATCACCTTTCTCGGCTTTCAGTGGATTTTTTGGCAGTAAACCTTTCAGTAAAGCTAATGCCTATCTTATAACTCAGGGTAAAAGTCCGATTGATTGGCTATAAATTAAAACCGAGTCTTACCGCTAGTGTTAGAATATTTTTATAAAATCATGAATAAAGAAAAACAGATTAAAACAAGTCCTGTTAATTTAATCTTACTTATCGCTGCCTGCAGCCTTATCTTTTATCTATTTGTTTATCGTCCGGAACACATAAAAGAAGTTTGTCGTCTAGCCTATCCTGATTCAGTACCAGTACCTAATGGATTTCATCGACTTCCTTCGTTGGAGCCTGATTATGAAAATTGTTTAAAGAGTTATGATTTATAGGTAAGAAGTCACCCTACCAAACTTTTGCACGTTTGTTTTTAGGACGATACAAGGCATCAGTTTTTTCTACTTCAAACGCAGAATAAAACGCTTCGAAGTTTGAAACGGGTCCATTTACACGGCATGGTGCAGGGGAGTGAGGGTCAGTGAGTGCTGCCATTTTCAAAAACTCTGGTCGTGCAATTTCTCTCTCTGCTTGAGCAAACCCTAAGAAAAACCGTTGTTCAGGAGTAAATCCATCAATATTTTTTCTGCCAGTTACTTTGAGACGTTTTTGGTAGGCATCGTAGGCAATGGAGAGCCCCCCAAGATCAGCTATATTTTCTCCCAAAGTTAATTTTCCATTTACCTGCACACCTGCCGCCGCTTCGTACTGGTCGAATTGTTTAGCAATAAGCGATGCTCTTTTGGCAAATTGTTTTTTGTCATTTTTTGTCCACCAACTTTTCATATTGCCGTTCCCATCAAACTTTGAACCCTGATCATCAAAACCATGTGTCATTTCATGCCCTATGACCGCGCCAATGCCCGCGTAGTTTATTGCGTCATCTGCATTTTCATCAAAAAATGGTGCCTGAAGAATGGCAGCAGGGAAAACAATTTCATTTAAATTAAAACTGCAGTATGCGTTTACTGTCTGTGGGGTCATAAACCATTCTTTGCGGTCAACGGGGCGACTCAGCTTCCGTACTTCACGATTATGAGCTTGTTCATGAGCGCGAATAATGTTTCCAAAATAGTCAGTTGGGTCTATTGAGAGTCCTTTATACGTTCTGAAGCGTTTGGGATACCCAATTTTGCGATTCATTTTTCGCAGCTTCGTAATCGCTTTCTTTTTTGTTTGTGCACTCATCCAATCAAGGGCACGAATTCTGTCTTCATATACAATAAAAAGATCACTAACGAGCGCATACATTCTCTTCTTTGCTGATTGTGGAAAATAACGCTCAACATAGAGTTTTCCGAGCGCTTCTCCAATTGTTCCATTCACGGTACCGAGCGCACGGCGCCAGAGTGGTTTCATTTTCTTTACTCCACTAAGTACTGTGCCGTAGAAAGCAAAATTCTCTTTCACAAATTTTTCTGAAAGAAGTGATGCAGTGTCGTTTATGAGATGCCACGAGAGGTATATTTTCCAGTCAGCTATAGAGACAGTTTCAAGCATTCGAGAAACTTCTTTAAAAAAGTTTGGTGTGGCTACAATAATCGTCGAACTATTTTTAATACCTGAGTTTTTAAAGTAGTAATTCCAGTTGATTTTTGGAGATAGACGAGTGAGTGAAGGCACGCTCATTTTGTTGTAGGTTTTTTCAACATCTCGAGTATCTTCTTTATTCATTGATGCTCGTGCAAGACGAGTTTCAATTTTTAGTATCACCTTAGAAATATGCGCTCGCTCCGTAGTGGTTTTGCCGTGAAGTTTTAGGAGGGTATCGATGTGGATGAGGTATGCAGCTCGAACGCGTTTTTGCTCCGCTTCGTCTTTGAGATAGTAGTCACGCTCAGGCATACCCAAGCCTCCTTGATACAAATGCAGTATGTACGAGTCACTCTTTTTTGAATCCTGATCTACCGAACTATTCCATAGAGTTGAAATACCGACACGGTGTGCTTTGGTAATGTAATTGAGTAAGTCTTTAGTGTTAGAGATATTTTCAATCGCTCTCTGCCATTTGATTATTGGTATGGTGCCGAGCTTGTTTCGGAGTGGCATATCAACGGCTGATCTATATAGGTCTCTGACAAGCTTTTCTGGGCCTTCTTTGATTCTTGGTGCTTTCAGAAGTTCATTCAGGAGCGTGCGCTGCTGATAATCTGTTTTATGTCGAAGCATAATAAAACTTCCCCAACGAGATTCATCGGAGGGGAGTTTTGTTTTTTTTATCCATCCACCGTTCGCAAACAAAAAGAAATCATCCTGAGGACGCACTGAAGAATCAATTGTCTTAGGGTCAAAACCCCAGCCAGTCTTTTTGCCCTTTACAGTGTTCATTCAGAGGATGATACCGTACCCTTAAGAAAATTGGTAAGATACCCAAATGACCGTAAACGAACTGCGCTCTAAATATCTTGAGTTTTTTAAGGCTCGAGGGCATCAAGTTATTCCTTCGGTTTCTTTGGTACCTGAGAATGACCCAACAACCCTCTTTGTTTCTTCTGGGATGCAACCTTTGTTACCGTATTTCTTAGGAACCCCCCACCCAATGGGGACACGAGTCACTAATTCACAAAAATCTCTTCGGACTCAAGATATCGAAGAAGTAGGCGATAACCGTCATACCACCTTTTTTGAAATGCCTGGCAACTGGTCTTTTGGTGATTATTTCAAAGAAGAGCAGTTGCCATGGTTTTTTGAATTCTTAACTGATGTGGTTGGACTTGATCCCAAACACCTCTATGTAACGGCATTCATCGGCGACGAAAGTTTAGGAATTCCTCGAGATACTGACTCAGCTGATATTTGGAAAAGGCTTTTTAGCTCAAAAGGTATAGAAGCAAAAGATGTTGCCCTAGGCTCTGAAGAGGAAGGTGGCATGAAAGGAATGCAAGGTGGACGCATTTTTTATTATGATGCGAAGAAAAATTGGTGGAGCCGTGCAGGTACTCCATCAGCAATGCCAGCAGGTGAACCAGGAGGGCCTGATTCAGAAGTGTTTTATGACTTCGATCCAACAGGGAAAACTCACGACCCAAAGTTTGGTGCAGAGTGCCACCCTAATTGTGACTGCGGACGATTTATGGAGATAGGCAACTCCGTCTTCATGGAGTACATCAAAAAAGAAGACGGTAGTTTTGAGTCACTGCCAAATAAGAATGTTGATTTCGGCGGAGGACTTGAGCGCATCGCTGCAGCTAGAAATGGTAACCCCGATGTTTTTCTTATCGACTCGTTCATGCCACTTATCAGAACACTTGAGGAGAAGGGTGGGAAAAAATACCACGAAGCACTTCACTCATTTCGTGTTGTTTCTGACCACATTCGTGCAGCTACCTTTCTTTTGGGCGATGGTGTCATTCCATCAAACACGGAGCGCGGATACATTGCACGACGGCTCATTCGTCGTGCGGTGCGACACATTGATGTACTTGGAGCACCACCAGGAACCCTCGCTCTACTTGCTACTGCAGTTATTGAGTATTTCAAAGAGCACTACCCTGAACTCAAATCAGCTGAAACAGTAATTCAAGAAAATATTAATACCGAGGAAGATAAATTCCGGAAAACCTTAACGCAGGGTATGCGAGAATTTGAAAAACTCTCGAAAGAAGGACCGCTTAGTGGGGAAGGTGCATTTACACTTTTTACAACATTTGGATTTCCTTTTGAAGTTACAGAGGAACTAGCAAAAGAGAGAGGTTTAGCTTTTGATAGTGTTGGTTTCAAGCAGAAAATGGAAGAACATCAAAAACTTTCTCGTGCAGGTGCAGCACAAAAATTTGCAGGAGGCTTGGCAGATCATTCAGAGCAAACTGTTCGCTACCACACAACGCACCATATCCTTCTAAAGGCTTTGCAAGTAGTCCTTGGGCCTGAAGTGCATCAGCGAGGTTCAAATATAACCGCCGAAAGACTTCGTATTGATTTTTCGTACCCAACTAAAATGACACCTGAGCAAAAAGCAGAAGTAGAAAAAATCGTGAACGAAAGAATAGCAGAAGAGCTTCCGGTTATGCGCACCGTGATGCCAAAGGAAGAGGCTGAGAAATTTGGAGCAGAGCATGAATTTGGCGTGAAATATCCTGAGATGGTATCCGTTTATTCTGTAGGACCAAAAGAAGCGGTTGAAGGTAATCCGCAAATTGAGAACGCATTCTCAATAGAGTTTTGTGGAGGTCCTCATGTACAAAATACGAGGGAAATTGGTGTAGAAGGGAAGCACTTTAAGATACAAAAAGAAGAAGCGGTAGCATCAGGAGTTCGAAGAATAAAAGCGGTGTTGGTGTAAGGGGATTGACTTACCGTATCAACTAATGTATAATTCATGCATGAGTGAAAGATCAGCAAGTGCATCGAGGCAAGAAACTCAAAGAGCCCTGAGAGAAGAATCATTGCTCGAGCAGTTTTTTGAAGATATAGGAGTTACTGATTGGAATAGAATTCTTAAAAAGGATGCTGAGGATTTAGTTGCTCGGCTTTTTGGCGAAAATAAATAAAAATTTTCTACAGATATCTTTATGTCACTCCGCGAACCAACATTTGTTTCATTTAAACCAGACGGACCAACCAAGAAACAAATTGAAGCTTTTACAAACACTCCTTCACGTTTAGAGCCATGGGGAAAGTTTTTGGATTTTTTGTTTGGGAAAAAAGGAAAACCACATCGCCGATAGTCTCAAAAATGGGGTAGCTAGAGTAAGTTGTAAATGGTAATTGAATTTCATAGGTTACAATAATCTGTGAAATGAAAAAGAGCAGAACCGAGTTAATTTTGGATATCGGCAGTGCTTCTGTTGGAGCGTGTGTAGCCACTTTTACAAAAGGCGAAAAGATAGCAATGCATCTTGTAGAGAGAGTTGCTATTCAAAATGATTCAGGAGATGCGGTTGGTGGTATTCAAACATTGACTCTCCAAGCCTTAAAGAAAGCTCTTGATCCTCTAGCGCATACTATGCACTTGGATACGGTGCGCGTTGTGTTTGCTGCTCCATGGTATGCATCAGAAATAAAGGTTGTACTCTCAGAATCTAACAAACCTTTAAAAATTACACAGGCAACAGTCTCGCATGCCTTGAAAACAGAGCGACTAGAAAATTCAAGAAATCGCCGCACTGGGCGTCATCCGCTTGAGTCGGTCGTTAGTCAAATATATGTTAATGGGTATCTCACTACTTTGGATTCTGCCGTTCAAGGAACTGAACTAAAGGTGCATTTGTACGAAAGTGAAGCAGACTCTGCTTTTGTACAAGGGGTCACTGAGCTCATTAAGAGTGCTTTCTCGCACATTCACATCAATTTTCAAACGTTTCCTTTTATAGCATTTTCCATGCTCCAAGCCATCCGCGAAGAAGAAAATTTTATGATTCTCGATATTGGGGGTGAAATAACTGATTGTCTCATTGGTGATAGAGGCGCTCTTTCTTTTATGAGTTCATTTCCAAAAGGTACGCGTTCATTTGTTCGTGAAGTTGCAGGAATCGGAAGCATTACGGATGCACTGTCCCGACTTACATTATTCACACGAGGAGAACTGAGTCCGGAACAGACAGAGGTATTCTCAAAGGTTTTTAGAGATGCGAGCGCTTCATGGATTAAGGGTTACGAGCGTGTTATTGAATTAGCTCGTGAGAGTACTCCTATTCCTCGGACAATATTCTTAATGGCCGATAAAGAAGCATTGCCGTGGTTTGAGAAGATTTTTTCACTACGGACTCCGAATTCTGTAGTAAATACAATTTTAGTCACACCTAATTTTTTTGAAAAATACATCACACTTGAAAAAGATACAATTCACGATCCATTCCTTTCTGTTGAGGCTCTTTTTGCAAGTGTGAATGATGGTGAAATATCTAAAATCTAGTTCACGCTTGTTTTTGTACACAGGTATCCTAATGGGGAGAGATTGGGTTTGTGTGAAAGAGGAGTATACTTTACGGAATGGACCAGCATCGCAGTATTCAAGATATTATTCCACCTGCCCGCTCAAAGCCTATAAGAAGTTCCATGCCTGGAACTTCAGAAACCACACCCACACCGCCCCGATCAATGCCACCAACACCACTAAAAAGTATGCCTGTTAATCCAAAACGACCAAGTGGCTTCTTCGGATTCGCTGTCGTGGCAGGAATTGTTGCAGTATTGCTTGTTATCGGCGTTGTAGTCATTAGTACTGTTTTCTATAGAGCATATATTACGGTTACCCCAGTTTCTTTCAGCGTCCCTGTGCAAGCTTCTTTTGAGGCATCTCTTACCAGTACAGAACTTCCATATCAAAAAATTGCTGTTTCTGATACGGCGTCTAAGAGTGTGCCTGCTACCGGAACACAACATGTTGAAAATCATTCCTCAGGAACGATTACTATCTATAACGCTTATACCGCAACTCCTCAGCGCCTCATCACAAATACTCGTTTTGCAACCAAAGACGGACTTGTTTTTCGAGTACATGCACCTGTTGTAATTCCTGGTTACACAATGAAGGCTGGGATTAAGGTTCCTGGCTCTGTAGATGCCCTTGTGTATGCTGATGAGGCTGGAGAGAAATACAACATTAGCCCTACCGACTTCACTATCCCTGGTCTTAAGGCATCAAAGCAGTACACGCTTATATATGCGAAATCAAAAGGGCCCACGGTTGGTGGATTCATAGGCGAACAAGCTGTTGTAGATCCTACTGTTCGTTCAGAAACTGTCGCAGGTTTAAAGGCAGAGGTTGAACGCTCTCTCCGTGCAAAAACACTCGCAGCACTGCCCGCAGGGACATTAGTTTTTAATGACTCTGTTTCTATCGTCTATGTAGAAGCTCCTGACGCTGTTGACGGTAGCAATGCAGTAATCTCTGTTTCTGGTACGGCTTCGGCACCCGCGGTGAGTGAAAACGCACTGGCTCGCTCAATTGCCACTACAGGGCAAGTTTCATACGATGGGCTATTAGGTATCGCAAACCCAAATGACTTCCGTGTCGTAGTGGATGTTCCTGAGTCATTGGGGACAGAAACTCCTATACGCCTTACTGTTTCTGGGACAGCGAAATTGGTTGCACTTTTTGATATGGCCGCTCTAACTAAGGACCTTACGGGTATACAGAAGAAGGATATAAAGGTTGTATTACCTAATTATCCATCGATTTCGAACATAGATGTCAAAGTCTATCCTTTCTGGAGAGGGGGCATGCCGAACGACCCAAAGAAGCTTAAGATAACGGTATCATCGCCATCCACAAACTAACCTAAGGGTTCTTCTTGACGGCTGATACTTATTTCTGGTACTATAGCTAAGTCCAATTCAGATACTGATTCGCTCAAATGGTACGCACGAAAGACACTGAGGAAAAGCTTGGTACGGTTACCGAGTCACTCCCAAATGCTCTATTTCGAGTAATCCTTGAAGGCGGAGAGGAAGAGATGCTTGCATATCTTGCAGGTAAAATGAGACTCCATCGCATTCGCGTGCTGGTGGGGGATCGCGTTTCTCTTGTTCTGGATCCGTACGGCGGACGTGCACGAATAGTGCGACGTCTATAATTTTTTACACACACACACATGAAGGTTCTAGCATCCGTAAAGAAGCAGCAAGCAGGCGATATCCTCGTCCGCAGGCGTGGTCGCTTATACCGGATCAACAAGAAGAACCCTCGTCGTAAAGCTCGCCAAGGATAAGCGTTTCAAAATAAATTCAATCTACTAAAAATATTCTCTATTAATTATGCGTGTCGCTGGTATTACCATTCCTGATAACAAACATCTCGCTATCGCTCTTACGGCGGTGTATGGAGTTGGTCGTGTCCGCGCAGGCACTATTCTTGCCAAAGTTGGTGTTTCGGGTGACTCAGTAGCTAAAGACCTTTCTCCTGAAAAAGAGCTAGAAATAAGAACACTCATTGAGTCGTTTACTATCGAAGGAGATCTTCGCAGAGAAATTGGCGGTAACGTAAAGCGCCTGAAAGATATCAAGGCATTTCGAGGTATTCGTCACCTTAAAAGCCTTCCTGCTCGAGGACAGCGCACAAAGACAAACTCACGAACTGTTCGTGGCAATGTCAGAAAGACCATGGGTTCAGGCCGTCGTAAACTAGAAAAAACATAAAATATCATGGGTAAAAGACGAATATTAAAGAAGCAGGGTAGCGGTGTTGATTCCGGAAAGCGGGATCGCACTCTTTCAAAGATCTCGAAAAGACATATTGATCGAGCTATTTTGCATATTGAGTCTACATTCAATAACACTCGTGTCAGCCTTACTGACAAGGAGGGTGGCATGCTTATGTGGTCATCATCGGGGTCTATGGGATTCACTGGGAATCGTAAATCAACTCCATTCGCTGCTGCAAAAGTTGGTGAAGTCATTGGAGAAAAATCTGTAACTATTGGGGTTAAGGAAGTAGAAGTGTTCATTAAGGGGGTTGGTTCGGGTCGCGAATCAGCACTCCGCGCTTTTGCTGGAAAGGGTATTCAAATCCTTGCTATCCACGATATAACGCCAGTTCCTCATAATGGTCCACGACCTTGTAAGCCTCGTCGCGTATAACCAATAAATAATTTTTATGATACTCGGACCACGATACAAAATCTGTAAACGCCTCGGCTCTTCCATCTTTGAGAAGTGTCAGACTCAAAGCTTTGCTCTTTCAAAGCAACGCTCTGATGCAAACAAGAAGAAAGGACGCCGAAATGTTTCTGACTATAATCGTCAACTTATTGAGAAGCAGAAGCTTCGCCTTTTGTACGGCCTTACTGAAAAACAATTTTCTACGTATGTAGAGAAAGCACTTGAAAGTAAAGCAAATCCACAAGCAACACTTTTCGGATTTCTAGAAAGCAGACTTGATTCAGTTGCATACCGCATGGGTCTTGCTTCTACACACCGCATGGCACGCCAGATGGTCTCCCACGGTCACCTTGTAGTGAATGGTAAGCGCGTCACCGTACCTTCATACCGTGTCTCTCCAGGAGACAGTATTACTATCCGCGTAGGAAGTAAGGACAGTGGTTTGTTTCAAACACTTGGAGAAAAATTGAAAGAAGCTCGCACACCATCGTGGATTTCTTTTGATCCAAGCGTTATGGAAGGGAAGTTAAAAACCGCTCCAGTATTTTCTGATCAAGATACAGCTGCTGACATCGGTGCTGTGTTTGAATATTACACACGTTAATAATTAGCCGATAATCATTCTTCATCACTATGGATTACTCCATTACATTGCCATCAAAGCCACGAATCGTTTCTGAAGAAGGAACTACTGGTATCTATGAAATAGACGGCTTGTACCCTGGCTACGGACATACGCTCGGTAACTCACTCCGCCGTATCATCCTTTCTTCTATTCCAGGTGCTGCAATCACATCAGTGAAAATTGAAGGTGCATCACATGAGTTTTCAACCATGGCAGGCATCAAAGAAGACACTATCGGTGTTATTTTGAACCTCAAAAAAGTTCGCATTCGCATCTTTGACAATCAACCTCACACTCTCTCTATCAATGTAAAGGGTATAAAGACTCTTACAGCAAAAGATATTACTGTTCCTGGCCAGGTTGAAATATTGAATCCTGATCAGCACATTGCAGAGCTCACTGACAAAAATGCTCATTTTGAATCTGAATTGATAGTGGACACAGGTCTTGGCTACGTACCAAAGGAAATTACACAGAAAGACCGAGTAGATATCGGCATGATTGCGCTTGATGCAATTTTCACACCAATTCGTCGTGTTAACTACGAAGTAGAGAACATGCGCGTTGGAGACAGAACTGACTTCAATCGTTTGCGTATTGTTATTGAAACAGACGGCACTCTTTCACCAAGAGAGGCATTGGAGCGCTCTGTCGCAACAATGATTCAGCAGTTGAAAGCTGTTGTTGGTTTTAAAGAAGATGCCCCAGTGCCTTCAGAAGCTGAGTCTGTTGCAATGGGTGACGAGGCACGAGAGGATGTCATGAAGACTCGCATTGAATCACTTGAACTTTCAACACGAACTGCAAATGCGCTTACTGGTGCTGGTATTCGTACACTCGGAGGACTTGCTCGTAAGACTCCTGAGGATATTCTTGCGCTTGAAGGTATCGGAGAAAAAGCAGTTGAAGAAATAAAAGAAGCTCTCTCACATTTCGGTATTTCTTTGAAATCATAACTATGAACCACGGTAAAAAAGGACGGACCTTCGGAAGAAAACGCGATGTGCGCAAGGCGTTTATTAATTCGCTCGCAGAGGCGCTTATACTCCGTGAGCGTATTGTTACTACTGAAGCACGCGCAAAGGAAATCCGACCGTTCGTTGAAGGTATGGTCACAAAAGCAAAGAGCGGAACAGTGAGTACGCGCAGAAATCTCATTGCGACACTTTCAGGTAGAGAGAAAGTTGCAAAGAAGCTAGTGGAAGTCCTCGCTCCTCGTTTTAAGGGACGAAAGGGAGGTTACACTCGTATCACCAAAGTAGTTAAAAAAAGCTCAGACGGAAGAAAGAGCGCCATCATTGAATTTGTATGAACAAGCCCACCGAACACACTATTGATGCTAAAGGGAAAAAGATGGGGCGCGTAGCGTCACAGGCTGCTCATATTCTTATGGGTAAGCACTCTACTGCATTCGCAAGACACATTGCTCCAGAACTTTCTGTCACCATAATCAATGCCTCAAAGCTTTCAATCTCAGAAAAACATTTGAAAGATAATACCTACGCTCGTTTCTCTGGTTATCAGGGAGGGTTAAAATTTGACACTCTCGATGAAGTTATTAAGCGCCATGGATACAAAGAAGCTCTAAAGCGGGCAATAAAAGGCATGATACCTGCAACAAAACTTCGCCCAGGTATGCTAAAGCGCTTGGTTATCACTGATTGATGTTTTATTTCTTTTCCTATACCCTAATCACTAACCACTAAACCCTAATTATCATGGCAACTGCAAAATATCTTGAAACCATAGGAAGAAGAAAAACCGCATCTGCGCGTGTTCGTCTTACTGAAAATGCAAAGCAGAATGTTTCCGTAAACGGAAAAACTCTTGAGGAATATTTTCGTACTCCAGAATTAGTTCGTATTTCGGTTGCGCCACTCGCACACCACGAAAAGAAATTTACTATCACTGCAGTACTTCGCGGGGGTGGTATCGCTGGTCAAGCGGTGGCACTTTCTCACGGTATTGCTCGTGCAATAGTTGAATTTGATGCAACATCTCGAACACCTTTGAAGAAATTAGGACTTTTGAAACGCGATCCTCGTGCTAAGGAACGTAAAAAACCAGGTCTCAAAAAAGCAAGAAAGGCTGCACAATGGTCAAAGCGTTAAAAAGATATCAACAAAAAACCTGCATACGAAATGCGGGTTTTTTGTTGATACACTATTGCCTATGTTTGAGAAAGGAGTTAACTCATCTACTACCAAAGAACATCCTTCTATTCCCTTACTTGATAGATCAATTTCAAGTAAGGAAATGGTCATTTC
>SCTS01000004.1 GCA_004322365.1 Patescibacteria group bacterium
TTTTCATGCACTACGACGGTAATTATCGTGTCGTCCCTATGTCCTATCCAGTGTCTATGGATGCCAATGTATCGCAGAGTTGGTTTGGGACTGTAGGGAGTCTCTACAAACAACATCGTCGCTGGTCATATGGTGCAGAGAATATTGCGTATATGCTTTTTAATTTCATGCACAACCCACGCATTTCGTTTTCAAAAAAGTGGCGTTTATCATTTATACAAATTGAAGGGTTCTGGTCTTTAGCGACACACCCATTAATTCTTTTTGCGGTAGGATGGCTCCCTTTGTTTATTGGTGGTCACACATTCAACGCAACGGTGCTTTCATACAATCTTCCAATTGTTGCCACATGGTTTTTGACGATTGCGATGTCGGGTCTCGTAGCATCTTCAATTTTCTTTATGTATTTAGTACCACAACGCCCACATGAATACTCATGGCGTAGAAGTGTCACGATGGCCCTGCAGTGGATTCTCGTCCCTTTCACTATGGTTATTTTCAGTGCAATACCGGGTCTTGATGCGCAGGTCCGACTTTTGTTTGGGAAATATCTTGGTTTTTGGGTGACACCAAAAAATAGACGCACACAGCCTGTTGTTCAAAAAAACTAACATCTTACGGAGTATACCCCCACACCTTTTCAGAATGAAAAGGTGTGGGGGTATACTATCCTCTACATGAAACCTCTTTCGCGCCGAACACGCTTCATATATCTTGCTGTTTCTATCACCGCTTTTCTTTTCACCGTACCCGTTGCTGTTTTTTATGCATCTGGATACCGCTTTAACGGACTTTCTTTTGTTGAAACTGGGGGAGTATATGTTTCTGTTCCACTATCTGATGCGAGCGTTTTCATTAATGGAAAAGAGGAGGGAGTGAGCAGTCTTTTTACTCGCTCATTTTATACTGACAACCTTATTGCCGGAACATATGCTGTGCAGGTATCTCGCGAAGGGTACTATCCTTGGGTAAAGAAACTGACTGTAGAGGCGCGTATCGTGACCGATGTTTTTGCTTTTCTTGTTCCCCAATCGATCTTGATTCGTGAGATTGAAATACGAGAAGGAGATACCGCATCAACAACTCGGGCTGTTTCAAAGAATGAATATAATACATTTGTAAAAGCTTTTGCGCGCAAAATAGTTTCTGCACCAACTCAAGGAGGTACGGCGACATCGACGCCGGTTGACACTCGTGCTGGGGCGGAACTGTATATCGAGGGTGGCAATCTTATTGTGAGATGGATGAAGGATCCGCAGTCTGTACCGAGCTCATTTTGTATTAAGCCCTCTTCTTGTGTTCAAGAATTTTTTATTGAAAAGGGTAGAGAGACAGTCTCTAATGCACAATTTTTTGCAGGCGGTGTAGTGTATTCAACAAAGGAATCTGGAATCTTTCTTGCAGAAAATGATGTCCGTCCCGTTCCCTTGATTGTCCCCCTCTATAGTCGACCAGGTGCTCAATTTCGGATTGTGAACGGCGCTTTGATTGTGAAAGACGGGTCGGCCTTCTATGATATTTCAGGCTTTTAGTGCGATAGTTGAACGCAATCACATGCACTATCGCCACACGTAGTATTTAAAGACTGTATAGTATAATTTAACGATCGTTAAATTATACTATACAGTCTTTTTGGTACTGTAAGTCCGAGTAGACGAATAGTGTTTAAATGATGTATCCCACGGGGTATACCCCATGAGATAGTGGCGCATTATATAAGGTACGAGCTAGATTCTTGCAGAAGAAAATAATCTTAGTTCAAGTATAAATTTCATATCTCACGGGGTATACTCTTCTTTATATGCCAGCTGGTCGCCTGCACCCAATTTCAATTGCACTTCGTGATATTGTCGATATTTTTGGGCGCATGGGTTTCAGCATTGCCTATGGTCCCGAGCTTGAGGACGAGTGGCACAATTTCACCGCGCTGAACGTGCCCGCGGATCATCCTGCGCGCGATATGCAGGATACCTTTTGGATCAAAGACCGTCCGGGCTTTGTGCTCCGCACCCACGACACCTCGGTGACTATTCGTTGTCTTGAGGAAATGGCAAAGACAGGCGTCACTTCTATGCGTACCATCAATCCTGGAAAAGTATTTCGAAATGAAGCAACCGACATGACCCATGAAGCCCAGTTCTATCAACTTGATGGTTTTGCAGTGGCACCGCCTGGGGAAATTACGCTCGGGCACCTCAAAGGTACATTTGATAGGTTTTATCGAGAATATTTTGGAGAAAACACCAAGGTGCGTTTTCGTCCGAGCTTCTTTCCGTTCACCGAACCATCTGTTGAAATCGATGTTTGGTTCGAGCCGAAAGGGAAAGAAGGCAGGTGGCTTGAAATGGCAGGTGCAGGAATGCTCCATCCAAGTGTGTTTAAAAACGCCGGGCTCGACCCGGAAAAAGTACAAGGTTTTGCCTTCGGTGGTGGTTTGGAGCGACTCTTAATGGTGAAGTACGGCATTCCCGATGTACGCCTTTTCCACTCGGGAGATATTCGTTTTGTTCATGGATTTGATAAAAAATAAACTATGAAAGTTTCAACTACATGGTTACAGAAATACTTTGATGCACCGCTTCCGAACGCGAAGGATATTGCGGACTCACTCACATTCCACGCATTCGAGATAGAGGAGCTTGAAGATGTTTCGATGGATGTGAAAGTACTTCCAAATCGCGCCGCAGATTGTTTGTCGCATCGCGGTGTCGCAAAAGAAATTTCTGCAATCCTCAATCTGCCCTTACAATCGGATCCACTTCGTGCGCCCATTCCTGAATTTCCGAAAACCGACAGGCTTGTAGTGACGGCAGACCCCGCATACACGCTTCGGCACACAGGTGCGCTTGTTCGTGGAGTTACTGTTGGACCTTCGCCTGAATGGCTAAAGAGTGCGCTCGAGTCTGTGGGACAGCGATCGATTAATAGTGTTGTTGATGTACTCAACTATGTACTTCTTGATATTGGTCAGCCATCAGGCGCTTTTGATCTTGGAAAAATAAAGAACGAAAATGGTGTTGTAAAGATAGATATTCGTCGTGCGAAGGCAGGTGAGAAAATAAAAGTGCTCACGGGCGAAGAATATACACTCACTGAAGATATGTTTGCGTTTACCGATGCGGTTGGCGGAGAGCTTCTCGATATTGCGGGCATTAAAGGAGGGTTCTCGTCTGGGGTCACGAGCGAAACAAAAGATCTCTTTATTTCTGCAGGAAATTACGACGGTACGCTTATTCGCAAAGCTTCACAAAAACTCAAACTCTTTACTGATGCATCTCAGCGATTTCAAAATCGTCCCTCTCCTGAATTAACGGTGTATGGCATGCAAGCGATTCTTAATCTCATTAAGGAGGTAGCAGGGGGAGAGCTTGTTGGCGTGGTGGATATTCGCAACAAACCTCAAGACCCGCCTATCGATGTTTCGGTCACGCTCGACCGTATTAACCAGCTCCTCGGTTTTGATTTTTCAAAAGAAGAAGTTACGGATGTCTTTAAGCGACTTGATCTTTCCGCTTCGATTTCAGGAAATACATTTACCGTAACGTCTCCATTTGAAAGAACCGATCTCAAGGTCCCTGAAGATTTGATCGAAGAAGTAGGACGAATTTTAGGCTATGATCGCGTACCGGCAGTAGAGCCTACCTTCAACGGCACGCCTGTCGATCAAGCGCGTTACCGAGGTATTGAGCGGATGAAAGACATGCTCGTAGAGGAAGGCTTCGTTGAAGTTTCGACGCAATCATTTTCGAAAAAAGGTGATGTTTATCTTGCGAACCCGCTTGATAAAACCATGCCGGCACTTCGTCCCAGTCTTGAAATAGGAGTTCAAGACGCTCTCACTCGAGGCAAGCAGTATCAATCGCTTCTCCTGTCGCCCGGTGAAAAATTAAAACTCTTTGAAGTAGGCACCGTATTTCCTAAAGCGGGAGAATATGTGGAGCTTCGCATGACTGAACGAGTTCCTGCGTGGGGAGAAAGCGCTGGCACGGTAGACAATCTTTCAATTGCAAAACTTGAAGACTATGGAAAAGACTACACACCGAAAAAATATGAACTCGGTATGTACCAGTCTTTCTCTATGTATCCTTTTATTGTCCGCGATATTGCATTCTGGGTTCCTGACGGCACAGATGTGGGGTTTACGAAATCCTACATAGTGGAGAATGCGGGGTCACTGATGGTACGCTGTGAGCTTTTTGATACCTTTTCTAAAGGCGGGAGAACTTCTTATGCGTTTCGGCTAGTATTCCAGTCGGATGATAGAACCCTGACAGATGACGAAGTAAGTACATGGATGGATTTGGTAACAAAAGCAGTAACTCAAAAAAACTGGGAGGTACGGTAACTTTTGTACAGGGTTTTCCTCAGCGTAAATGGGTAATTTATGATACGCTCGAAAGATGGACGTCATTAACAAAGCCCTTAATTTTGAAGGCTTCACATCAGCGCTAACCGTTTCTTTGCCTCACTTGTTGTCGGCATTTTTTGTACTGTTTGTTTTTTGGATTATCTACCGTGTAACACAGCGCCCGCTTATGCGACTCTTGGCATGGCGAGGTGTACAGACAGCAAATGCAGAGCTTCTGGTAAATACCGTATATCGCGTCATTCTCTTTATTATTGCTGTCGTTATAGCTGCGGGTCAGCTGGGTATTAACCTCACGGCAGTAGTTGCAGGCTTGGGTATTGCGGGTATCGCGCTTGGATTTGCTGCACAGGATACGCTTGCCAATATTATTTCAGGCGTTCTCATTTATATAGATAAGCCATTTAAGATTGGGCAATGGATTACAGTCGGCAATATGTACGGAAGAGTACAAAAAATAACTATGCGTACCACACGCATTCGTACACTCGATAACACATTCGTGGTCATTCCAAATCAAAAGATTGCAAACGAGGTGTTAGTCAATCACTCTTCACATGGAGAGCTTCGCATTGTTGTGCCGTTTGGAATCGCCTATAGGGAGTCCATTCCACGGGTGCGTGGAGTGTTAATTCAGGCATTGTCTGAAATTAAAGGTGTACGTAAAGATCCTCCTCCAACCGTTGTTGCAGAAGGTTTTGGTGACTCTGCTATTAATATGTTAGCTCGTGTGTGGGTTGATAATGCAGACAAAGAACGAGCCACGCTATTCATGGTAGTTGAAAAAATTAAGGAAACTCTAGAAACTGAAAAAATAGAAATTCCTTTCCCGCAAATGGAAGTCGCTGTTCGGAAAGAGCGTTAGTATGCTGTATATATGAATGTTCTTGTTATTGGTGGTGGCGGAAGAGAGCATGCACTTGCATGGAAGATTTCCCAGTCGCCACGGTGCTCAGAGCTTTATATAGCACCAGGGAATGCGGGCACTCTACTGGTAGGGACGAATGTTTCTATTGATACACAAAACCATAAAGAGGTTATTAATTTCTGCAAAGAAAAAAACATCGATCTCGTAGTCATTGGACCCGATGACTTTTTGGCGTCGGGTATTGTAGATTCTTTGGGTTCTGCGGGCATTCTTGCGTTCGGACCTACAAAAGCAGCCGCAAAACTTGAGTGGTCAAAAGCCTTCTCTAAAGATTTTATGAATCGCCACGGTATCCCAACTGCGTCATCCGCAACATTTTCTACATTCAATGAGGCACTTCTATACTCAAAAGCTCAAACATTGCCTATGGTTATAAAGGCAGATGGACTAGCACTTGGGAAAGGTGTGGTGATTGCGCAAACGCATGAAGAAGCTGAAACCACACTGAAGTCGTTCATGGTTGATGAGGCATTTGGTGATTCTGGGAAAACAGTTGTGTTCGAAGAGTTTCTAGAAGGGCCTGAGATATCAATACATGCATTTTGTGACGGGACAATTGCGAAGCTTTTTCCTGTTGCGCGAGATCATAAGAGGGTGGGGGATGGAAATACTGGAGCGAACACAGGAGGCATGGGTGCCATAGCACCAGTACAGATTTCCCCAGAATTTCTAAAAGAAGTTGAAGAAAAAATAGTAACACCAGTGATGAAAGGAATGGCAGCTGAAGGTACACCTTTTTCTGGGATTCTGTATCCGGGACTGATGGTAACAAAGGCAGGTATTCGTGTCATTGAATTTAACGCACGATTTGGTGATCCTGAAGCACAGTCCTACATGCGACTCCTCGACTCTGACCTTTTAGATATCATGCTTGATTGTGTGGAAGGAAAACTTGCGGAGCGTGAAATTCATTGGAATACAGGCTATGCGTGCACGGTCGTTATGGCGTCAGGAGGATATCCAGGAAAGTACACGAGCGGTTTTCCTATCAAAGGCTTGAATACAATCGCTGATTCTTCAGTAGTTGTCTTTTATGCAGGTACTGAAAAGGATGGGGAAGAGGTGGTTACCGCAGGTGGGCGAGTACTCGGGGTTAGCGCTCTTGGAGCGACATCAGAAGAGGCAAAAACGAATGCATACAATGGCGTAAAATCTCTCCAATTTGATGGCATGCAGTATAGGTCGGATATAGGTGCAAATTGGGGTATTTAGTGCCCAAAATTAGCGGAAATGGGCTCTGAAATATGTTACAATTGGAGCAAGCTCTACGGGCTATTTTTCTTTAAAACAAATGGCAAAAACTCCTAAAAAAGAAGCTAAAAAATCAAGCGGATACAGCGCAGAATCGATTACTGTCCTCGAGGGTCTTGAGCCGGTACGAAAGCGTCCCGGAATGTACATTGGTACTACCGGCCTTGATGGTTTGCATCACCTCATTTGGGAAATATTTGATAACTCACGCGATGAGGCGATGGGTGGTTTTGCAGACGACATTGAAGTAACTTTGCTTCCCAATAAGCGCATCCGCGTTATTGATAATGGTCGAGGTATTCCTGTTGATGTTCATAAGACAACTAAAGTATCGGCACTCGAGACTATCATGACGACACTGCACGCCGGCGGTAAATTTGGTGGTGATGGTTACAAAGTTTCAGGAGGACTCCACGGTGTCGGTGCATCGGTTGTTAATGCACTATCAACATACACAAAAGCTGAAGTACATAAAGATGGTGGCTACTATCTCCAAGAGTATGATCGTGGCAAAGCGCGAGCTCGCGTTAAGAAGGTTGGCTCCACTGACTTTACGGGCTCTATCATAACGTTCGAAGCCGACCCAACTATTTTCCCCGTTATCGAATATGACTTCAACAAAATAGTGCAACACCTACGCCAACAGGCGTATCTTGTGAAGGCGGTACGTATTTCTATTGTTGATGCGAGGGAATATCCCGGCAAAATTGATCTTGCCGATGTACGTTATTTTCGCGAGCTTGGGTTCTTGGTCCCATCGCAAACATTTTATTTTGAAGGAGGTCTCAAGTCCCTCGTAATCTTTAATAATCGTTTTCAAAAACCTGTTCACAGTAGTGTCTTTTATGTTGAGAAAGAGTTAGATGATGTACAGGTAGAAGTAGCACTGCAGTACGTAGACGATATTTCTGCGCGCATCACGGCGTTTGCAAACAATACCTACAACGCAGAAGGAGGAACGCATGTTACCGGTTTCAAAACCGCACTTACGCGAACGCTCAATTCATACGCTCGAAAAAACAATATTGTTAAAGAAGCTGATGAAAACTTTACAGGAGAAGATGTTCTAGAGGGACTTACCTGCATTATTTCAGTGAAGCTTCGCGAGATTCAATTTGAAGGTCAAACGAAAGGAAAACTTGGTTCAGTTGAAGCGCGTGGTGCAGTTGAGACTGTTTTCAGCGAAGCGTTTAATATGTTCTTGGAAGAGCACCCTGACGAAGCACGCTCGATCATTGGTAAAGTACTCTTGGCCTTGAAGGCTCGTAAAGCAGCAAAAGCTGCAAAAGACTCAGTGCTTCGCAAAGGTGCTTTGGACGGCATGACACTGCCAGGCAAACTTGCTGACTGTCAGACAAAGAACGCATGGGAATCTGAGATATTCATTGTGGAGGGGGATTCAGCAGGTGGCTCATCAAAGCAAGGGCGTGATAGACGTACACAGGCAATACTCCCGCTTCGTGGAAAGATTTTGAATGTGGAGCGTGCGCGCTTGGACAAAATGCTTGCATCAAACGAAATCAAAAACTTGGTTATTGCTATGGGTACTGCAATAGGGGATTTGTTTGATATTTCAAAACTTCGTTATCACAAAATCATCATTGCAACCGATGCCGATGTTGACGGTGCACACATTCGTACGCTTCTTTTGACACTCTTCTATCGCTATTTCCGTGGAGTCATTGACGGCGGATTCTTATATATTGCACAGCCACCGCTATTCAAAGCAAAGTTTGGAAAGGAGGTTTTCTACTTGCAAACTGAAGCGGAGTTGGAAGCGCTTTTGAAAGCTCGTGGGATTAAGAGTGAGGAATTCAATACCGAGGAATCCTTGGAGGAAACTGATGAGGAAGAAACAGAAGAACAGGCTGAAAGCAAAGCAACAAAAAAACAAGCAAAGCCAACTATTCAGCGTTACAAAGGACTTGGTGAAATGAACCCAGAAGAACTCTGGGAAACTACAATGGACCCTACTCGTCGCGTATTGAAACAGGTGAAGGTTGAAGATGGGCAAGATGCTGACAGAGTGTTCGATATCCTCATGGGTACCGATGTTCCTGCACGAAAGTCGTTTATTCAATCAAACGCAAAAGCAGCGACACTCGATATCTAGAAGCTTCTAGGTTCAAGGTGCTAGGTTCTAGCTTGAGGAAAAACAACAAGCAAAAACTCTCCGACTGAGGAGAGTTTTTGCTTGTTAGGTTGCGGTATCGTCACTGGATTTTTCTTTTTGTGTTATTTAAGGCTGTATAGTATAAGTTAACGATCGTTAATTTATACTATACGGCCATCACCTCATGTCTTTGTGGGAGCAGTAAATAGGGAATAGGAAATGAGTGAGAATAGAAAAACTCTCCGGTTAAGGAGAGTTTTTTGCTTGGAATCCGCACCCGTCGATTTATCTCGTTGTGATCGTGTATCTCACGATGTTGTTGTCCTTGTTGCGCTCGTTGATGCGACCTGCGGGATCAATATTTACCACGAAGAGTCCGTCTGGCTTTGAAGCGTCAAAGCTGTCAAATCCTACAGTGAATTCAATACGGTCACCAGGGGCAAGTGCTTGCTGAAGTGGTGCTGAGAAAATGTTTGCAGGGAGTGTTGGAAGTACTGCGTTGAAGTCAAACTCAGGTGAGGTTTTTGTACCGATGTTTTCGACTGCAAAGCGAACTGCAATGCGTGTATTGGTTCTCGATGGTGTTGAGCTTGCAGTAAAGACACCAGAAGTTTTATCCACGACACCAATTTCAAGAATGCGTGCTGTGAGGTCAACATAACCATTTGGATTAGAGACACCTACACCGCCGTTGATTGGGTAGATTTGGGTCTGTGTTGGTCCTGGAGTTACTGGGCGAGGAGTGGTTACTACAGGAGTTGTGGGAGTTGGTGTGGTTGTTACTGGAGTTGTTGGTGTGAGGGTTCCAGGGCTTGTTACATTACCTGTGTTCTGAATAGTGAATGTAGTTTGTCCTGTGACAGTAGGGGTATTTGCACCGTTTGGTGTGAAGTCGATAAATACTTGTACATCGACGAAGCGGTTATTAACTGAAAGGGGAGTAAGAACGATTTGGTTGCTTGAATGTGTGAAATTGAAAGGGACATTACAGTAGACGGTTGTTGAAGCACTCATGAATGATACGCCATCCGCACAGTTGTAGCGGAATGTGTATGAACCTTCAATACTCTTCTTCTCGTGTGTCCACGAAAGTGCAAACGGCTCGTTTGAATTGATAGTGAGTGATGGTGCTGAAAGAGCAATCTTTTCTCCCGCAGGAACGAAGATTGAAGTAAAGCTCACAATCGCTGATGCGAATGATGAGAATGCATTTGGGATACCGCGTGCTACCTGCACAGAGCCCCACATACCTACAATAATAATTGCGAGAAAGCCAAAAATGGCTAGCGTTCGTACTGCAACGCCTCCGAGGCGTGACTGTGTCTTTTTTAAATCGTTTTCCATAAAACACTGTATATCATATAAGATTGCTCTTGTCAAGCTTCTAATCTTTCTCGTAATAGCTCCGAATGTTAGACGGCTATGAAAGGTGCCTATTACTAGACTTGACAAAGCCATTTAAGCGTGATACTGTCTCAATAATTCCCAATCGGGATTTTCATACATTTTTTAAATAAAAACATGTCGACAGCAACCTTTGAAGGAACCGAACCTATTACTCAACAAAAAATGAGCAAGTCTGAGCGTGCAGAGCAGAGAGCAGAGCGTGCGCGTGAACATGCAAAAATTAAAGCAGAAAAAAAAGCAGCTTATGCTCCCGTGCAGTTTGCTCGTAAGGAGTACTATTCTGTAGGTAGTCAATTTTCACGCACAAGTCCGGAATTTCTTTCAGTTTTAAAAAGATATAGAGACGCACTTGCTTCGTATGAAGAATTTTTGTTTCAACGATATGGACTTGATGTTGTTGACAGTGCTCATGAGACAGAAATCTTGCGTGCTTCCAGTGTCGCTAATTTTGGTTTTGGACATGTTACTTTAGAACATCTTCGTGCTGTTGGTATAGGCGCAGGCGCAGGAGTTCTTACTCATACAGGGGGAGCTGCTGCACTCACTATTGTTGGTACAGGTATAGCAGTTGGTGCTGGCACAAGCCTTGTTATTGAGAAGGTAGATAAAGACATTGAGGAGGTGTTTTTTAAAAAAGAAAAAAATGCTCGAGAGAAAGGCATGAGTTTATCTGATTTTAGGAAGGAACATAAAAGCTTGTTGGTACAGCGCGCTGAATCAATAAAGAAGCGAAAATACGCGCGAATGGCGACTCGCTATGCGCTCACTGGAGGAACAGTGTTGTTTACAGGTGCAGTGTCCGCTGATCATATGGGGCATTCACTTGGACAGATGTTATCGAGCTGGGTCCGTGAACAGATACACACACTAGGAGTTAATGATTCGACCGCTAACTATCTCGCAGATGGAAATGGAATGTATCAGAAGGCAGTGCATGCAATAGGGTCTGCTGTTGGTTCTGTTTGGAATGAATTTCTTGGAGTGAAGGATGCTGGGGCAGCTCCGTTGCCACCGGGCGGTGTTCATCCATCCGAACTTCCTGGTAATGGTGGAGGGACCCCTGAAGTGGGACGAACACAACTCATTACACATTTCGGAAGTGCGCCATGGGCTAGAAGTCTCACAGAAGCACTGAGTCCTCGCTCTATTAGTGAAGCGGCAGACGTGTTGATTCGAGGCGGTATGAATCCTGAAGCACGCGAAGAATTTATTGCAGCAGCAAACGCTTTTAGGAACAATCAGAGTCCAGAGTTCGTTGATTTCACCAGGAGAGAATGGGAAGCACAGGCATTTAGGACACGTGGTGTCCCTAGCGTCCTTGGTGACGGTGTCGACAGAGTTCTTTTTGATGCGAGTAGAGAGCCTGGCTTTAGAGGTGAACATCCTCCGGTATACCGTGCGTTAAAAATGCCTTTTTCTTATACTGATGCACGTGGTGTTTTGCATGAGGTCATGGTTGAAATACCAATAGGTAAAGCCGATGGTTCTGGAGAGCAGGATTGTTACAACTTCTCTCTTTATAGCGATAGTACAGTAGTTACGCCGCCCCCAACACCAGAGGCATTTGTGCCTCCACCAACACCAGAAAGACCAGTACTTGTTGTGCCTCGCGTTATTTGGTCAGAACAATCTGGTTTTGTAGCCTCAGATTGTACTTCGTGTGGTCCCGAAATGAAGATTACTAACCTTCGTATACTTGAATACAGAGGTGAAAGTCTTGAGGAGGCTCGTCAGTATATGATCGCAGCGTTGAGCGAGCGTTCAGCGTGGGTTGATTATCAAAGAAACATGGACTATAAGTTTGTGTATCTCCGATTTCATAACAATCTCACGGGGGTAGATACCTTCCACTGTTTGAATCTTGAAAACAATCAATTTTCTCAACCAACTATCGTAACTGATAGGGGAACAGAGGTTGTTCGAACTGCTGAGCAGTTTGATGGTTTGGTTACTGGGACGAGTGAAGAATGGAAAATGACTGGCTCTGCACGTAGTGCACGTGGTTCTGATATTAGCGTCCTCAGTCCTAAAGATCCGATGCCACTTTTTGCCGTAGATCCAGATGGTGATGGCAGACCGAATCGTTTCGTTCCAGGTATGGATATAAATGGCAATGGTATTTTGGAGGCCAATGAAATTGGCCGTACCTTGAATGACGTTGTTGATAATCAAATGTATTTAATTGGTAACGACATCATTCCTCAAGAGGGAGGGTCGCCAGATGCACAAGCAGTTCTTGAGAGAACATTTCTTTCAAGAATTCCTGAGGCCTTCATTCAGGGTCGTACTGAAGGAGCGCGATTTGCAGCATTGAAAGCAGAATTTGGTGGAATCTTGAGTGATGAGCAAATCCGCGAACTCGGTCGTTGGTTGCATTTCTATGAAGAACTACATACAACACCAGCACATCCTGATGGGGCAGCGGCATACAGAAACTCTGATGGCTCGCCAAAAGTAATTTTCCAATTCCTCCGTGAAGGCATTACTGAGACAGCACGACCTAGAGACGGCTCAGTAGGGGACTTCCCAGACCTTAGAAGGGCGCAATAATTGGTGATTTGACAAATACAGATTTGTGATGTAATATGAAAAGACATGATGCAAGGCACCACAACAGCTTTCGGAACAAATGATTTTTTCACTATGATTAAAAATGACACTCCGAAACATAGACGAATAACCTCACGACCGTGGGAGTTTCTTGCAATCTTTCTGATTGTCTTTTTTGTTGTGTCGGTGTTTCTTTTCGCAATTGATTTTGTTCCAGAATCTCCAACTTCAATCAATACTGCCACTGTTGCACAGGCTTCCGTAGTTACCTTGAGTGCCTCAGAGCCAATCAATACTACTCAGTCTGCCAGTGTGACTAAAAGCGCAACTACAAACGGTGTAGCTCCAGTTGCGTACGCTTCTCCTGATGCACCTCTCCGGATCACAATACCGAAAGTCGGCATTGATGCACCAGTCAATAATCCAAACATTACAAGCGTGAGTGGTTTGGATAATGCTCTTTTGAAAGGAGCAGTTCGTTACCCAGGCTCAGCACTTCTTGGTGAGAATGGTCCAATGTTTATCTTTGGGCACCAAAGTTATTTACCTGTAGTGAAGAATCAGGCTTTCAAGGCATTTAATAGTTTGCAAAATGTTCGTGCTGGCGATGACATTATTGTGTCATCTGCAACTACTAATTATCACTACCGCGTGACTTCAATTTCATATGTTGATGCAGGTGATGCTGAAATACAGATTAGTGGTGGGGGAAGAACTCTTACCTTGGTTACTTGCGATTCGTTTGGTAAACAAAAAACAAAACGATATGTCGTAGAAGCAGAGTTTACTTTCGAAGAGCCTATTACCACCACACGCGTTTAATTAATTTTTTATGAACCACATCACTATGAAACCAAGTATTGTACAAAAAACCGCATTCATCATCCTTGCGAGTATCGCGATTTTTGCTGGTGCATGGTTTTCTATTGATGCCGTACAGATATCTTTTAATACAAGCTCAATCACCGCAGATGCTGCAGGAGGCTGTGGTGGTTGTGGTCATGGTTCTTGGGTTTGGAATTATACGGTACAGCGAGACGGTGGTGGTGGTGGAGGCGGCGGAGGGGGTGGTGGTGGATATGCACCGTCATGCGTTCTCAGTGTCAGTGGAAATCCTATTAGCCCAGGACAAGGTGTGACACTGTCTTGGATTACATCTGGTGTAACTTCAGTCTCTATTGATAATGGAGTTGGATCTGTTGTCGTGGATGGCTCTACATTGATTGCTCCTTCAGTGACAACAACCTATACACTCACAGGTACTGGTCCAAACGGTACAGTGATTTGTGATCAGACCGTTATTGTTGTTGTGCCACCTACTCCTGTTTGTTCTGCTGACCTTTCTAAGGATCACCTTATTTGGAGCACTACTAATGCGACCTCGGTCACTATTAATACACTTACTCCCGGTTCTCCTGTAGTCCCTGCTCCGTATGGACTTTCAGGTTCACATAACTTTATTCCACCACTAGGTGCCGGTACACATTCGTACAATCTTGTCGCAACAGGCCCTGGAGGAACAGTGCTGTGTGCTGTTACGGTCACGATTACTCCAGAACCTGCACCAACCTGTACCTTGAGTGCCAATCCAACCTCTATTACAGGTGGTGGGTCTTCGACTCTTTCATGGACTACAACTAATACGACATCTATTTCAATTAATCAGGGTATTGGTGGGGTAGAGAAATCGGGCTCAACATCTGTTTCGCCAACTGCGTCAACGGTCTACACGCTTACCGCAACAGGCCCTGGGGGCACGGTTACCTGCGCACAAGGAATTACGGTGACTCCACCACCACCGCCAGTATGTATGCTCGATTTTTCTCCAACTTCTATTTCTTGGACAACCACGAACGCCACCTCACTCACGCTTGTTTCGACGACTGGATCGCCAGCTATCCCTTCTCCTGCTCTGGACGGTTCATACAACTTTAATCCTAATCTTGGAGTAGGTACTCATTCGTATACACTCACTGCGACAGGTGCAGGGGGGTCAGTGATATGTATCGGAACTATACATATTGATCCACCGCCTTCTACTCCGGCGTGTACCCTTGATGCCAACCCTGCTTCTATTATTACTGGCGCTTCTTCGATACTTTCGTGGACGACAGCAAATGCAACATCGTTCTCTATTGATCAGGGTGTTGGTTCGCTCTCAACCGCAAATGGTTCGGTTACTGTTTCGCCTACTGTTACAAAAACCTACACTCTTACTGCAACGGGTGCAGGAGGTACTGTTACTTGTCAAAAGACAATTACAGTTTCAGCAAATCCTCCACCAACATGTAGCCTTACTGCATCAGCCTCAACTATTCTTTCAGGTGGCTCAGCAACGCTCTCATGGACGACCGCAAATGCAACTTCAGTAAGTATTGCGCCAGGGATTGGTGCAGTTGCAACCAATGGTTCGAGAAGTGTGAGTCCGTCCTCGACAACAACGTATGTTCTTACTGCAACGGGCCCTGGTGGAACTGTAACGTGTCAGAAAATAATTACTGTCACCGTCTCACCAATGCCAGTGTGTTCACTTGATCTCTCAAAAGATCAGATTAGTTGGACTACTACGAATGCAACTGCGGTTACTATCACTCCAACAACTGCATCTCCCACAATCCCTGGTCCCCAAGCACTCTCAGGTTTCTTTAACTTTGTTCCAGCGCTTGGTGTTGGTACACATACCTACAGTCTTACGGCAACAGGTCCAGGAGGTACGGTTTTGTGTGGAGTGAATGTTACTGTTACACCAAACCCTGCACCGACGTGTACACTTAATGCAAATCCAACGACGATTGCTCCCGGAGGTTCGTCAGCTCTTTCATGGACGACAACGAACGCTACTTCTGTGGTGATAACTCAAGGTATTGGCTCGGTAACCCTAAACGGTTCAACATCTGTTTCACCAACAACTTCTAAAACATACGCTCTTACTGCTACAGGCCCTGGTGGTTCTGTAACGTGTCAGCAAACAGTTGTCGTAACACCACCTGCAACACCTGCATGTACTTTGACTGCTACACCTTCGTCTGTGAATGCAGGTGATGCTTCAGCGCTTTCGTGGACAACAACAAATGCACTCTCGGCTTCGATTGACCACGGTGTTGGTGCAGTGACTCCTGTTATTTCAGGAGCAACTGCAGTATCTGTTTCGAGCACTGTTACCTACACGATGACAGTAACAAGTCCATTCGGTGCAACCAATACTTGTCAGACTACTATTACAGTCACCACCCCAGGACCTGCATGTACGATTACCGTTTCGCGCTCTTCAATAAATACTGGACAGAGCGTCACCGTTTCTTGGACATCAGTTAATGCAACGAGTGGTTCTATAACCGGAGGAGTAGGTTCAGTGAGCCCAGTTTCGGGAGGCTCTATTGATTTGTTCCCACCATCCGATACAACCTATGTCGGAACATTCACTGGCCCTAATGGCACAGTGTCATGTCAAAAGACTGTGACGGTCGCTCCTACGGGTTGTACCACTAACTGTGGCGGAGGACTCAACCCTCCTAACGTTGTTCTCTACAAGCAACCATCTAACCAACCGTTGGCATTCATTTCTCTTTCTCAGATTCCTTACACTGGATTTGACGCAGGACCAGCACTTACCATGCTCTTCTGGCTTGCTATCGGGCTTTTCTCTGCACTGATTGCATATATCGTAGCGGGGAAACGAGGTATTAGATTTGTGATGGGATATGCAAACACTACTCCTCATGCTCGACCAGAAACTCCAGCTGAAAGACATGAACATGCACGCGAGGAGGTGTACGGAACTCCGTATCCAACTCCCGATGCTTTAGCAACGCATCAGGCACGAGTTGTGTCACCTACAAAAACAGAAGAGGTATTTATTCCTGTCGAACAATTGCTTACCAGCGTTGTCCCAGTTGCACCTTCGCGCTCGCCAGTACCTGCAGTTGACGGTATTCCAAACATTGCTGATGTGATTGAATCTCGCGCTCACGCTGCAGGTGTACTCATGTCACCAGAAGCAGTCACTCTCGCCACTTCGATTTCAACCGATAGAGCAGAATCTCTTCGTGTGTTTGGGAACATCTTGAATGAAGCGGTGCGTACAATTCCTCGTGAAAACGGTTGGATTATGCTTACTACTGATCGTTTTGCTGATCTTGCAAATAAGGATCAGGGTGTACGTATCGCTCCTCCAACAGCTTCTGCATTCCCAATTGCTACACCAGTGAGTGCTCCGGTAGATGTAGTAGTTAAAAGCCCAGTTGATAGCGTTGCCGCATCTCAGTTTGCTAGCGCTGTGGTTTCAGGTAATCGTGATGTTGCCTTCAGTGTTATGCGTTCCTTCGAGCATGACGGAATGAGTCCTACCGCACTCATGACTTCAACAGCTGTTGCCCTCGATACTCTGTATCGCACTCGTAAAGACAATCGTCCTGCCGTCGACACGACTCTTGCGGACAGTGCTTCCCATCTCTCTGACGAGCAACTTGCACACCTCGTCAATGTCTTCACACACTCTCTCGACACCGTATACGCTTCACCATTCACTGGCGTGAAGCTCGCCCTCGCCCAAGCGTTTGAGGTGGTGGGATAACAAGACGTAAGACTATGAGCGAAAAACCAAATCAGCCAATAACATTAGAGGGGCTTTCGAATGACTCCTGGGGTCTAGGAAGAGGGCGTGTTAGGTGGGATGCATTCATAGACTCGATATCACAAGCATCAAGCGAGATTCTAGAGGAATTTTTAAAAAAAAATAATACACCCAACTAACGTCTGTGCTACACCCGGGTGTAGCACAGAGTATTGAATTTTTAAATCTCATGTGGGACATCGTATGTCCCACATGAGGAGCTTGCAATTAACTGCAACGAAAAATCAGAGTGATATGATATATCATATCACTCTGATTCAAATCAATTCTGAAGTCTGAAGGAGTTTTCTATTTGCTTGAGCGGGAGGAGATTTGTTGCGAGAGGAATGCAATGACTTCGTCCAGTGGTTTTGCTCCTTCTGAAGCTGTGCGGTTTTCGAGGGTTACGGTACCTGATTCCACTTCTTTATCTCCCACCACAAAAAGGTAGGGAGTTTTTTCTTTTTTTGCATTACGGATTTTCTTTCCTAACGACTCATTTGCGTCATCAATTTCAGCACGAACACCTGCTTCTTTCAGTTCAGCAAGAACTTTATTTCCGTATTCGTTATGTTTTTCAGAAACAGGAAGTATTTTTACTTGAACAGGTGAAAGCCAGAGAGGGAAGGCACCTGCGTAATGCTCGATAAGCACACCCATGAATCTATCAGGGGAGCCAATGAGTGCTCGGTGAATCATGACGGGAGTTTTTTCTGCGCCATCCTTGTCCATGTAGGCGAGTTCGAAGCGCCCAGGCATATTGAAATCGAGCTGAATTGTTGAAATTTGCCACTCACGGCCAATTGCATCAACGGCCATGATATCTATCTTTGGACCATAAAATGCAGCGTCTCCAACAGCTTCTTTGAAGTTAATTTCTTTTTTCTGTAGCAGTGTGCGCATGATTGGCTCAGATTTTTCCCACACTTCATCACCACCGAGATATTTTTCTTTCTTAGCTGGGTCACGGAGCGACAAACGCATCCAGTAATCAATCTGATAAATTTTCAGAATCTTTTGAATCGCATTCAATACATTAGATATTTCTTCCTCAACTTGGTCTTCTCGGCAAAAAATGTGTCCATCGTCTTGTGAAAAAGCACGAAGCCGGGTTAATCCTGAAAGCTCACCTGGACGCTCATCACGATAGAGGACAGCGAAGTCACTGTAGCGAATAGGAAGGTCACGGTAACTGCGAGGCTGCGAGGCGTAAATTTGCGTATGCTGTGGGCAGTTCATGGGCTTCAAAAACATCTCATCTTCAACATACTGAGACTTCACGCCGAGCATATCCTCTTTGTATTTGTCGTAGTGTCCAGAGATTTTGAAGAGCTCACCTTTATTCATGTTTGGCGTATGTACTTCACCAAAGCCAAGCTCGTCGTTGAGTTCTCGTGAAAGATTGATTATCTCTGAGCGGATGATATTTCCTTTCGGTGTGAAGAGTGGCATGCCTGAACCAACAAGGTCAGAAAATACGAGAAGTCCTTGCTCCCGTGCAATTTTGCGATGGTCACGCTTCTTCGCTTCTTCACGTCGCACCAAATACGCTTCGAGGTCTTCTTTTGTGTCGAACGCAAGTGCGTAGATGCGAGTGAGCATTGGGTTCTTTTCGTCGCCACGCCAATAGGCGCCCGCAATGCGGTCGAGTTTGAAAGAGTCAGGTTTGATATCCGTGCTTGGATTTTCCACGTGGCCTCCACGACAGAGGTCAGAGTATTCTCCTGATTTGTAGAAACTAACTTTAGAGCCGTCCGCAGTGAACTCGTCTATCAGTTCATGTTTGTAAGGGTTTCCAGGGTACTCTTTTTTTGCATCATCTCGAGAAAGTTCAGAGCGCTCAAATGCCTTCCATGTTGGTAAAATTTTTCGCATCTCTTTTTCAATCCTCGTGAAATCCTTTTCAGAAAGGGGAGTTGAAAATTCAAAATCGAAATAGAAGCCGTCGTCTATAGCAGGACCAATGGTGCGTTTAGCATCTGGCCAGATCTTCATAATTGCCGCTGCCATGAGGTGGGCGAGGGTATGACGCTTGTATTCAAGTTCCTGAGGCATTTTGAAAATATAGCATAGAGGGCAGGTTCTAGGGACTAGCTTCTAGGTGCTAGCTTTTCGGACTCTGAATTTAAACCTATAACCTATAACCTAAAACCTAGCACCTAACTAAGGGCTTTGACCTTATCAATTAACACTGAAGGTTCGCCATTTCGTTTTGATAGCTTGCCTTTAAAGAGTACGCACGTGCCTTCCACTAGTACGCTGGCGTTTGTTTTATACACTTCTGGAAATGCTACTGTTTCTATAAATCCGTCTTTATCAGAAATGGTAATGAATGCCATTTTGTCGCCCTTCTTGGTGAGAATTGTTTTTATGCTTTCAACTACACCGCATACAGTGAGTGGGTAGCCATTTCTCTCTTCCGCACGAGCAAATTTAATTGAATGAGGGTACTCCGCGAGTTCTTTCTTGAATTGATCAAGTGGATGTCCTGATACATAAATACCCAAAAGTTCTTTTTCTGAATTAAGCATTTCAATTTGCGAAAGCGCGCGAGCTGGATCAAGTGCAATGTCGGTGTGTCGCACCATCGTTCCAAATAAAGAGTCTTGCCCTGCGGATGTTGCACCAGCGTCTTTTGCGAATAGAAGTAGTTTTTCAATGTTCCCAAGTAGAATTCCTCGGTTATTGAATGCGTCAAATACACCACACTTTATAAGTGATTCCAAGGCTCGGCGGTTGATGATGCTTCCCGGCACTCGAGAGAGCACATCGCCTATGGAGGTAAATTTTCCTCCGCGCGTACGCTCCTCAATAATTGTTTTTGCTGCTCCTTCGCCGAAGTTTTTAATTGTTGAGAGTCCAAAGCGAATCATTCCATGGGCAATAACCGTGAATGATTCGTATGATTCATTAATATCAGGAGGTAGAACGCGAATGCCAATTCGTTCACATTCAGCAACATCGTCAGCAATGCGCTCAGTATCTCCAGAATCAGCCGACAAAAGGGAAGCCATGTAGTCTTCAGGATGATTTGCCTTCATGTATGCGGTTTGATACGCCACTTTCCCATATGAAGCAGCATGTCCTTTGTTGAAGCCGTATGCAGCAAATGGCTCAATCAACTTCCACAAACTTTCCGCTTTTGTTTTTTGTATCTTTCCTTTCTCCACACATCCTTGAATGAATTTTTCCTTTTGCGCTTCCATTTCTACTGGAATTTTTTTACCCATGGCTTTGCGGAGTTGGTCTGCTTCAAGCCATGTGTATCCAGCGAGGTGAATAGCAATCAGAAGCACATCGTCTTGGTAGGTGATGATGCCGTACGAGCGGTCAAGAATGTCTTTCATGCGAGGGTCCAAGTAGGTGACAAGCGCAGGATTATGCTTTCGTTCAATGTATTGAGGAATTGATTCCATCGGTCCTGGACGATACAAGGCCACCATAGCGTTGATGTCATGAATGGATGTTGGCTTCAGGTCTTTTAGGTAATGGGTCATACCAGAACCTCCAAGCTGAAATACTCCTCCTGTTTCTCCACGAGCGAGCATGGCAAATGTTTTTGCATCATCAAGCGGAATGTTTTCAATATCAACGTCTACACCTTTTCGTATTTTTACTCGTTCCACTGAATCACCAAGGATTGAAAGGTTGGTGAGTCCAAGAAAGTCGAATTTCAAAAGACCGGCATCTTCAACTTCATGCATATCGTACTGGGTGATGATGGCACTACCTGATGGTTCAAACTGCACTGGTACGAAGTCCGATACTGCAGATGGTGCAATAACGATGCCCGCTGCGTGAATGGAAATATGCCGAGCGTTACCCTCAACTTGTTTTGCGGTGTTTATAATTATTTCAGCATCCTCGTCAGACTTATATAGTTTTTTTAATTCATCTTCCATCTCTAGGGCTTTTTTAAGTGTCATAGGAAACCCTTGTGAGCCCAATGGAATGAGTTTCGCAATTCTGTCACCCACGCCGTACGGGTAGCCAAGTGCGCGGGCGACATCCCGTACCGCTGCGCGCGCCATCATGGTGCCAAAGGTACCAATTTGTGCCACGCATTCTTCCCCGTATTTCTCTTTTGCGTACACAAGCATCTCGTCACGACGATTGTCTGCAAAGTCCATGTCGATGTCGGGCGCTGATGGGCGCTCAGGATTCAAAAATCGCTCGAAGGGGAGTCGGTACGCTATTGGATCGACGTTGGTAATGCCGGTTAGGTATGAGACTAACGAGCCAGCAGCTGATCCTCGAGTGGTAGTAAGAATGCCGTTAGTTCGTGCATGTGAAAGCAGGTCGGCGACGGTGAGGAAGTAGGGAGCAAAGCCTTTTGCGGTGATTATGGAAAGTTCATAGTCGATACGTTTTGTTACCTCCCCAGTTGCTTCCATTTTTCGCTGAACCAAACCTTTTGCAATTGCAACTTTTAGTTCACTTTCGTATGTTGTTTCTTTGGGAATAGGGAAGCGCGGGAAAAGCCATGAGCCTAAATTCAAATCTACCTTTATTCGTTCAGCAATTTTTTCGGTGTTTAGAAGAGCTTCAGGAAAATCACGATAGCGTTCCTGTGCGTTCTCGATGCTACAAAAAGTAAGGTCTCTAGCATCTGCTGCAATTCCTGGTGTTGCTATTCTTCGTACAATGTCGCGCGCTTGCCGGTCTTCATGTTTTAAATAGTAAGAATCGTCTGAGGCTACCATAGGAAGTGCGAGGGCTGTGGCGATGCCAGCGATGCGGATTTGCTGGTCTCTACCGCCATTCCATCCTAAGCGTGCGTACACATTTTCTTTTCCAAGTCCTTGCCTGAGGGTTTCCACCAGAGCTTCAGAATTTCGTCGCACGAGGGCAGTGTCCGGAATGAGCGCAATCAATCCTTTGCCGTATTTTTGTATATGCTCGCCAGTTACTTTTGGTAGAGCGTTTCCGGACTGTTCTTTCGGTAGGTCAAGATATGCATGCGATACGAGTTTCAAGAGGTGCTGATATCCCTCGTTGTTTTCTGCGAGAAAAATTATACGGTCTTCGGTGTCGCCAATAAGAATGTCTGCGTCAACGCCAAGGATAGGTTTGATTCCGGCTTGTTTGCAGGCTTTATAAAATTCGATAGCGCCGTAGAGGTTGTTGTGGTCGGTTAATGCAAGCGCAGGCATGCCAAAAAACATTGCTGAGCTCACGAGTGCATCTATCTGAATAATGCCGTCGAGCAGACTGTAGTGGCTGTGTGCGGAGAGATGGGAGAATGAAGACATTAGGTCTAGTATAAAGGTTCTAGGTGCTAGGTTCTAGGTGCTAGCTTTACACACCTAAGATCAGGAAAAACACTTTCCCACCTAGAAGCTATAACCTAGAACCTAAAAGCTATGTCATACATTCTTGGAATTGATGAAGCGGGTAGGGGGCCATTGGCGGGGCCTGTTTCTGTTGGTGTTATTGCGGTAGAGAGTAGTTTTGATTTGCTTGGTGTATTCCCAGGGTTGAATGATTCTAAAAAACTTTCAGAAAAAAAACGAGAAGCGTTGTTCCTCCGTCTTCAAGAAGAAATGCAGAAAGGAAATGTGCATGCGATAGCATGTCTCTCAAGTTCGACCGTTATAGATACAAAAGGGATTTCGTATGCGATTTCGCATGCACTCGAGCAGGGTGTTCGTAAACTTATGCCGGAGTCAGGCTCCGGGAAAATATATCTTGATGGCTCGCTCAAGGCTCCTCTCGAGTATGAACAAGAGACAGTCATTGGCGGTGACGGGCTCGTTCCTGCAATAATGCTTGCTTCCATTGTTGCAAAAGTCACCCGTGACCGCTTGATGGTGAAGTTAGCACTGGAGCATCCTCAGTATGGTTTTGAAAAGCATAAGGGGTACGGAACAGCTTCACACATTCGGGCTATTAAAGAATACGGCCCTTCACCCGTCCACCGCATGAGTTTTCTTTCAAGAATCCTCGATGGTACTATTGCCTCATGACTGATGAACCACAGAATGTGCAAGGAGGCCAAGTGCCTGACCTGCCTGTCGATCCCGAGCTAGCTGAGCGTGTGGTTGCACTCTATAGCTCTGTTGATGAAACATTGAACGAGCTTCGGGTTCCTGATGAGGAAAGAAAAGAAGTAGAACAAAATTTGATGGAAGCTATTGCTGCTGACCTCCTCGTTCGACTTGGTGAGAGACTTTCAGATGAAGATAAAAAAGAGCTCGCAGAAATGGGTAATGGTTTTGAGCCTGGCGTTGAACCCGATTTGAATGCCGTTGCAGGGTTCTTTCGTACTAAATTTGCTCAAGAAGAATTGGTGCATGCGCTCGCAGAAGCTACTGAGAGCGTGCTTAAAGAGTTTACCGACGCAATGCGTTGAGTGCGTCTAAAATCTTCACCTGCTTCGTTGCTCGTTCCGCTCCTCCCTCACCATATGCTCGATATGGCTCGGTTTGGTGCTCACTCGTGCCTTGCATCTGAAAGATTTTTGACTGCACTCAATAGAGTGTGTGAGACGCCCCAGCTTTCAAGGAAGAAATACGTTGACTATTGACTTTTTGATATTTTCATTATAATGTATCCTCAACGTTTTTATGGGCGAAAAAGTATACAGAGCCACAAATCCTGAGCATCGAAAGATTGCTATTTCCCTTGGATTTGATCCCGAACGCCTCACTGCAACACAAGCACGCAGTATAAAAGCTGAACAAGAGAGACGACGGTCAACAGTCAAAATGGATCCTATTGATGAAATGATTCGGAGGGGATTTCCAGGAAGATCGACCGCAGAAATTAATGCTGGTTTTCAAGGTTGGCTTAGGGGGCGCGGTCTTAAAGGCTAGACGATGTTGATACTAGAGAGTTAAAATATCTTTTCTTTACAAAAAGGCTTATTTCTGTTAGCTTTGCATCTATATGGTAGTACGAATGAGACATACGCGGGCGCACACGGCAAATCGCCGTTCGCACCACGCTTTGAAGAAAATGCAGCTTACCTCCGCAAAGGATGGTACAGCGCACCCACGCCACCGCGCTCTTTTGGATGGCACTATGTACCGTGGTCGTTCAGTTATGGATAAAGCTTCAGCTCGAGCACTCCGCGCTAAAAAATCATCAACTCGCCGAGAGCAGGAATCCGGACCAGCGAAAGAAAAGGTAGTCGAGGAGCCAAAAAAGGTAAAAGAGGAAACTAAGAAACTTCCAAAGAAATCGAAACAAGCAAAATAGTCTGCATACGCAGACTATTTTTTGCTATTCTATAGTGTGTGCTCTTTCATTCCCTAAACCCTAAACGCTAACCACTAAACGCTAGCCCCTAACTTCCATGGCTTCCCGGCACCTATCTCGATCCCATGTTCTCCAAACGCTTTTTGAGTGTGATGCTCAAGGTGCCTTTGTCATTGATTCAGCACGTACAATACTTGCCCGCAACTTAAAAGATTTTGCAGAAGGGGATTCTGATGGCCCTTTTGCAGAGTCACTCCTTGATGGCATTCTTGCAAAGCAATCTGAGATTGATGCAGTCATGGCAACGTCTGCACCACAGTGGCCACTTGATAAAATTGCTCCTATTGATAGAAACATACTTCGCATCGGACTGTACGAACTTCTTTTTGGAGACAAGAATGCAGTGCCACCAAAGGTTGCATTGAATGAAGCAATTGAACTTGCTAAATCGTATGGCTCTGACTCAAGTGGAAAATTTGTGAATGGCGTTCTTGGGGCAGTCTATCGCTCCATTGGGAGTCCAGGGAAAGATGACATGCCGAAAGACTCCACACCACTTCCGCATGAACATTTAGGCGGTGTTGTGCTCACCACTATGGTGGATGACAAAGTGCAAGTTGCACTTGTTCTTGATGCATTTGATCGCTGGACACTCCCAAAAGCAAAATGCGCCGAAGATGAATTGTCAGATTCTGCAGCGAAGCGTGCAATGAAAGAAGATTTTGGTATTGAAGCAGAAATAAAAGCGGTCTTAGGTGAGCATGAGTTTATTGCCCATGACCCAAGTCTTGGGCGTGTGGTTCGCACCGTTGGTTATTTCCTCGTGTCTACACCCGAGGCAGTTCCGCTCACTGCTCCAATTTCTGGTGGCATCAAAGACGCTCGATGGTTTTCTGAGGATGCACTAAGTAGTGTATCTATTTATGAAGATCTTTTGGAGATGATACAGTCGGGTATACAAGAAACAAAACGACTATGGCTATAACTGACGCTCACAAAAAAGCTCGCGCACAATTTGAAGCTCGCGCTGGCATCTCGTTCAAAAACCCGATGTTTATCGATACTGCTTTTACGCACCGCTCGTACATTAATGAGTCCCGTTCGTCGGTAACTCCAGCATCTCACGGTGAACACAACGAACGTCTTGAATTTTTAGGAGATGCAGTACTCGAGCTTGCGGTGACTGACCACCTATTTCGTGCGTATCCCGATTCAAACGAAGGCGATCTCACTAACTACCGTGCCGCTCTTGTGAATGCAGTAATGCTTGCAGATATTGCAGAGAGTCTTGGAGTAAATGATTGTTTACTTCTTTCAAAGGGAGAAGCGCGCGACCTTGGTCGCGCTAGGGCAACCATTCTTGCGAATGCTTTTGAAGCAATTGTAGGTGCACTTTATATGGACCAAGGGTACCAAGGTGCTGCTGATTTCATAAACCGACACGTTATTACTCGTATGCCAGAAGTCTTGGCAACGGGCGCATGGAGAGATGCAAAGAGTGAATTCCAAGAATTTGCACAAGCGAAATACGGTATGACTCCCAAATACGAAACGGTGCGTGCAGAAGGCCCTGACCACGATAAAGAGTTCGTAGTATCAGTGTCCGTTGGAGATATCGAGTTAGCTCAAGGGGAAGGGAAGTCAAAACAAGAAGCTGAGCAGAACGCTGCCAAAAAAGCACTGCTGGAGAAAGACTAGAAGAAGGTTTAGGCGATGCTTCATCGGATCCGCAGGGATCATCTAGGGACTAGGTTTTAGCTTTTATTATTCAAGATTTAAGCTAGCACCTAGAAGCTAGAACCTAGAAGCTTTCGGCTGTTATAATCTCTGAATGCATCTTACTCGTCTCGACATTGCAGGCTTTAAATCTTTTGCAAAAAAGACCAGCTTTGATTTCAATACATCGGTTGTTGCCATAGTGGGTCCGAACGGCTCGGGTAAATCTAACGTTGCCGAGGCGGTTCGTTTTGTATTGGGTGAACAGTCTATGAAGTCTATGCGTGGGAAGCGCGGAGAAGACTTGATTTGGAATGGCTCCGCCACAACGCCTCGAGCTAACCGTGCATCTGTTGCTATAACCTTTGACAATGCATCGCGCTTTTTGAATTTAGACTTTGATGAGGTAGTTATTGAGCGAATAGTGCACCGTGACGGTGTAAATGAGTATCGTTTAAACGGTAGTCAGGTGCGCCTTAAAGACATCCTAGAATTACTCGCAGGAGCAAATATTGGTGCCACGGGGCATCACATAATTTCGCAGGGTGAAGCTGACAAAATACTTTCTGCACCTCCGAAGGAGCGAAGGGAAATGCTGGAGGATGCGCTTGGTTTAAAGGCGTACCAGTACAAGCTTGAAGAATCTTCACGCAAGCTCGAAAAAACCGAAGAGAACATGCGACAAGTGGAGGCGCTTCGCAGGGAAATCGCTCCACACCTACGCTTCCTCAAAAAACAAGTTGAGAAAGTCGAAAAGGCCGAAGTCTTGCGTGCGTCCGCAGTTGTTCGTTTTCAGGCATATTTTAAAAGAGAAGAGGCATATTTAAAAACTGCAGGTGGAGGGTTTGAAAGTGAACTGTTAGAGAAGAGAAAAGAGCTTGCAGACATTGCGAATAAAGTAGCTGAAGCAAAACAAGCGCTCGCACATTCTGAAGAAGATAAGCGTGGTGGAGCAATTCTTGAAATATCAGGTGCACTTGATGATGCAAGAAGTAAGCGAGCTGATGCGCTTCGCAAAGCCTCACGCCTTGAAGGTCAGATTGAAGCAATGGAGCGCACGATGAGTAATGCAAGTATTCCTCTCGGAGAAGTGTCTCGTTTAGTTGAAGAGGGTGAGAGAGCGCTTAGTGGATTTTCAAATACTCCTATTCAGGAAGTGCTTTCATTTTTCCGTGAGTACTTCAGTAGATTTAAAGCACTTACTGCACAAATGGCAGAAGATTCGAATGATGTCGCACTTTTGAAGCGTGAGCGCGAGCTTGCGGTGAATACTGAAAAAGAATGCATACAAAGAGAAACGGAACTCGGAGAGTCGTTGGAAAAAATAAGAGCAGAGCTTGATAGCGCTCGAACGAACGAGCGAGAAAAAGAGCGAGCATTGTTTAGTCTTGCTACCGCAGAGCGCGAAGTGCGTCATCGTATAAATATTCTAGAAGGTGAAATAGGTCGACTCGGACTTGAAAAGGCAGAGTTTGAACGAGATTTACTGGAGGCGGGTACTCTTATTGGTAGAGAGGTTCTTTTGTATCCTGATGCCGATGTCTCTTTGTTGGCGTCACGCGATGAACAGGTAGAAGAGAAGCGTCAACTTGAAAAGACGAAGATTCGTCTTGAGGAAATGGGCACAGGTGCAAGTGCTGATGTGCTGAAAGAGCATAAAGAAGTGAGCGAGCGAGAGGCATTTCTAGAGCATGAACTTGCCGATCTTGGCACTGCTTCGGTTTCCTTGAAAGGTCTTATTCAAAACCTTGAAGCTGAGCTCAGTGTTCGTTTCAAAGAGGGAATTGATGCTATCAATGCCGAATTTACTAAACTCTTTGCGTTGATGTTTGATGGAGGCTCAGCATCACTCGTGCGTGTTGAAGAGCCAGTGCGGAAAGTAAAGGGCAATTTTGATGAAGATACTACAGAAGAAGTTACGGAAGAATCTGAAGAAACATCTGCAGGGATTGATATTTCGCTCTCGATTCCCCGTAAGCGTGTTAAAAGTTTAGTGATGCTCTCAGGTGGCGAAAGGACGCTCACTTCAATTGCACTTATTTTTGCAATGTCGTCAGTTAATCCGCCGCCGTTTTTGATGCTGGATGAAACCGATGCGGCGCTCGATGAGTCTAATAGTCGCAGGTACGGTGACATGGTGGAAGCGCTCTCAAAAAAATCCCAACTCGCCATCATTACGCATAATCGCGAAACCATGTCGCGTGCAGGAATCCTCTACGGCATCACTATGGGCAATGACGGCGTGTCGAAGGTGTTGTCAGTCAAATTGGAAGAGGCAGTGAAAGTCGCCAAGTAATTCATCGCTTTTGCATCATGGACATATACGAAGAATCACTCGCATTTCATAAAAAAAACAAAGGCAAGATAGCACTTGCCTCCAAGGTTCCACTCAATGATAGGCACGATTTGTCGCTTGCCTATACACCAGGGGTAGCCGGTGCGAGCAGAGAAATCGCTAAGAATCCTGAGGCCGTCTGGGAAGTTACTTCCCGTGGTAATTGGGTTGCGGTGGTGACTGATGGCTCTGCAGTGCTGGGGCTTGGCAATATAGGACCTCGGGCGGCGTTACCAGTCATGGAAGGGAAATGCGTGCTTTTTAAGAAGTTTGCTGACATTGATGCATTTCCAATTGTCCTGAAGACGCAGGACGTTGATACTTTTGTGAATACCGTCAAAGAACTTTCTTTTTCATTTGGCGCTATTAATCTTGAAGATATTTCAGCACCTCGTTGTTTTGAAATTGAAGAAAGACTCAAAGCAGAACTGGATATTCCTGTTATGCACGATGATCAGCATGGCACCGCCATTGTTGTCTCGGCAGGTCTTACGAACGCATTTAAAATAACCGGCAGTTCTTTTGAGAATACAAAGATACTCATCAATGGTGCGGGTGCTGCAGGCGTAGCGATATTGAAAATGCTCGTCTCCCTTGGTGCAAAGGATATTTTGATTGCCGACAGTAAAGGAATTATTAGTGCCGATAGAACAGATCTTTCTCCAATAAAAAAGAATCTTCTTGCGCTAACTAAACCGCATGAGATTCACGGAACACTTTCAGACGGCATTAAAGATAGAGAAGTTTTTATCGGTGTGAGTGTCGGCGATGTCCTCACTAAAGAAATGGTGATGTCTATGGCAAAAGATCCTATTATTTTTGCTCTCGCAAACCCTACGCCTGAAATAATGCCCGATGTTGCAAAAGAAGCAGGTGCATTCATTGTTGCCAGCGGTAGAAGTGACTTTCCAAATCAGGTTAATAATGTTTTATCCTACCCGGGGGTTTTTCGAGGGGCACTCAATGCCCGTGCTCCACAAATTACTGACGCTATGAAGCTCTCCGCAGTAAGTGCACTTGCCAGCTGTGTTCCAAGCCCATCTCCTGATTGCATCATCCCTGATGTGTTTGACACGAGCGTTGTCGAAGTTATTGCCCGTGCAGTTGCAAAAGTATCTACGTAAAATCAATACCTATGAATGCATTTGATCAATATAGTTCACATGTACAGCGGGTTACCGAGCTCCTCAAGCTCTCCCCAGAAGAATTTAAGGTGCTTTTGGAGCCCGACCGCATTATTGAAAAAAAACTTAGAGTTACGGTAGGGGGAGTTGCGGTTGAGCTACCTGCATACCGTGTTCAGTTTTCAAATGCGAGAGGTCCCTACAAGGGTGGTATTCGGTTCCATCCAGAGGCGGACTTGGACGAAGTAAAAGCGCTGGCCGCTATGATGGCAATCAAATGCGCAGTTGTTGGTATTCCTATGGGTGGAGGAAAAGGTGGGGTGACATTCGATCCAAAGTCAGCCACTCCCGAAGAAATTAAAATGATATCGCGAGCGTTCGTTGGTGCGATGCATGAGCACCTAGGGCCTGGAAAAGATGTGCCCGCGCCTGATGTGTATACCAACGCTGAAGTTATGGGCGTGATGCTCGATGAGTATGAAAAAATCTTGGGACGTAGCGCTCCCGCAACATTCACTGGCAAACCTCTTTCTTTGGGCGGTATTCCTGGGCGAGACACCGCAACTGCAATGGGAGGTGTATTTGTTCTTGAAGCCTATCTCCAAGAAAATAAATTAACCACAAAAGGTCTTCGTGTTGCAGTTCATGGCTTTGGGAACGCTGGGGCAACGGTTGCCACACTTTTGTACGAGCGAGGATTTAAAATAGTCGGCATCGCTGACTCAAAAGGTTCGGTGATGAGTCAGCAGGGCCTCAATCCTGAAGTATTCATTGCTATAAAAAATAATCACCAGTCGATTCGCGATGTCTATTGTAAAGGTGCTGTGTGCGATGAGGGCAAGTTACAAGCAGAAGGTGTCACCTTAGGTGAGTCGAACGATGTTCTAGTAATGGATACCGATGTTCTTATTCCAGCTGCCTTAGATGGTGTTATTACGAAAGAGGTAGCATCTCAAATTAAAGCAAAGGTGGTGGTTGAGCTTGCCAATGGTCCAACGACTGCAGAAGGGGATTTGGAACTCGAGAGACGGGGTATTTCAGTCATACCTGATGTCCTTGCAAACGCAGGAGGTGTGACGGTTTCCTATTTCGAATGGATACAAGGTAGAACGGGCAAAATGTTAAAAAGAGACGAAGTGAATGAATCATTAAAAGAAGTGATGCATGCCGCATGGAGTGATGTCTCCAAGATTGCGACTGAGCATGGAGTGCACTATCGACTTTCTGCGTTTGTTCTGGCCACTAAAAGAATTTTGCAGGCAAAGCGTGACAGGGGTTTACTTTAGTGAGAGTGGTTTGAAAAATCATAATTGACAAGTGTGATATTTTTGATACCATTTCCTTAATGACTAAAGCGATAGCCATTGACCTCAAGCCAACGGGCATCATCAGTGCTGTCGCTTTCTATTTCTTCGGTTTTTATTTCTGGGCCTAAGCCCAGAAATTTTCACATAACAGTAATAGTTCCTTTTACCACCAATCTAATTTTTTCCTATGTCTGAAAGAAATCCAATACGAACTCGTTCGTTCGATCCTGTGTGCTGGTGCATACGCACAGACATTGGTCGCATTAAGGATCCTCAGTGTCCAAAACACAAAGGAAAGTAGTTCCCATCTTACTCAGTGAATTAAAAATAGCCCCTTACATAATTAATCTTTTTCTCTATGTCATTTCATTCTATTGATCAAGGATTCTTTCAGCCTCCACGACCCTGCATCTGCACTCGCGATGATTATGGTTTCTTAATTAGAAACCCTAAATGTGAAGCAAATCACAGGACAGGGTGGTAATTGTTATCCGTATGTCACTTCATCGTAATTACGAACTAGTGAGTCGACCCTCCTGTTCTGGTGTTGAGAGATCTTCCTCTAAACATAACGGTATCTATCAACAGATAGGAGTAGATAATCATGGCCGAAAGATATTTTCGGGTCATTGTAAGCTCTGCGGGTGTTCATTAGGTCAATTCTATCGCCACGAAATTCCACCGTTCCGTAAGGTTATATCAATCTCTTAATGTTTTGAAACGGATGAACTTGTGCAGTAATAATCTTTATCTGAGTTTACACACAGGCAAGTATTGCTCTGAAGTTTTTTCGTATTTTAGTTTCAATGTATTTTCTCTAGCAACAAATTGGGCGTAACTCGCGCCCAATTCTTTTTATATTTGTGAA
>SCTS01000005.1 GCA_004322365.1 Patescibacteria group bacterium
CACGGAAGCCGTGGACACACCCACAGGCTACCGCCTGCGGGGAAACATCACACAACCCAGAAGCCTGCAGGCTACCGCCCGCATGACGAATTAGTTTTAGTGGGGGGGGAAGTTCGCGCTGAAATTCTAGATGTTACATCCTGCTCTCTTTTGAAGCTCTGATAAGAGCTTCACATTTTGCTCTCCAGTTCCTGTGTAATATGCCGATTGTCCAAGTCCTAACTGTTCATATAATGCAGCACGATTTACGACTTGTGGTATAGGCTCATCGGTTGCTCCAAAAAACTCAAAGAGTGTTTTTGCCGTACAGCGTGGATTGACTGGTATTGCGTTGATTTCTCCCTCTAGCAATCTTTCTTGCTCCACAAATTCCTGCGGAATTGGTGAGCTTGACTGCCCGTGTATGATTGGCGCCACATCCACTGTGCCTGCTTGTGAGGGGTTTAATCCTGCACTAATGACCGTACCGTCACTGAATCGGTAATGGAATTGTGTTTTTGTGTTGTTCGCTATATTTTGAAGCTCTACAACCCTTGCAGGCGCGATTTTTATTGTGTTCTTTGATCGCGCCAAAGCTGCAACACCCTCTGCATCGAGTGAGGAAATGAGTACCTCTGCACTTGCAAGCGGACTAGCAGTTGGCAACGAGAGCTTTGTACCATCAGCACTTGAAACTCCTGTTATATCAGCAATGTTTGATGTTGCGATACTTCCTTTTATGGCCGTAGCGAATCCATCAAGTTCTGCTTGTGTTGGGTGAAACTGTATTGCATCTGTCGGACCAAGTACGATTTTAGCCACACCAGTGCGCCCACCTTTGTCAGTGAGTAGAAAAATATTGAGTACTGCGAACTTATTAATAACTCTTTTGTATATTAGAGTACCGTCTTTGCGTGTGGCACTTTGTATTTGGCGCATCTCTCCACGCTGTGTGAATCCGTCTTTTGTAGTTACACTCGGTACAATCTTCACTTCATACACGAGTTTGCCTGGTAGAGAAGTGAGGAAAGTGGCCAGGTTGTTGTGCGCGGCATCTCTCAACTCATTTGCATCTATAATTAAATCATCTCTGCGTTCCACAAATGGGTTTGCAGCGCCAAGAGTACCTTGCGACACAATGCCCGTGAATACTTTCACTTGGGGCACTGGCACCTGTGCGGTGCTGGTTTGCGATATTGATGCAGGTGTTGGAATTGTGCCCACACCAATCAAATAGGGGAGTGCTAGCTTTGCGGTGTTTCTCCAATCACTCGGTACATTTCCACTGAGAACAGCTTTCCCATATACAAAATTGATGATATCAGCAAGCCCCTCACGGGAATATAGCTGTGATTGTTGTTTCACTGGATTGCTCAGTCCCTTAATTCCCGCTATCTCTAATGAAGTGGCTAATTCGTGAAATGTGTCGGCTTTGAAGTTTGCTGGCTGTAAGGCGAGGCCTTTTTCAGGGAATGGCCGAACACCTATTATTGATTGCCACAAATCGTTCGCCTGTTTCGGTTGGTAAACGCCCGGCTCGATAGCTTGAACAAAACTAGAAGCCATCCAAGTTAACCCCGAGGCGACGGTACCCAGTGTGAGCAGTTTTGAAACAAGGGAGTACGATTTAAACTTCTCCCAAGGTCCCTGCATCTTCTTTACTGCTACGGAAGCCTTTGCTGTGAGGGCGCGTTTTGAAAACCCCTTTGTTGTGAACCCAAGAAACTCTGCCGTTTTAACAGCTATTTTAGTCTTTATTACAGCACCAACGATTGCTGCGTTCGCTGCAAGGTCAATAAGTATGTTTGCAACAATATCTTTTGCCTCCTCAAGAGTGAGGCCATTCTCGCTCTTTACTTCCTCCACTATCTTTTGTACGGTTCCATCAAAAAACTGCTGAAGTGCAGTTAGAGGCAACGCTGTTGTGAGCGCCATGATTGCAGTACGGAGAAGGTTTGCTATAATAAGGTGCATATATGTCTTGGAAAACTCTTGTTTTATTTGCGCTTATATTTGCTTTTATTGGTGATTTAGGGTGGACTCTTGTCTATTGGTTCGGTGAGGATTTGTCTGATCTCGACAACAAACTCTTAGGAATTCGTTCCGGTATTTCTCATTTGTCTGTTGTTGCTTTGTATATCGCTTGGCGAGTAACGCCTGAATCGTCAAAGAAGTAGGCATATTTTCATACCTGCACCATAACAACATCTTGCTCCGCTGCAGCATGCGCAGTGTCAAAATCGTATCGATCAGTAATAACAATTGCTTTTGGTTTCACAGGTGGATTGAAATCCCGCACGAATAGGATACGGTACCCATTCACTTGTCCGATACTGCTCATACTTGCGTTTGGTTTTAACTCAATGATGTCTATCTGTTCCGCCTTGTAGGCCACAACATCAATTTTTCGTAAGTAGAGAGGTGCTTGTGCTTGTTCGTGTGTATGTTCTGCACCCTCAACAAAACCTGGCACAGTGCCAACCTTCACATCGTATTGGCATGCATCATACGCACCAGGGAACGCATCAATGAAACGTTCCCAAATAGCGACATCAGCAGGCATCATGTGCGGGTAATGGGGAAGTTTGCCGTACTTATACATTGTCTCGGCCATACCTTTTGCAACTACCAAACATTAGTAATTAAGCAAGATGTTGTGCCCACAGCAATGCATGCCTTGCGAGTGTTTGTTCCTGCTGTTGAGGAAATACCACCTGTAGTGTTTGAAACATAATATTGAGTACCAACAATAAGATTTGAGAAGCCAGAAGCAATACCGTCCACAAATACATTTCCTGTTGCATTTTGCGAAATGGCACTTTGGGCAAAACCAATGAATGGAGTGGTGAACGCTGCGGTGTCTGCATCAGCACGACCTACGCCACCCACAAATGCATTTGCAGGCGCTACCTGCACATGAATTGCCGCATGCCACCCAACATTGTTTGCTTGACTTGTTGTAGTGGAAACCGAGGCCGTCGCAGGTGTTGTATTTCCTGCAAGGAAATATGTGTCCGCTGCATTATCTTGGAGCAAGCGGTTATTAATGTTCACATACGGTGCACCAGAAATACCTGCACTGTCCAAGAAAGTGAAAATATCATAGCCCGCTGCAATTGTTGTTGTTGATTGGCTAAATATACCCTGCGAAGGTGCGTAAGTTGTCACTGCAGGCGTGAGGGACTGCGAAACATTGTAGAGAGAGTAACAAGCCCATGCTGCATACGCATCGTTGTTGGTAAAGGTGAAGTTGTTTGCACCCGTTGTTGGTGCGAGAAGGTAGTACGCATGTGTACGTCGTGAGCCTGTTTGATCTTGCCTTAAATCCAACAATGTCATTGCAACACCCGCATACTGCACATTGGTTGGTGAGACATTATTCTTTAGACCAACGGCACACAGCATTGCCCTGTTTGAGTTTGAGGCTACTGTTATAGATGTAGAAACACTTGCGCCAGTGGTTTCGCCAGTTGCCGAAGTATCAATTGTCATTGCGCCACCTGATTGGTATGACTTCACATATACAGCATCGCCTGCACTTATTGCTTCTGCTGCAGGAAATGATTGTAGTAAATACGCAGGTGATGCCGCAGTCCAAGAGAGCGTGCCAGTACCATTGGTGAGTAGGGCGTAACCACTCGAGCCGTCAGCTGACGGCCAAGTGTAATTGACTCCATTAAAATTTGTTGATGTGGCATGTATTCTGCAACTAAAGCAATACAAGTCGCTCGTTGTTGTCGCGAATTTTAGTGCGGTTGTACTTGCGATTGTTGTACCGTTTGAGAGAAGTACCGAGCCTTGAATTCCTCGCGGTGCGACTTTAGTTGCACTGATTACTGCACTATTTGAAACATCTATATCAAGAATTGTGCCATTCAGTATGTGAGTGCTTTTTACATCTCCAATTTGCAAAAGTGTGCCACCTGCAAACGAAGTTGCAGCGAAAGCCTGCACTGCTCCAATAAGTATTGCCACAGCAACCGTTACAACCACTGCCCAAGCTATATATGTTTTTGTGTGCTTCATATTATATTTTGAATTGATTAATAAGTTCGTGCCACGAAAAGCCAGGGTGGTATTCAAAGTGTCCGAAGTCGTCAAAGTTTCCGCCCCATTCAAGACCGAGCCGTTCACCGCACACACCAACATGCGTGTAGTCGGTTTTGTCTGCCTCTCTGCCATCTTCTTTGTACACAACGAGGTCAAAAGCAAGGCCGTAGTTGTGGTAACTTTGTCCACCCATTGCGTTAGTTACCTTGCTCCCTGGAATTGTTCTACCTTGTGCATAGAGTGCGTTTTGCTTTGCAAATGTGCGAAAAGTTGAAACAACTTGCGCTTTCAACTTTAACTTTCCAACATCAATGAGTAGGGAATCGAGTAGAGGTTTAATATTTGGATGCAATGCAAAAACGCCCTTTTCTTCGTAAAGAGCGACTTTTGCGAGATGCAGAGCAACAGAGCGTGACGGTGCTAGAGCAACATCTTGACCGATGAGCGCATCAAACATTGCCCTGTCTGTTTCATTATTCATGTTATACAATTTTTGCTTTCACACCCCCAAGACCACCAACACCCATTGCGATTGCTTGCATCACATCGGGAATGTGGGCTCCTAAATAACTCATCATGGCGAGCACTCCTGCGGTAATTGCAGCGCCAATTGCTCCCTTGCACAAATCCCAAAGTTCCTTTTTTAGTTTTGGATTCATATAGCTATTGAGGTGTTGTTGTCTTAGTTTCTTCACTTGGTAAGGTTGTCTCTACAACATTAACGATTTGGTCAGCAGTATCAGCAACGAGCCAGAGGTCTTGTTTGTTGTATGCTTCATCGCTTGCATCGTAGAAATTCGAACCGTCTGCTGCACCCGAGTTGAGAACAAAATCCCAAGAGTTACTGTTCGGGTCGGCAATTGGCGCAGAGCCAAACTTTCCATAGACGAGACCAGTGTTGCCTGCTGATATTGAATTAGGCAACAACTGCACTGTAATTTGATGACGATGAGAATTTGGTCTCGCCACCTGTATTGGATTAAGTCCTACTGCGATACGAGCCATGATTATTCACCACGAAGCTCTACAGCTTTTAAGTTACGAACTGCGCCATTCTCCATTCTCACGCGATAGAATGTGTGGTCACCGTCTGAGGGTTTTTCTACAAACTCAGAGGATACAACAACGCCTTTACCGTAGTTTTTAGTGACAACACGGTCACCAGCAGAGAATTCTTTTGTATTGATTGCCATAAATTTAGAAGAAATTAATGTTTTGTAAGCTACTAACTACGCAATTTCAAGGATAGGAATGACTACAATTGCATCAGAGACATCCTGCACATCAAATGCAATTGAAAGCTCATTGGTTTTTGCATCAATTCCATTCTCACCAAGCTCAAAGACTCGGAATGGTCGCAAAAGGTCTGCGAGAGGCGATGGAGTAACATAGTCCATGTTGTCAATGAGGGTCTTTGCGTCGGTCAAATCATTCCACGAGGCTATTTCTTGACCACCTGAAAGGAGCTTCAAGCGTTGTACGGAAGTATCAATGTTGCCGTCGGCAAATCCGTTTGGCACTTTGATCATAATTGCTTTGAGTGTTCCTACTGACGGAATACGAGGTTGGAACTGTTCGATACCTGCAGTACCAGCAGTTGTGTGTGGAATACGCACAGCATGAATTGGTTTCTTGCCGTCTGGTTCAACATCTGAGTATGCGGTTAGAGAAAGCGTTTCCGTTGCAATATTTGTCTGTGCAGCACGGTCGAGTTGATACAAGAACTGTGCGTTCTGGTCGAATTTGTCATTAATTGGAATTTTGATATTGCCGAGGAAATTGTTTCCTGTAGCATCGGTATTTTCACCAATTGCAGGTGTTTCGCCATAAAGGAAAACAGAGAGGGCGACGAGCTCATCACCAAACAAAACAATGCGATTGTCTGCACCCTTGCGGAGCACAAGACCCGAAAGCAATAGAGCAAATGTTTCAATCGCAACCGCAGCAGTTGAAACTGCACCTTTAAGGGATAGCTTCAAGTAATTGAGGGTAGTGCCGAGTACAGGAATTGCTTTCTGATTGATGGAAGCTGTAAACACCGCACCTGGCGTTGCTGAACCGTCTGCTGCATCTTCAACTTTAAATATTCTCATAGTGTCTTTTTAGAATTTAATGATTTGAATAAGAGGGTAGGGGAGTAGAAACGAGTTATTTGCTCGAGCCAACTTTCAAGTCACGGAGAGCCTTACCAACGGCCTTTGATCGTGCGAAATTTGCTTCTGAACCTTTCACACCGCGTGGAAGTGAGCGAGCTGCTTGTCGTGCACCGTCGTACCTACCTGATTCTGTGGCGTACTTATCTGCACTTGCACGAGCACCTTCGCCGAAACGAACCGCACCCTTATCTTCAACGCCCTTTAACCAGCCAACCTTGCCTGACTTCTGCAAACCTTTTTCGTATGAGCCACGAGTAAAACTTTCAGCCAAAGCTGTTCTGTAAACATCTTTTGCAGCAATTGCTGCAGCCGACTGATCTTTATCAGTTGTCTTTGCACCCTCTACATACTCACCAGTTGCATTTGCTGCGCGTTCTGCAAACTTTGTTGAAACCTGTTGTGCTGTTTTTGCCATATATATTTTCTAAATAATTAATTGAGCTAATTAATTGCAAGCCCTGGGCGACGGTTGGCTCTGCGCGTAGTTGATGTAAAGAGTTTTTACTACACCAACCACCGCCCGCGACTTACAATTTTTTTCTAGTGCTATTTAATAATAATTTTTAAGTCGAGCGAAGCGCTGACTTCGGAGTTTAGGAAGGGGTTCCAAGGGGAAACCAACAACTTTTTAATAAGTTGCCTCCTATAGACCCGATATCTCTATGGTTCTTCGGCGATAGAAAGTTTATGCGGGGAACTCAGAGCTTTCTTTCGCCCCTCGGGTTCCTTGTGTTCAAGGGTTCCGATTCGAAAGAGAGATACTTTCCCCGGGAGTTTTCTTTCCCGTCGCACGATATAACTACGCGCAGTATTTGAGAGCTAGTTTTAAAAAGACTGGAGTTGTTTACACTTTTCACAACGGCCACTTTTGCGAACGCGAAGCACTGAAGCGCTTCGGTGTCAGGCTGAGAAAGGCTTTCCCAAAAGAAAGCCGTGCCTGATACTTCGTAAAAGATATATTGTGCGAAGTACTCCTAATCCTATTCCCTATACAGTACTCAACAATAAAGGATCTGCGGATTAACAGATTGTGATTCCCTTGCGACAAAAAACTTAGGTATCGCTTTTTTTATTTACTACTTTCTTCTTTGTAGGAGTTAACTCTGAAAGAGCTCGGGCCATTTGACTTACCCTGCTTTCTAAGGACCGCACCCGATCTTTTAGGAGTCTGATTTCAACTGATTCAGGCATAGTAAGTATTTTGTTCTTTGACTGTAGCTTTACTCATCACCCAAAAGCCTTAGGGTTGCAAGGCGATCTTTATTCTTTTTGTGAATTTCCTTTTGATGGCGATTACGACTAGCACCACCCACAGGAAGTCTTCCATTTCTTTTTTTAGTTCGCGCACCTTCAAAAACCCTACCGGCCTTCGAAAAAGATTCTTTATCAAAACTTCCTTGCCCCATATGATTTTTATCCTACTAACATTTAAAACAATGTCAATAATACACAGATTCTGGGACTGAAAACACTTTACTGAATTCCTTACTTATGACAACATTAAGAATGATAGAAAATGATATAAGTCACTGGCTCAACTTGGCATTTTTTGCCATAGTCATACTCGCCTTCTTGAAGGATAGTAATAGTTAATTTTAATTTCGGTAACTCGAGCGCTCTTTTGCTATACTGCGTCTTATTCGTAACAATTACCGCTATGCCACAAGAATTTGATTTTAACTCTGTCCCTTCAAAGCTTTTCGTCGATACCGTTAATGTTCGAGTTATCAATGGGCTCCTGCACCTTGCGGTAGAGTCAGGTCAAGCAACTTCATGCTTCTTACTTCCCTTGCCTGCTGCAAAAATGATCGCGAAAGCAATCACTAAACAAGTCGAGGAAATAGAAGAGAAAAACAACATCAAGTTTGATGATCGTCTTTCCAATGAGCCAGTCTTGAGCCCTTGGACCTCAGGGTCTAATGAAAATCCTGAGCAAAAGAAGTAGCAGAAGAGTGGTCAGCGCACTCGAAGCTCAGCTGTTATACTAGAATCATCTTATTATTTTAGTTTTTTGAGTATGGATAAATACGCATCCGCTTTAGCACTTGTTGGTCGCCTCGCTCTTGCAGGCATCTTTGTAATCTTTGGTTTTACTAAAATTTCTGGCTTTGCCGGTATGGTTGCCTACGCAGGCTCTGTTGGGGTTCCCTTCCCTGAACTTGCAATCGCTCTAGCAATTGTTGTGGAGCTTCTGGGTGGAATCATGCTTGTCATAGGATTCAAAACAAAGTGGGTCGCTCTCGCTATTGCACTTTTTCTCGTTCCGGTTACCTATTACTTCCACACTGACTTCACCAATCCAGTGAACATGATAATGCTCTGGAAGAATGTCTCAATTATAGGAGGCATGCTTGTCCTTGCTGCACACGGCGCGGGCAAGTACAGTTTGGATAGCATGCTCGCAAAAAAGAGCTACTAAATACCAATACAAAAAACCTCCCCATGTGGGGAGGTTTTTTGTTATCTATCCTATAGCCTCTCCCTTCTTAGTTGGCTCCGAAGAAAATGAAACTCCAAATTTCTTCTCTAATGCATCTTGATATCTAGAAGAACGAGCAGGCCTCAAGAGCTCTCGGAAGTAGTACTGTACCGCCGCATCGCTCACGATTTCTTTCATCGATACTTCTCGTCCTTGGGACGAAAGTTCTTGCTTGAAGATTATATCCAATCCCTGAAGAGCAAGAGCGAATGCTTGTTCGAGTGAAATCGGCTCTTCTGCTTCACGATGTTCTCGTATCTGCACGAAGAGTGCTTGTATTCCCTGAAAAACACGAGGATGTTCAATAATCACTTTAACTTCGTTAATGGGAATAGCACCACCAATTGAGCCGGTCGAATCTAGATTTGCAAAGGTATTGATACCTATGACTTCATCTTTTGCATTAAGCATCACTCCACCCGAGCTACCTGAGCGTATGTCAGCATCTGTTCTGAAGGCGAATTGTTCGTGGCCATCAGGAACCGAAGTAACAGTCCCTTGAGAAAAACTTCCTCCTACACCAAGAGGATTGCCAGCAATTGTAATTGTTGCTCCTCTCCGCACCTTATCTGAATCTCCAATAACAAGTGGTTCGTGCTTAGTTCCCGCTACTTTTAAGAGGGCGAAATCACGAACAGGATCGATATAAAAAATCTCTGCTGTTAACTTTTTCTTTGAATCCAATTGCACCACCAAAGCCTCATCTTGACTACCACCTGAAACAACATGTCTATTGGTAACAATAAGGCCGTCCTTTGACACAAAGAAACCACTTCCTTCAGCTGTTGGAGCCCAATGAGACTCTTGTGCTCGCTCAGGGCTCTTCGGGTCTATCGACCCCGTAACTTCCTTAAAGACTTTCACACTGACTACCGAGGGTGCAACACGCTCGACGGTACGCTCTAATGGAGTTTTTTCTGTATATGCTTCAATCATAATTCTTTGTATTGTACCTCATATATATCTATATGTCAATACCCGCCTAAGGGCGGGTATTGAGTAGTTAATCTGTATTGAAAAACTTTATTTTTGAGCCAGTGTAGCTCCTTCTGTCGATTTCTTTGAGAGAGGTCCCCAACAAGCTTTAGAAGACGCCCAAGGCTTTGTGCCCTCTTTCTCATATAAACGCTTAGCGTAGGCAAGGTTACCGTCAAGGGTGTGCAGGTCGAGATTCATAGCCTCTGCTTGCTCTTCGTGATACTTGGTATTAATTTGCATCACACCTATATCCTTAGGGTTGACGACACCGCGCAATATATCGCCCTCTTTATCGACATGACGAATTCTGGACTCACACCATGCTATATCGGCCAAAATAGGCGTATCAGCGTAATATTGTTTTACATACTGCCCTAAGGTCTCTACCTTTGGACCTTGTGGATTTGTGGTCGTAGAAAGCGCCGTAGGCGTAGACATAGCAACGCTGGCTAGCAATAGCATGATTGGTAAGAACATAAAATTTAATGATTTTGGCCCATAAGGGCCGTTAGTGCTGGTGTACGACTGCTTTGAGTTCCCCTTCCTAATAATCGATGATCGGGGTACTAAAAAAGCCGGCCCGAAAGCCGACTACCTCATTACGTTAGCACTGGCTACTTTTGGTGTCAAGGCTTGCGGAACCCAAAATCACCTTTATACGGCTCTATAAAGCCGTATAAATGGAAAATGGAAAATAGGGTTTTTAGGTCTTTTTGATCTTTAAAAAGCTTCCCCGCCTAAACGCTAAATGATCCCTGCGGATCCGATGAGGCATCGCCTAGCCCCTGCTCTTAGCATTTAACGAGGGTCAAAATTGCCTGATGAGCCTCCTCAGGAGTGTCGACGACAACAAAAAGGTCTAAATCCTCCTTATTGATGGTCTTATATTTAAGAAGAAGGTGGTCTTTAAAGAAAGCGATAAGTGGTGTCCAGTATTCCTTATTGTAGAGAATGATAGGAATCCTTTTAATTTTATTAGTCTGAACTAGGGTCAAAATTTCAAATAGCTCATCCATAGTTCCAAAACCTCCTGGGAAGTAGATATAGACCTCTGAGGCAAAGGAAAGCATCACTTTCCGAGTGAAGAAGTAGTTAAATGTGGCAGTTTCCGTAAGGTATGGATTTGGCTTCTGCTCCATAGGGAGATTAATATTTATTCCTACAGATTGCCCACCAGTTTCAAACGCCCCCTTACTTGCAGCCTCCATTACACCGTTCCCCCCTCCAGTAATGACTACAAAGCCAGATTGAGCCAGCTTACCTGCAAGCAAAGTTGCATCCTCATATATCTTTGGATCCATATGAGAACGCGCCGAACCAAAGAAAGTGGCTGCGAGACGATACTTACGGAGCATGGAGAACCCATCAATCAACTCACCCATTATCTTGAATATGCGCCACGACTCCATGTCCTTAGTGTGGTCGGTCTTTTCAGGATCACAGACGCGAAGATCACCTTCCATGCGGTGCTCGCTTGGCGGATTTACTATTCTATATTTTCGTTGTGGATCAGGCATGGTTAGAGTGTAACATTTGAAACTACGAGGTTATAGCTTTCAGGTGCCAGGTTCCAGCTTTTAAGATGGGGAGAAATTAGTGCGAAAGCCAAGGGATTGGAAAAGGAGAGAACTCTGGAAGAAGAGGCTTGCCATAGAGGAGTCGTGAAGCAACTTCAGCATGTGAAAGAGCGCCGGTAAGAGCCTTATGAGGTTTTGGCTCTTCTGGGATGCCGACATACTTGAGTGCAACATCGAGAGTAAGCTTGGTGTGATGTTTTTCTTCATCAAACGGAGGAGTAATGCCTCGCTCCACCATGTGCATGTAGGTGAGAGTATGGGTATCGAGTGTGCGGTGTGCAAACGGAAAATTAATACCCCCTCTCTCGCAAGCGGCAATCAAGAAATCTCTATCAAAAGATGGGTTTTGTCCTACAAAAGTTCGATCATGTACAGTAAGTGTCCATGAAATAAAATCTTGCACGAGCTCTATTTCGCTTTTCTTTGAAAGATCAATGGCTTGTGCGTGTGAAAAACCATTAACCCCAAGTGCCTCTTCATTAATATGAGCTCCGTCCCATACCCTACACTCGCCATAAAAACGATTCGTAGGAGTAGCAACATCAACTCCCCCAATTGAGAGTATTGAATTCTTATGAGACTCTGTGCCTGAGCATTCGATATCTAGAGCAATCATCTTACTAGGGTACAGGTTCTAGGTTCTAGGTGCCAGCTTTTTATGAACTAAAACTATGCCTTAAACCTAGAAGCTAGCACCTAGAACCTTCTAAAAATCACCCCGTGCATCTCTCATGCTCTCAGGCATTTTCACCTGTATAGTTTAATCTAACGATCGTTAAATTAAACTATACAGTTCTTTTTTCATCTTTATGTGTTTATTTGATTTGAAAAGCTAAAACCTAACACCTAGAACCTAGCCCCTTCCCCGCTAAAGTCCATTACAACGGCCAGCGTGGTAGCCCGCACTCTCAGCGGAAGCCCTGCTGTTGAAATAAATTCTGTCTGTTGAGGGAATCTTTACTGCAAGCGGGCACCATGGGAAAAAGTAGGTACTGCCTGTTTTTGACGCTACAAAATAGCCCGCAGCCTGAGGTGGTGGCGGTAAAACAATTTCTTCTCTTATGCCGCCAAGGCCTAAGAATCCGGCGAGAGTTGAAGTACTTTGACCATCTGGATAAAGAACCTTAAATTGACCCTTTTCTGAATAAAAAACAGAAAGCCTACCGAGTCCAAAGGCCAGAAAAGCAACCAATACAATTACAAGAACAATTAGGGCGTTTTCCCGTACCCTTCCCCACAGAGCCTTGATTTTATTAGTGAAATCACGAAACATATTGAGTGGATTTCAGTTATACCCTGTTAAATCTGGCTCAAAGCCAGCCAGCTTGAAATTTTCCCTGAAAACAGTTATATTCTATAGTATAGAGTACGCAATGAGCGGTTTTCTATACACCTAAGTCCAAGCTGGATTTAACAGGGTGTAAGAATTTCTAAGCTCGATACTCGCTAAGAACTTCTAACATGGCAACAAAAAAAGCAGCCGGCTCAGCGAAAAATCTCACAGATTCCAATCCGCAATACTTGGGCGTTAAGCTCTATGAGGGTCAAAAGGCAAAGAAAGGCTCAATCATCATCCGTCAGCGCGGTACAAAATTCATGCCAGGAAAGAATGTTGATGTAGGTAAAGACCACACACTCTATGCAGTTGAGGAAGGTACTGTTTCTTTCCGCCTCGCTCGAAAAGTTCGTTTTGATGGCTCTACCATCAAACGCAATGTCGTCGATGTAAAGTAAATACCTTTCGTACGCAATAAACAAAAAACTCCACATATCTGTGGAGTTTTTTAATTAACGCCCGTCAGAGAAACAGTAAGTTCTGCAAAAGCGCTTTGAATTTTTACTTCAACTCGGTGAGATCCGAGCTTTTTTATTGGGCCATCAACAATCAAAATTGAATCCTCAGGCACTGACATTTTAAATTGCTTCAAAATAGCTTGGGCAACTTGTTTTGCATGAATAGACTCAAAGAGCGTCCCTTTTTCATTTGCTTTGGCCTGAATTTCAATGACCTTTCCATCAATCTCAGCAAGTGCTTTTTTAGCTAAGGTGGCATCCATAGCCACTTTATCTTTTGCGCTCTGATTTCGTTTTTCAAAACTACGAACATTCTCAGCTGTAGCAGGCAAAGCCAACTTCTTTGGAATCAAGACATTCTGAGCGTACCCATCAGCCACAGTAATCAGAGTTCCCCGTTGACCTACCTTCTTAACATCGGCGAGCATTATGACTTTCATTCCTATCAGTTTACAGGTTTCAGCTGTCAGGTGCCAGCTTTTTTTCTGAATTCAAAGCTGGAAGCTGAAAGCCGACAGCTGAAAGCTAACTCCTACTTTCCTGTAATCAAAAACTCCGCAGCCCTCTCTAGTTGAGGATCGCGCTTTGCGTCTATGTCTTCCTTAGTAACTGCCACTTCAATATCAGGAACTATGCCCTCATGAGAAATAGAGATTCCATTAGGAGTTAGCCAACGAGCAATAGTTATTTTTAATGAAGTATCTGCGGTTACATTAAAAAGTTGCTGTACCGATCCTTTACCGAATGATTTTCCGCCAATAAGAGTTGCCTTGCCATGATCACGGAGTGCCCCCGCTAGAATCTCTGATGCGGAAGCAGAGCCTTCGTCAATTAAAATCGCAAATTTTACCTTGTCAGAAAAAACATCATACCCACGACTTCGACTCACATCAGGAGCCTGCTTAGAACCAAAATCTTCAGTAACTATCACCTTCCCTACTGGCAAAAACCAACTAGCAATGTCAACGGCCACCTCCAAGTAGCCACCAGGGTTACCGCGAAGATCAATAATCATTTTATTGGAACCTGAATCAGCAAACTCACGAATAGCCTGACGGAACTTCTCGGGAGCATTTGCATTAAATGTAAAGAGACGGATTACAAACACACCATCAGGGCGCGATGTTGTCTTAATGGTTGGGAGGTTAATAGTGGCTCGAACGAGCGTCACATCAAATGGAGCGTCTTTGCCACGAATCACTGTGATAGTGACTGGCGTACCAATTTCTCCTCGAATAACACTGACTGCATCATCAACAGATATGCCAACAGTATCTTTACCTTCAATTTTTAGAATGACATCCCCACTCCTCATTCCAGCCTTTGATGCAGGTGTACCTTCAAGTGGCGCTACTACGGTAAGTATTCCATCTTTAAGACCTAACTCCATCCCAACACCGCCAAAATCACCTTGAACTTGACTATCAAAAAGTTTTTTCTCTTTTGGAGGGAAAAAGGTTGTATAAGGATCACCATAAGAAGCGGCGAGGCCTTCTATCATTCCCCACAACCTGTCTTCATCAGTGCTCGCTGCTGTAGTGGTGGATGGAGTAAAATTTTGATCAAGTAATTCCCACGCCTTAAATAACGGCTGCAAATCAGCTTTTGAATGATCGGTGGCACCACGCGCCTGAGTTGTCCAAGGAACCATTCCTCCAGCTTCTGTACCAACAAAGAAGGCAACAATGGCAACAAGTACTACCGCTATCAGTGCAGTGCGAAGTCCAATCTTAGAATTCTCTTTCATTGTTTCCTATTATGCCACACTCGAGTAGGTGTCAGGTTTTAGGTTACAGGTTTCAGCGTGTGGATACTAAACCGAGAAGCTCAAACCCTCTCCCCTGAAAGCTGAAAGCTGGCACCTGAAAGCTCATCAAAACAGGTATACTGTTTTGATGATAAACCGTTACGAATACGAGGGCATAACTTGGATAGACATAGAAAATCCAACCGCTGATGAAATTGCCGAGGTTGGGCAAGAATTCAACCTTGGTCTATTGCTCCGACAAGAATTGTTAGCGCCAACAATAAAGCCCCGTGTAGATTTATATCCTGAGATTGTCTACACACTTCTTCATTTCCCAGCACGAAGACACACTCACAATGCACAAGAAAGTCAGGAGGTCGATTTCGTTATCGGCAAACACTTCATCATTACGGTGCATTATGACACCATTGATGCTCTTGTTGATTTTGCTCGATCATTTGAAGCAGCGATGCTTCTTAAGCGCACGACAGGAAAATTCCACAGTGGGCATGTACTTTTGGAACTTACGCAACGACTCTACCAAGAAGTTGAATACGAATTAGATTCACTTGAAGATTCTGTAACTGCAATTGAAACAGCAATATTCTCAGGACACGAGAAAGATATGGTCTTAGCAATATCGCGCGTCACCCGTGAACTCATCGATCAAAAACGCACACTCTCTATGCATGCTGAGGTGCTTGCCTCCTTAGAACAAGCGACCACTACTTTATTCGGTGAACACTTCACCGAATATCTCCGTGGAGTATCTGCATTCCACTACCGTGCACATCAACGAGCACTTGCCATGATGGATATCGTCACCGAACTTCGAAAAACAAATGACTCCCTCTTGACCACACGCCAAAACGAAATCACAAAAAACCTTACTATCATGGCATTCATCACCTTTCCGCTTTCCGTGGTAGCGGCAGTGTTCGGGATGAATACTGAACACACACCGATCGTCGGATCCCAGAATGGTTTCTGGATTATCACGGGAGCCATGGTCGTCCTTACCGCAGTCTTTTTCATCTACTTTAAGATTAAGAAGTGGTTCTAGACCCGGAACGGGTCAGGTACTAGGTGCTAGGCGATGCTTCATCGGATCCGAAGGGATCATTTAGCTTTTTGGAGCTGAGTTTTATGCTAGAACCTAGCCCCCAGCACCTAGTACCTATTCCTCCTTCTGTGTAAAACTCAGTGTACAAACCTCCGCATAACGGCTCTTTTTATAGATTTCTTTAAAAACGACGAGTGCTACAATGCACTGCTATGGCAAACCAAGGTGCACGAATCCCTCCACAATCCACTGAAGCAGAGCGAGCACTTTTAGGCTCAGTGATGATCAAGCCTGACTCAATTCATGAAGTCACCGACTTCGTTTCTTCTGATTCTTTTTACGTAGAAAAACATCGTCTTATTTACCGAGCGTTCACTGATCTTACGACCGGCGGTAATCCTATTGACCTATTGTCTACCGCCAATCGTCTTAAAGAAACAAATGACTTAGAGCGTGCCGGTGGTAACGCATACTTGGCTGAACTCGTGAGCGCAGTACCAAGCTCAGCAAACCTCAAACACTATGCTGAAATTGTTCAGAAAAAATCAATGATGCGTTCTCTCATTTCTGCATCGTCAGACATTGGCGAGATGGGCTATGACGAATCGCAAGATATTGATGAATTATTGAATAGTGCTGAAAAAAGAATTTACGAAGTAACAAGCTCTCCTTCTGTTAGAAAGTTCGTCGCCATTGGAGATGCACTTGGAGAAGCGTGGGAGCGTTTTGATAACCTCCACAAAGGCGAATACCAAATGCGTGGCATTCCCACCGGCTTTGATGCCCTCGACAACATGCTTGCTGGCTTTCAACGCTCTGACCTCATAATCCTTGCCGCTCGTCCTTCCGCAGGTAAAACAGCTTTTGCCTTGGACATTGCACGACAAACCGCCATTAAGCACGGCACACCGGTGGGAATTTTTTCACTTGAAATGAGCGCCCAACAATTGGTTGACCGTATGCTCGCAGCTGAGGCTCGAGTAGATGCATGGAAACTCCGTACTGGAAAAATTTCTACTGATGAAGAGTTTGAAAGAATTCGTGATGCCATGGGTCGTCTGTCTAAAGCTCCTATCCATATCGATGATCAACCTGCAACAAATGCACTCGGTATGCGTTCAGCCGCTCGTCGATTAAAACGAGAGCACGGTATTGGCCTCCTTGTGGTTGACTACCTCCAGCTTATGAGCCCAACATCGTCTCGCTCATCAGACTCAATGGTTCAGCAAGTCACCGAAATCTCTCGTTCTCTAAAAACCCTCGCTCGTGAACTCGATGTTCCTGTACTTGCACTCTCCCAGCTTTCGCGTGCCATTGAACAAAGGCGAGGTCGTCCTCGCCTCTCAGACCTTCGTGACTCAGGCTCAATCGAGCAGGACGCAGACGTCGTTATGTTCATTCACAATGAAGATAGGTACAACGACAACAAAGAAGAGCGCAGTAATGTTACTGAAATCTTGATTGAAAAACACCGCAATGGTCGCACAGGGAAAATAGATCTCTTCTTCGATGTAGAACGAGCAACCTTCCTTCCTATTGAAAAATCAGGCTTCAGTGGAGGAGTGCCGGGAAATGCTCAGGATGATTTTTGATTAAAAAGCTGTCAGGCGATTCTTAATCGGATCCGAAGGGATCACCTAGCTGTTAGCTTTCAGTGTTCAGCGTTTTCACTTCTTAAATCAAATAAATACAGATATTAAAAATATCTGTATAGTATAATTTAACGACCGTTAAATTATACTATACAGTTACAAACAAGAAAAAGCTGGCACCTGTAAGATGTAAGCTGTAAGCTAGTTGTTATGTCTCGTCCTACACAAGACCTCATTGAACATATTGCTGAATTCCCTGGCATTGGCCCAAGGCAAGCTCGTCGTGTGGTGCAATTTCTTCTCTCTGCTGGGGCACCATTTCGTGAAAAGTTAGCACAGCTCATCATCGACTCAGGTACATCCACTTCACCTTGCACAATATGTTTTCGTTTTGATGACGCTAAGGACTCAGGTGTATGCTCAATTTGTTCTGACGGCTCACGCGACCACACAACATTGATGGTGGTTGAAAAAGATATCGACATAGAGGGCATAGAAGGCTCAGGGGCGTATAGAGGAATCTATTTCATTCTAGGAGGACTCAAAACTATGACTGAGAGAAAGAACTCTCGAATGGTACGAACAAAAGAACTACTAGAGCGTGTAGCAAAAAACGATACGAAAGAAATTATTTTTGCACTTTCAACCACACCTGAGGGTGACTACACTGCTCGCGAACTTTCAAAAGAAATACAAAAAGCACATCCAGGTAAAAAAGTAACCCTTCTTGGGCGAGGGCTTTCAGTAGGAGCAGAAATAGAATACGCGGACTCGGAAACACTCCGAAGTGCTTTTAGAAATCGGTCTTAAATACGGGTGCGATTTTGCTTTCGACGCGCATGACGTCCAACTAACTTGTCCGCTCGCTCTTCAGGCATACCGCCAGGCAAAAGACCATCAAATCCTGACAACCAAGCCTTCAAAAAAGAACCAAAAAGACTAGTGGCTGGAATACGACTTCGTTCAGGAAGTAATGGCATAAACAAATTATTTTTTAAAAAGACCAGCAAAAAATCGTCTTACTTTTTCTCCATTAGAGGCTTTGTAGATATTTTCATATCTTTGGGCAGCACGTTCTGCTCTACCAGGAGGTAATCCACGCTGGAGATACTCGGACTCTATACCGTGTAAAAAGAAATTAGACATAGCAAACGAACGAAAGGAAAACTTAAACAGTCTCAATCTTGACCTTCATGTTGGGCTGTTTGTGCCCTCGTTTCTTGTAGTATCGGCTTTTTGCTTTGTACTTTACGACGACAACTTTAGGAGCGCGCCCTACCACGAGGACGGTACCAGTAACTTTTGCGCCTGAAACGGTTGGATCACCCACTGATGCTTTTGTTCCGTCGTCAGTAAAAAGGACAGCATCAAAGGTGATTTTGTCGTCCTTCTTGACATCGGCTATTTTTTCAATCGTAATCAAAGAACCCTCTTTTACAAGGTACTGCTTCCCTCCTGTCTTTATAACCGCAATATTCATATCAGAGCATCGTACCAAAAAAGCCTTAAAAAGCAACCCTCTACTAGCCGGTAAAGCCCTCTCTACCAAGGGAACCCTCAATCAATTCAGGACGCAAGACTGTCTTTGTGGGATGGAATAGTCGTCGCACAAATCTCTCTGCAGTAGTAGATGCTAAACCTACTTTTCCTCTGCGAAATAGTGCCGCCCAAAAGACCGTCCTCTTAACGGCATGGCCATCCAGAATCGGTTTTAGAGAATCCTCATCAGTAAAAAATCTGTCGTGCTGGAGCCAAGAGTCTAGATTTTTTGACATAATTTAAAGACTACTCTACCGCAAGTGGGACTTCCTGTCATCATTCGCTCGGTAGTATCCAAGCCACGATCTTCATGTTCGTACCTGTATAGTATAATCTAACGGTCGTTAGATTATACTATACAGGTCTTTTGACTCTTAATTCGGCCATTTGATTTAAGGGGTGGAACAGCTGACACCTATTCTACGCAAGCAAAGCTTCCTCTCATCGTTCGTTCGGGAATATTCAAACCTAGCACCTAACATCTCCTATTTATTCTACGGTGACTGATTTCGCAAGATTGCGAGGACGGTCTACATTAAGGCCCTTGTCTGCCGCAAAGTGATACGCAAAGAGTTGAAGCGCAATGATAGAAAGCACTACTGAGAGTTCTTCCGATGCTTTTGGAATGTAGATAACATGATCAGAGACCTCTTTGATTTTCTCATCACCAGCAGTTGCAATAGCAATCACAGGCCCTTTACGTGTGCGTATCTCAATCATATTAGAAACAGTTTTCTCGTACACTGAATCTTGAGGAACCACAGCGACTGTTGGGAAATTTTCATCAATCATTGCCAAAGGGCCGTGTTTCATCTCCCCTGCCCCATAGCCTTCTGCATGAACATATGAAACTTCTTTTAGCTTCAGCGCTCCTTCTAAGGCTGCTGGATAGCTAAACTTACGCCCAATAAACAGGAAGTCTCGTGAGTCTTTATATACACTGGCAACCTTACGAATTTCCTCAGATTGCTCTAATACTTTTTTTGCTAACTCTGGCAAACTCTTAAGTGCATTAGCTAGTGCAACACCATCATCTTTAGAAAGTGAGCGAGTACGGCCAAGGAAGAGTGCAACAAGTGAAAGAATAACCACTTGAGAAACAAGAGCCTTGGTGGAAGCAACACCAATTTCGGGACCTGCATGGTTATACACTCCAGCGTCTGTCTCACGGGCAATAGTAGAGCCAACAGTATTCACAATGCCAAGAGTAAGTGCGCCATGTCGCTTCGCTTCACGAATAGCTTCAAGTGTATCGAGAGTCTCGCCTGACTGGGAGATTGCCAAGACTGCGGTGTTTGGTCTGATAACTGGCTTTCTATAACGAAATTCCGAAGCAAGTTCCACTTCAACAGGAACACCAGCAAGGGATTCAATTAGATACTCACCAATGAGTCCTGCGTAGTATGCGGTTCCACAACCAACAATAATAAGTCTGTCGATATTTTGAAGCTCCTTTTCAACTGCTTCTAGTCCGCCAAGTTTTGCCTTCCCTTCTTCCATAATAAGTCTGCCTCGAAGTGCATTCTCTATAACCTCAGGTGATTCCATCATCTCTTTCAGCATGAAATGTGGGTATCCTCCGCGTGATGCCTCTCCAACATCCCAAGTAATGGTTTCAGACGGGCGATCAACCTCGGTTTCCAAAAGCGTACGCACACGGTGTATTGTAGGCGTGATAATCGCAACATCTCCATCGGAGAGAAACATCATTTGCTTCGTGTGTTTCAAAATTGGCGTTGCATCAGAAGCAATAAAATTTTCTCCGTCTCCAAGACCTACAACAACAGGAGAACCCATTCGTGCAGTAATAATGGTGTCGGGATCTTTTGCATAGGAAATCAGAAGACCATAAGTACCTCGGAGTTTCTTCAAGGTATCAATAACTGCATCTTCAAAATTAAGTTTGTCTTTCAGAGCTCCTTCAATAAGGTGCGCAATGACTTCAGTGTCTGTTTCTGATTTGAACGTATGACCTCCAGCTACAAGCTCTTCTTTAAGTTCACGGAAGTTTTCAATAATGCCGTTATGTATAACAAACACATCTCCATCACAGTCGCCATGCGGGTGTGCATTCACTTCATTTGGGGCTCCATGCGTTGCCCAGCGTAGATGCGCTATCCCGGAAGTTGCAGGATAGTCTTTTGTCATTCTTTTCGTAAGCTCTGCAACTGCGCCGGGGGTTTTCACCACATCAAAGCCGGGCATGTATATTCCTGCAGAATCGTACCCGCGGTACTCAAGCATTGAAAGTCCTTCGAGAAGGATTGGAGACGCTTTTTTAGAGCCAGTGTAGGCAAAGATTCCGCACATTTGAGTAAAATTTATTGGTTAGTGAAAGGCTCAGCTAATACTACCTGAAAGATAGGCATTCGGTAACAGCAATTAATCTTCATCTCGGGCAGGTGCGTCAATTATAGGCATGGCAATCCCTGGGGCATCACCAGTAATGCGCATCACATCCTTATCTATCTTCTTAAACTCCTTCCCTGAGTTATTGAAATGATTAACCACGGTACCAAGTGCATTTCCAAGTTTCGCATGATACTCCTCAAAGGTTTTTAAGTGCTTACCAAGCTCCCCGACTCGCTGAACAATATCCTTTGCTTGCTCCTCTATTTGCATAGCACGGAGCCCCTGCAAAACGGTCTGTAAGTACGCAAGAAATGAGGTTGGTGAGACGATGATTACCTTATACCTTCCTGCTGCACGCTGAATGAGGTTTTCTGTGTCCTCCGTTACGGCGCCAATTTTGTTGATGAGCAAATCGTAATAAATAGCTTCATGAGGAATAAACATGAACGCAAAATCCATGGTTCCTTCAGCGGGGCGAATGTATTTTGCCGTTTCTTGAATACGAAGCTTTAAGTCATTCACAAACAGTTTTTCCAATCGTAATTTCTCTGATGGGTCAGTAGCCTCCGTAAGACGATTATAGTTTTCAAGTGAGAATTTTGAATCAATTGGAATAACTTTGTCTTTCACAAACACCGCCGCATCCACTATCTCACCATTAGCAAAAGCATACTGCATTTGGTACTGCCCTGGTGGAAGAACATTTTTGAGCAATGTTTCCAAATAATACTCACCTAAAATTCCCCGTTGTTTTGGATTTTTAAGGATGTCCTGCAAGTTTTGAAGTTGATCGGCAAACGAAACCACTTGCCTGTTAGTTTCATCGAGCTTCGTAAGACGCTCTGTAACATCGCGAATGATGCGATTGGCTTCAGTAGACTGAGCTTGGGTTGAGCGCATCAGATTCTCGGATGTCTTGTCGAGTCGCTCGTCCAGTGTTCGAGAAAGTTCGGCAATACGCTGATTTATCATAGTAACTCCCTCCCCTTGTCCGGTGTCCTTTTTTCTTGAAAGGGAAAACACTACCGCCCCAGCATTGAGAATCAAGAGTGCTACCACCAAAACAATAAGCAAAGTTTCCATCCCGTTGATTATAACAGAGTGCCAATGTATGCTCATTTCATGAACGCTGAACGCCTCATCCCTGATACCCTTTGGGAGTCATTTGAAAAAGCATTGGCGTCATTACGACAGGCTGAAAATGAAGGAGCCGTGGGAAGCCTAGACTATGTAAGCGAGTTAGATAGATTAAGCCGACTCGGAGATCTTGCAAAATTTTTCGAAATTGATTTTAGATAAAGAGATATTCTGAGGTAAAATACACACATGCTACAAACACAAATTAAATCTGACATGGTGACCGCGATGAAGGCACGAGAAGCCCTTAAGGTTGAAGTGCTTCGCGGACTTATGTCTTCATGCACTAACGAGCTCGTCTCTTTGAAACGCCTCCCGACAGAAGAGCTTTCTGATCAAGAAGTGCTCACTGTTATTCGCCGAGAAGTAAAGAAGCGTAAAGATGCATATGAGCAATTCACTAAAGGCAATCGACCTGAGTTGGCACAAAAAGAAGAAGCTGAGCGTATCATGCTCGAGGCCTACCTACCGGCAATGATGAGCCAAGACGACATTCGAAAGATTGCAGAAGCTAAAAAAGCAGAGATGGGTGTCACGGACAAAAAAGAAGCGGGTAAATTTATGGGAGCTTTAATGAAAGACCTACAAGGCAAGGCTGACGGCACGGATGTGAAAGTCGTCATTGATTCACTGTTCAATTGATCCGCTAAATTGTATGTCACACGAAATTGGCGTACACAAAAAACATCGTATAACTTCAGCCGATAGATTTCGGGGACAAACTTTTCAAAGAGTTGCTTCGGGCACTAGAGATATCATTACCGCAACCAAAAAATGGGCAGAGATTCAGCATGAAATGTTGTCACTCAAAGCTAAGAGAATTAAACACAGAAGAAACCGACGAAAAGACCCGGACATGTGGGCATAATATAATAATGAACGACCTACGAGGTCGTTCATTATTATTTAAGAAGGGCTAAGTTAATTTTCCTTATGAGATGCGAGGTAGCATACAAGCCCTGCACTTTCTTGATGCTCTGGTTTTTTTGGAAACAGAATAATTCCGTCTAATGGTGACTGCACAGGAATGCCCCCTTGATGCCCAATAATTTCACCTTTTGCTATAGGGACAAATCCCTGATCCTTCCCTTCCGCAAATACAAATGGTCGGCTGGCGTCATACGGGATTGATGTCATCACTGTGTATTCAGAGCTCGGTGTTGGAAGTTCCGGCAACACGCCATCTACCATTCCTCGTTCAATGAGGATGGCACGAATGGCTTCAAATACAGGAACGACATTTCGCATATCGGTTGCCTGTCCTGATTCGTAGCAAATACCAACTTTCCCAAAATCATCTGCCACTTCATCAATAGAGCCACCTCCACTTGAAACTATTCTCTCAGGGTCAAGCACTACAGACTCCCGTGGAAGCCATTTGTAGACCGAACTATGCTCCTCGTCTCCTAGGGCGCACACGAACGCTGGCGACGGTCTATTGGTTGAATGGAGGTCAATAACGATGTCCGACGAACGGATAGCCTCGGTAATTTTTTGCGCACGACGACCTTCCCACCCTTTATCTTCCTTACCTGAGATAACTGATGGCAGAAAGATTCTGTTCAAATCAACTCCCCCTGAGGCTGTTCGTTGGTCAGCTTCTATAGCCCGCGTATTACCAAGGGTGAGCTGTACTTCTCCAGATTTGAGCACCAATGCTCCAGTCCCCAAGCTTTCACGGAGAAGATCTGCAACAAGAACACCAAGAACTTCATTTCCGTGAGTACCGCCAATAATAAGAATAGAAGGTCCAGCTTTCTCACCAGAATATCTCAATGTTTTTTCACCAAAGGTACGGAGCGTTTCAAGAACACGCTCTCTGACTTCAGGCTCTCGAGTTTCTCCTGCAATATTCATAGGTTTATTTTCGTGTCCATTTCTCATATGTTTTACCATTTTTATGGTGTTATTTTTTGTGTAGATTTCAGTAAAAGAAAAACAGCCCCCTTCGAGGCTGTTTTGGAATCTTTATTTTTGAAATTTAAAAATCCGCGAACAGCCTCAAAGGAGGCTTCGCTTTGCTGAACTCAAAACTGTCATTGATGTATGCCCATTCATGCCTTTATAGTATGTATCGTTTTAATAGATGTGTCAATAATACCGTTAGAATAACTGAACAAGCAGCGGGAGAACATACAAAAAGCTGAGATACGCGCTCACAATGCCAATAAGGCATCCTGCAAGCATGTCCGATGGATAGTGCACACCTGCCATAACTCGCGCAGTGGCAATACTTAGAGTGATGAGAAGAAATATAACTCCAAGCAAGGGATAAAAGAAAAAAACAAAGGTTGAAAGTGCGAAGAAAAAGAGCGCATGCCCAGAAGGAAACGAGGGTGACTTCAGATTAATGAGCGGTTTCAATGCATGTGTTACCGGTGGTCGAGGTACAGGGTGGAAAAATCTGATTGAACTTCCAAATACAAGTCGCGCAATAAGCCCTGCCATGAGAGCTGAGGCAGAGATAATAATCCCCTCTCTCATCGGAGTTTGTACAAGGAAGAGATACAAAGGAAATGCTACAGCAAGTGGGTATGCGATGTAGGAACCAAAAAACATAATCAAAAAATCATCGCGTTTGCTCTTATGGGCAAAGTTGTTCAATTTAAAAAATAGTTTTGTATCAAGGTTCATACCTTAATTACTTTTTTAGGTTTCTTTCTGAAGATGTTCTGAAATACTCTCTTTAATGTTGGAAGATTATCTAGTACTTCAACTACTGAAGAGAATATCGGTGGGCCTTCACTCATAGAATCAGTATAGCCGAAATGTAACCTCACCACACATTCAAATTAATCAGATACCTTGTAAAGACTTACCTTTCATTTTAAAGTGGTCTATAGAATATGGGGCGTAAAGAATATACATCCTCTTTGCGGAACAGTCTTGAAAGACTGCCTCCAAACGAACAATCTACTTATGAGTCAGTGCGTAGTATTGCTAACAGCGCAATGCATGAATACGAAACTGGAAACGAAGAACCTTATAATCAGTTGATGGATTTTGCATCGCATCTCAAACAAAAGTATCAAGAGAATGATGCGTATGCTCTCTACACGCTTTATCATGCACTTTCAAACAGCACACCGCCTTCAAACTGTACTCGATTTGATTTTCCTCAACCTGACTCCATCACCGTGTTCGCAAGTAAACTTTTCCCTAAACCAGAGAGTAAAAAAGTAGCTTAGGACAACAATGGAAAAACTACCAAATCCTCATGAGTTTCGAAAAGAATTTGGTAGTGGTTACTCAGCAACTTTTGTAGAAACAGACCATGGGGTTGATTGGTCACATATAGATTCACCGCAATGGTCTCGTGGAGACGAACCTCCAGAACAAGTAATTGGCAAACGACGACTGGCTCAAGGACTACGAGAAGCAAAAGCCTACTTTCATACTAAAAGACCACGAGTGTCTGTAAAAGAATGATATGACTAATGAAAATCCAACATACCCTCACGCTGCACGCTTTAATAGGTGGCTCGGACAAAAAAGAGTCTTGCGAGAAGGGTCTGGTTTTTCAAATAAAGTTTTGGAAGGTTGGGCGGATGATTTTTTGAACTTAACGAATCTGAATATGTCTCCCGGCGAGCTCGTAACCGAACTACGTTCTATCTGGGGAAAGAAAGGTGCAGAAACAAAAAAGAGAAGAAAAACAATCGCGCAAACTCCTCGAATGATAGGACGCAATAAAGAAGCGAGGGCTAGGACTGATTTGGCTGAGAGACAAATGGATCTGTTTTAATTCCTCTCTCGCACATTAAGGTAGAACTGCTAGAAGTATCTGGATAGAAACAGACAGGCAAAGAGAATTGCCGTAATAACTGCAAATGCTCCTACTGTTTGTAGGGCGAGGTTTACTCCTCTGGCTTTCTCACCTTCCATATACATAAGTACTGGTTGATAGAAAAATACAAATGCCATCACAGCTACCGAGAGCGAGAACAGACACAACATTGCAATAGGTACTAACACTGTTTCTTCTATTGGAACTGCTAATGAGGAGCCAAAAAACATAATAGATGCAACGGTGCATATATAGAGGACTGCCGAGAGAGCATTGAGAATTGGGTTTTTAGTCATGTTCATCTAACCTAGGTTGCTTGAGTAAAGTTACCTCGAGCCATTACTTGCTCTCTTGAGCGTGAAGCGCGAATGTGTATACTGCCCGCATGCCTCACGAATCAGACAAAGTTATTCTTGAAAGACTTCAGCGAGAACCTCAAGGAGGAAGACCTTTTGGAGGGATGACTGATGCGGAGCGCGCTCTGCGCAATCAACAAAGACTGAAAGAGGCGCTCGCTGACGATGGTGATCTTGATGGCGATAGTGATGCTGAGCTGGATTGGTAAGGCTCTTATTTTAGATTAACTCCCATATACTATCTGCATGTCTAATGAATCATTTGAAGATGCTCTTGAAAGATTTTTGGCGGAGGAGGAGAAAAACCCACCCGGAATACGAAGTGCGGAGAAAGTTAATGAACGGAACAGAGAGATATTCAGACGAGCCATGGAAGAAGATGATTAGGATTGATAGGAAGTCTGGCGCCAATTTAAAAACACACCTCTAGAGGTGTGTTTTTTAATTTATAAGTAATAAATGCTGAAGTTACCGTACCTTTGTCCAAGCATCTCCACCATTGATGCTCTTATACAAGCTGTTCCCGCTCGTCAAAGCGTACACAGTGCCTTGCTGTGATTTGCTGAACGCAAGATATAGCACTGCTTCAGTCCCAAATGATTCTTGTACCTTTTGCCATGTAGCACCTCCATCAGTGCTTTTACCCATTCCACCAAGCGTTTGGGAGAATGCGAGCGCATAACTAGACTGGGGGTCTAGGGCAAATACGCTTACGGCACCTCCTTCAAGCTCTTTAGAGACACTCTGCCATGTATCACCCCCATCCCTACTTACCTGTACTCCATTTTGCGTTGAAGCGTAGAGAACATTTTCATTCTTCGGATCAGAAGAAAACGAGATAGCTTGAACAGAACCTTCTGTAAACTTCCACGAAAGCCCACCATCGGTAGTTCTTTGGATTTTCCCTCCAAACGAACCGTAGGCAATGTTTGGATTTACTTGGCTCACCGTCATTGCGTGGAAATCAACGGGACCACCAAGTCCATCAGAAAGTCTTGTCCAAGTCACTCCCCCATCGGTTGTTTTTTGGAAGCCTATGTTGCCTCCGCGAGCCGGGTGTCCACTACTAAAGAAAGTTTTTGCTTCCGTAGGATCCGCACTGAAGCCCATGAGATCATCGTGTGTTTTACCGATTTGGAACAGGTCTTTATCGCTCTGAAGTAGATACAATCCTTCGTGCGTGGCGATGTAGACCTTCGTTGCGTCAATCGTATCTACAGCAATACCGTGCGAATGACTGAATGAAGATACGGGTGTCAATGCGCCTTCAGAATCACTTCCTTCCGAAGCACTACGAGAATTGAATAAGAACAGACCAAGAAGGAGAAGTGCTATCACCCCTCCGCCTATAAGGTATTTTTTCTCCATAGGAATTACTGAGCGAACCAATTGCTTCGCCAGTCTTTCATCATCTGTATCTCCCCAGTTTGAGCTGTGATGATGTCATTGCCGAGCTTTATGAGCTCTGGTCGCTTTGTACCCTTAAGAAGTGTTTGCGCCATCTCTACCGCACCTTCGTGGTGAATAATCATGCCGTCCAAAAATGCCTTATCAAGAGCATCTCCTGTTTTTCCCTCAAGGCCCATAGTCATGCCGTTCATAGCACCGTGCATACCACTGTAACCATCCATATCTCTCGTTTGAGTGTAGCTACCTCCCATCATTCCAAAAGGGCAATACGAGCTCGTGCCAGCAAAGTAGCCAATCACAAGACCAAGAATGAGAGTAAGAAGTCCGATAATGAGTGTGTTGTTTTTTGTTTCCATAGTTTTTTATGAGTGTAAATAATGCAAAAACAAAAAACTACCTACGGTGCACGCGGACTTATACTACTGCCAAGAAAAAACGAGACCAGAAAATATGCGTATGAATCCCTTGAGTACAGAGAAGTAGAATGTTGTTTTGAGGTGTCTGGTGGGTCAAAAAGATTCCGAAACAATGCGAATGTAAGAAGAATCGCAAAAAGGAGTGCCCCGAAGGTGACAAGTTCAGGAGCGACTGTTGCAAACAGTGTCTGCCACGAATTAAGGTGAGCGAAAATATTCATTTCGCACAAAACCGCCTCGCCCGGCATAAACGGACAATCCCCCATACTACCCATGCCGTGATGACTCATTCCCACCATGGCAAGTGGAGCAAAAATTGCTACCAAAACAAAAGCTAGGATGAGCAGCGCGGGGAGGAGTTGGTTTCTTGAGGACATGGGTCTATTTTAGCATTTAGGAAAGGGGTGGCATATTATTGTATTAGGATCCTAGAGATTTCTTATCTTCTCTATAAAATGCTCTTTTGAAATACTTAGGGTTCTTAGGTTATTCAATATTATGAAATCAGGGAGAGATTTATAACGAGGAACGATTATTGGTCTAGCCAGACCAATTTTCTTGTATTTATTATGACTACCTACCTTACCTTTGAATACACAGCCCTCAACAATGAGAAACCTTTCGAACCTCCTCCAATCTATGTTTCCAACCTCCTTCATGGAGGATTTCAAGCTAACGCAGGAACTTTAACTCCGATTGATTCTTGGGAAACTACAGGCGGTACCCACGAAGCTTGCTTAAGGTCTTTTTTCCAACCCAACCCACTCAACACTTCGTCAACCGTATTACTCTCTACTAAGTCATCAAAAAATATTTGAACTGCCTCTTCAAACATTTTCTTAGCTTCTGTTTTATTTTGACCACACGTTGAAAGATCTAAAGAGGGCGTATAGGCAATTACCGTAGTACCTTCTTCAATAAAAGCCACTGGCAGACTTACTGCCAACTCAGTAACACGGATTCTAGGCTGTGAATTCAACCAATTCATGAAAGATTATTGTAACATATAGCCCAATTCTCTACTCTCGTCCAACAAGTCAGGTCGGCTCTAACGGCTAACCTACGAAGTGATAGCTAGTGCAACACCAAGGTAGTACGGCCAGATGATGAGAGCTAACACTCCTTTCCAAAAACTAAGTTGCAAGTAGCCGATGGTGAAGAGCCATGCTGCAATCCAAAATCCTCCTGACAGTGTGTGGTGTTCTATTTTTATTTTTTCCATATTTTTAAATAATTATTAATGATGTGCGTGTTCAGGGACAATGAATGTTGCCTACTTACGCTTATCTATAAACCACACGTAGCTTCACTAGATTCTTGCATCATTTTAATCTCTTTCATTCGAACATCTGCTATTTTCGTTCCGTAGGTTGCATCAGCCATACTTAACAATTCCTGCTTGCGTGACTCTAAGTCCACTATATCTGCATTCGCATAGTCTTGTATTTGCTTGAGTAAAGCACTATTTGTAGCATACCCTCGTTGAGCTTCTTGTGCTGAAGCAAGATCGTTTTGGAGTTTTATTTTAATTTGGGCTATTTGCGAATCATATTGGTTTACGACAGAAGACTTGGATGTCGCCATTGAAGAGTTAAGGGTCGCAATCGCTGCATCAACTGCCTGCTGAATCTGTGCTTGAGTTGGATGAGTATTGAGACATGTCTGTCTTTTAGCCAAAGCATCTTCCTTTTGTTGCATCTGTAATTTTTGAACTTGAGAGTCTCTTTGTAACTGCTCAGCTTTTAATTCTTGGCGTTGTAGTTCAAGCTCTGACAAGGAAATAGCAGGAGGCAGTTGTTTTGGTGCAGGCTCGGCTACGCTTTTTTGTTTAAGTACCTCAACTTCATTCTTCAATTTCTCGACTTCATTCGCCCGTGTATCAGTTTCGCTTCCTTTGTATCCTTTTTTCAATTTCTCCACCTCATTCTTCAATTTCTCAATTTCACTTTTGAGTTCAACAATTTGTTTCATGGCTTCCTCTTGACCTTTCTTACTTACTTCAATTGCTTTTGTGATTGCTTCTCGCGCTTCTTCGGGGACTTTAAGTAAGACGGCGGATAACACCTCTTGATTTCTTGAGGCACTGTCCGCGATTGAAGTGAGCAGAATTTCCGCTTGTCCTTTGTCTTTGACCTCTTTTGATTTCTCCGTCGCGAGCGCGACATTGCTTTCATAGTTGGCGAGGGCCGTCTTGACCCCATCCGGATTTTTTTCTTCCGCAACAGCTTCCATTTCAGCCAAACGTTCGTCTGCATATTCCAGCGCTTTTTGGGCTTTCTGTTCAGGATTAAAAGTGAAGAAAAGACCTATATTTTCAAAAGTGGTATCAAAAAAGTAGAGAAAGTTTCCCGGCTTGATGCCTGCATTCATCCCTGCAGACGCTTGTACTGGAGCGACAAAGGCGAAAGCAATGAATAGGACTAATAGTAGGGTTAAATTTTTCATATCTTAAAATATATTAGTAATAATTGATTATGTGCGTGTTCGTCGTAACCCCTTGTAACTAAATAGACATATCCGACAAAAATCCAAGTAACGCAAAAACAAAGAGTACCCCGCCAACTACAGCGAGCAATACTTCTCCGACAGAGAATTTCTTAGATGCTGTATAGGTGCTATCTAAGTTTTTATTATTGAAATTAATTGCTTTTTGAATTTGAATGAGAGGTGCGACGCTGAAAAAGCTAAGAATCCAAAGTAAAGTAAAAATAGCATCATCACCTCTTGCGGATATACTTCCAGCAAAAATAAGCACAATGAATGCCCAGGCGAGAGCCGACGCAGACATTACTTCACTGAACCCTTGTTTTACCGAGGAATCAACAATGCGCTTAAAAAGTGCGTGAGTGAAGAACATAAGAAAGAAAGAACGCCAGAAAGGTCGAATATCACTTCCGTCAGCGAGTCTTATCGCTTGCCAGTTTCGGTAGTGCCAATATATTTGATAGAGACCAAAGGTTGCGGTTGTTAATGCAATCAATTTCCAAGTGGAAACCGAAAAGAACTTAATTGGAGGAGTATCCATCTGTATACTGTTTTTTATAGACTCGATCTTCTTTGTTTTTTCTAGCACCAAAGTCGACTTATTTGCGTTTCTCCAACCAAGGACATAGAAAGCTAAAAGCCCTGGAATAATTATAATTAAAGCGAGGGCAATGTTTGATGCCTCATACGAGTCCAAAACAAATAATATATCTCCAAACCAAAGAATTATCCCAACGGCTAGCAAAACCATAAACTGGCCTTTAGAAATTTTATACATAAATTTTCATATATTTATTAGATAATTGAAGACTATGGAAGAGTTTCACAAGCAATACCGTCCCCATCACGATCTAAAGCATGGGGGTCGCCAGAGCCTGCTGATTCAAAGAAATCTTGAGCTTCTGCGTGTGTAGAAAAATCAGCACAGTCCTTATCTGGCTCTCCAGTAGAAAGCTTCGTACGGGTATTTGAATAATTGCCGCCTTCTAAGCTTGTAGGTTGATTTAAATAATATGCTCCAGTACCAAGCATAGCTAATGTCGCAACTCCAGCAAAAGTTTTTTGTATATTATTCATTTACAGCCTACCTTCAGAGTACTCTTTAAAAACATCATTGCAAACTCGTAACAGTAAAAAGTAAATGGGGTCAATCTCTATTCCACTAGGTTTTTACGCAATGAAAGTAAAGAAAGAAAACACTATCGCATAGAATACTGAAGCCATGATTAGACCTACAGTGGCTGATTGGTCAACATTTCTTTTATTGAGAATCCATTGGAAAAGTTTTTGAAGAAGTGCTATTGCAATTCCCCACCCTATAATTGAACCAAATAACCCAGCTGTGGCACTATCAAACTTCGAAACAAATAACAAAACTAAATCTAGTGTAATAAATATTACAGCAACAATCTTTAGTGCGTTTTTATTTTTCATGTGTTTTTAAATAATTATTGATGATGTGAGTGTTCAGGGACAATGAATGTTGCAATGATGTAGGCAACGATGCCTGGCACCACTCCTGTAAAGATTACCACTAAGACCCATATAAGGCGTAGAAGCACGGGGTCGATGTCGAAGTATTCACCAAGCCCTCCGCAGATGCCTGCGAAAACTTTATTGGTGTTGCTTTTGTAGAGGTGTTTGTGGGGCATGGGGGGGGTATCGGAATTCAAAAATTATATAATTTTTGAATTAATGTCTTCAAACTAATATCAATTTTAGTATATTCAACATTATGTTGAAAATTAAAATGAGAATCTACACTCAGAAAATGTTCACTCATTAAATCTCCTCCAGTAACAAATTTGTAATATATTTTTGATTTTAATTTTAAATCCTTCACTATTTCAAGCACTTTTGCAGGAAAGGCAATTGTTAATTGTTCTTCAAACGCAATAATCTGTAAATCTGCTTCCTCTAAACAAATTTGGATATGGTCTTTATCTAATTTAGTAATTTCTCCTTTAAATTGAGTATCACGTAATATATTTTTTATTTTTTGATAAGTAGAGAGTAGTGCTTTAAGTTCATCCACCAAAATAGTTTTTATTACCTTCCTATTCTCTAACAATCTATTAACAAACACAGGAATCATGAGTGCAATTCCAATAGTGAAAAGCAAATCTAACAAATCCAAAATATTAACCTCTGTATCAATTTCAAGAGGCCAAAGCGCACACAGATAGCCAACAACTACACCGAGGAAAAGAGCGGGGGCGGAAAAAATTAATATCCTCTTAAGATTCATAACCGTGTCCCTATAGATCAACTCCGGTTGGATCTTTTATTTCATCTATAATTTTATCAATCCTTAGTGGGTTATCATCAGACTTAAGCTTTATATGTTTGAGAATTAAGTCTGCTCCTTTCTCTAAGGAAAGTTTTCCAAATGAACCTGAAACAAACGAAGAGGGGTACCCAAATCCTTTATCTAAATCAACAAACAAAACATAACCTCCCTGAACTGCTTTTTCAAACTTTGGCAAAAGAATAGTCTCCAGAAAAAGCTCTCCTGAAAATGGTCCTTCTCGCTTATAGCGAGCCCCGACATGGTCAGAAAAATCTTTTGCTATGATTATTTCGTCTTTAATTTCCATACTTAGTACATTAGACATTTTGTAGCTCCCAATGAAGAAGGGTACCATTTAATGGGTATTGCAACCTCTCCTTCTTCTTAGTCTTGAGATCTATTTTAACGTCATTAGCTAATATGTAAAAGGATCGAAAAATTGTGTTATTTGCATCCTCATTAATTTGAGGAATACCTTTACCTCGTAAAGCTGTGTCTTTTTTACTTCGAGATTTAAGCCTCCCAGCTAATAATTCGTCAGCTAAAATCATGTTATCGAAAAAAGGTGTTTTTTTCATAAATTTTTGTACAGGTCCTTTGACAACGGCACTTTCGAATATTCCGACCCCTAAATCAATGAATGTGTAGGATGTAATTTTTTCTTTCGGATCACTATAAACAAATAGCCACCAATTACACTTTCCAAGCCCTGTAAGGTCAGCATGACTGTGGGTATTCGACATACACTCAACGAGAGTATTGTATAGAGGGTCTAACGGTTTGGCATTTCCAAACACATGCTCTGTGCCAATGATTGATGCCTTTTTTACAACAGTTCCTAGAACTTTTGTATCCATGCCTCTATGCATCATATTTTCTGCTCCTATAGTAAAGAATCCAGGAGTAATTACGTGGTCATAAAATCCTGATTCAATAAATAATGCATTTGGAGCTAGAGCTTCCGGGGCGTTTCCAGTTACGTTGGAGGCATGATGAAATTCTTTACTATTTATACTTGCAGCCATCAAAGCTACAGTATCTGGAGTCATTCTTGTTACTTTTGAAATATCTAAAAACACCACCTGCCCAAATTTTAATTTTTTCTCTGCATCACTAAAGTACTTAAGAACTGCATTGGCATTTTCAACAAGTGAGAAATTTTTAGGTGCAATAAGGGTAACCGGCGGTAGTTTTGCATTATATTCGCGTTGAAATTTAACACGACGCGCAGTTTCTTTTTTGCTTTTTTTCCTTAATTTCCATTTTAAGGTTCGTCGTTTTTCAGCGTAACGAACTTGAGAAAAAAAACGCCTAATTTTTTTCTGTGTACGATTAATTTGCACCATGGTTTCAAATACAAGAACAATGAGATCACTTACCCCCAGGAGGAATTGGTCACCGTTCCCCAAGCATTTTACTCCTAGAGTTCATAAAACACTAAGTGTCCAAAGCCCACGAGAATTGCCTACAATTCTCACCTCACCCATGTTAAAAACCCAACCCCACGGGGAATCTCTCCTTACAGGAGCTGTACACCTCATTTAACAGAATGACTCTTGGAGTAAATGGATTTTTTCTTTCGGGGGCTCAGAAAAAATGCTCACAAGGTTATTCGATTCCCCGCCGTAAAGCCCCCCCCAGACCACGGGGAAACCGGTCACAGATAAAATGCCTGCTGTCGCAGACTAATTAATTTAATCATGTGGTCACCCGTCACTAAGTATTTTGTTTCGGAAACTCACAAAATACTAAGTGCGCTCGACCCCGGCTCACGGTCGCTTTGCGACATCGTTCCGCCCGTCACAAACTGAAAAAAGCCCAACTAAGGGCTTGTTTTCTAGTTTGTGACCCCACGGGGAATCTCTCCTTACAGGAGCTGTACACCTTGTGGATTTTTTCTTTCGGAAACTCAGAAAAAATGCGCACAAGGTCTTCGATTCCCCGCCGTAAAGCTCCCAGCTTTACTTGGGGTCATGAACAAAAAAGGACTGCCTTTTGCAGTCTCTTTTTTGTAATCATGACCCCACGGGGAATCGAACCCCGATTCCATCCTTGAGAAGGATGTGTCCTAACCGTTAGACGATGGGGCCGAACGAGAAGGAGAACGAAAACTCGTTTTCATTCTCTTCGAGAGAGGCCCCGCTTAGCCTATACCTATAGGCGACTGGGGCCCCGCTGAGAGCTTAAAGTACAGCATTCTTAGTCTTTTCTCAACCTCTTCTCTTCTCCCGAAAAGCTGGAAGCTGACAGCTGGAACCTGAAAGCTATTAAAAACTTTTCTCAACCTCTTGCGAGCTCGGTGGCAAAAACTTTTGCTGTTATTTCTACAACAGATTCATGAATCTGTGGCGTCGAAACTATCAAGCCACCTTTAAACATATCTTTTTCTGCACCAACAAGATCAGTAATGCGTGCACCAGCTTCCAGTGCGACTATCATTCCTCCTGCCATGTCCCATGCCTTGAGTCCGCGGTGCGCCATGGCATCACTCTCTCCCAATGCTACAGCGCAGAGCTCTAAGCTCGCTGCCATTTTTGATTCAACAACGGCACCCGTTTCAATACACCCTTCTCTAATCGCACCATGCATACGGAGCGTTTGTTCACTTGCTCCTGTGTCCAAAAGAATATGCGCACCTTGCATAGACTGACATGAAGAAACTGAGATTTTTTTCCCGTTTAAAAATGCGCCACTTCCTCGCTTCGCACTATAGAGTTTATTTTCAGCGGGAGAGTACACCACGCCAACTTCAGGTACTCCATCTACAATAAGCCCAATTGAAATACCGAAGTAGGGGTTACCGCTCGAAAAGTTTTTAGTGCCATCGATGGGATCAACAATCCACATTGAATTCCCCTCTGGCATACCCTTCACTTCTTCGCTGAGAATTGGATACTCAGGAAACTCTTTTCGGAGAGCATCGAGAATGTAGGTGTTCACCGCAAGGTCAGCCACGGTGAGAAGTGAACCGTCATCTTTAATGCTTCTGTCTGCATCTGTTATTTTTCCAAAATATTGGAGTGCAATGTCGCCAGCACCACGGGCAATTACTTCTAGTTTTTCTAAAGAGATATCAGACATACTCAATAATTATCGAATGCTCCATTCAGCATCTTGGCGTACTAATAGGTCTTTTGCTTTTTCAGGTTCAGCCATCAAAGACTTCACTACCCTCTCCATACGCATCGACTGAGAACCTTTTACGAGGATTACATCGCCTGATTGAATAAGAGACAACAGTGCAGTTGAGGCATCAGACCCCCTCTCACATTCAATAATCACATTCTCGGGCATACCTGAGGCTCGTGCGCCTTCTGCAATGCCTTTGGTGCGCACACCCACCGTTACAAGTATGTCTGCTGACTTTGCAACTAGGGCACCAATGCGGTTATGTTCAGTTACTGAAAAACCTCCCAATTCAAGCATATCTGCCAAGACAGCAATACGACGGCCTGTTCGAGGAATATCCCCAAGAGCTATGAGTGCTTCCTCCATCGCTGCAGGAGAAGCATTGTAGGTATCATCAATAATCACGGAAGTTCGCATACCGTTAATCAAACGCATTCTGCCGGCAGGTGTCTCATGTTTTTGAAAAGCGCTTACAGCTTCCTCAAGAGAAACTCCAACACTGAGCGCTACAGCTATTCCTGCAAGTACCGAGTACACATGGGAGCGACCAGCGACATCTGGAATCGATACCACTCCCCGCTCGTCACCATAGCTAACATCGAAAGAAATTCCACTTGGCATACCATCCTCACTTGTTGCATGAAGATTCTCTGCCTTCAAGTTTGCATTCTCTCCAAAACCGAAAGAAAGACGCCTCACTCCAGGTGCTGTAACGGCGGTACGTGCCCGCTCATCATCTTCGTTGAAAACCAACACTCCATTATTCTGAAGCCATCCCACAGGAGCAAGTTCTTCTTTAATCACATCTTCTGGAGAAGCGTAAAATTCAACATGCACTGAAATATCAGGAAATCTTGTTGCAACTACTACATCTGGCTTTAACCATGAAAGAGATTTAGTTATGTCGCCCGGCCTGTCTGCCCCAACCTCAACTATTAACCATTTCGGATATGGAGTAGTAAGAACAAGGAGTGAAATACCGTCTACAAGATTTCTCATCCACTGAAACACATTGGACCAGCCATTCCGAACACCAAGCACCGTTAGAGGGACGCCGATATCGCCATTGAAGCTCTTTTCACTTCTTCGTACAAAAAATGATTTAGAGAGAGCCGTATAAATGGCATCTTTTGCAGAAGTTTTACCAACACTCCCCGTTACGGCAATTATTTTTGGACGGTGCTTCCGAAGTACAAGTTTTGCCTCAAGCGTGAGCAGGAATACTATTACTTGGCGAAAAAGTTCTTTTAGATTTCCCATAGTCAGTTAGACCTAACCTATCCTCCAGTTTGTGCACGGTCAGGAGGGATCTCGTAATAGTTTATAAGAAAATGCACAGTATTCATAAAGGGTTGAGTCCACGTCTCTGAAGCGTACTGTGCTCCCTTAGGATACACCGCAAAAAAGAAGACGAGAAACTTTGGATTGTAGGCTGGGAAATAGCCAAAAAATGAGTGGAGATAGCGGTCGGTGTAGTATTCACGGGCGTCAGGGCGGGCAACCTGCGCTGTTCCTGTTTTTGCGGCAATGCTGTAGTCGGCCATTTTTATTTTTCCACCCTGAAGAGCATCATCTACTACCGTTACCAACATTCGCGTAATGGCTTCATCACTCTCTTTACTTATTGCTTGCATAGGAGGACTCCACCCGAGTTTTTTAGTTATACCTCCACCATAGCGAAGCTCAACGCCAACATGTGGTGCAGGCACTACCCCACCATTTGCAAGCGTAGCGAGTGCTCGAGTCATAGCGATGGGAGAAATTGCAATACCCTGCCCGAACGAGGCAGTTGCATATTCAACAGCACGAGGACTTTTAAGGTTGCTAACAAGTGGTGATGCTTCGTTAGGAAGATCAATGCCTGTTTCGCTCGCAATGCCAAACTTTTCTAAGTAGCCGGCAAATTTTGCAGTGCCCATTCTAGCAACCACAAATGAAACACCAGTATTGAGCGACTGATTCAACACCTCCTGCATAGGCACTACTCCGCGCGCTTTGTGGTCGTAGTTGTTAATGCGTAAACCATCGAGAATAAGGAAGCCTTTGTCGTTGTAGGTGGTCGTGGGAGTAACCGCACCTGAATCAATTCCTGCAGCCATAGTTATAGGCTTCATAGTGGAACCGAACTCATACACACGCTCAACGAGGGGGTTTGCAAATGCATTAGGGTCTGCATTTTTAAAGTCATTTAAATCAAAACCTGGGCGTGATGCCATTGCAATAATGGCACCGGTTTTTGGATCCATAATAATTCCCCCAACCGTGTCGGAATTCCATGACTCATCGTATTTTTTCAAAGCATCTTCAAGAAATTGTTGCACTGATGGCTCAATTGAAGTTACCAAATCAGCACCCGGCTCTACTGTGTCGGGAGAAAATTTTGCACGAATGTTTGTAAAAAGATCCGCAAAGAAGTTTACATACAGCCCTCCATCTGAACGAGACAAAGCGCCATTGTAATAACGCTCCAAACCATATTGCCCCGCAACACTTTTACCATCAGCACCAAAACCCAAAAAGCCAATAGACTGTGCAGCAAGCACACGCCCAGGGTAAAAACGCCAGTGTGAAGCAAGTACCTGTACTCCAGTTATTTTTAACGCAGAGATAGCAACTCCAACCTCTGGTGTTACCTGCTTGGCTATTTCAGCATATACACTGTCTTTCTTTCGAGCCTTTTCAAGAAATACTGATTCATCAAGGTCGGGCAATATTTTTTTTAAAGCGCGATAGACACTTTCTGGATCTCCAAGCCGTGAAGGATTAATAACGATAGTATTCCCCGCTGCGATGGTTGCAGCGGAAATAAGTGAACCATCACGAGAGGTGAAAAAGATAGTACCTCGGTCAATTTGGTTGGTGCTTTGTTGCACATATTGGCTTTCAGCTTTCAAACGATACTCCTTCCCGTGGACCACTTGTAAAAAATACAAGCGTACCAAAAGCACTAACGCAATCAGCAAAATAATACCCGCAATAATGCGAATACGAAAAGCGAAGTTGGACTTAGCAGACATCTTTGTATTCTAACTTAGGAAAAAGCTTTCAGGTTTTAGCTTTCAGCTGTCAGCTTCGATTTTCTACCCTATATATATTCTAGCTTTTTGCAAAATGCTAGAATGATATCCCTCTAGTTTTTTTAGATTCTACCCCCCTACCCTAAACACTACACCCTTCCTCTACCTTGCATCTTTAAACGCAACACTTCCCTTGCTTACAAATGAACGGTCACGCACAGATACAAAACCAAGTGAACGAGCGTACGGTTCAGTAATTGTTTGTGTTTTTGAAAGATACGCGGTCTCTAGAGTTGCAACTTCTGCAGATGCGCGTGAAGCAGACCGAACAAGCTCTTGGCGAGCAGCAACATGCACTACTGATGAAATCATGAAATAGATATATAAGACCGACAGAAGAAGGAATGCGACACCAAACACTACAACGGTACGGCGTTCAAATACATTTGCATACGCCAATATCCCCGAATGGGTATTTCTAGAAAATGGCAACGAGGCCTGATGTTCTGATGCTTTTTTGGTGTTTCGATTTTTATTCATAGTTTTATTTTTTATTTTTTTCAAAAATTCTGAGTTTAGCACTTCTGGCGCGAGGGTTCTTTTTCCTCTCTGCCTCACTGGGCACAATGGGTTTTTTGGTAATACGCACACCAATGTCAGCATCTTCTGCTTGTCGAAATGCATGCTTCACAATTCTGTCTTCAAGACTATGAAATGAAATGACCGCAAGTCTTCCTTGTGGCGCTAAAAGATCCAACGCTTCTTTGAGTGCCTCTGTAAGAGCGCCAAGTTCATCATTCACTGCAATGCGAAGCGCTTGGAATGTTCTTGTTGCGGGATGAATTTTCCCATTTCTGTAAAAACTAGGGACAGCCGAAGAAATTATGTCTGCAAGTTGTTTTGCGGTGTCGATGCTGTGGCGCCTTCGCTCTTCAACAATGACGCGAGCAATGCGTCCTGAAAATTTCTCTTCTCCGTATTCTTTGATGATTCGTGCAATCTCTTCTTCATCCCAATCTTTAATAATGTCTTTTGCGGTATAGAGATGCTCATCACCAGAGCCGAGTGTCATCAAAAGTGGTTCATCACTTTTAAACGAGAGCCCACGCCCTCCCGCTAGTTGTTCTGAGTGCCACCCTAAATCAAACACAATCCCTTCAGCGCTCGTAATGCCTGCACTTTCTGCAAGTGCTTTGATGTTACGAAAATTTCCTTGTACATACATAACCTTTCCTGATGCATCGCTCAGACGTTCACGAGAACGAGTTAAAGAGTTTTCATCAAGATCAAGAACCAGCAAAGTTCCCTTCTTACCTAATATCTTTGAAATTTTTTCAGAATGTCCGCCAGTTCCTACCGTTGCATCTATCGCAGTTGCCCCTGCCTTCAACAGCAAACCATCCACAGTCTCATCCAAAAGAACCGTCTCGTGCTTTACCTCTTTGGTTGCTGTATCTGTTTTGTTCATTTTCTTTTCTGTTTCTCTAAACGCTTCCTAAATCACTCCTATCTCCCCCAACTTCGCAGCCATTGCATCTCCTTGCGACTCAATCTGCTCTTTGTACGAAGCCCAGCGCTTCTTATCCCAAACTTCAATGCGGTCATTCACACCTGCAAGTACGACATCGGTTTTGAGAGTCGCAAAATCTTTCAAGTAATCAGGAATAAGAATGCGTCCTGCAGAATCAACATCAGCCTCCACTGCACCCGCAAGCATGAAGCGATTAAAACCTCGCGTATCTGATGAGCCTATAGAAAGCTGACTAAACTTCTCTGCAAGTTTTTTCCACGATGCTACTGAGAAAACAAAAAGACAGTGGTCGAGTCCTCGAGTAACGATAACGGTCTTACCAAGTTCTTTACGAAAGCGAGCCGGAAGTGAAAGGCGTTTTTTAGGATCAAGTGTGTGTTGGTATTCGCCAATGAGCATGAAAATAAAGGGGATTTTGTGGCTCAAAACTTATATGCCACTTTGTCCCACTTACTTCGTATTATATGCCACTCTGCCCCACTTTATGTTTACTTATCCCCACTTGGAACAACTAGGTTTTAGGTGCGAGGTGCCAGCTTTCAGGTAAAAAAAATCCCCACCAATGGCAGGGATTTTAGTTTTTCTTAGGAGCTACAAAAATGTATTAGGAAACCTCTTTGAGGCGAGAAATCACGAAATCCCTATCCAAAACACTAAGAAACCAGCCGACTTTAGGCCCGTGATCCTTCCCTAAGAATGCTTGGTAAATAGCTCCAAAGAAAGCTTTTGGCTCTATGGCATGTCGCTTTCGTATCTCATGGATTTCTGTGTGGAGCTGTAAACCGTCGAGCTTTTCATGACTCTCTATGAAAGTGAGCAATTCCAACAGCGTACCCTTTTGCTCAGCAGATAAATTCTTTGCAGATTCAGGAACACTATCCATTGAAAGTGAAAATTTAAATTCATCGGAGGCTGATTTCTCCAACCAAATTTTGGCGTACTTTGCTCGAAGCTCAAGCTCTTCTCTATCAAGAGGTGTTATTGCCTCTCCCTTCAGACGAAGCGCCTCAGACTCTAAATCAAGGTGAGGCATCTGCACGAGGAATGCTACTTGCGAGAATCTCGGAAGAAATCGCTTTCTACTTTTGAGCACTGCCCGTTCGACTGGTGTATGAACATATTCAAATAATCGTGAATCATCATCAACGATTCCTGACCAATACTTCTCCGCAAGAGTGTCATAGGTATCAAATAACACTGGAATAGTGTCACCAGCTGGATCAAAGTTAATTTGCTGATTCATGTCTTTTCCAAAAAGTGCGAGTCTAAATATTTGCGGAGGTAAAAGATCAACAATCTCACGCGCCGAGGATCCTGCACCTTTTGAAGAAGACATTTTCTTTCCACCCACCAAAAAGAATTCATTTGGTACACCGAATGGTTCAGGGTATTCAAATACTTCTTCCGAAATACGGCGCGCAACATCACGCGAACCGCCTTTTGAATAATGATCCTTCCCTCCGCCCTCAACATCAACACCTATCACTTTCCACTTTGCTGCCCAATCAAGCTTCCATAATAGTTTTCCGTTTCCATTGAATGGAGAAATCTTCCCGGAGTGGGCACACCCTTCAGTCCACTTCACTGCCGTTGGATAGCACGTATAGGTTACTTTTTCACCATCGAATGCCGTCACTTTTGTAGTACTCATTTTCCCGCAACTCTCGCAAATAACCTGGATCGGAAACCAATCGGCTGGACGAGGTGTTCCATATATTTCTTGATAGATCTTCCGAACAGTTTCTACTTTATTAAGCGCCATAGTTATGACACCGTTCATTTTTCCCGACACATACAACTCGCTTGCACGGTAAAACTCAGGATTGAATCCCGCCCCATGAATTGCCGAAATGTAATCACTTGCAACGTCTTCAGCAAAATTTGGCGCAAGCGAACCCTCTGGCGCTGGAATCTTATAAAGAGGCTTCCCCATTTCTTTTTGATACACCGATGCATCTAAGTACACGGGGAGTCCGTCCATTGGATCAAAATCGTTTATTTCATATTTAAAAATGTTTGGAACGCCCGCTTCTGTAAGTCGCTCTGAAATAGCAGCGTGGAGTGCAAGTGCACGCATAGAGCCAACATGTACTCTCCCTGAGGCAGTTTTTTCATCACGAACTGTGAGCGTATCGCCAGACGCTATTTTTTCTTTGAGCGAATTTTCTAGTTGTTCGTATACCTTATCAAGCCAGAACATCATCCAATCCTAAGCTAAAGAGGCTTGATATACAAGAAAATTCTCCCAACAGGGAGAATAATAAACATCTATTATTAAGAAAACTAATTTTTCTTTCCGCTCTTTGCTTCTCTATCTAATTTTTCCTGCCGTTTCTTCTTCCACCCTGTTTTAGTCCATTTTGGAAAGCCGTCTATTCCTCCTGCTGTTTCAGCCTTCGTTACTTCAACGCCCGTAATGTAGAAGGTCTCGTGATTTTGTTCTATGCCCATGGACTTAAGAAATCTCAATAACCGTGTACTCCTGCCTTCCGCTTGGAGTTGAAAAAGTAAATGTCTCGCCTTTCTTTTTGTTCATCATCGCTTCACCTAGAGGCGAGAGGTGAGAAATTTTGTGCTGACGCATATCTGCTTCCTCACTTCCTACAATGGTGTATGCATGTTCTCCCTTATCGCCTTTTTTGCGAATCGTAACTGTTGAGCCAAAACCTGCAACTCCTTTTTTCTTTTCTGAAATAATGACCGCTGATTTTATGATGTGCTCGAGCCTGCGAATGCGCTCTTCCGTCGCTGCCTGTAATTCACGCGCTGCCTGATATTCAGCATTCTCTGAAAGGTCACCAAGAGAACGAGCGTACTCAAGGCCTTCTGCGATTTCCCTTCTTGCAACGGTAACTAAACGCTCGAGCTCCAACTTTAATTCATCAAATTTTTCCTGAGAGAGAAGATTTTGTTCTTCTGATTGATCACCTTTTGTACGTGCTTTCATAGTGGTATGCGATATTGTAAGTGGCATTGCAAAAATACGCAATGCCCACCAAATAGACCGAATTCTAAGTAGAAAATCGTACCTCTCTTTCTCTTCTTTTTAATCTCACTCCCGCCATCTGACACCTACTTAACCATCTCTGGTCTTTCGCTAACGATAAAACGCAACACTTCTCCCATCACGGCAGGTGCCCCTTGCGGTGTCCCTGCCTTTGCGCGTTCCATCACCACCGCAAATGCATAGCGTGGATTTTCATACGGGAAAAATCCAACAACAAGTGAGTTGATGGATTCTTTGCGCGCACCAACTTCTGCAGTCCCCGTCTTTGCAGCGGCGCGCACACCGGGAACTGCAAGCGCTTGTGCCAAACCTTCCGTAACAGCGAGCCGCATACCTTCGCGAACAATCTGCAAGTTACTAGAACTCACTGCAACATTTGTATGCAGTCCCGTTTGTCCTGCCTCAATCACTGGTGTAACTAACATGCCGTCGTTTGCAATCGCTGCAATGCTCCGAACTAACTGCATCACCGTTACCTGAAATCCGTACTGCCCAATTGCTGTATGGTATGTGTTTCCAAGAAACCACCGCTCTCCATCAAACATATTTGCTTTCCACTCTGGGTCTGGAACCGTACCAAATTCTTCACCTGACATTGGTACGCCTGTTTCTTTTCCAAAACCAAACATACGCATGTACGTATCAATTTTTGCAATACCAAGTCCTGCCTGATCTTGATACCCGCCACCTATCGCGTAGAAATAAACATCAGACGACACTGAGAGCGCCTTGCGAATATCAACCCACCCATGTGCTTTCCAATCTTTAAAAACAGAAGGCTTGGAAGGATCATACGGATTAGGAATGGAAATTGATCCAGTCGATAAAATTTGCTTGGTGGGACTAATGATGCGCTCTTGGAGAGCGGCGCTCGCCATAAAAGGTTTTACCACTGAACCTGGCGTGTAGAGCCCTGAGACTGCCCGATCAAGAAATGGTGAGCGATCACTGGCAAGAAGTTTTGCAACAGCATCTTTAGGTGAACCGCTCGACATAACTTCAGGATCAAACGACGGATAACTCACTACCGCTAAAAGTTCCCCTGTTTGTACATCCATAATCACACCCGACCCCCCGCGCCATTTTGATTCTTCAGACCGATGTGCAATAGCTTCATGCATTGCCTTCTGAAGACCTGCATCAATAGAAAGACGAATGTCACTCCCCGTCTTTGCGGTGCGCACCATACTGCCCGAAACCACATTTCCCGATGCATCTGTTTCAGCAATACTGAGGCCATTCGTCCCAGAGAGTGCCTCGTCATACAAAGATTCAACTCCAACGACACCTGCCGTGTGGTCTTGGTACCAATACCCATTTTGATCCGCTTTTGGATATGACACATACCCCACCAACACTGACGCAGAAGAACCAAAAGGATATTTCCTTGTTGCAAAAAGACCGAGAGGCGCATCTTTTTTTGTCGTTGAAGAAGCAAGTGTTTCTGATATTCCTACAGTATTACCTGCCAAGACTACCCCGGTCCGATCAAGAATAAGACCACGGTCAGCAATAATTACTGAATGTGCAAGTCGATTAGCTTCAGCGCGCGCAGATAGAGACTGGTATTGGACAATCTGTAAATTAATCAGTGCTCCTATAAATATGACCCCAACAAGCAATGTTATAGAAAAAAAACCAGTGAATACAGAAGTGCCTACAGGCCTCTCAATTCTTCCTTCGAGCCTTGAAGTATCAAACGCAGGTAAGTTTGCTGCATCAATAAGAATTTCGTCAGGTTCAATTTCCTGATATCGTTTTTTTCGATTAAAGATGCGACGAAACACAGTCATATTACTATTTTATTCTGAAAGAGTTCGGTGAAGATACCATGAAAGTATAACGAGCATGAAAAAAAGTGCTGTGTAGAGATATTGGAATCCTCCAAATGGAACCATTGGTGCACCAAACACTACATCCATACAGAGACCCCCAATAATGACGAGTACGCTAGCTTCAAAAAGTGAAAGCAAAAGAATACCCAAAGTTACAGTGAGCCACCAAGGACAGAAAAACACACTCGCGAAAAACGCCACACTCAGTCCTATGCGGGCAATCATCGGGTAGGAATAATTCGAATAAAATCAAGTTCAGAAAATGAAAATGGAATGGTGAATCGTATTGTTTGAGATACATCACGCACCTCGGCAGAAATACTTTGAACAACGCCAGCAACGAGCGACTCAGTTGCAGGGAATCGCACCGAATCTCCTAGTGCAACTTTTACACCTTGAGGAACAGAAACTTCAAACGCGCCACCGCCCAAACCTTTGGCTACTGCAACCGCGCGTGGATCGCCCAAAATGACATCGTGCGAAACACCTGAACTTGAAAACAAAGTCACTGTCGCACTACTGCTATCAACAGCACTAATGCGCCCAAGCACCACACCTTGATATATAGCCACATCATTTTCATTGATACCGCCCGATTTCCCTACATCAATGAGGAGTGTGTCGTAATTTGTTCGAGGAGGTCTCGCAATAACACGAGCAGTAACGCCATAGGGAGTTGCCACTGCACCAGCAGAGTCACGAAGTGATGCATTTTCGTCCGCAAGGAGACTATAGAGAAGTGCTTGGTACCGTATGCGTTTCAAATCAGCATCGGCATCGCTCAGGCGAGCGATGAGTGCATTTTTCGACAGTGCACTATACTCATCGGCCTTCGCGCGAGGAGCTACAACATTTGCCACAATTCCCCTTGTGAACGAGCCAATGCTTGAACTAAAAACAAACACAATAACCAAACTTGCTAACGCAATAGCGCCAGTAAGAAAATGGAGTCGTGTTTTAGAACCCCGCGAGTACGCCATCATCGTCATCGACTAATACTGCACGATATTTTTCAACGTCTTCGAGCACAATGCCAGTTCCACGGACAACCGTAGTCAACGGGTCATCGACTACATGAATAGGTACCTTAAGCTCTGATGCCAAAAGTTCAGGTAAACCTCGAAGTAAGGCGCCTCCACCCGTAAGGAAAATACCGAGACGCATCACATCAGAAACTACTTCTGGTGGTGCAGTTTCAATAACTTCTTTTATTGCTTCAACAATCGAAATAATAGAGGAACCAGTGGCTTCTCGTATATCTGCATCAGTAATAACAATTTCACGAGGAAGCCCTGTCACCAAATCACGGCCTCGAATGTGTGTTTCTAGAGCGATTGGTAACTTGATTGCCGAACCAACTGCAACCTTTACATCCTCAGCGGTGCGCTCACCAATTAAAATTTTAAATTCGCTACGAATGTAGCTCGCAATATCATCATTCAAAACATCTCCTGCGATTCGAATATTCTTTGCACGAACTATTCCACCCAAAGACATGAGCGCGATGTCGGTAGTGCCTCCACCTATATCCACCAACATAGTTCCTACTGCGCTCTCAACAGGTAATCTGGCACCTAAAGCGGCAGCCATTGGCTCTTCAATAATGAGCACCTCTCTCGCACCAGCATTTTTTGCAGCATCTCTGACGGCGCGAATTTCTACATTGGTAATACCTGAAGGAACACCAATAACAACACGGGGTCCTAATAACATTCGCTCCGTTTGTGCTTTTTGAATCAGATAGGTAAGCATTTCTTCGGTCACTTCGAAATCAGAAATAACACCCTCAACGAGGGGTCTAATGGCAGTGATGTGTGTCGGAGTCCTGCCAATCATGTCTCTCGCAGAAGCTCCTACAGCAACCACTTGTCCAGTTTTCTGATTCAAAGCAACCACCGATGGCTCAGTGATGACAATGCCCTTACCTTTCAAATACACCAAAGTATTCGCAGTACCGAGATCAATACCGATATCCTTTGAGAACCGCTCTGCTATTTTTCGCGGTAATTTAAAAGCCATAATTTTGAGTTAACAGTGCCCGTTTTGATACCGTCTTTTTTAGCCCATCAACGCGTCGCACAATTTCAAACGAGCCTTCGGTCGACTGTCGTCCTACCACTATGCGGTACGGCATACCCAAAAGGTCTGAGTCTGCAAATTTCTCTCCCGCGCGCGTATCTCGCTCATCGTACAAAACCTCAACGCCAACAGCCTGAAGTTCTTCATATAAAGAATCCGCAAGCGCGCGTATTTTTTCATCTCCTTGTGAGAGCTCAACAAGATGAACATCAAACGGTGCAATAGAAGCAGGCCAGACAGTTCCCTTCTCATCACATAACACTTCCACCACGGTGCCTAGTAGTCGTCCTACGCCTATGCCGTATGAGCCCATGTGTACCTGTGCATCTTTCCCGTCTTTGTCTTTGTATTTGAGACCAAGAGCATCAGCGTACTTCGTGCCGAGTTTAAAGATGTTACCCACTTCAATAGATTTTGCTTCTACCAACTTATTGCGATCAAGCGATAGCTCTTCAAGTACTTCCTCCGTCATAACTTCATCGTTCACTGCAATCCGCTTTTCCGTGTCTATATATATAGTGTCTTCGCCTGCAGTTGATACTGTCTGGAACTCGTGACTATATTTTGAAAATACTCCACCTGACGCAAATGTCAGGTAGGTAATATCACCCAAGCCAACACGGCGGAATATATTTTCATAGGCAATACCTACTTCCTTATAAAATGCATCAAGTTCCTCTTCTGAACGACAAAATGAATACAAATCTTTCATTACAAACTCACGCCCGCGCATGATGCCGGATTTTGTACGAAGTTCGTTCCGAAATTTTGATTGAAAGTGGTACACATACCGAGGTAAATCACGGTAGCTCGATACCTGCATGGCAACGGCTTTTGTGATTGGCTCTTCATGCGTAAAAGAAAGTCCAAGCTCCCCTCCTGATTTCAGTTCAGTCTTAAACCAATTATCTATTTTTTTATCATCCCATCGATCAGTTGCTTTCCACAATTCAGGATTCTGCAAAACTGAAAAAGAAACTTCCTGTCCACCAAGTGCATTCATTTCTTCTCGAATAATGTTTTCAATTTTTTTAAAAACACGAAGTCCGAGTGGAAGTAAATCGTACACACCAGCCATCTCCTTGTGAATGTAGCCACCTCGAATCAGAAGTTGGGCATTCTCAGAAACCTCATCTTTTGGGGCATCCTTGCGGGTTTTAGTAAAGAGATGTGATTGCTTCATTCTCGAAATAGTACAGCCTAAAAGAGCTTTCCGCCAACAATGGCAGAATCATTGCTTGGGACAACAAGAATTGCCTGCCCTTCTGAATCAGGCACACCGAGCGTCAAACACTCCGAAACAAAAGGTCCAATTTGCCGAGGAGGAAAATTGACTACACCAAGAACCTTCTTGCCGAGAAGCTCTTCTTTTGTGTGATGCTTCACGAGCTGTGCGGATGAATGTTTGATGCCAATGTCGGATCCAAAATCAATCGTCAACTTATACGCAGGTTTTCTTGCTTCAGGAAAATCATCCACTGCAATTATTTTTCCGACCCGAATGTCTACTATTCCCAAATCATCTATTGTGGCCATAAAAATTTAATTAACTTTCTAAGGTTGTAATTTTTCTCTGAGCTTTTTCTATTGCTCTTTCAAGTCTTCTTTTCTTTATCTCCGTAAGTTGTATAGAGTACGGAATCAGGTGGAGATTTTTTGAAGCGTCACCCGCGTCTCTCCATACTTCATACTGACATTTCTTTTCTTCGCACACACTTACTGAGATTCGCAAGTTCCGGACATACTCACGGAGTCGCTGAACTCTCTGCTTCGAATTCTCTTTTTTTCTTCTCTCGCTTCGGTTTTTTCTCTGCTCTAACGAACTCATACAATTTACTACAATTAATAAATGCCCCTCATTCCCTTTCGGGAATGAGGGGCGAGAATATCGCGGTACCACCCTTCTTTGTTCTTTAGAGAATTTTTACTATCGAGCGAGAGAGGGGGAAGAAGAACTTTTTTTCTTCCCCGAACGAGCGCTGAGAGCAAAAAATACCTCCTAGGTATTTTTTACGGTTTCCTTTTCCGTCGCACTTATATCCACTGTGGAATTTCGTGCGCAGCTTGTTTGGCTGGGTACCAAACTCAAACGCCTGTATGTAACTAAAACTAGTGTACCAAAAGAAGCGGGAGTGTCAAAAATGACTCAAGAAACTAAACGGAAAATATCGTGTGCAGTAACTGCGAGCATAAGAATAATGAGCACACCAAACCCAGCAACATTTATGATGTCAGAAACTCGTGCAGGAATCTTACGACGAGAGATTGTTTCAATACCCAAAAGTGCTAATCGTCCGCCATCAAGAGCTGGAAATGGAAGTAAGTTAACAATAGCTAGGTTCATTGAAATTAATGCTGCGAGAGAAAGAACAGAACCCAAGCCAAACCCGCTAGCATCTCCAACAAGTGACACAATGCCAACCGGCCCCGTAATGTTTGAAATATCTGCGGAAAATGTAAACGCCTGACCGATAAGTGTCCCTAGCCCAATTATGATTCCCTTTGTTTGAGTAATGGTATCGGTAACTCCTGCAACAAAAGCTTTTTCAACAGGTAGCGAGAGCGTCCCTACAAGCGCGGGTGCAATACCAATGACTAACCGTTCAGGGTTTTTAGAATCAAGACCTTTAAGGGGTGTAACAGTGAAATCTTGCTGGACATTGTTTCGAAGAACGCCAACTGTAATGGGGCCCTCTGCATCCCCTATGGCAGTAAGAACATCTTCAGGTTTCTCTATTTTTGTTTCAACACTATTTGAGGAGATGGAAACAATTTCATCACCTGCCTTGATGCCCGCATTGAATGCGGGGCTACTTGGAAGCACTTGTACTGCTCGTACATGCGGATCCTGTATATACTTTGCATTCTCTGTATCCCCAACCAACGCAGGGATACCTACCATTAATGCAGTCGTAGAAAGAATGAGACCTAAAATAAGGTTAGAAAATGGTCCGGCAAATAATGTAGCGGCTTGGAGAATTTTTGGACGCCTCGCAAATGCCCGAGGATCATCTAAACCTGCATCATCTTCACCAACAATCTTTACGAAACCACCAAATGGCAGTGCGTTGATTGTGTATTCCGTTTCTCCAATTTTCTTCCCCCACAATTTTGGAGGAAAGCCAAGACCGAATTCTGGCACCTTCATACCAGAAAGCTTTGCCACAATTAAGTGTCCAAATTCATGCCCCACAATGAGGGCAACGAGCATGATGATGAAAATGAGTATGGACATGGATTTTAGCTTCTAGCTTCTAGCTTTTAGCTTCTAGGCGCTAGCTTTCAATTCTAACCTAGAACCTAACACCTAGCACCCAAAACCTCTAACAACTAAGAAGCCAAGTCAGCTTCCTTCTTCTCGGTAGCAACTTCGAGTTTCCCATTTACTTCGTCAACGACCTTTTGGACTTCTGCTTTAAGACGCTTCACCTCATCCTCACTTGATTCATCCTTCTCGATATCGGAAATTGCCTTTGTTCTGAGAGCTCGAAGTTGAATGCGTGCTTCTTCAAGTTTCCCTCGCACTAACTTAATTAACTGATGTCTGCGCTCTTCGGTAAGCATCGGAAATGATACGCGAATTCCCTTGTCGTCAGAACCTACTGAAACACCTAAATCTTCTAGTGTTATAGCCTTTTCAATTGCCTTGACCTGTTCTCTATCCCACGGGCTCACATATAAGGTGCGCGCATCTTCAATGGTGATATTTGCAACCTGATTCAACTTCATCCGAGAGCCATACACTTCAATAAAAATACCATCCAGTAATGTTGGCGTTGCACGCCCCGTGCGAAGACTCGATACTTCTGTAAGTAGCCAATCGACTTTCTCAAGCGCAAGCTTTTTGAATGTGTTCAAATCGTACATACCTAGTGTTTAGGGTATAGCGTTTAGGGTTTAGAGTAAAGAGGAATATGAGTGCGGTATTATTGAGCCTATGAATAAGACTGCCGATCACAAGGGACTTCGCACATGGATTGAAATAGACCGCCGTGCCATAAGGCACAACTACAAGCTCTTCCGCTCTCTCATACCCAAAACCACTAAATTACTCTCAGTTGTAAAATCAAATGCCTACGGACATTCACATATCGATTTCTCAAAAGAAGTTGAAGCGCTCGGCATTGATTACATCGCAGTAGATTCAATCGTCGAAGGGCTATCCCTCCGAAAAAGTGGCGTACGATGCCCTATCCTTGTATTGGGTCACACGCTCCATGTACGCATCAAAGATGCGGCGGTTCACGATATACGAGTCGCAGTTTCAAGCATCACGCAATTACACCAGCTTCAAAAAGAAACATTTAAACGGCCACTTAAAATTCATATAAAAGTAGATACGGGACTGCATCGTCAGGGATTTACTCTTGACGACCTTGCAGAGGTTCGTAAATTTCTTGAGTGGAATAAAAAAACAAAACGCGTCGTCGTTGAAGGTCTCTTTACGCACTTTGCACAAGGGAAAGACCCTCTGCACCCCCTATACACCAAAAACCAACTAGGAGAATTTACTACTTGGGTACAAGAATTTCATACACTTGGAGTGCGCCCAATTCTTCACACTGCTGCAACGGGCCCCACGCTCGTATTTCCTGAATCACATTTTGATATGGTGAGAATTGGTATTGGACTCTACGGCATCTGGCCAGATGAAAAAACAAAGAAATTTCTTGAAAAGAAATACACACTCAAGCCAATTTTGTCATGGAGAGCTGTGGTGTCTGAAATAAAAAAACTTCCAAAAGGAAGTAAGATTGGCTATGACTCAACAAAAACTTTAAAGCAAAGCAGCGTTGTTGCGGTGTGCCCTATTGGCTACTGGCATGGATTTCCCCGCGCACTCTCATCGCACGGGTTCGTGCTCATAAACGGGAAACGTGCAAAAGTTTTGGGACGAGTTTCGATGGATATGATTTCAGTTGATGTAACGGGAATTAAAAATGTAAAAGTTGGAAGCATTGCAACAATTATTGGTACAGATAAAAAAGATGAACTGAAGGCAGAAGACATTGCTGACTCAATGAACGCATCCACATACGAATTTCTCACACGTTTAAACCCACTTATCAAACGGCTCTATATTTAAATCAGCTGCGGGATTTCTGGTTCCAGCTTTCAGCTTCTGTGCAACCTCCGGAGGTTGCACAGATATCATAGATTAACTCAGGTATGGGAGCGAGGGAGAGTCACCGCGAGATGTCCAAGAACTGCTTTTACTGACGAGCCTTGTTGGCGCATGTATCCTTGTGCGTCAAGCAAATCCCGAAGTGCCTGCGGTGAAGCGCCTTTTGTGTGTACTTGCTCTAGTAATTCTTTTACAAATGCCCTGACTGGTGCGCGGTCTTGGGTCTTGGTGATGTATCCGGTTATTTTCTCTACCATTTTTGAGCGCTCTTCAAAGGTTGCAGATAAAAATTCTCTCGCTTCTTTCTTTGCATCCTCATCATCAGAAAGCATGTGTGCATCAGACACTGACACCGCAACAGCTCTAGATTGAAGCGTTGGCAACACATGCCCGAGCGCATCAATGGAGAAAAAGAAAATAGTATTGCCAGTCGCCTCTTCAACAACTTTGAGAAGAGCGTTTTGCGCTTCAGTAGTTGCACGACTAAATGTAACTACCAAGTACTTCGAATCTTTAAGTGGTTTCAATGAAGCGTACGAAGAAATTTCACGAGCGTTATCAACGGAAAGCTCTGTAAAAGAAAGCACGAGCACATCGGAGTTTCCTGCAGTCTTTATCCCACGCGTTTCAAGCATTGCCAAAACTTCAGAGGCTCCTTTGCCAGCGTTTCCTACAACAAGGTAGGCATGATGTAGTTCTTTCGTATGAGCGAGTTCGGATACTTTCATGTGTGAATACTAGCATTTACACTTATCTGCGTTTTGTAGTCATCGTTTTCTTATAGGTTTCAAGATGGTCGAGTGCGATACCAGTACCCTTCGCAACACAGAACGCTGCCTCTTCTGCAAGCACTGCGCTCACGCCTGTTCGGCGAAATACCAACTCTGGTAAATGACGGAGTTGCGATGTTCCGCCAGTCATGATGATTCCCTTATCGATAATGTCAGCGGCGAGCTCTGGTGGAGTTTCTTGAAGCACTGTGCGTATTGCTTTTATCATCTCTCTAAGCTCTCGAGATATTGCTCGCACAATTTCATTGGTTGAAACTGTTGCAGTTCGTGGAAGACCTGACAATAAATCGCGCCCTTTGATTGCCATCGAGAGTTCTTCTTCAACGGGCACCGCTGAACCAATACCAATTTTGATATCTTCAGCTGTCTTATCGCCAATAGCGAGGTTATACGTTTTCTTTATGTAGTCTGCGATTGCTTGATCAATGCGGTTGCCTGCACATTTCACCGAAGTTGAAGCAACGATGCCACCCAAGGAAATCACCGCAACATCAATAGTGCCTCCCCCAACATCAGCAATCATATGCCCTCGGGGTTCATGAATAGGAATGCCTGCACCGATAGCTGCAAGAATTGGCTCCTTAATAACATATGCATTTCGAGCACCCGCTTTAAGTCCCGCCTCAACGACAGCACGACGCTCTGTTGAAGTAACTCCTGCAGGAACAGAAACAATGACATCGGGTTTAAAAAGATTCCATGCGCCTAACGATTTTTTAATGTAGTAGCGGAGCATTGCTTCAGTGACACGATAATCAGCAATGACACCATCTTTCATAGGACGGTACGCAATTATTGAATCAGGAGTTCTCCCAACCATCTCTTTTGCTTCAGAGCCTATTGCCAAAATTTTTCGATCATGGACTGACACAGCAACAACAGAAGGTTCATTCAGAACAACACCGTAGCCGGGCACATACACTAAGGTAGTGGTAGTACCGAGATCAATTCCGAGCCTTGGAGAAAAGAATGACATGGCAAATAAGTGTAACAGATGGAGCGTACAAATGAGCACTTGACAAATACATCTATTGGAGTACAGTACGTCTTCAAGTGAAGTTAGCGGAATAAATAAAAATCATATGTCTGTCGATACACACTTTGAAGAAGGAACTAACCCACTATCCAAAATGTGGGACAACATAAAAGACTGGGGATCACATCCAGAGGCAGATGCAGTACCTAGACATAGCTATGCACCAGGCGGATGGAGTCCACAATACGAACCTGACGCTGAACACCCTGAAACCGTACCATCAAAGAAAAGTAACTGGGGTGAGGCTTTCATTGGCATGCTCTTAGGATGGATGATTAAAAGAGCTCAGAAAAAAAATAAACACTAGACTATGGGATTTTTTAACCTCATCGGTGGAGAGAGACCTCTACATAAAGATCATGATGCTATACCTTTGGCCCCAGGAGTGTATGATAAAAAAACACAACTGAAAGCTCGTACCCCTGAGCAGGTAGATGGAGATGGTGAAGAGGATTCATGGGATCAAAACGTGCCGACTCAATGGGAAAATGGGGGGATAGAAGTCGTCAACAAATTTTTTCGAGGGCTCTTCAACCGATAAAAAATGAGTGAATCGGCAGAAGCATTGTTTGGAGACAGAGGTCCACATTTCCGTGGACCTCTTTTCGAACGTCAGTTAGAAGTTCCAACACTGAAAATGCTTTCTGGTACAAGAAGTCAGACTACAGGCACTCACGTGTCGCGACTTCCCCATCAAGAACCATCGGTTACTTTTGTTAGCAGAAGAACGGAAGAATCAAAAGAAAGAAACATCCTTGGCAGTGCTGGGCACGGATTATTAAGGATAGCTGCTCTACCTATTGGTGCTACCTTATTTACTCTTGGAATGCTCGTCGATTCTGGTCTTGCTGTCGGGTTTGCTGCTGGCGGACATCTCACAGTCCCAATTGCTGCACTAGCTACCGTTGCGACGGCAACATGGATAGCGGGGGCAAAGTTGTGGGAGTTTGGAATTGGGAAAAAATAAAAAACTTAATTACGACCTTGTAATTTTTAACCCAACGCCTGCAAGGCGTTTTTCAATAGCTTCGTATCCCCTGTCCATCAAGTGAGCGTTACCGACATGCGAGGTGCCATCTGCAATCGCAGCTGCGAGGATATAAGCAAGGCCAGCGCGAATGTCAGGCCCATCAATATCGCGTGCTTTGAGTGGAGTTTTCCCTTTCACTGTGGCGCGATGTGGATTCACCACGGCAATTTTTGCACCCATACTCACAAGCTCAGTTGTGTAGTTTAAGCGACCATTAAAAATAGTTTCTACTACGGTGCTCTCTCCTTCAGCCTGAGTAAGAGCCACCATCATGGGAGCTTGAGCATCTGTTGGGAAACCAGGGTATTCGTGCGTGCGTAACTTTACCGAATTGAGGGTTTGAGGCGCTCGGATAGTAATTGAATCTTTTCCTACAGTAAGCATGGCACCCATCATGTGAAGAATTTCAAGTACTGCATCTAAATGTTCTGGGATAACGCCGGTGACAGTAAGCTCTTCCCCTGCAATTGCACCGAGAGCAAGAAAAGTTGCTGCTTCAATGCGGTCAGGCACTATGGCAAATGTCGATGCTGGTTGAGTAAGAGTTGAGGGATGAATAATAATAGTTGGAGTACCCGCTCCTTCAATATTTGCACCGCATGATTTTAAAAATTCAGCGAGAGCAACAATCTCGGGTTCCATCGCACAGTTTTTTAAGGTGACAGGACCTTTTGCAAGAGGCGCAGCCATCATGAATGTCTCTGTTGCTGTTACTGAAACAATCCTGAAAAATATTTCGCCACCAGAAATACCATTTGGTGCCGAGAGTGTGTACGAGTCTCCGCTCTCCAAATAACTAGCACCAAGCTTCTGAAAACCAGAAATAAAAATATCGATAGGTCGTTCCCCAATCACATCACCTCCCGGGTGAGGAAATGTGACGCTTCCTAGACGTGCAAGGAGTGGGCCAATGAGCACAATTGAGGCACGCATTGATTTTGCGAGTACGGGATCCAAAACACTTCCCGACAAACCCTTTGCGCTTACTGTAAGTTCACTACCTTTGTGAGTAACAAACGCACCCAAGCCCTCAAGTATCCGGCCGAGTGAAGTAACATCTGCAATATGGGGGACATTAGTGAACTTGGACTCCCCCTCAATGAGAGTAGCTGCCGCCATTACCTTTAGAACATTATTCTTTGCGCCATACACAGGAATAGAGCCCTTAAGGGTTTTCTTTCCCGCTAGACCTTCAATAGTAAACACATTTTTTGATGTCATTGGCTCTATTGTACATTACGTCAGCTTTCAGGTGCTAGGCGACGCTTCGTCGGATCCGAAGGGATCATGCTAGGTTTTAGGTTATAGCTTTTCTGACCAAAAGCTGGAAGCTGACAGCTGAAACCTGTAAGCTAATACTATGTTCATCGTCCGTGTCATGCCCATAGCACGAGGGGTTTTTCGGGATCACCTAACATTCTTCTCTCGCGACGCTATACCTGCAGGCATGATAGTAACTGTTTCTGTTCGTAATCGATCACTCCCTGCGCTTGTTATTGAGAGCACAGATGCGCGTGAAGAAAAACTCGATCTCCGTAGTGCTGATTTTTCATTAAAGAAAATCTCACCAAAAACAAAACCAAAACGCATTGTCACGAGTGCATTTGTTGCGGCGGTGAAAGATGCGGCGCTCTGGCATGGAGTACATGAGAGCGTTATGTTTGCAACGCTTACCTCGCAGGTAATTTTGACCGCTTCCAATAAACTCGAAGCCGTTACAGAACCAACAGCACACCTCAGTCTCGAAACTGAGCCTACGGTGCGTGCAGATCTTTTGGTATTACAGGCAGAAAAAGAAGAGCGAGTTCGTACCTATAGAAATCTTGCTCGGGAATCATTCGCGCGCGGTGAATCGGTCATGATTATAGTCCCCACGGTTACTGAGGCAGAACAGATGGAAGAAAATTTGAAGCGTGGAATTGAAGACCATGTACTTTTACTTACCAGTGAAGTGAGTAAGAAAAAAATAATTGAAGCATGGAACCGGTGTAGCACCGATTTGAAACCACTACTTATTATTGGCACAGCCTTCGCACTTTCTGCACCACGCACCAACATAGGCACAATAGTTGTTGAGCGTGAAAGTGCGCGTGGATACCGAGGATTTTCTCGACCCCATGTAGATGTGAGGAGATGTGCGGAATCCCTCTGCAGAAGAATGGGTGCGAGACTCATACTTGCAGATTTTCCGCTACGCATAGAAACACGCTATCGAGTAGATGCACATGAAATGGACGAACTAGCGAGGTCTCAAGTAAGACCAAGCGGAACTGCCGAGATATCAATTGTCGACACGAGAAAAAAAGAAATACCATTAGAGCAAACATCGAAAAAAGTTAGACGGGTCTTTACTGCCCTCACTGAGGAAACAAAGGAAAAGATACATCGCGAAATACTTCGTGGTGGTTGTGCAATTGTTTTTGCAGCCAGACGCGGTATTGCCCCTCTGACCGTATGCAATGATTGTGGCACTCCAGTAACTGACCCTCACACTGGAGTACCAATGGTTCTCCATAAAACTGCCGATGGTAATCAGTTCATGTCGCACCGAAGTGGTGCGACTTTACCACCAGAAACACCTTGTAAAACATGCAAAGGGTGGAATTTGGTGACCTTAGGTATTGGAGTTGAGCGAGTCGCCGATGAGTTGGCAAAAGCATTCCCTGATTCCCCACTTATCACATTTACAAAAGATAGCGCACCAACACATCGCACAGCAAAAAAACTCTCAGAAGAATTTTTCTCTACCGAAGGGGCCATACTCGTTGGTACTGAGCGAATGCTTCCCTATCTAAAAAAACCAGTAGAAATTGTGGCAGTTGCTTCACTCGACAGCATGCTCTCTATCACCGCATGGCGCGCACACGAACACACTCTTTCCATACTATTTTATCTTCAAGAACATGCCGAGCTAGAGTTTATTGTAGAAACACGAAAACCAGACAGTGAGGTAATGAAAACTTTTGCCTCGGGAAACCCTGCTGATTTTTATCGCTCAGATATTGCGGAACGGGAACAATACGGCTACCCGCCATTCACTACCTTTATAGGGCTCCTATGGAAAGGAACAAAAGTGAGCGTAGAAAAAACTAGTCTTACTATAACAGAAATATTTTCTGACACTGATTTAGTTGGACCCCTTCCTCCTATAGCAGTTGGAAAGAGTGAGTGGAGTGCCCGCGCAGTCATCCGAGTTCTCCGAAAGGAATGGCCAGATGCTCTCCTCATCGAGCGTATCCGCGCATTACCTCCTGATATAGAGGTAACGGTAGATCCGGATGAGATAGTCTGAGACACCACCAGCTTTCAGGTGTCAGGTTCCAGCTGTCAGCTTTTCACATCCTCAATTTCAGTCCGAAAGCTGGAACCTGACAGCTGGAACCTGTAAACTGGAGGGATGATCGATCCAATAGTTACCAAAGGCGCAAAAATCCTCAAACAAAAAATGAAGGAGGTTCCGAAGAACCTTTTTGGAACTGCGGAACTCCGAGATATTTTGCACCGCATGTCGCACTCCCTTCGAAGCACTTCGCACGGTGTTGCAATAGCTGCAAATCAAATAGGTATTCCCTACCGTATCTTCGTCGTACGAGGATTTGTTCTTGAAAGCAAAGACAGAAACGATGTCGCCCTCAAGCCAGATGATGATGCCGACTATGCGTTCATTAATCCTAAAATAGTAAAAATTTCGAGAAAAAAAGAACTCCTTGATGAAGCATGTCTTTCAGTACCGGGGTTTCATGGCACTATAAAGCGTTCTCTTCAAGCAACCGTACGTGCCTATGACGAGGAAGGAATTCGTTTTGAGCGAGGTGGGAGTGGATTACTTGCACAAATTTTTCAGCATGAGACAGATCATCTTGAAGGAATTCTCTATGTAGATAAAGCAGTGGAGGTGCTGAAAACAAAAGAAGAAAGTGAGTTAGAAAAAGAAGAAAAATAGAAACACCGCATCAATACAATTAATTGTATGGTACAAAAAAGTAAATTACGAATAGTATTTTTTGGGACTCCTTCTTTTTCAACATTTGTACTTGACGAACTAGAGAGCGCTGGAATACTCCCCGCACTCATTGTAACGGTCCCAGATAAACCGGCCGACAGAGGACTCCTCATAAAATCCTCCCCGGTAAAAGCATGGGGTGAAGAAAGAAGCATTGATGTGCTTCAACCTGAACGTTTAGATTTTTCAGATCCTGCCGCAGACATTATCTTAAACAGTGAGTGGGATATGTTTATTGTTGCAGGATATGGAAAACTCCTTCCTTCTGCGCTTCTTGCGATTCCAAAATATGGCACCTTAAATGTGCATCCATCACTCTTACCAAAGTTTCGTGGCCCGTCCCCTATTGAAAGCCAGATACTGAGCAACTCAAAGGAAGTGGGTGTATCTATCATTCTTCTTGATGAGGAAACTGACCACGGACCAATACTTGCGCAAGCTTCCATTACCCCAGAACCATGGCCATTTAGAAGAAACATGGTTGAGGATCTTTTGTGGCACGAAGGTGGAAAACTCTTAGCTGAATCCATTCCGCTTGTTGTGGACGGCTCACTCAAAGCAGAAGCGCAAAATCACATAGAGGCAACCTTCACACCAAAATTAAAGAAAGAAGATGGGCTCATTGACCTCGCTGATGACGCCTATCAAAATTATCTCAAGTTCTGTGCGTACGAAGGCTGGCCAGGAACATACTTCTTTACAAAAAGAGGAGATAAAGAAATACGCATCAAAATTATGGACGCAACATATGAAGACGGAACCTTCACTCCTACTCGCATCATTCCTGAAGGAAAAAAAGAAATGGACTACGCAGACTTCCTACGCTCGTAATTTCAGCTACCTTTCATTACTTGAAGCTAAGAAACCCCCGTATAGTATAATTTAACGGTCGTTAAATTATACTATACAGGGGTTTTTAACACGCTAGGTTTTTGATGAGTGATCTTTTTACCTTTTCCTCCCTCTGGGTGATATTCACCCTGCTTGCGTACAAAACTAATAAAAAGCGCGGCTATTCTGTCTACAACTTCTGGTTCAAGGTTTGGATCAAATGGATTGAGAGTGCTTGGATCAGGTACTTCTTCTTTCTTTCCCTCTCCCATATTTTTTGTATAAAAATAGAACTAATTATCTGTAATCAAAATTTGAAAATCTTCTGGACCAGCCTCGTATATTCGCGCCTTTTGACCTGGCTGAAGTCTGGACTGCACGGCAGTAAACTCTCTGAGGGCTTGCTCGCGAGTTGGAAGACTGATGTAAAACCACTCATCAGATTTTAGACTTTCTGTAGACATATTTTCTATATATTAGCCTTTACATAAAAATTATACCTTCACCGAGGTAAGTGTCAATAGAGCTAAAAACACATACCTTAATCGAGATACTCTCTCGTGAGATTTCGAATGCCAGTTTCTATCACCAACACATCATCTTCTATGCGCACTCCACCGTAAGGCGCAAGGCGATCAATAAGCTCCCAGTTAAAATGTTTTGCGGTATCGCCATCTCTGTGTGAACGAAGCAACATTTCAATAAAATAGACACCTGGCTCTATGGTAAACACGTGCCCAACTTCCATCATCGTATTCGTTCGTAGATTTTCCGTCTCGACAGTCTGCTGTGAATATTTTTTTACTCCCCCGACATCATGCACTTGGAGTCCGAGCATATGCCCAACGCCGTGCGGGAAAAATGCCTTAGTTAGTCCAAGGCTCACCGCTTCCTCACCGCTTACATTCAAAATACGGAGCGAAGAAAGTAAGTCTCCAATCTTTTTATGCGCTTCCTTTTGTAAATCCACAAAAGAAAGTCCTGGTTTCGCAAGAACACAAAGCTCCCGCTGAAGCGTTTCAACGCCGGCAAGAAGTTTAGCAAAAAGAGGGTCGGCATCAGGTGCTACAAATGTACGGGTTACATCTGATGCATACCCGAGGTAATTTGCGCCTGCATCGAGGAGTAATGATTTACCACCCCTTATCTCTGTACGCTTTCCTTGATAGTGAAGAGTCGAACCTTTCTCATTAAGGGCCACAATGGTTTCATAGGGTAACTCTTTTTCAGTACAACCAACGCCATACATATACACCTGATGAATTGCGAGCTCCGAAGCACCGGTCAGGAACATTTGCTTCGCTACCGCGTGACCTTTGGCAGCAATCTCGTTGGCTTTTGAGATACATGCAATTTCATATTCAGTCTTAAAGCTCCTATTCTTGTCCAAAGAAGCAATGAGTTCAGACGGGTTTATGCAATCCTCTACAATCCCTCGTTTTTTCGTCCACTCTGGGTTGTCGCCAATATATGCAATGCGCTGAATATTGGACCTCATAGGTTCCATATTCAAAAGCTCTTGCCAAGCTGAATCGGCATTGGACACTTCGCGGAAGTCGAATTCTGAAAGCCAGAAATTGTTTTTAAGTGAAGTTTGTTCATGCCAAAAATCATCGGGCTTTACACGAATCAGTAGCGGTTTAATATTCGGGTGTATTAAAAGAAAATTACCTGGTTCGTTCAAAGGTGTCCAGTGTGCAAAGTGTGCATACGCACGAAACGGTGCGTCTTGGTCATCGGTATAGTATCGAAGTGGAGTGCCGGAATAAATAATAAGAGCATCAAATCCTGAAATAGAAATAATATCTAAAACCTTTTGTTTTTGTTCAGTAATGTGCGCAGAATAAAGAGAAAGAATCTCGTCTTTCATGAGCCACTAAACCCTCGGAAAAAATCTTTTATTTTTGTAGCACCACGGCGCATGAGCGTGCGCTTGCGCTCAAAAGTCTTTCGGATTTCCCTTCGTGCCTCTTCAGCCACTACCTCAACTGCGTGATGGAGAGTTTCTTCTATCGCTTCCGCGCGCACAAAACCACCAGCAAACCGCACATTGATTTCAGCACGAAATACATCACCTGTTTTTTGTCCGCGCGTGGTTGTTGCAAGCTCTATATCCGCCATCGTACTCGTATCATAAGAGTCAAGAAGATGTTCAATTTTACGCACCTTTTCCGCAACAAACTCACGGAGCTCTTCCGTTAAAATTACCGAACCGCTGGCTTTGAGATTTGTGTGCATATTTGGAAGTTATCTCTTATAAACTAATATCATCTTACTACGGGACTCAGAACCTTTCGTGATAATCACATTTTTCCTTGGTACCCCAAAATGCTCGGCAAGTAACTCACAAACCCGTACGTTTGCACGATTATTCTTAGCTGGATCTTTCACGCTAACTTCAAGTACACCCTTCTTTCCTTCATTCACAGCATTCTTCTTTGTGTCAGACGTCACACGCACACGAACTATTAGAGGTTCAGTGGGAGTAGTCATATAAATTAATAGTTATCTTCAATATAGAACATTCAGCGTATTGTAGCTCTCCACTACTAAAAATAGAATAGGTTGCATATGCAACCTATTCTATTTTTAGACGGAGAACTTTCTAGGATGTTACTTCCAGAAGCCGAAATGGAAACGGTCCTTGAAAGATTGAATTCTTCCTTTGAATGTTTTGTGTCCATTTACATCCTCACGCACTATTCCGACTTTTGTGGCAGTAAAAGTTTTTGTAGCACTATCGTAAGCACCTGAAACCTTTACTTGATCAGCTACCTTGATTTGTGCGAAAGCAAGAGCAATATCACCATTAGTTATTACGGAACTTGTTGCAAGTTTAACTGTAACAACGCCTTCGGCACCTTTGCTCGCTAACATGAACTTCATATTGACTACATCGATACTTTGCACGCTACCGTGAAGTGCTCGAATATTCTCTACCTGTACAGGACGCGACCAATCTTTAACCGCCTTAGCGTCTACGGTCAGTCCTGAAGTTCCTGTATTGAGTGTTCCTCCGAAACTTATATAGTCACCAATTAGGATTGTAGAGAGCGATGACGATCCATCAGCACGATGAGTAAAGACAGTGTTTGCATTTGTACGAACACTCCACGAGAGAACTGTTGCACCAAAAGCAGTCTCTGCACTAATCACTGAACCAGATACGGCAGTGACTTTTGCTCCACGAACAAGTACTGAATTGTTATCTTCGATGCGAATTTCAAGCGCTGAACCAACAGCGTGCGGACCTGACCTCTTCTTCCCTTCATTTTCATTTGCTGAAGCAAGAAAAGGACTAATGAATAAAGAACCGAGCACAATTAATGCTACTGGCGCTACGAGGGCGAAACGTTTAGAGATAGTGTACATATTTTTATGTGTGCACGCGTACTGCGTGTCTTTTAGAATTAACGGCCTGCCAATCAGACCTACATATAAGACGCCTGACCCCGCATTCTCTTACCAAAAAATACCCTTACAGAACAGCTTGGATTTCTGAAACAAGACCTTCTGTTGCTTTTCGTGAGGCTTGTGCAAAATCAGCTCCGCTCGATGCAAAAATAATACTTCTCGATGCACTAATTATCATCCCAAAACCCTTACTGTCTTTTCCTGCCATGACTGTCTTTTGAATATCTCCACCTTGTGCACCAATTCCCGGAATCAAAATTGGCATGTCGCCAATAATAGTCCGCACCTCGGCAAGCTCTTCAGGATAGGTCGCACCCACAACAACACTACAATTTCCATTTGCATTCCATGAGTTTGCGATATTTCTTGCCACCACCTTGTAGAGTGGCTCTCCAGAATCAGCAACCTTTAAATTTTGAAATTCTCCCCCTCCCGAATTTGAAGTTTTCACTAATACAATAACCCCCTTATCTTTACGATCAAGAAACGGCTGAACCGCCTCTTTCCCTAGATATGGATGGATAGTAATGGCATCAGCCCCCAACTCATCAAACACAGCCTTCACATAGTAAAGATTAGTATTACCAATATCGGCTCGCTTTGCATCTAAGATAATTGGAATTTCTGCATACGCATCTCTGATGTGTGCCACTGTTCGCGCAAGGGCTCGTGCTCCGGCTTCTCCGTGTGCTTCATAAAACGCTATATTTGGTTTGTACGCGCACACAAGATCAGCGGTGGCGTCTATAATTTCTCTATTGAAAGCAAAGAGCACTTCTTCAATCGACGAATTTTCTGCTTTAAGAACAGCGGGAATTTCTGCAAAATCAGGATCAAGACCAACACAAATCATACCAACCTGCGACCAACGATTCTGTATTTTTTCTGTAAAAGTGGCTTCTTTCATAAGTCTTTTGTAGAACAGAAGGTTGATTATACGACTAAGGCTATATACCTTGCGCCCATGATACTATGAATGGGTATAATTATTTAATAAATAAGCACCACACTATGGAGCCAGTTATAGGATATTGCGTTAAGTGTAAGGAGAAGCGTGAAATGAAGGATGCTTCGGAGGTCGCTATGGGTAAGACCGGAGACCGCCGTGCTATGAAGGGTACCTGCACCGTATGTAGTACGGGTATGTACAAGATTCTCGGCAAGGCAAAATAGTTTTTAACTCAAAAAACACCCGCACCTACAGTGCGGGTGTTTTTTGTTTATGCTGACTCAGTAACAGCACACCTAAAAACATCGGTACGAATGCAAAAACTTGCCATACGGTTGGAACTGCACTCAAAAGTACATAGGCAAATAGTAATGTAACGAGAGGTGAAAGACTCGCTAGGGCATTTGCCTTCGTAACACTAATACGGTGTATGCCTTCTATCCAAAGAATTTTACTGAACCCAAAAAGAAAAATACCATTAATCAAAAGAATCCATACGATCCCGCCATCAAAATTAATACTGAGAGGATTTGTACCGAAGGCATATGCAAGGCAAAAAACTGCGACAGTTGTAACAACGCTACGGACAAACATAATGCTTTCACTCGACACTTCTATCCTCGCCCTTCTTTGTAATAAATTACCGAAGGGTGCAATCAAAGATGCTCCAAGGATAAGAAGATCTCCTATTTGGAATGCGTGTATATTGGGATAGAGAATTACTCCTGCGGCAAAAATCATTAACACCGCTCCAATAAGGTGGATTGGTGGAATATGTTCTTTTCTAAATAAATGAAAAAAACAGTAACTAAAAAATAATTCCGACAATGCAATAATGCTTGCGTTCCCTGCGCTCGTATACTGCAGACCAAAAAAGAAAAGTATGTAGTAAAGGAATCCCAAAACAAACGCCGTAAGAAGCACATCCTTCATCGCGCGAGGATTCCATACATCTGCCCATTTCCCACGCACGGTCAGCAGAGCACCAAAAACTCCTGCCGCAAAAAGAGTGCTCCAACCTAGAGACACCAATGGCGTGATTGAGGTGAAAGAAAGGATGGTAATGACAGGAAAAGCTCCCCACAACACTGCCTCAGAAAGAATACATACATCGCCAACGCGTTCACGACTAAGCTTCATGATCTTATTAGTATATATGGATACAGAAAGAAAATGATAGGATTAAAAACATGGAAATAGTCAGGAATCCCAACGAGGAGACATTGAAACAAGAAGCCGGCACATACCTCTCGTCCTTGATCGCCAAAGAAGGAAACGCCCCACTACTTATACTTTTCTCAAGTGGCTCTGCACTTGAGATACTTAGCTATGCCGCTACACCTGAAGATACATCTAATCTCACCCTTGGTGTTTTGGACGAACGATTTACAAAAAATCCAAAAGAAAATAACTGCGTATCTCTGAAAGAAACATCGTTCTACAAAAATGTAGTGATCGGAGGCGCACGCATTATTGATACGAGTATGCGCTTTGAGAGAGTCGAGACACTTGCGGAGACCATGAACAGTGCGTGGGAGAAATGGATTAAAGAGAATCCAGGTGGACATATACTCGCGACTTTTGGCATGGGGGCTGACGGCCATACGTCCGGCATCATGCCGTACCCAGAAGATAGCGGGATGTTCGATATACTTTTTGAAGATGAGAGGAAGGCTGTCGTTGGCTACGATGCTCGAGGGAAAAACCCAATACCTCTCCGAGCAACTTCCACACTTCCCTTTCTGCGTACGCATATTACAGGAGGGGTAGTCTACATTGCTGGCGAAAACAAACGACCCGCACTAGAGAGAGTGCTCTGCGACACTGGAACAATAGCCGAAACACCAGCAAGAATCTTCAAAGAAATGAAATCAATACGGCTGTTTACGAATAGTATAGAAACTAACTAAAAAATATGTTCGGTGGAATTATCAGGAACACTGAAAAAATACTTAGTGCCGAGATTGTTTCGTCACTATACGAAGTGCGCATCTCAAAGCCAACAGCATGGAGGTTACGGTTGGGTCAAAGTATTTCTATTGACGGTATTTGTTCAACTATATCCGCATTGGGTAAAACTTTTTTTGAAGTGCAGTATGTCCCAGAAACCTGCTCTCGAACAACTGCAAAAACCTTTATTCCAGGTCGAGTCGTAAACGTAGAGCAGTCCATCACCCTTCGTACATTGCTTGATGGACACATTATCTCAGGACACGTCGATAGTGTGGCTCATGTCACGGACTTTAAACACAACGAAGTCAACGGAGTGCTCACGCTTCGTATACCACAGCAACTAATGCACTACATTGTCCCCCAAGGCTCTGTGGCTATAAATGGAGTAAGCGTCACAGTACAAACAGTGAAAAGTAACACAATCCATATCGCCCTCATTCCAGAAACTCTTAAACGAACAAACCTTGGAAGCATCGAAAAAGACAGTGCTGTAAACTTGGAGATAGATATACTGGCCAGATATGCTCTCCGTGCTACGCTAAAACCACATGCAAAGAAAGCACTACGCAAAAAAAAGACCAACACATAACGGATCAAAATTATCCTTTGGTATTGCCGTTTCCCGTTTTAATACCGACATAACCTCATCCCTTTTGGAGAGCGCACTCAAAACCCTCAGCGAGTCAGGGGTGCATAAAAAGAATATAACGATTCTTGAAGTGCCTGGTAGTTTCGAACTACCTTATGCATGCCTCATGCTTTCTCAAAAGAAACCTGACGCCATTATTGCACTCGGATGTATCATTAAAGGAGAAACTTCTCACGATCAATACATTGCCCACGCTACTGCAACTGGACTTACTGAAGTATCTCTCAAGGTAGGTATACCGATAATATTTGGCGTACTCACTACAAACAACCTAAAACAGGCTAAAGTTCGGTCCACTGGGATAATGAACAAAGGGAAAGAGGCTGCAGAAACGGCCATCGAAATGGCGTCTCTGAATAAAACCTGATAAAATTTTGAAATACTTTTGAAGTAATGTACGCATGGTATCTTGTTCTTGAGGACTCATATGACTACATGGCATCAAAAACATACGCAAGCTTTAACTTTTGGCGATAGACTATCAAGCATATTGGCAACAGGGATGGGCTCGTGGAAATTCATCACCATCCAAACAGTCTTTGTTGCTACATGGATAACCTTAAATATCATAGGAGTTGTTCAGCGTTGGGATGTCTACCCCTTCATACTTCTCAATCTTATCTTCTCAACTCAAGCAGCATATGCCGCACCTATCATCATGATGGCGCAAAATCGCCAGTCAGAGCGCGACCGTCATCACGCCGAAGCAGACTACGAAACTAATACAAGAGCTAAAGAAGAAATTGAGGCGTTACAAAAAAACCTCAGTCGAATAGAAATCGAAAAGCTGGATAAAATATTAGCTTTATTAGAAAAAAAATAATCTATATTCTATGGATTTCGTACAGTTATTTCAACAGTTTTTTTCTCTCATTGTACAAATAGTTCAATTTTTTATAAACCTCATTCTGTTCATTCTTTCACTTCTCACACCTATCGTGAATGCCATACTTGCCGTATTCCAATAATACAAAACTATGTTTGATCTCTTCGGCATAAGAAAGCGGATGGCACGCGAAAAAGAGCTCTACCTTGAAGAGTTAGCAACTGTAGAAAATAGCACTACACAAGTAAATGAAAAGACAGACACTCAGTGGTCTACCGTAAATCAACTCGACGGACTAAAATAGATTTTAGAAAAAACACTTTTTAAAAAATCTCCTGACGGAGCTTATGTTTTATGTATTTGTGATTCAAGAACGTGCGCATCAATACTATAAGGCTTTCTAAATGTAACTAAATGATATAAAAAATAAGGCACCATGTCTAAAAAAAAGTGAGGAACAGCCATAACAAAAAATTTATTAAGGTTTCCAAAATCATAGTGAACCTCAACTAAGGAACCAGATTTTATTGCGTGAATATGTCTAAATGTCCCTGGCGTTCTATAGTTTGTTTTTCTGTTGAGTGCATGAAAAACCTTCACAAAATGCACTTCGTATTCATCAAAAACTGTAGAATCAACAATCAGTAGCTCTCGATGAAAAATGCGAGATGCACCTATAGACTTTGCCTTTAACTCTCGGTATACATCGGTGGCATTCATAGCGGTAGTGTCGATTCTATCACGAATACCATACCCACATCTCCTTTCCTGCTCTAGTGTAAATACAACTACTGAGATTTATAAGCAGTAATGACCGAATTGATTACACTGCTCGGTATAGTTTCTGTCCCTTCAAACCAACCCCGAGCACGTTGAACCTCTTCCTTTGAAAGCGTTTTTTGAAGCTCATCAAAGAAATTACTAGCTTTCCCTGCATGAATATCAGTAAGAATTTTTTCTACGCTAGTGTGAGTATTTGACTCCTGCAACATTCCATCAACCGCAAGCATCGAAAGTGGAGCGAGCACATAATGTCCATACTGATAATCGAGATTCGGAGAGTTGGGCGCAACAATTACACTTTGTCTAATTTTCTCAAAAGCCTTTTGATCATTGAAAGGCGCTTCTTTGATCAGTGAAAAGTTTCCAGTTCTCACTGCTGTATGAACACCGTAGAGATACACAATACGCCCTGATCGCTCCGCGGAAGTGGTAAATGCTGTTTCTGCCCAAGTAGCCTCAACCTCCTGCCAATCTTCTTCTGCGAACGGCGACTGCAACTTTTGATACGGGAGTGCGCCACTCTGATGCCTGTTGTAAAGGTGCATTACTGCGTGAATGAAAAGTTCCTCTCCACGAAGACTATTCTGTGTGCGCACGAAAGCACTAACTCTTGCGCTTGGATCTGGATACACATATGTAGCATCTTCGTCTGCATTTCCAGCAAGGCCTGCAGTAATAAGAACGACATGTTGAACTCGTTGTTCTTTAGGATCGTCATTAAACAATTTCCCTGTGCGATTGAATGCATTCTCAATAATGGCAACATATCGCCGTATCGAACTTTCTGTTGTGGTTACGGGATATAAAATATCTACCTTATACATGCTCTGTTTTGGCTGAATACTCTGTAGTGTGAATGCATCGGAGCGAATAAGAACGCCTGTCAATTTCGTCTCAAATTTCGCCCACCCCGCCCCCGTCTCTATGGCACCAACAGCTTCCCAACCTTGAGGTACACACACTGGTCGGTTTTTGTGATCAAAACTTTTGAGTATGTCGCCAGACCAGATGCGATACCCTTGCGAGCCTGCAATAGGTTTTAAATAATCAGGAACTTTGTAGCACTCTCCCTTAAGAATAGGTACAAAATAAACAACTACTGCCAACAATGCGCATACAGCTGGCACGCCAATGATTACCAATACTTTCCTCATATAAAAAGTATACCCCGTGAGATAGGCTCAACAACAAAATTCAAGAATAACGCAAGGCGAGTCGTAACCGATTAGAGAGATCTAACCTCTATTTTATGCGGCCAAGGGAACGGCTCACCACCCTCTTCAAGTTCTAGGGTGCCTTCTGCCTGAAGACCTTTCACGCGTCCATCCAAATATTCTTTCCAAAGAATAAATTTCCCATTCTGAACTTTAGCAATGATTGCATCGCTTACCACCTCACGTTTGCCAGTTATTTTCTTTGTTGTGGCAAACTGCCACTCAACGGCAACGTCATCCCCGTTAACAACAATAGTATGGATGTACACTTTTGTATCTGTGTATGCATCCCTAAAAAACCGCAAATCTTCAAGTGTCTGCTCCTTACTCAATCGTCTTCCGGGATACGCAAAAACCATATTTTCATGCAACAACGAGGCCAATAATTCCTCATCTCCTGTCTGCCATGCACGTGCATGCTTTGAAACCATTTGTACAATGATCTCACGGTGTATGTTCAATAATTGTTGATGGGCAAAGAAACCGAGCACACCAACAAGAACCAACGCCAATATGCTGTATACTATTTTTTTATTTTTCAGAGAATGTATATTCATGCCATATATTATTTCATACTTTTCTGAAGCATTGCAACTAACAATAGCTAGAGGGAGTCCTAATACTCAGACTATCTACACTTCTCCTTGCGCTAGCATGGTCAGTGCGCGAGTTCGGTCGTGGTCAAGTTCAACTAAAAGAATCTGTTGCCATACTCCTCTAATCACCTTCCCGTTCTCAATAATAAGCGTCAGGTAGCTGGGAATAATTAACCCTTGTGCATGTGCATGCCCATTAACGCATTCTTGACTCACTCCGTTTTCGTCAGGCACACAGAGATGCGTGTGTCGCTTCCCTTCTGGATTATTAACATCACGAATATCATTGTGACCATATGTTTCAGCAGGGCTAGCAAAACGGTCAAGCACTCGTTGTAAGTCAGGCACATACCCGAGGGTCGTGGCTGGTCCAATCAAATTTGGCTCATCTTCGTTCACCCACAAGCCACACGTCGTGTGATGTGTTTGAAGTGTGAGTGTACCTGTCTGCACTCCTGAATCTGCAACAAATAAATCAACCTCGGGAGTAATATTGATAAACTCCAAACGATGCTTTGTCTGATAGGTTAGAGTTTTCGTGACAGCTTTGTAGGACATATGTATTACACACTAAACCACAGTAAAGGCGTGTTGGTTTCATTACAAAGCTACGCTTAAATAAAAATGTATAATTCTACTATGCACTGGCAAGATATTGTTCTCTCAGTTGGTCAATATATTTTTGTTATTGCCCTACTCCCTTCTGTTTTTGGAAAAGATAAACCAGCTCTTTCTTCAAGCCTACTCACCGGCACTGTGCTTGCAGTTTTTAGTGTTGTCTATGCAACTCTTGGATTGTGGAACTCAACGGTCGCCTCAAGCATCGTTACTGCGACATGGTTTCTTTTAGCGTGGCAACAGTACAGAAAAAGAACAAGAAATAAATAATCTACTCCATCAATCCCTCCAGCACTCCTTCAAGAGTGACCTTAAGAAGGAGAACAGCTCCAACAGACGGCGGAGTAGTCATTGGCTCGCCCACCTTTCGCTCTGCAAAATTTATATGAAGCTCTTTTGAATCAGAGTATATTTCGGTTGATTGGGGCGCAATTCTATCGCCAACAAGAAACGCGTTGGTAGTTTTGTATCCCGCTCCAGTTTTGAGTGCAACAACTGCGTAGTAAAAAAGTCCACTACCTCCAGTGTCTTGCGTAACGAGAAAAGCGACATCCTCTAAGCCGTCTCCATTCAAATCACCTCTCGCTTCGTTTCCAAAATACCGTGTCGTTGTTTTTGAAGCAGAGTCTGGCACCACTGAAACTTCTGAAACTCCCTGCACTAAAACCACTTCACTTCCCTCAATCGTGAAGCTGGTGTTTTTCCCGTTGAAAGTAGCGGTCTCTTCTGAGGATATCGTAGACACTACTTTATTAGTGTCTCTTGTAAGAAAGAAAATTCCCACAATGACTACGGCGATAACGACAACAAAACTGATGAGTGTTTTTTTATTCATATTTAGTTACACTATCCATTTTTTCGTCACAGCATCATACTCTGAAACAATTTCGGGCCACCCCAACTGAGGAACAACCATAATACTGGTCACGGATGATTTGCTACCATTTGGAAAATCCCCTTTTCTCTGATAGATGTACTCAGCGCTATCTCTTTCTATCTTACGAACTCCTTTAACTTCTAGAAGATATACTCCATCCTTGTCACGTAACTCCTTTATTATTGTAGGATTTTCGCAATAGGTACTAATAGCTGAAAGTATCTCTTGTCGGGTAAGAATATTTTCAAAACCTCTTTCCGCAGCATTGTCTTGAGGACCTTCAGTAGCCATACAAATTAGGGTAGTACTTGCGTACAGAACGCACAGCGACGAGCACTTGCAGGTATTTTTGAAAGACACTCAGTGCATTTTTTTGTTGCAGGATCAGCTGGAGTGTCTTTAAGTGCATGAGCACTCAGCACATTCATCGGCTTAACCACAAAGAAAAATACCGAACCAGCCACAAGAATGAATGATATAAGAGTATTGATAAAATGCCCGTATCTAAACTGACTACCATTGAGGGTAAATACCATTCCACCAAAATCAGGAACTTTCGCAATGGCAGCTATAAAAGGAGTAAGTAGGTCGGCCACCAAAGCAGTCACTATGCTTCCAAAGGCTGCTCCCACCACGACACCGACTGCCAAATCGACCACATTACCTCGCAAAAGAAATGCCTTGAATTCGTTAAACATACAAGTTTGGATATATAAGTTAAATACCTCGTAATAATAACAGATTTCAAGTGTTTAGCTGAGCCCCCCCCCCCGCTACACCAAAACCAAAAACCCCGCATCGATGATGTGAGGTTTTTCGTTTCTCTATTGTCCAATTTTTACTAAGGAGCGGGTGTATCAGCTTTTGGAGCTGGGGTAACAGGATTAGGAATGGTCACATTAATAATGGCATCCTTCGGTACAGCGGATCTAAAAACACCATTCTGATATAAAATCACACCACCAACGAGCACTACAAGAATGAGTACGACTGCGACAACCCAACCGGCGCCACTATCGCTACCATTAGTATTACTTGGAGGAGTATTAATTACTGTTGTCATAATATATTTACTGCAAGGGTGTATTTAAATTATTAATATTTCACCCTACACACAAGAAGCCGTTCCAAAACAATAGGAATTACATACACACACGACCGCAATAAAGAAGTAATACTAACGACAATGAAACGGCTCCAGCTGGGGATGTAATTTATTAACTTATATAACTAACATGTCATTACTTACTTTGTGCGAAATTGTTTTCTTTCTAGGATTTGGCATTAATCACTTTTATCCCAATAGAATACTTGGAATCGTAGTGGCAGTAGCAGCCATAGCGATTGGTATCGTTCTTTTACTTACTACAGTCATAGGGCTGAAACTTAGTTAATAGTGAACACCATGGATGCAACAGAGATAGACAAAGCGGCGGCAGAAGCTGATGAACAAGCGCGCCGTGCCGAAGAAAAAGCTCACCTTGCACATGAAGCTTCCGCCTTAGAACACGAGCGACTAGCTGAAATAGAGAGGCAAAAAAGCGTTTCTCCATGAATGCACTTAGAGCTCCGATCCACATAGTGCGCTAAATCTTCCATTTGGTTTTTCGTGCACAACTAGAAATGTTTGTAATAGTTATCGGGTATGTACGGCTATGAGAGTACAGTCTTAAAAAAACAAGCTTATTAGCCATAATACCGACAAAAGCAGCGCGCCGAAAGGAAAATATTTAATCGAAACCGGACCCCGAGTTAATAAAGCGTTGGAAATATGAGTGATACAAAAACAAACACAAATGGATCAAAAGAGTCCCAGGAGCTCGCCCTGCACTACATGAAAACACTCGTTGAAGTGGCGAGGGAGTCATTCTTAATTCTCGACTCCAATCTTCGGGTTGTTTCGGCAAATCCTACCTTTTATCAAAATTTCCAAGTATCTCCTGAACAGACAGAAGGTGTACTCCTCTACGAGCTTGGAAACGGGCAGTGGAACATCCCACTCCTCAAAAGCTTATTGGAAGAAATTCTGCCAATGAAAAAGGTAGTCAAAGACTATGAGGTAAAGCACTCATTCCAAAAAATCGGAGAAAAAACTATTCTGCTCAACGCCAGGCAAATAGACATTGATACAGCACACATGATTGTCTTGGCCATGGAAGACATCACTGTTAGAAAGGAGTTGGAGCAAAAGCTGGCTGAATATACTACTGAGCTTGAACTCAAGGTGGCGGAGCGCACTGGAGAGATTGCAGATAGGGTGCGAGACTTAGAATCTCTAAACAAGGTGATGGTTGGGAGAGAATTGAAGATGATAGAGTTAAAAAAGGAACTCGCTGCACTTAAAGCCTCATCGCACTAATGTAGTCAGATTTCTATGACACCCGTCATCGCAAACATTCTCATGGACAAAGAGTTAGCACATAAAAAAGAAATTGCAGATTCCCAAGCCGCCCTTCTTAATGTTTTAGATGATCAGAAAAGAGATTCAGAAAAAATACTCAAAAAGAAAGCCGTGGACGAGGCGATACTCGCGAGCATCGGCGATGGACTCGTCGTCGTCGACAAGGAAGGAAAGATAACCTATGTAAACCAATCATTTGAAAAAATGCTCGGTTGGTCATCTAAAGAAGTTTTAGGTAAACGCATTGTTGCGGTGGTACCTCGAGAAGACGAAAAAGGCGAAGTAGTTCCTTTTAATGAAAGAATCCTAAACAGAGTGCTCCGCGGAGAAGTGGTGGTCGCAGACCTTACTAATCCCTTTTACTATATTCGCAAAGATAAAACCCGTTTTCCTTCAAGTAGCATCGTTAACTCAATTGTGCTCGATGGTGAAATTATTGGAGTAGTTGAAACATTTCGAGACATTACAAAAGAAAAAGAAATCGACAAAGCAAAAACAGAGTTCGTCTCGCTTGCCTCTCATCAGCTCCGCACACCTCTCTCTACTATCAACTGGTACACGGAAATGCTTCTAACAGGTGATGTGGGAAAACTAAACGCTGAACAGGAAAAATACCTCAACGAGGTATACCGAGGTAATCAGCGCATGGTTGGGCTCGTGAATGCACTCTTAAGCGTCTCTCGTATGGATCTTGGGACATTCATCTTTGAGCCTGAGCCAACAGACATTCCCCTACTCGTTCGAAGTGTTCTGGACGAACAAATGCCTCATATTATTCAAAAAGGTATTACTGTTTTCCCAGCACTTGGAACAAACATTCCCCTCATACAAGTTGACCCTAAACTCCTACGAATGGTTGTACAAAACCTACTCTCAAACGCTATTAAATACACACCTGAAAAAGGAAAAATAGAAATCTCCCTCACTCTTACCAATCAAAAGAAGTGCCTCCTGTTCACAATTACTGATACAGGCTATGGCATACCTAAAAATCAGCAACACAAGATATTTCAAAAACTCTTCCGAGCAGACAATGTACGCGAAAAAGATACCGAAGGTACCGGCCTCGGACTCTATATCGCAAAAGCAATCATTGATAACTCTGGAGGAAAAATCTGGTTTGAATCGCCCTCCTCAAATTACGTCGAGGGAGAAGAAAACACAGGTACCACATTTTATGTGGAGTTGCCGTGCAAATTATTAGAAAAAAATAAATAACATCTTTACTATATGAAGCGTACATCTAAAAAAAATAGAACGATATTAGTGCTCGAGGATGAACAATCTCTCCTTGGAGTCATTAAAGCTAAGCTCGAAAAAGAAGGCATCCGTGTTCTTACATCCCGAAGTGTCGAGAAAGCTTTTAGTTCTGACCTCAAGAAGAGCAAATCGGGAGGCATAACCTTGAATAGCGTCAAAACAGCACTCAAGCATGTCGAAGACTTAGAACAGGTTGACGCCATATGGCTCGACCACAATTTGGTTGGGGAAGAAAATGGACTTGATTTTGTGACAAAATTCAAAAGAAATGCTGGACACTGGAGCAAAATACCTATCTTTGTTGTCTCAAATACCGCAGACCCAGACTTAGTGAAAACCTACATACGGCTGGGGGTAAATAAATACTATGTGAAGGCAGAAAATCGACTCGACACCATTGTTGCCGATATACACTCCTCTCTCAGTCACGCATAAAAATGACCACGGAAATTACACGACAGACAATTTTAATTGTTGAGGATGAGATTTCACTTCGCAATGCACTTCGTGACAAATTCACACGGGAAGGCTTTCTTGTATTTGATGCCAAAGACGGTGAAATAGGGCTCGCCGTCGCCATTCGTGAACAACCACAATTAATTCTTCTTGATCTCATGATGCCAAAGATGGATGGCATGACCATGCTTCATAAACTACGATCAGAAAACGAGTGGGGTAAGAGTGTTCCCGTTATACTCCTCACCAATCTTGGCGCTGATGATAAAATGATAATGAAAGAAATCGAAGAAGACACTTCGGCCTATTATTTGGTAAAATCAAACTGGTCAATGGATCAAATGGTAGACAAAGTTAAGGAAACCATTGCTTTGTCTTTATAAAATAACTTTATTCATGCATGATATGCATCTAACCCCAGAACCTACAAAACGAGGATCAAAGAACCCCCTGCTTTACTATTTTATTGCAGTACCACTAACCCTGCTTATGATAATTCCTGTTGTCATCGCAGATATCTTTTTTGAGATATACCACCAAATAGCCTTCCCCATATACGGAATACCCTGTGTAAAGCGCTCTCGCTACATACGCATCACTGACAGAGAAAAGCTTCCGTATCTTTCATGGTTTGAAAAGTTAAACTGCGCCTACTGCGGATATGTGAATGGATGGTTACATTATGCGTCAACTATCGCAGGAAGAACCGAGAGTCATTTTTGCGCAATAGCCCATCTAGAAACGCGTGGCTATATTCCATCGGAACACGAAAAATCTTTCATGAAATACGGCGATGACTCTGCACTTAAGAAACGCTACGACTCACATCATTTGAAGTACAAAGATACGGAGTCTAGTTCATAACCTTGGTTCGCAATATTCTCTTGCTTGAATTTCAACAAGCGTACCAGAAGGCACTGAATCAAAAAGCTCTACAACATCTTTATTCTTCATTCGAATACATCCATGTGAGGCAGGGCTCCCAATAAGACCTTCCTCCTGTGTTCCATGTATATAAATATAGCGAGCGTGCGAATCAACGCCTTCTCCTTTATTTATGTTTGGTTCTTCACCTTGAAGCCACATGATGCGCGTGGTTACTACATCTTCAGAAGTGTCGATAGGATTTTTTATGATATCAACCACACGATCAGTCTGCTCGCGTGCAACAAACACCGCTCCTTCAGGTGCTCCATCTCCTATCTTTTCTTTTATCCTGTGAGTTCCCCACGGCGTTCTCTCGCTTCCTTTTTGTGTACCGACACCATTTTTACTTGTTGATACTGGATATATTTCTATAATCTTGTTGTTTTGTATAACATAGAGTTCCTGCTTTTCTGGATTCACGACAATGGCATTCTCCTCGGGTCGGAGTCCAAACTGCGATGTTAGTTTGTGAAGACTCTCAGTAATATCTTTTAATGCCTCTTCCTTCCGAGCGCTCTCATTTGCTGTACGCACTACTTTCTCACCAACGACTCCTACAGCAACAGCTCCAGCTGTCGCTAGACCCCAACCAAGAAACCTTCTTCTGTTAAATCCTTTCTTATCAAGAGACTCTTCACTTGGTGTAAAAGAATTTTTATCCATACTATATTTTTACACAACCTGAATACTGCAGGTGTTTGTACTCCCTGTACTACCAAAAGGAAGTCCGGCAACCAGTATGAAGGTGTCCCCTTTCTTCGCACACTTTTGTGCAAGAAGCATTTGTTTTGCGAGCGCTATTGCATCTTCAAATTGCTTTACCCTACTTGTGTCCACAACAGGAATGACACTAAAGGAGATATTGAGTTGATGGGCAACAGCGACATGCGGAGTAAGTGCAACAATAGGAAGATGTGGTTTATGTCGAGCAAGCATGCGGGCAGTACTCCCCGTCTCAGTGAGAGCAACGATTGCCTTAGCACCAAGTAGATGTGCATCGTATGTTGCAGAGAGTGTTGTGACATCAGTCGCTGTAACTTCACTCATAGGGCGACGCTTTTCCATTGCTTCTCGGTAGAAATCGCTCGTCTCTGCCCGCATTGCAATGCTAGCCATAGTTCGAACAACAAGCGCGGGATCATCACCTACCGCAGATTCTTGCGAAAGCATCACCGCATCAGTACCGTCAAAGACAGCATTGGCAACATCAGCAACTTCAGCTCTCGTTGGCACAGGACTCTCCGTCATTGAGTCGAGCATTTGCGTTGCGGTAATAACCGGCTTGCCGAGCTTGCGACACATACGAATCATTCTCTTTTGAAGAAGTGGCACATCTTCTTTTGGTACTTCCACTGCTAAATCACCACGAGCAATCATAATGCCATCGGTCACTGCGACAATCTCGTCTAAATTATCTATCGCCGCCTGCGTTTCAATTTTTGCAAAAATAAGAGCCTGACTTTTTTCCTTAACAAGAATTTTACGGAGGTCAGTAATATCTTTTGCGGTTTGAACAAACGAAAGTGCCACCATGTCGACATTTTTGGTGAGTCCAAACGCAAGGTCACTTTTGTCTTTTGCGGTCATGGCACCAATAGGAAGCATTGCTCCGGGCACATTCACGCCCCGGCGACTTCGTATGTGACCACCCGCAACTACCTTTGTGTGAACATCTGTTCCCTCAACCTTCACTACCTTGAGTATGTACTTACCATCTTCAAGCATAATGTTCATGCCAGCACGAACACAAGAAGGAAGAGACGAGAGACTCACTGAAACAACCTCTTTATTCCCCACTACTTTTCGTGTGGTAATCGTAAACGCATCACCTTTCTTAAGTTCAACTGCACCTTCAGAAAAATCACCGATGCGAATTTTAGGACCACAAAGGTCTTGAAGAATGGCAATAGGCTGGCCCGTTGAAGTGGCAGCACTCCGTGCATTATCTATCCTCTCTCCATGCTCTTGGTGGTCGCCGTGTGAAAAGTTAATGCGAGCAACATTCATTCCTGCATTGATCATGGCCTCAATGACTTTCGGGTGAGTACTCGCAGGACCAAGTGTTGCAACGATTTTTGTTTGTTTAGTCATGAAATGATTTTTTTTAATATACAACAAAACAACGTAACTATCTATTACTGCATACCATCTAGAAATGTATCCGAAGGTGACATCTTTACTGAACGCGCAACAGACAAAATCACAATTTCCTCTGTATATTCCCCTGTATAGTATAATCTAACGGTCGTTAGATTATACTATACAGGGGGAAGCGTGTAGTTATCACTGAAAAATAAAAAACCGCCCTCTGTTTGAGGGCGGTTTTTTTCTTATCAGGACTAGTGCTAGTTCGACTTGAGAACGCAGAACGCTTCGTGCCTAGTGAGCTGTGTGGCCTGTGTAGGATTTTGCTGCGGACTGGAAATATGTTTCTCCATTGTCCGACAAATGAGCGACGAATGATTGAGCTTTATCTTTAAGCAATCCATATGTTCCCTTAAGTCCTCCCCAGACGACACCTTGCGCAACCGCTAGAGCAAAAGCTCCTGCAATAACTGGTGTCATCAATTGTGCTCCAACTCTTCCCCATGGAGTTTGCCACTCAGAAATCTTTGATACGACACCACCCACATACATTTTCTTTGCTTTTTCCATTTCTGAAATTATAGTCGCACCAACGCGAACTAACCAATGAAACGGTGCCAACACAACATCACCAGTTGTACCAAGCGCGCGTGCAGTACCATTTGAGAATTCATTCATTCCAAAAGATGTCTGCTGAACATTTACTCCGCCAGTTTCTCCTGGTCTATAAACCAAATTTTGAGCCCTCCTTCCTTCGGAACCAAGATACCGCGGTATTGCAATACTTTCAGCTCGTGCGATAGGAGTCATTCTTCGTCCTCCGTACACCTCGTCATTGGCACTGTTAAATCTTTCTGGTGTAGACATAATGATTTTATAAATTATAATTCTGCTTTTTTTGTTAAGGAAGTACTATACTCTCAACGTGTAGCCTGTCAAATGCAACCTGAGCATACGCCGTCACTCATAGAAACCTTTCCCGCATTCACATCTAATAAAATAAAAGTACTCCTTAAGTTAAGGTGCTCCGACCTTTTCTTTTCAAGAAAAACTTATCGCAAAGGACACAAGCCAGCTGCGCACATTATGCACTTTGGGTTATGTGCACATACGCACTTGCAATTACTCTCTGTCTCTACATTTGTTGATATGTTTTCCATGGATATTATTGTTCCATAATTGAACGGAAATGTCAATAGGTTTCGCTTCACCTAGAGACCGTGTTAGTGGCACACAAGTGATGAAGTAGATCCTTGCTGATATATTAGGAAAAATGTAAGTTCGGCCATTCGTCTTCAAGTTTTGAAACAAGAAAGTCGCCAGATACACGCTCCGGGAAAATAACATAGTCAGCTCCCGCTTCTTTAAGGGTCTGCTCTTGGTCAGCATCTACTGTTCGAACTACCACTTGGGCTTTCACTTTTTTGATTTGGCACGCATCAAGAAGTGCCAAACTATCTCTCATTCCACTCGCGGTCGAAATGATAAGGTGCGCAGTTTCAAGTTGAAGATTTTCAATTATTTCAGGATCACTTATGTCACCATAGAGCGTGTGATATCCCTGATCTCTAAGTCGTCGAACCGTGGTTGGATTGTAATCTAGCACAAGCATTTCTATGTTCGCCTTTCTCAAATATTCAATAACTGCCTTGCCTACACGGTCTGCACCAATAACAACTACATGCTTTGAAAGCTGAGGAAGAATTGCATCAGGAAGCATGTCAACCGCTTCCCGACTTTGGAACCTCGCAACAAAAGGCTTCGTGAATCTATAGATGGACTCCGAATGATTTATAAGTACAGACGAAATCATAATGGAGAGCACCGCGGAGCCCGCAATAACAGCAAGTGCCGACTCAGAAGCAAAGCCATGCTCAACAGCAAGGAGGACAATGATGAGGGAAAACTCCGACACCTGCGTCATATTTAAAGATGTATGGAAAAGAGTGCGTTTTCTGAATTTGAAAAAGCTTAATCCAAACAGATACGCAAAAGGCTTCACGGAGAGCGCAAGTATTGTAAATCCAATAATCATCGGCAAGGAATCCCTAATACCCACAAGGTTGACTTGGGAGCCGATGTATATGAAGAACAACGCAACAAAAAAATCTCGGATTGGCTTTACTTTAGCTTGAATCTGGATTTGATATGGGGAAGAAGCAAGCGCAACGCCAGCAAGAAACGCACCAATAACAACAGAGAAACCAGCTAAAACCGCGACTGAAGTAAAAATGAAACACCAAGTAATCGCCGTTAAAAACAAAAGCTCAATGGATTTTGCAACGCCATTAAATAATGTAGGTAGAATATAGCGAGATATAAGAAATGCGATACCAATCAACCCAGCTGCTTTGACTGCAAAGAGTGCAAGAGGTATCAGCACCGCTGTACTAAATCCATAGGAAATAATATTTTCCGTAATAGCAACCATTGCAATGATGGCAACCAAGTCTTCTATAAGAAGAATGCCTATGGAGAGCTTTCCATAGAGAGACGCTGTATCACGCTTTTCAGAAAGCATCTTCACGATGACAATCGTAGAAGCAAACGCGAGCGCGATACCTAAGACCCCAGCTTCTATTCCCGAAAAACCAAAAAATGTTGCGAGGGCAAAACCAGCCGCTGAAGAGAGAACAATCTGAAAAAGAGTTGCAAAAATAATCGGGCGACCCAAAGAGCGAATCTCACTCAAATTGAGCTCCATCCCAATCAAAAACAAAACGAATGCAATACCTATCTCAGGCAGTGTATGGAGAATCGTTGAACCTGAAAAGCTCAACGCGGACAATGCAACTCCTGCCAAGAGATACGCCATAACCAGAGGTAGTCGAAATCGCATCGCCACATACCCAATGACGCAGGCAAGCGAAAGCATAACGGCAAGCTCCACAAAAACACTATCCATGTAGAGGATTATACTCTGAACAAGGCTCTATTAATACCTAAAGGTATGCAAAAGGAGTTTGCATTAACTCATTCGTCATTGGAGCGAACGCAGGTTACTTTCTTTTCTTTTTGCTTGTTTTTGCGGCGAGCATCACTTTCTTTGCCGCAAGGCGTTTTGCAGTTTTGTGAGGACTCTTGTGTTTCTTGAGCGAACTTACGCCATGACTGTTATTTCCCATATGTATTTTTTATTAGTAAGTATGCCCCATTGTACTACCTGCGGAGCATTCGAGCGAAATGAATCCCGATCTTGTATCGGGATTCATTTCCGAGGATGCGAACGCAGGCAACCTTAGTTACCTGCGGAGCATTCGATAAAAAAGACGAGGTGAGATCAGTCACGATTTTATGCCTTGCTCCGCTTGCAAGCCATATTAGTTGCACATACTCAAGACTATCGAGCGGAAGAGGATTGTGACAAAGGCTGAGCTACTAAGTTTTGTATGAAAGCTATCGTTGCGGTGCCAAGTATGCCAGTTCCACGAGTAAGACCAAGAGGCGCGAGAATATCAGTAGCGTGCGCTTCCTGGAACTTAACTAACGCGTTATAGGTCATTGGACCAAAGTGGTTCGTCTCACTCCCTAATGCACCACTGCCTCGCGGTGCCAGTATGAAACCTTGCGCGTTGAGAAATTTTTGTAACTGGCGTACATCTTCTCCAATAGAACCAGCACGCAGAGAACGAGTAAATAGTGCCGTCTGAGAATTTACCGCGACTATATGTTTTTCTGGTGTGCTCGTTGCGACAGTGTTAGAGACGCTGTCGTTGTTTGTGTTCTTTGGAACAGAATACAGAGGCAGTGTAGGAGCTACTGATCCCTGACAACCACCTTCAGGCAGGCTACTGTTCCATCCTGGTGACATTGGACCAGAACACCAAAGGAGCCCACCACTTGTACTAGTGCTCGAACTGCTCGACGATTCGGTCGTACCAAACAAAGCAAAATCTGAAAATGCGGTCGTGCTGCATGTAACTGTTTTAGCTCCCGTGTCGACCGAACAGTCAGAAAGCGCACTCCATGTGGAACTATCGTAACGGTAGATAAGAAGCGATGTCTCAGTAATTCCAACTACATCGCTCGATGTATAGGAAAGCGTTACAGTAAGAGCGGTTGAAAATGTAGCGAGTGTCGTCGTCGCATCAGTGAGTGCAACAAGGTTATATACGGTACTTCCTGCACGCGTCTTACCGCTCACCGTACCCGCAGAAGCAAAGAAAGACGTGCCGTCTAAAAGATGCGCTTGGAACGTTGCTGAGCTTGATGTTGCAGTGAAGGACGTTGGTACAGTGAGCGTAAGCCTGCCTTCTGTGAGTGTGCCTCCTGCTGTAGTTGTAATAGTACCCGCGCCAGTCGAAGATACTACCGCCCCTCCAGTGCAACCGATTGTGCGAAATGTCGCGGCACTACTGGTTGCTGTATTTGATGAAGCGTCGGTGCTCTCAACATTGTAGTAATATCGCGCGCACGCTTTGAGTCCAGTCAACGTTACAGAGTGGCTCGTTGTGCGTGGTGAGGTGTCCGTCTCTGGCGTCGAAGTTCCATAACTTGAGATAATGCCAAAATTTACTTTTGTTGAAGCAATTTCGTCAGTCGTCCAAGTAATCGTTGCGGTGGTAGAAGCTGTTGTTGTGGCAACAGCCGAAATAGCTGTGCTCACATTATCTACAGTAAACGAAACGCTAGTCGAAGTTGCGTAGTTACTTGAAGTATCACGAGCAACCGCAAATGCACTGTGACTAGCACTGGTGGTTGCCGTTGAATCCCACACAATGCCGTACGTTGATGTGGTATCTTCACTCCCCTGCAACACTCCGTCAACGTAAAACGATACTCCTGCCACACCAATAGTGTCGGATGCAGTTGCGGTAAGTGAGACGCTCGCACCTGAAACAGTAGCGCTCGCTGTAGGCGCAGTAAGCGATACAGTGGGCGCCGTCGTATCAACTGTCGCTCCATACTCGTACGCACCAATATCAACCGACGCAACTCGCGCGCCACCACGCTGGTCGAGCGTTGGTACCGATATTGATCCGTTTGTTCCTCCATATCCGCTGTTAACGGCAATAGAAGAAGCGCTGGTAATGGCAAGTGTCTGTGTTTTCAAGACACCATTATCTGCAAGAGTAGAATCTAAGCTGAGAGTGCCACTGCCACCATTTGAATTAGTAAACGTGCCATCTCCAGAACCTGATGATCCTTGCAAATCGACATAGGTACTGGTAGCTACCGTTATGTTTGAACTTGAGTATTTCCCAAAAATGTTCGCGCCATTGTCAGTATAGGTTCCTGAACTGCCTTTGTAGATATCGTAGAAAGAACCAGTAAGTGCAACGCCAGACTTATAGTTGCTCGAAATTATATTGTTCTTGAGCTGTACGGTATAGGAAGTATCTGGACTAAACCAAAGACCTGCTCCATTTGCCGTCCCGCCGTTTTGAATATCGTTATACGCAATAGTGGAGTTGGTAATGCTACCGCTACCGCTCCTGTATGCCACACCACCACCGCCAACAGTGGCAGACGACGCTTGTTGTGTGTTGAATGCAACAGTTGAATTAGTAATGTTCATCGGGCCCGTAGTGGTGGTACCACTCCACAATCCACCTCCCTGAGAAACACCCGTGTTGTATGAAATCGTACTGTCGATAACCGTGAGCGAACCACCGTTTGTAGAATCCTGCTGAGCTACGCCACCACCATACCCGTTAACATAATTGTTCGTGATGAGCGCTCGCTGTATTGTTGTCGTGCCTTGACTATAGATACCACCACCCGCAGAACTTGAACTCGTGATACGTCCATGTCGGATAGTAACATCATTAAACGTAACCACTTTCCCAGTCGATGTCGTGAACACACGTCGATCACCGGTGGTAGAAGCGGTCGCAGACTGAATGATGGTACTGCTGGCGCTTTGTCCCTGAATAATCAACTCTTTGCCGATAGTATACCCACTAGTCGCTATGTCCCCTGTCTCTCCTGCATCCGTCCATGTGAATGTGCCCGTAAGATTGAGCGTGTCACCAGCGCTTGCGGATGTATATCCTTTGTGAAAGCTCGCATACGGGGTACCTGAAGAACCATCTCCCGTCGAATCGTTACCGGTCGAGCTGTTTATATAGAGCGTTGTAATAGTATGCGATGCTTGCGTGTTTGGGTTGTTCGACGCAGTCGCAGTCTGATATACCTCTGTTCCTGAGGTTACGCCGTTATACTCAAATACTTGAACGATATATGTTGTGGCACCAGTGAGCCCTGTCACCGTGACGCTCGAGCCTAGTCCTTCATATATTGCGTACCAACCAGACGAACCAATCTGTGTTCCTGAGCCAAAAACTGACGATGCTGTGTATGCAGTGCCATCAACTGGTGACGCCGTACCACTTGATGCAGCTTTCATAAAAACAACACGGCGCGAACCATTGCCTGCAGTCCAACCCACAGTCATTCCGTAGTATTCAACTGAACTGAACGAGACACCGCTTGCCTGTGTAGAGGGAGCGCTGATAGTAAGTCCTGTCCCGTTGTACTCAAACGAACCAATATCAGTCGCACCAGAACGCGATGCGCCACGTTGGTCAAGTGTGGGTACGGTTGACGTTGCACCATTGCTACCGGTTGAACCATTGTTGATAGCAATCGAGCCTACAAGAAGTGCCCACGTAGGAGTTGATGTTGCGTTATCGTTTCTACTTGCACCAGTATCGAGATTGAGTGAGCCAGTCGTTCCTACACTATACAAAGTATAGACACCATTACCGTCACTGTCCGTCCAATCGCCAGTTCCTGTAAATGATGTACCACCCGGTCGACCGATAATGTTGTATCCGTTGTCGGTAATGGTGCCCGAGGATACACGGAGGTCATTATAAGTCGCACCATATGTTGTCGAGGTATTGCCGGCAATGAGTGTATTCTTGAGATACACGCCACCAGTCGTCTCCATACCAAGTCCACCACCGCCCGCAGCGGTGTTACCAACAATACTCACATTGGTAATACTCATCCAGCCACCACGTACATGCACGCCACCACCATTAAGGTAGCCACTCGTCGACGTTTGGCGATTCCCATAGATGGTTGAATTTTCCACAACAAAGTAACCGCCCGCAGCGATGTTGTAATCATTCAAAAGACCACCGCCCATGTACGAAACGGTGTTGTTATAGACAGATATGCGCTGTGCGGTCGTTGTGCCGACGTTGTCGATACCGCCACCACCACCACCCGCAGTATTGTTGTTAATTTCACTGTCCGTGATCGTGAGCGTTCCACTATTAGCAATACCGCCACCGTAGTAACTGGTCGAAGTAATGCGACCATGCCGAATGTTCAACTTACTCATCGTGACAACAACCCCTGTTGAAATTGTGAATACGCGCCGATCGGCGGTAGTAGAAGCGCTTGCCGCTTGAATATATGTTTGATCACTCCCTTGACCCTCAAGAGTTAGGTTCTTCCCAAGTGTATACCCAGTTGTCGCCGCGTCCCCTGTTTCAGTTGCGTCTGTCCAAGTGAGAGTTCCAGTGAGATTGAGTGTATCTCCCGCACTCGCCATTGTGTAACCTTTATGAAAGCTTGCATATGGGGTACCTGATGAACCATTTCCTGTCGAATCGTTGCCCGTCGAACTATTAATGTAAATCGTTGCCGCAGAAGCGACCGCGGGTACTACTATGCAAAATAAAAAAATTACAACAAAAACAACCGTTGCACGGAAGCGACGCATGGGTAAAAGTATAGCAAATTTTAAAAACAAAATTGAGGTATTGAAAGACTTAACAAGAGTGATTCCGATGCTCCACTTGCAAGCTTTTGTTTTGCTCCACAAAAGCTTCCCTGCAGGTCGAGTCCCGTGCTCCGCTCGTAAGCTCTGTTGTTTGCACAGAGCTTCCCCGCTGTCGCATCAAAGAAAAAGCGGGTAGGACTCGCCTCTCGCACTCCTGTGCTCGAAACCTTCACTCCTTCACAGTCGTTGCGGCCCGCGGTTCGAGTCCGTACGCGCGCGGGTACGTATGATTATAAAATCCCCTCTATATAGAGGGGATTTTATAATCAAGCTCCGCGGGTAGGACTCGAACCTACAACCAACTCCTTACACGTGATCCCCTATTACGAAGGGCGTGGACTATATCATCATCCGATCTGGATGCGAGGCGCTTCGACCTTTCGGTCTACTCCCTTTCGGGATAGTCTCTACACCTTCTCCAACAAATCGTCAGAGCTTGGCTCGGGATTGCCCATCCTTTTTATAGGATTAGGGTTTCCCCGAATTCACCTCGTTTTTCAATCCCGATTCCTCGGGAAGGCTGCCTTTGGACAGGGAGCTGCTCTACCATTGAGCTACCGCGGAATGTACACAATCAACAGAGTTGATTGGTGATTATTATATACCCTGACTTGATGATTCAGCAAACTTAACACTAGGTGTTATAATGTTGCAAATGATAAAGGAATGTAACAAGCACGGACAAACAAAACATTTTCCACGCCCTGATGGAGCTTTTCGGTGTGGTAAATGCGCTTCTCAGTGGGTAATACAAAATAGACGTCGAAAAAAAGAAAAACTAGTTGAGGAATTCGGTGGAAAATGCGCCATATGCGGATACAAAAAATATGCAGGGGCATTAGATTTTCATCACCTAGACCGTAAAACAAAATCATTTGCCTTAAGTGTTAAAGGTCTATCCTATTCATGGGACAGTATTCTTCAAGAAGCTAAGAAATGTGTTTTAGTATGCAAAAATTGCCACACCGAAATTGAAGCGGGCATTATAAAGCTCTAAAAAGAGCTCCATTTATTAGACCTTATGAAGCCAGTTCCAGATTTTTGCGAATACAAAACCCACAACTCCGCCCACCACAAAAGTCATCAGTATTAGAGAAAGTGAAGCGATAAGATTGAAGGTGTCTACAAGATACACGGCACGAATCATGTGTAACCAGAAAATGAAATCAAGCACTGCTTGTGCTACTCCAAACGCCACAAGTGCTGACCAGAGAACATGTACACCCGCAAAGAAAACACCAAGAGTAAGTGCTGTTTTTTTAGGATTGAGTTGCGTCATAGAGATATATAAAATTTTATAAAGCTCTTTTAATTATACCCCTATTCTCCCGTGTACTGCCCAAGCGCTGCGAGCGAGTTCATGTGGGCACGCTTGATAAATACTTCCTGTGCTGAGACTACATTCTCACTCTTCCCTGCCCAAAGTTTTAACGCGCTTGCTTGAAGTGCCCGACCATAGGAGAACGAAAGCTTCCAAGGGAATGCTCCCAGTTTATTCATTGCATTGAGATTTGCTGTTGCCTCTATCTCACTCTGACCTCCGGAGAGGAATACCACACCAGGGAGATTCGATGGAAGTATTTGCTTAAATAATTCAGTAGTTGCTTTAGCAACTTCTTCAGGTGTTGCTACGACACCACTCTCCTTTCCAGGGACGATCATGTTTGGTTTCAGAATCATTCCTTCAATTGCAACACCTGCATTATTCAATTCCTCAAAAACAGCTTCGAGTGTGCGTTCCGTAACTGCTCGACACACCTCTTGTGTGTTTGACCAATCCATCAACACTTCAGGCTCAACGATAGGTACTATCCCTACTTCCTGACACATCAATGCATACGATGCGAGCTGTTTTGCATTCTCTCGAATCGCACTGTCTGTTGGTATGCCCTCTCCGATAGTGATGACACCACGCCATTTTGCAAAGCGTGCCCCGAGTGCTACATATTCAGGAAGTCTTGCCTTCAATCCTTCCAAGCCTTTTGTTACTGTTTCAACGGTATCACCAATCTTCTCTACTCCTTCATCAACCTTAATACCTGCAATCACGCCATTGTCGTTCAACACTTTCACTAAAGTACGCCCGTCTGAAGCATTTTGCCGAATAGTTTCGTCAAAAAGAATAACCCCAGAAATATACCTGCCTATATCTGGTGCAGTAAATAACATCTCGCGGTACGCGCGACGATTATCTTCAGTTACTGGAATACCGAGTTTCTCAAATTTCTTATTAATATTTCCAAAACTTTCATCCGCCGCGAGAATCCCTTTACCGGGAGCAATCATAGCAAGCGCTGTTTCTTTTAATTTTGCGAGTGTGTCGTTTGAAATCATATATTTTAAAAATTATATCAATACAATCTATGATGAATAAAACTCTCCGCGTGGGTCACGTCTATGATGCGTTGTCATGTAACGCACTGTGCCCGACTTTCCACGAATGACTAACGAATGTGTCACTGCTTTACTTTTTGTGAAGCGGACGCCATCTAAAAGTGGTCCATCAATGACGCCTGTTGCGGTAAAGGTAAAATCATCGCTCTTTACTAAATCCTTAGTGCTATAGATTTTATTTTCATTCAATCCTGCTTTTTTAACTAACTTTCTCTGATGTTCATCTTTTGATTTGAACCTACACAACAACTCTCCACCAAGTGCTTTAACGGCAGCAGCCGCAAGCACTGCCTCAGCAGAAGCACCAACACCCATAAGAATGTCGATTCCGGAATCAAACATCGAAGGTGCAATGGCACCAGCTACATCGCCATCAGTAATAAGACGAACTCGCGCACCAGATGCACGAATATCCTTTATAAGTTGCGTGTGTCTATCGCGATCAAGGACAACGACAGTAATATCACCTACTTTCTTTCCAAGTGCTTTTGCTACTTTTTTGATATTTACTGACACACTAGCGTCAAGACGAATTACTTTCCGAGCCTTTGGTCCTACTGCAATTTTTTCCATGTAGGTGTCAGGCGCTCCAAGCAATGTGCCCTTAGGTCCTGCCACAATAACGGAGAGTGCGTTGTATCTTCCATACGCAACACTGTCGGTACACTCAAGTGGATCAACTGCAATGTCCAACACTGGTTTTCCGCCCTTGCCTAATTTCTCACCTGTATACAGCTCTGGCGCTTCGTCTTTACTTCCCTCTCCAATAACTACACGGCCAGTGAAATTAATTTCATTGAATGCATCACGCATCGCATCCACGGCGGCACCGTCAGCTTTAAGTTTGTCACCCTTACCAATCCAATGCCCTGAGGCGACAGCGGCAGCTTCAGTTACTCGCACGAATTCAAGAGCTAGGTTTCTATCCATGGGGAGCAGAGTTTAGGTAAAAATAAATATGAAAAAAGAGTGGCACGGCAATCATACCATTGGCCTCTCATTCAGGTAACTGCTCGGCGTTTGAAGAAAACAAAGAGGGTTGCCCATGCGAAAAGTGCAAGGGCCATGCCTACAACAAACGGCATGTGAAGTCCAAACAAGCCCGCACCAACACCCGCTACCACCGGAGCTACTCCCTGTGCTAGCGCTTGAAGAGATCCATTAATTCCCATTGCTGCACCTTGTTTTTCTCCTGACACCCCCTTACTTATGAGAGCTGCGAGATTGGCAACAGAAAGTCCGTTACCTATAGCGAGCAATGGCAACACTACGTACAAAAGTGCACTGGTGGGCACAAAACCGTATGCAAAAATAGCTACACCAACCAAAATAAGCGATACACGAAGAATTGCTCGCTCGTTATAGTGCTTTGTAACAATACGGAGCACAACTACTTGGGTGAATATAATCCACGCTCCAGTAATACCAAAAAATATACCAACTGCGCTCGCAGTAAATCCAAAACGACTTACTAGCAATATTCCAATAAATGCCGTAAAGAATCCGAAACCAAGCTGAAGCAAAAATGATGAGAGATACACAGGACGCGCATCTACATCTCTAAATGCAGTTTGAATGTTCCGAACACCTTTAAGAAAATGGAAATCATGAGAACTATCCCCTTTTCTTGTTTCAGGAAAGAACAGAGAAATAAACATCAAATTCACAACACCAAGCGCGCCCGCAAGCCAGAATGGCGCAGACGCTGCTCCTGTGATGTGTAAAATCCAACCTCCAAGAATTGGTCCAATAATAAAACCGAGCCCAAACGCTGCGCCAACGAGCCCGAAGTTTTTTGCTCTATCCCTCGGTTCAGTTACATCAGCAATAGCGGCTTGGGCTATTGAAAAATTGGCAGCGGCAAGCCCTGCGACTGCGCGCGATAAAAATAATAATGGCAATGAGCCAATAACAATAGCGAAACCAAACATGAGCTGTGCTACCGCAAGAACCCCAACACCAAATGTAAGAAGACGTTTTCGCCCATACGCATCAGAAAATTCTCCCAAAATAGGTGCGGCAATAAACTGCATGAGTCCAAAAATGCCAGTGAGCAAACCTGCAATGAGATACTGCGCGCTAGTACCAAATCCATGAAGAAGAAACGAAGGTGACGAAGGATCGGTCAGAATGATAGGAATGATAGGAATGATCATCCCGATGCCAATCATGTCGAGGAGCAATGTAACGAAAAGTATTGGAAGGACTCGTTTTGTTTTTACAACTGACATTTTGAGAGTATAGCAAATCACCCTTTATACTGATGAAGTATGTTTGATCTTACAAAACAAGAACTCGCTACTCTAAAAAAACTTTCAACACCAATTAAGATTCAGGATTTTTTGGATACCCTTCCTATTAACTACGAAAAGAAAGGAGAAACACATATGTCGCCACGGAGGGTACTTCGTGAGAAAAAAGCGCACTGCATCGAAGGAGCGCTCTTAGCGGCTACTGCACTCTGGATTCATGGTGAAGAACCACTCCTGATGGATCTCACTGCAGCGCCCGAAGATGATGACCATATTGTTGCTCTCTATAAAAAAAACGGTTACTGGGGTGCAATCTCAAAAACAAATCACGCAGTGCTTCGTTTTCGAGATCCTATATATAAAACACTTCGTGAACTCGCACTTTCCTACTTTCACGAATGGTTTCTCGATGAGAACGGACTCAAGATGCTTCGAAGTTATTCAAAACCACTTAATTTGGAACGACTCGGCACTACTTGGGTTACCGCAGAGGGAGATTTGTGGTATCTCGATAAACATTTAGACAACCTGCCACATTTTTCACTTGTACCGAAGGGCAATAAAAAACACCTTCGCCCTGCCGACAAAATGGAGAGAACGGTTGGCAACCTTCGTGAGTGGAAAAGGAAAAATAAGCGAACATAAAGTCGCTCATTCACAGCGGTATAAATACGTATCAGAGTGTTTATTTTTTGTAGCATGTATACCCCGTGAGATAACGGATCAGAGAATACGTGCCAGCGAAAATCTTGATGGGAGAAAAATTCTAATCTTTTCCACACGAACATAATATCTTATGGGGTATACTAGCCACTCATGAGCGAACTACAATTTCCTGACATACAGCCAGACATTCTCATTCTTGATGATTCACAAGACGAAACGGTGCAATTAAAACAATTTATCTTCCACGTTGAAAATGGCGATTACTTTGCCATGCTTGCAACACTCTTAGGATTCGTCGAAGAAACAGCAAGCAAACTTGAAGAAAAAGATGAAGCAATGAAAATCGCTGAAGCGCAGATTGCTCGTCTACGCAAAAATTTACAGTACCTCCACGAAAACTACACCATCACACCAAAGAAGAAGCCTATTACAGCTGAACCAACACTCGATATTTAAAAAAATGAAAGAAAGGTTGGAAGGAGGAGAGCGAATAACAAAAGAAGAAGCTCTGGCTGACCTTTTCACTATAGAGAAGAAAACTCTTCGGGAGTGCTTAGTGTATCTTGCCTGGCTTGACCAGGAGATGGCAAGAATCCAAGAAATACCAAAAGATCGTGGAGCAGAAATAGAGGAAGAAGAATTTAAACTCACTCTAGAAGATGCTCAATTACGAACTCGCTCAGGACGAACGCAATCAGCACGAATAGCGTATGAAGATGCTTTATATAATGCAAAATACAGTAAGCATCCTAAAATCATGGGGATGGTTGCTCAGATTGAGGATGCGATGAAGGCTCTTCCAGACAACAAAGGTGTGACAGAACGTCCTGACGATATCTAAAAATATCCTTTTAATATTTTCTAATCACGCCACGCACAATTGCGGTGATAGTGAGTTCATCTTCAGGATAAATTGGCTTGTATGCGCTGTTAGCTGGTTCCAAATAAGGCTTCCCTTTTTTCATACGGAAATATTTCATCGTCCATCCGCCATCAACTTCGGCAATAACTATCTCCCCTTCTTTTGCGACAGTTGCTCGCTCTGCAATAACCATGTCACCCTCTACAATACCTGCATCTTTCATAGAGTCACCTTTCACCCGAAGTAAATATGTCTGCTCACGGTCACGGATAAGATAGTCATCTAATGAAATACTATCAAGTACCTCCTCTTCAGCAGTTGCAGGCATGCCGGCTTCTACAAGACCTAAGATTTTTATTTCTCCCAAAACTGTTGTAGGAATGAGGCGTCCTCGGCGGTCTTTCTTCAACTGCCCTCGACGCACTAAACGCTCAACCAATTTGAATACGGAATCCTTGGAGCGGAGACCTGTGATATCCATTATTTCCGCGTACGACGGCATGCGCCAACGAGACCTATAAAACTGAAGAATCTCTCTCAAATACGATGTATCCATATACTTGCAGTATAAGCGAACGAACGTTCGCCGTGCAAGATTAGTTATCCACTCCTCCCCTAACAACCTTAGTTAAAGACCTTAGAAACAAGCTTCTTGAGCTGGGTGCGGAAATTCACCGTGGGGATAGCTACGCCTACATAACGCTCAACACTACCCGCAAACATATCAGCTGAATGTTCCCACGAAAATGTAAGTGCTTTTTCACGACACTTCTCTCGCGAGAGTGTTAAACATTTTTTAGCAGCCTCAGTGAGATCATCGCTCAAAAATCCATCAACTCCATCTTCAATAACATCCTTTGGCCCCATAACATTGTGTGCGGCAACTGGAAGGCCACACGCAAGCGCCTCAAGTACCACTAAACCAAATGTTTCAGTACGCGAAGGGAAAACAAAAACATCAGACGCTGAAAGAATGTCGATGAGCTCCTGACCTCGCTTGTAACCAAGAAATACATTTTTCTTGCCATACCTTCGTTCTAATTTTTTTCGCTCAGGCCCATCCCCTACCACCAGTTTTGTGCCAGGAAGTTCCATGCTCAAAAATTCCTCAACACTCTTCTCTTTTGCAATCCTTCCAAAATATACAAAAATAGGGTGCTGAAATTTTACCTCCGCTCTCTTTTCTTCATTTGGCTTGAAAACAGAGGTATCAATACCTGGTGGCCATAGAACAACATTCTTAAAATTATGCGCCTCAAGTTCAGCCTTTAGTGTTTCATTACTTGCCATAACCGCCTCGGCCGCACTATGAAACCAAGACATGTACACTCGAGAGAAGACAGCAAGTAGTGTTCCCCCAAATATGTAATGAGGGAGGTATCGTGGAAAATTGGTGTGATATGAGGTAGTGAATGCAATACCTCTCCGCTTTAGTAATGATCGGGCTGAGAGCCCTAGTGTCCACTCAGTTGCAATGTGTACATACTCTGGCTGGACTGAATCAAATATCTTTTTCATTTTCCTATCAGGAAAAAATGTCATAGAGATTTCTGGGTACAGTGGAAACGGGAACGCAATAAAAAGTCCTGGATGCACAACAGTGACTTCAAAATCACGCTCTTTAAGATACGGAATAGTTCGCTCAAAGAGCGTTACCACTCCGTTCACCTGTGGCGCCCAAGCGTCAGTGACTATAATGAGTTTCTTCATGCAGTAGAAATTATTTCAGAGAAAATACCGCCAACGGGTTTACTTATTCAATGATACCTTGAATTCTCTTAGAAAAAAACGATTAATCTTTCATTCCCAAACTCACCTATGTTACACTTCGATTAATGTCTGACTTAGGAGAAAAGTGTGGCGTTTTTGGAGTTTATGGGAAAGGAATGGAGGCTGCGCGTCTTACCTTCTTCGGACTCTACGCCCTCCAGCACCGAGGTCAAGAAAGTTCTGGGATTGCCACATCAAACGGAGAAACTATTTTCTGTCATAAGAAAATGGGCCTCGTCGCTCAAGCATTTGCTGAAAAAGATATTCAACGCCTCGTGGGTCACATTGCTGTTGGACATAACCGCTACTCAACTTCAAAATCTTCACAGCTGAAACACTCCCAACCTACACACATAGAAGATGTTGGCCTCACGCTAGTGCATAACGGCAATATTCCTTCTACTACCCTCCTTGAAAATTTTCTTGCTTCAAAAAACATTGCCTATAAAACACTTTCCGACTCTGAAATGATTGCAGAGACCATTGCAGTCCACATGCGCGAAGGGTCTACCTTAGAAGACGCCGTTCCAAAAGCATTCCCCCTTCTCACAGGGGCGTTTTCTATTCTATTAATGGATAAACATAACCTCGTTGCTATCAGAGACAATTACGGTATTCGCCCACTCTCTATAGGTACTTTAAATGGTGGGTTTGTTTTTTCATCGGAGACATGCGCATTCCATCCCATTGGAGCCGAGGAACTTCGTGATGTACGCCCTGGAGAAATGATTATAGTAAACGAGAGTGGCATGCGTTCTGTTCAAATTGCGATGGGCATTCAAAAGCTTGATATATTCGAATTCGTGTATTTTGCACGACCAGACTCAGTGCTTCTTGGTAAGTCAGTCTATAGTGTTCGAAAAAACTTCGGTATTGAGCTTGCAAAAGAGTTTCCATTAGACGCTGATGTGATTATTCCAGTTCCAGAAACAGCAATGCCTGTTGCGATAGGCTACTCTCAAGCATTAGGGATTCCACTTGAAACAGGACTCATAAAAAATCGCTACATACACCGCACATTCATTCAACCGGAACAACACATTCGCGAGCAAGGTGTAAAAATAAAACTCACTCCACTACCAGAGGTCATCAAAGGTAAGAAAGTTGTAATTATGGATGACTCTATAGTTCGCGGAACAACATCAAAACAAATTGTACAAATGGTTTTTGAAGCGGGAGCGAAGGAAGTAAACTTCCTCGTCAGCTCACCTCCTGTACGATTTCCTGATTTTTACGGCATTGATACTCCAACACAAAAAGAACTCATTGGGGCACAAAAAACACCTGAAGAAATACGAGAATACCTTGGTGCAACACGATTACACTTTCTTTCATATGACGGATTGATTCGAGCAACAGGTCTACACCCCGACATGTTTTGCACTTCATGCTTCACCGGCGAATATCCAATAGATATTAAAGAGCGCGTCACTGAAATTCATTCACTCCCGACCGCAAAACTTTTTTAAAAAGGAATCTCTAAACGCTCCAGCGAGCAAATATCCCCGCGGGCAGTAACCGACTGGTGCGTGCCTCCTCAATAGTTAGTTCACCCATCTCAACATCTCCTCCGTGCTTTTCAATAATTGATTCCAAATTGTGTGCAAACGCGAGCGATGAATAACCGGCGGCATACCCACTCACTAGCATAAATAGTGGCTTGTCTGACAAAAGCGCCCGGCAGAGTTTCATAAGCATTAGAAAGTTCTCCTCAATTTTCCACAATTCATCTTTTGGTCCATGACCAAAAGCAGGAGGGTCCATAATAATCGCGTCGTAGGTATTCTTTCGTTTTACTTCCCTCTCAACAAATTTCATGACATCTTCCGTGACCCAGCGGATTGGTTTTTCATTCAAACCAGAAAGTTTTGCATTCGCCTTTGCCCATTCGATTGCTGTTTTTGATGCATCGACATGCGTAACTTGCGCACCAGCTTTTGCGGCAGCGAGCGTTGCCCCGCCCGTGTATGCGAAGAGGTTCAGGATCTTTATAGGTTCTAGGTTCGAGGTTCTAGGTTCCAGCTTCTCGGAGATCCATTGCCAATTGGGAACCTGCTCTGGGAAAAGACCGGTGTGCTTGAAGGAAGTAGGGCGAATCAGAAAATTCAGCCCACCAAGTTCAATGTGCCACTCTTTGGGAAAATCTTTCCCTGTGTGCCAATCACCTCCTTTTGCTTTGCGCTCATACCACGCATCTGCGGATTTCCACTCGTCATCGGCAAGATGTTTCTCCCACAATGCCTGTGGGTCAGGGCGTGAAAGAACAATGTCCCCATATCTCTCAAGCTTTTCTTCTCGACCAGAGTCAAGAAGTTCGTAATCCTTAGAGGGCTTCGTCGTCAATATGCTGTGCAACATTCCCTCCATGCTACCGCATGAACGCACCAATGGGTAGACATCTGGAAATAATTAAATAAAAAAACATATACATATGAGTAGGATGTTTTGCCTCCTCATACGCACATAACATTCTGTATAGTTTAATTTAACGGTCGTTAACTTAAACTATACATGCATCTATTAGAAAAAATGAGAAAATAAAATGTGCACATGCTAAAGTAAGAAACAACAATATGAACGAACCAGCACTCAGCATAACTAACCTCACAAAAACCTACGCGAGCGGAACGGTAGCACTTCAAGGTGTTTCTCTCACTATTCCCACGGGCGACTTCTTTGCGCTTTTAGGTCCAAACGGTGCAGGTAAAACAACCATCATTGGCATAACAACTGGCCTTGTAAACAAAACGACCGGAGAGGTAAAAATCTTTGGTGACGACATCACTACAAGTCCTGAAAAAGCAAAAACCCACATCGGGCTCGTGGGACAAGAAGTAAATTTCAATCCATTTGAAAAACCGTTCGACATTATAGTCAATCAAGCTGGGTACTATGGCATTCCCCGCTCTATTGCTATTCCACGAGCTGAAAAGCTTTTGAAAGACCTCGGTCTCTATGAAAAAAGAGACCAGCGTGCCATGACGCTTTCAGGGGGAATGAAACGCCGTTTGATGATCGCGCGTGCTCTCGTGCATGAACCAAAGTTTTTGATTCTCGATGAACCAACAGCGGGTGTTGATGTAGAACTTCGCCGTAGCATGTGGGAGTACTTAAAAGGCCTCACTGCAAAAGGGGTAACCATCCTTTTAACAACGCACTACCTTGAAGAAGCGGAGCAACTTTGCAAACATGTTGCCATCATAAACAAAGGCTCCATTGTCGCCTCAGGAACTATGACTGAAATTCTTGCCATGCATGATGATGGCCCCAGAGACGGTGCCTACCGTGCAGGAAAACTTGAGGAAGTATTCATTAAGCTCACGCAAAATTAACATGCCACTCAAAAGCACTTGGATATCCTTTTACACAATACTCCGCAAAGATGTGATGCGAATCTTTCGTATATGGCCACAAACATTTCTTCCCTCTATCGTTACCTCAGTTCTCTACTTTTTAGTGTTTGGCACTATTATTGGGTCACGACTTGGAGACTTTAATGGCGTTTCATATATTCACTTTATTATTCCAGGACTTGTTCTGCTTGCGGTAGTAACAAATGCATTCACTAATACTGCATCGACATTCTTTCAGGCAAAGTTCTTCTCACGAAATATCGATGAAATTCTCGTCTCCCCAACTCCACCATGGGTCATCATTGGTGGCTTTGTTGCAGGAGGAATGGTGCGTGGGATTTTAGTGGGACTCCTCGTTCTCACTGTGTCGGTATTCTTTGCGCTCCCTCCTCTCATGCATCCTTTTGTGATTCTCCTCTTTCTCATTCTTTCTAGCATGATCTTTGCTTTGGCAGGATTAGTAAACGGAATCTATGCAAAAAGTTTTGATGGCATTACCATTATTCCAACATTCGTCCTTACGCCACTCATTTACTTAGGCGGTGTTTTTTATTCAGTCGCATCATTGCCTGATGTCTTTAAAGCATTCACACTCGTCAATCCAATTTTCTATCTTGTGAACGGCTTCCGTTACGGTTTCTTAGGGTTTTCTGATGTATCTCTCTCACTTTCAATTGCAGTACTTCTTGCGCTCACCGCAGTTCTCGTTGCAATCAACTGGTATCTATTGAGAACAGGTCTTGGACTCAAACAATAAATTGCATACTGTTACACTAACAAGGCATGCATCGAAAATCTTTGTATCGCTTCATTCGCTACATTACTGTTGGAGTTTCAACGTTCCTCTTTGATCTTGTAATCCTCTTTGCGCTCACTCACTTCTTCAATGTTCCCTACACAGTTGCGGTCGCCATAGGATTCATCATCGGCATGACGCTCAACTACGCCATCTCACGAGCATGGGTATTTCGTGGGACTGAACGACACATTCATCATGGATATGCCTATTTCTTAGGCGGAGGATTAGTAAGCCTCACTGCAATACTCACACTAGTTACCGTCTTTGTAGAGCGTCTTGGTATACCACTTCTGTTTGCCCGTGTACTCGTTTCTGGAATTGTGGGGTGTGGTAATTACCTCTTTAATCTCTATCTCAATTTCAAAGTAGCAGGAAAGCATATACACTAGATACACATGCTCCCCGACTTACCATCTCTTATACAAACAATTGGCTACGTCGGCATCACCGCCATAGTATTTGCAGAATCAGGACTTTTCTTTGGGTTCTTTTTACCTGGCGACAGTCTTCTCTTCACAGCAGGATTCCTAGCCTCACAAGGATTCCTCAACATTTTTATTCTTATTGCACTCACAACAACTGCAGCTATTCTCGGCGACTCGGTAGGATATTGGTTCGGGAAAAAGGTAGGCCCTTTTATATTTTCACGACCTGATTCATTCTTGTTCAGCCATAAGCGGGTCGAAGACGCCAGCGCCTTCTTTGCTAAACATGGCCCAAAAAGTCTCATTCTTGCACGCTTCATTCCAGCGGTGCGCACCTTCACACCAATTCTAGCAGGAGTGGGTCAAATGAATTACCACACTTTTCTTAAATACAATGTTATTGGCGGTATCCTTTGGGGCACTGGTCTACCTATTCTTGGATACTTCTTGGGTCGCCTCGTTCCCCACCCCGACCGCTACATAATCCCTATCGTTCTTCTCATCATTGTAGTTTCAATACTTCCTGTCCTTCGAGAGGTATTTCGTAAAAAGAAAACAAATACTTGACTTTTGTAACCTTTTTGTTGTGATTTAGGTATTGTATATAGGTCGATGTTACAAACCAATATACAAATTTTATATGAGTAGAGAAGCAATCAAAGTAAAACTTGTTGGGATGTCATCGGAAGAAAGAGCGATGTTTGATACATTACCAGCGGGAGTTAGAAAAGATTTAATAAAAGCATATTTTGACGCACGGGATATTGGTGGAGCAGCTTTTGAAAAAGCAAAAGGAATGCTACTTGCTCATGACGGGGACTAAGGTGACGGCAGAAAACACCCCTTTCTAGGCACATAGTTACCCACAAGGAATCCTCGTGCATTGCATTTATATGACTTTCGTGTCATCATACTAGTAAGGGTACGATTGTCTTCAACTCTCCATGGAAGCGCTCACGGAAGGCGCTTAAAAGGTTAGGCTAAGCATCAAGCTCTTGCATTAATTAGGTTAGTATAGAAAAAAATATTGTGGCTAAGAAATTATATTTCGGTGGCTTGTCTTACGACACCACTGATGACAGTTTAAAAGCAGCGTGTGACCAATTTGGCGCCGTATCATCTGCAAAGGTGATCATGGACCGCGAAACAGGTCGCTCACGAGGTTTCGGTTTCGTCGAAATGTCTTCGGACGATGAGGCGATGGCAGTTATCTCAGGGCTTGATGGTAAAGATGTTGATGGACGCACTGTTCGCGTTTCTGAGGCTCGTCCTCAGGAAGAGGGTGGTGGCAACCGTGGCGGTGGAAACCGTGGCGGAGGTTTTGGTGGCGGAGACCGCCGAAACAGCTGGTAGGATTTTTGATCCTTTCCTAAAAATTAAAAACCCGAGCATTCCGAGCTCGGGTTTTTTCTTATACTAGAGCTAATCACCTTCAAATTTTTCCGCACCAGGGCACCCTGGAAACCCAAGATTCTTTGCGGAATAAAATTCATTCACGAAGTATGGTACGTTCACATCGGCAACAAGGGTGCAAATATCAGCATTAGAAATACCAAGTTTCTCTATAAGGTTCTTAGTTGCACTTCTCCGTACTTCACCTATAGGCTCTTTAAGAATGACCACAATAAAAAATGTGCCTTCAGGAGAATACAAAATTTCATAAGCGGATTCAGCGGTGGTAGTGCTGACTTCTGAATTAGGAAACCACGATAGAAAAGAACTCGGTGGTGTGGTGGAGGCAACACCAATATCTTTTGTAAACTCTCGAACGAGAATAGGACCGTTACTGCTCGCTATTTCAAGAGTATTTGGAGGTGGATTCCCTGTCCCCGCAGGTGTTGTGTTGCCACCTGCCCGAGGGTTCGTACCAAGAAGAGTGCTGACAGGCGGAGTATCGCTTGGCCGAGCAGATGGTACTTGTGCAAGAAAATACAAAGTGCCAGTAAACCCTATGAGTGCGAGAGTTGCTACTGCGAGAACTAAGGTGAGTATGTTTTGTTGATTCATGTTTTTATAAAAAATTAGAATACGCAGAGACTGTTTACCTGTATGTCCCAATGGGGCTGTGAACCAAATTCTTTGGCGTACACATTGCCACATCGGTCGTTATAGAGTACCGCCCTTTGCCCTCCCCACGGAATAGCGACACCTCTAGGTGTCCTAGGGTCATACTGAAAATTTTGCTCAATGTAATTATTGAGAGCAGGGTTGTTGTTGCTACGAACATCCACTTTAAAACCTGTTGCGTGAGCACCACCAGCGCGCACAGCTGAAGTCACGGTAAATTGACACCCACATCCCTGATGAAGCTCAATCAATTGATCAACGGTCCGCACTCGTATACCTGCAAGTGATGCACCTCGACTCTGTGGTGCGAAGCATGGAACGGCACCTCCACACACACCAGCTCGTTCGAGTTGTCGAATCGCTTGGTCGTGAGTGTATACACCCCCTACTGATGCCGTTGGAGAAGGCTGTCCCGCTCCTCCTCGCGTACCACCTGTGACTTGAGGACGAGGGGCAGGTGCACCTGGTGCATCTGGGAATGCACCAGAAACAGGAGCAGAAATACAATCAATGTGAGTCCAGATGGTAATATTTTTCCCCGTTAACACCGAAAAAGTAATATTCACCAGAAGCCATGCGGTAAGCACAATACATAAGCCAACGAATACATTAATGAACACCCCGTGTGCTTTCTTTACTTGGTCTGGTTTGCTTGCTGCGGTTACATACAGGATGCCTGCATAGGCAAACATGAGTGTGGCAACAATGACAGAGAAGGCAACAGCGAAGTTAATGACATTGTTTGCAAGTTCAGAAATATCGCACGCCTTGCACTCTGCCCCCTCACACTGAGGAACTAATCCCCCACCACTCCCACTTAAGAGTGCTGAAGGGTCTTGTTGAACTGCAGCAAATGCCACGAGTGGCATGAAAAACAATATCGGAAGAAGGAGTATTAATATCTTTTTCATCACACAATGAGTATACCCTTGAAAAGCAACTATGAATCTCTACATATGGCTCTGTGTGATACTTTTTAACCATTCCACACACCTCGAAGAACCGCATATTGACTTTCCTCATAGGAAGCACATGATTTAGAGAGATAGCGCATGATTATTGGTTTTCTAAACAGAAACTGAAACATATGGATCGAGATCCAAAGATATCTTTTACACGAAAAGCGAAAGGATTGGGTCTTGCGTTTTTAGGAGCTCTTTCGATTGGCTTTGCAGATAATGCGGGTGCGCAGAGTGCACCACGAAGATCTTGGGAATATGGAGACATGAGTCCTGCAAATGCAGAATACTGCCGAAGAGCCGCAGAAACGGAAACTAGAGTGGCAAGAGAAGGTAGACATCCCAATATGGGTAACTTGTGTAGTTTTTATGATTTACCTGCGGATTTACGCTCAAGAGATGAGGCACTCTATGCTAGAGAAGCTGCAGCAGAGAGCCCGGCAGATAGAGCGCGCAGACAAGCTCAAGATGCGAAACTGCAGAAAGAGGAAGACGAACTTTTTAGGTACTGTGAAAGCGTAAACTTCGTAGGCGAGAGGTGCCGTGGTTTATAAAACTTTCATTAGTTGCTGTTTATTTAAGAGGAGGCTTCGTGGCAGTCTTCCGAATTGCGTTAATCAAGCTAGCCGAATCAAAATAGTTAGACAGCTTGTTTTCCCATCCAACTTTCGATGTATCTACATCTGGGTCAACTCCCCTACCTTCAACGGGCTGATTATCTTCCCGAAGTGTAATGGAGTTCACGAGAAGCAGTGAGTAGCTAGTAGTAGGATCTATAACGGTCTTCAATGGATACGTATTTTCAACAGTACCCCACCCTCGTGTGGTCCCACCAACCACATGGGCGCGGTTAAATTTCTTGAATGTTGCCGCAGTTAATTCTGCAGTGGACTGTGTCATTGCATCGGTAATAATAGCGATTTCAGTGTAGCGCTCTACAAGTGGGAATTTTTCTTGAGTTGTCCGCTCCACCTGATACTCTCCTTGATGAAATAAATCAAAAGTATATTGATTGGCTCCCACAAAAAGACCAAAGAAAGCAGGCAGAAAATCCAGTGATCCTCCAATATTCCCCCTCAAATCTAAAACCATACTACTGAGACCTGGCGTTGTTGATGCCGCATCAACCGCAAGACCAAATTCCCGAAGAGTTGTTGGGGATATTTTATTAATATGAAGATAGAGCGTAGAGCCGAGCGTATGCGGAAATACTGTAGGTTCTATACCTGCAGAGTCATACAATGCCTTTGAATTATTATTAGTGAGGACTGACTGTGCGTAGGTTGCCACTGCAAGCGCTGCCTTATCTTCGGTTGAAGTTGCATTTGCAAAAATCGCCGCCTTCTTCTTATATGCCGCCGTCACCTCCGCAGACGTAGCACCTTTTTTGAGTCCAAGATTTTGATATAAATCTTTTGATGAATCAATGTTGCTCACATTTTCTCTAAGTGCCACCTCTTCTTTTTTTGAAAGAATGCCATCGCGACCTGCAGGAGGGAGGTTATACAAAACAACGGCACCAATATTCAGAGCTATTTGTCGTTTATTTTCAGTGGAAGTTGCCGATCTAAAGGCGACCTCAAGCATCTTTGAGGTGCCCGCCCTATCAGGAGTAACTAATACTGTTGTTGTGGCTGTAACTTTCTCAACGGATAGTCGAAACAACTCTGGCAACTTTAAATCCTCAGGCCTCATCCAATAATTAGTAGTTATGGAGTCGTATACCTCCATATCAAAACGAACAAACACATCTACTTCTTCTGGTGTTTGGTACTGTATTGCTGACTCAGACGACTTCGCATGCGTCCACACATATGCGCCACTAGAGGAAAGTGCAATAACTATTCCCACCAATATGAGAACCAACTGATGTCGGAGAATAAATAATCTCACTGTATGTAGTTCTGGAATATTAAAGCCCATCTGTGAGATACTACCATGTGAATCATGGACCATTCTTCAAATAGAGCAGTGGAAAAAGAATTTCTTCTTCGAGAAAAATATAACGGCGTAAAAAATTCAGAGTATGAGGCTGATGTGATGCGAATAGAGAATGGTGAACCACTCGCATATGTGATTGGCTTTGTTCCATTTTTAGATTGCAAAATATTCTTGGACTCACACCCACTGATTCCCCGACCTGAAACAGAATTTTGGGTAGAGAAAGTTATTGAAAAGCTGAAAACTGAAAGCTGGCACCCCCCAAGGGGACTGCAATTTGTATCCAATCGCTTTGCTCTTGGACAAATCGGGAGCCTTAAAGCTATCCAAAAACCACTTCGGGTTTTGGATTTGTTTGCAGGTTCGGGATGTGTTGGTGTGGCATTGCTCAAGCATATCCCTGATGCTCAAGTTGATTTCGGAGAAATCGATACAAATCACTTTTCTACAATTACAAAAAACATACGCGAGAATGGCATCGAAGAAATACGAACCGCTGTGATACGCACCGATGTTTGGGATGGCATCACTAATTTATATGACATTGTGTGCGCAAATCCCCCCTACCTGTCAGAGAGTCGCCTTAACTTAATTGGACCCTCAGTGCTCGCCTATGAGCCTAAAAAAGCACTGTTTGCTGACGAGGATGGCTTTGCTCTCATACGAAGATTAATTCTCAAAGCGGGGGCGCACCTAAACCCTAAGGGACTTATGTATATCGAGCATGAACCTGAACATGCAGAAATGATTCAAAAATGCGCCAAAGAACATGGCTTCAGTGCGGAAAATAAACAAGATCAATATGGAGTGTTGCGGTATAGCGTTTTGAGTAGGTTTTAGGTGCTAGGGACTAGGTGCTAGATGACGCTTCATTAGGTCCGTAGAAATCAACGAGGTGCTAGCTTTTTGAACTGAAACCTAACACCCAGAAGCTAGTACCTAGCACCTCATTCATGGCATAATAGTTTTATGCCTCCAGTAACCACACTGCCTACAGATGTTGGAATGATATTTTGGTTTTTCTTTGCAATTGCTCTGGTAGTAACCGTGTACTTCGTTTTTGCGGAACTCTTCCACTGGCTCCGCTTTGGGTTCATGTATCCTTTAGTGTGGATTGCTATACCGGTATACCTGATAGGTATTGTCATACTCATCGGCGGCATGCTCACAGGTATTGGAGCTCTATAACATATGTCATACAACCCCTTTGAACTCAAAGATTTTAGAGATGGCGAGCGTGTCGTCATGTTAGTCCGTCATCATTGGTTTGTATTATTCCGTGAAGTTTTCTGGCTCGGTATTCTATTTATTGCTCCATTCTTTTTAATACCAATAGCATTTGGAATTTCTGCGCAAGGAGGAGGACTTCCATCCGTACCACCTGGCGTAGTAATCTTTTTTGCTTCCCTTTGGACACTTATCATTTGGCATCTCTTATTTGCACGCTGGACAGATTATTACTATGACCTCTGGATAATCACCAACTGGCGCATTATTGATATAGACCAAATCGGATTTTTCAATCGCAATGTTGCGACACTTCTAACCCTTGATCATATTCAAGATATAGAAACGCACGTTGATGGTATTGTGGGCACCATACTCAATTTCGGAAGTATCAAAGTGCAAACAGCCGCGGCAAAAGCGGAATTTCTCATGAGCGAAATCCCAAACCCTGTCGGTATAGAGAAAATTATTCGAGAGGCGCAAGAAGAAAAAATTCGTGTATTCGGCGCAAAACCTGCGACACACGGATAAATTAAGATGACTATCGACCCTTACAAAGGCGTTCGGGATTTTTATCCCGAAGACGAACGGATACAGAAACACATTTTTGGTGCCATGCGTCGTGCGTCAGAGTCTTTTGGCTATGAAGAGTACAATGCCTCTATTTTGGAGTCGACAGAACTCTATATGGCAAAAACAAGCGAAGAAATAGTAAATGAACAAACATATACATTCACTGACCGTGGCGACCGTTCCGTTACTCTGCGCCCTGAAATGACACCAACAGTTGCGCGTATGGTAGCGAGTCGTAAACGAGAACTTGGCTTCCCTCTTCGTTGGTACTCAATTCAAAACTTCTTCCGCTACGAGCGACCACAGCGAGGACGCTTGCGTGAGTTTTGGCAGTTGAACGCTGATCTTTTTGGTGTCACCGGAGTAGAGGCCGATGTGGAAATAATCGCCCTTGCCTATCGCGTCATGATGGAACTCGGCGCATCCGACACTGACTTCGTAATAAAAATTGGGAGCAGATCAGCACTGAACGCCGAACTTGCTCGTCGTGATATCCCCGCAATAAACCACAAAAAAATCGCTGCGCTCATGGACAGGAAAGGAAAAATTCCTAACGAGGAATATGATGATGAAATGAGCGCTCTTGCCGGTGGTGCATTTGAGATTCATGAGAGTCCCGACATTGTAGAAACTCGGAGGCTTCTGGCGACACTCGGTATCACTAACACTGAATTCAATCCTGAAATTGTGCGCGGCTTTCAGTACTACACGGGAATCGTTTTTGAAGTGTTCGATACAAATCCAGAAAACAAACGCTCTATGTTTGGCGGTGGCAGATATGACAACCTTGTAGGTCAATACGGCTCCGAAGAAGTACCTGCTGTTGGTTTTGCTATGGGGGATGTCATTGCAAGAGATTTCTTAGAAACGCACAACCTCATGCCCAACATCACTTCCGCAACACATCTCTATCTTGCGCCAGCAAGCGACAATGAAGTCGAGGGTGTTGCAAATATTGCAAACACTCTCCGAAAGAACGGAGTAAATGTTGCCACTGGCATGAAGCACAACAAAATAGGCGACCACATAAAAACAGCACTGAAGCTTGCTATACCTTACTTTGCAGTCTACGGAGAAAAAGAAAAGGAATCTGACACGCTCACCATCAAAACCCTCGCTACTAGTTCCGAACAAACCCTCCCTCTTTCCGATGTTGCTTCGTATTTAAAAAGCTAGAAGCTAGAACCTAGCACCTAGCACCCGTAACCTTCTTTTCTTATGCGCCGAATCACTCTCGACATTGAAACCACAAATGCCGCCATAGGTGGCGCATTTGACCCATCAACCATGAACCTCACGGTGGCCTGTATTCACGATACAGAAACGGATTTGTTTACTTCATACGAGGTGGAAGAATTACCCAAACTCTGGCCCATTCTAGAGCGTGCAGATTTACTTATCGGCTACAACTCAGACCATTTTGATATTCCAATTCTCAATAGATACTATGCGGGCGACCTTACTAAAATCAGAAGCTTAGATTTACTCGCAGAAATAAAAAATGTACTCGGAAGACGCATCAAACTTGATTCAGTCGCTTCGGGAACCTTGGGCAAAAAGAAAAGCGGTAACGGGCTCGATGCCATAAAATGGTGGAACGAGGGCAAGAAAGAAAAAGTAATTAAATACTGTATTGATGATGTACGCATCACAAAAGATATTTACGAATATGCACTCAAGAATGGGAAAGTAACCTACTCGGACTTCGGAAAGAAAAAGGATATCACTCTCGATACCAGCGGATGGGAATCAAAAAAGGCCTCTTCTATTACGCATACATTGCCGTTTTAGGTAGCTGTCAGCTTGTAATTAAAGCTTTAAAGCAACAGCTAAAAATTTTACGACTCTAGCGACTGGTGGTTGATTGAGAACCAGCAGGCAAATCTACATTCGAGACATGGGTTTCGGCAGTGAAGTAAAAGGATCCTATGGCAAGACCGAGGAGCAATAATCCTCCGCCAATCACTCCCAAATATTGCACTTTCACATGCATAAATATAGCGAGGAAAAGCAAGAGCGCTATGAGTCCTATCAAACCACCGAGTATGGAGAGGAGCGTTTGATTCGGTGATGCCGCGGCAGATACAAGACCTTCTACAATTGGATTATTTGCTATCACAGGTAGAGATGGACCGGTTTCAGAACCTAAAACATTTGAAGATACCTTATCGGAGGTGGCAAGCTCTGTTGCAGGCACAGTCTTTGCGGGAATTGTTTTTGTTGAAACAGGAGTCGAAGCTGATTTTGCCCCCGATGCAGGGGTGGCAAAAAACTGAACAACGAAGGTAACATCTTTTCCTTCATACACTCCTTGAGCTGTGCCGATGCCAATGCGTGTAAATTCAGACTTTACAATGTTTGCTCGATGCGTTGGCGACTTCATCCATGCCTCCTCAACATCTTTAGATTCGGTAAAGTTAACGGCCAAGTTCTCGCCTGCATATGAGTAGTTATACCCAACAAGATCAAGCCAATGCCATGGAGTTGTTCCATCTGGCGCTACATGAGCAAAATACCCCTTTTCAGCCATGTCAGCCGCTTTCTTTTGCGCTGCGACGGTAAGAAGTGGCTCTTCAATAAGCGTGCCGACGCCGTTTTTCGCACGATCATCATTGGTGAGTGCCGTAAGTACCCCCGGCAACACCGCCGCCAAGAATCCTGTCTTATTAAAGACAAGAGTCGTATGAACAAAATATCCTATTTGAAGAAACACTAAAAGAGCGCCGACGGCTATCGCTGTTTCTTTCCTGAAAAAATGAGGGTGATACTTATTTCCAGCTGTCGGGATAAAGTAGTTTCTGATGTGCCAGAAGAATTTTTTCATTTTTTTTTAATTATGGCAATGACTTGCCGAGTGACGCGCTAACATTTGCAATCACAGTAGCATCTGCGCCAAACGACTGGAGAAGCTCAAGTATTGCCGATACCTGAGTATCACTGAGTGTTTGTGTATGTACTGGTGTTTTCTGTACCACTCCCTTATTTAGGACCTCACGTGTCATTGGGCCGACAATGCCGACAGCAGGAAGCGCGTTCTTTTCCTGATACGCCTTCACACCTGCTTTTGTTGCGGTGCCGAAATAGGAAGTTACGAGTCCAGAATATACACCTTCACTCGTGAGCCTCTCTTGAAGAGCTTTCACATCATCACCTTTAGAACCCACTCTAAGAGTACGGGTAAAATTATAGGTAGATGCACCTAAGACACTACCAATGTTTTCTGTGACTGGAACAGTTTCTACTGGTGTCGCTATGACCGCGACCGGAGTGGCTACAATCGAGGAACTAGTATTTAGTATAGACACACTAACACCACCGATAATTCCGCCACCGCCACCACCGCCACCGCCACTTGGTGCAGGTGTGGGAGCAGGTACATGCACGCTAGCAAAGTAAGATGCTTTTGTTGCTTGAAATGAACAGAGACCGTTTGCCACTATACAGGTTGAGGAAACGAGCCCGTCTTGTGTCCAACCACTAGCGAGCGCGAGCGAGCGATACACCGTAAGCGTTGTCCCGTTAAGAGCTGTACCAACATACATGTTGATTGTTATGGCTTGTGAAAATTCGAGCCCTATCCCAGAGATCCCCCATTGCAGTGCGCCGTCAATCACAACACCTGTTGCTACATTCGAAAGTGTACCGCCATCAATGCGCGCTAAAGAAATATCTCCTGTAGATAGCGCCGTGACATCACTCCTCGTTATGGAAGTACCTACGGGAATTGCGATTGTCGATGTACCGACACCTGAAGCAACGGAGAGTGTTGTCGTGGCGGTTTGATCAATAGGTAAAAGAACTAAAGGGGAGGAAGATGCAACAAACGAAAGAAGTGGATTGGCGAACGCAACAGTAAACGCCGAGGAACTCGCTGAAGTGTTACCAGCTGAGTCAAGAGCGTTCACCGTAAATGTGTGATTCCCTCCCGTAAGCCCCCCAATAAGGGATACACAGTCGGCCAGAGATACGCCATCAAGTACACATCCAAGAGTAACGGTATTTGCGTCAGTTGCAGACACGCTCGGGGTTAGTGTTTGACCCGTGGTCGTAGCGTTTTCAGGTGTAGTGATTGAAATAAGTGGTACAGCGGTATCAATATTTGCTACAGCAACAGCATTTGCGCCAGTGTTTCCTAACGAATCAGTGAAGGTAAACGTAAACGAGCCGTTAGTCGTAAACAGATGTGCGTTGGTATTAATAGGTGAAAAAACTTCTGTTGTGGTTGTTGAAAGAAGAGCACACACAACTTTGTTTGTCGGAGTAGTGGAACTGTATGAAAGAAATTCCGCTGAACGACTTACACACTCAGTTGAGTTAGTGGCACTTGGAAGAAGAAAGAATACAAACTCGGGTGTCGATGCAATGGTCTGCTTTGTTACCGTGACTGAAAGGGCTGCTAATACATTCCCTTGAGTTGCAACAGTTCCTAAAGAAACGGTAATGACGCCGTCAACAAGCGATGTTGTATCAAAGGACAGTGAATATGTTTTAGAATCGAGCGAAGTAAAGACTTTTTCACCAGTGAGTATGGTTCCCACAGAATCTACCAAAGTCACTGTAGAAGTTCCTGAGCGAAATGTGCCACTAATGCCATCCAAGCCAGAATTTCCACTTATCACTATTGTGGTTTGATTGAGAGAGGTAATGGTGTTTGATCCCCCATCAACCACCAATGATGGTGTGGCAGCAAATGTTGGAGTTGCAACGAAACAGAGAATAAGCGCGGAGCCAAAAGCTCCATATACAACCATTCGACGGAAGCCGTGCATATATGGAATAGTAGCAAACTGGAGACAAAAGTAGTAGATAGAAACCGCTATGGAGGGGTATACAATATAAGAATGAGACGTGTCTTAATTTCAGCAAGTGCAGTGATACTCATTGCACTATTTTCAAGTCCTCTGTACGCCGTGGCTGAAACCGCTTCTGCGGGGATTCCTGCAGGGAACATCTGGCTTTCAAAAAATGCCGTAATCGAAAAAGAATCGGTGCGTATATTTTTACCTGTATACAACGCGAGTGCAACAAAAATTTCTGGTGACGCAATCTTTTCTGTCGATACGATACAAGTCGGTACTGCACACTTTGAACTTGATGCTGGAAACTCCACAATAGTATCGAGCACGTGGACTACAACAAAAGGAGCTCACTCGATAACAGCACGACTTGAAGGTACAGTTGATGCAAAAACAGGTACTGAAATTTCTGTATCAGCAAACACACAAACACTTGCCGTTGATATAGCAGAACGTCCACCAGCACCTGCATTAGTTCAGGCACTTGGGATTGTTGCGAGTGTTGCACAAAATACAGTATCTGTAGCACTTCCTGTTGTTGCATCGGTTGCGAATACCGTATTTAAAGAAACAGAGCAACTAAGAGAAAGTGCGGTGGTCGCGCTTGAAAATTCACTAAACGGAACTACCGCTTCATCTGACGCAACTCCATCACAAGGATTAGTCTTAGGAGCTGAAACATTCCGTGCACCTGCAAATAATGATGGACTAATGGCCACAGCAATTACTGCACCTACCTCAGAGGGCGTTATGCGGATACTCCAAACAATTTTATTATTCCTTGTGAGCTATCAATGGATCTTCTATCCCCTTCTATTACTCATTCTTCTCGGACTATTATTTTTGATTGGAAAAGGAATGTCCCGCAAGCAGACACCGAAAAGGGGCTAGTTTTTAGGTGCTAGGTGCTAGCTTGAATTTCTGAAAGCTAAAACCTGAAAGCTGACAGCTGAAACCTTCCTTTTAAAGAGGTGTCAAAAACATCAATATCGTAACGGCAAGAAGTACCCGGTACACCGCAAATACATACAGCGGGTGGGTTCGAAGGAATTTTAAAAGTATATAGATGGCAAGAAGACCGCTCACAAAAGCAACAACACTTCCAAGAATGAGTGGGACGCCAATAGTGCCAAGAGCACCTGTTCCGGCAAGCTCTAAAAACTTCTTAGATCCTGCACCAAGAATAATGGGAACCGAAAGAAGAAAACCGAAGCGTGCAGATGCTTCACGCGATAGTCCGAGGAACAGGCCACCTGAAATGGTCATGCCCGAGCGACTCATGCCAGGGATTAAGGCAAGGGCCTGAAAAAGACCAATGAGTATTGCCTTCCAAAAACCTACCGCCTCCATACCTGTCTGTGTTCTGTAACGTTTTGAAATATACTCAGCCAAAAGAAAAACTGCTGAACCTGCAATGAGCGCGTACGCAACAAGGTGTGTATTTCGAAACACAGTGTCCATCGTGCTTTCCAACAGAATGCCTAAAATTACAGCTGGAACAGTACCTACAATAAGTGCAAGCAGCAGTCGCCCATCTTCCACTGCGACAGGTTTTCCCATCACCTTCTTAAGTGCTGTGTGTGCCAAAGTGAGTAAATCTTTAGAAAAATACACAACAACCGCAAGGATGGTTCCTAACTGTAAAACCGAGTCAACAGCAAGGCTATTCGTCCCCGTGGCACCAAGGAGCTCACGAGCGATTATAAGATGCCCTGACGAAGAGATGGGAAGAAACTCAGTGATACCTTCAACGAGGCCTAAAATACTAAAAATCACCCAGTCGTACATGATATTCTGTATGATATCCTATCATTTAATACTAACTAGAGAACCTCTTAATTTATGGAACAAAAACAAAACCTTTCAATCCCTGTCGCTATCGTACTTGCTGGAGCTTTAATTGGTGGCGCTCTCTTTTTTATCGGACGCACTGACACGCCAACCACAAATACAAACACACCGACCGTTGCACAAAAAGATATTCCCGCAGTCACTTCTGCAGACCACATTATTGGAAGCATTGACGCACCAATAGTCATTGTTGAATACACCGACCTCGAGTGTCCGTTTTGTAAACAGTTTGACGGCACAATGAAGCAAGTGGTCAAAGCATATGGCGGTAAGGTTGCGTGGGTTGTTCGTAACTTTCCCCTTCAACAGCTCCACCCTAACGCACCAAAAATTGCTCTCGGGGCAGAGTGTGCGGCGGCGCTTGGTGGCAATGCAACATACTTCAAATTCATTGATTCTGTATTTACGCAAGCACCAATAAATACATTTTTCGACATAACAAAACTTACCGTAACAGCAGAAGGAGTTGGAGTTGATGCGAAGAAATTTAATGCCTGCGTTATCGCTGGAACCTATCAAGATAAGATAAGTAAAGAATTCAACGATGCAGTTGCTGCAGGAGGTCAAGGAACTCCCTTCTCAGTCGCCATTACAAAGGATGGAAAACAATACCCTATTCCTGGCTCTCAGCCGTTGGAACAACTCAAAACAATCATTGATGGAATCTTAGCGGGAAAATAAAGAAGAAGGTGCTAGGGACTAGGTTCTAGGTGTTAGCTTTAACTTCCGAAAGCTAGAACCTAGCACCTATAACCTAAAACCTGTCTTTCAGAGCCCAAGGCGGTAAATGTCGAAGGAGTTTTCACCTTCAAACATGTCGGAAGGGTTTGGGAGATACATACGCTCCCGTAGTATTTCTGCGCTCGCATCGTTAATGAGGCGATGAAATACTTCAAAGTCTTCTGCACATTCTTTAAAGTCCAATACATACCGACGCATTTGAGATGAACCATCGACGTTCTTTCTTTTTTTACACTCATAGACAATGAAGCGTCGAACTGGCTTGCCAAAAAGAGCACCAACGGTGTAGTAATTAAACATTGCCTGCAACACAAACAAAGGTTTCGAAGCACCGCTTTTACTGAACGAATCAACAAATTTATGATCAACAATATCAACCGCCCCTTTTTCAACTCGAGATTCCACCACCAAGTCAGAAATCGCTTTCACTGGGAGCGGTAGTCCTGGAACTTCTGCCATACCCATGACTTCAATTCCTAAAACCTTATGTTTGGGAGGTCTCTCTAAGTAAAAAGATACTGCCTGCAGGTAGTCCTTCTCCATACTCTGTCGCTTCTCTTTCTGCGCTCGCTTGCTTTTAGCTTTCCCAAATTGCACTTCAAAGTCTGCAATGTTTCGTAGATACTCGAGCCCTAATGCAACAGACGCTTCTTTTGAAAGCCCACTATAAAAATGCTGAAGCGCTACATGCCCAGAGCGTCCAATGATGCCGGCCGGTGTAGACGGTGTGTCTCTTACATTTTCAACATACCGCTTGTACCACGCCAAAGGATTTCGCAAAAACGAAATGAGAGACGAGTGGCTCCAGTGTTTAATTGGATATTTTGATTTCTTACTCGAAGCCTTTTTCACTCACTCATTATACCTGGAGTGCTTTTATCGGCATTTTTCTACCTCCCCATCAGACGGTCTCCGACACCCGCCACTAACATGAAAACGGTTGCTCCAGTAGCTAGAATAGTTACGATAAAAAGTGGGATGGTACACCCAACAGCGAACAACACCTTATTACGATACTTACCACTTACACGTTCCGAAGCGATGGTAGAGATTCCAGAAACAAGAGGCTGGCGACCATCCGATCCTCCTTCAATAAGGCGAGACATACTATAAAATCAGTAGTAGATTCTAGAAAATATACTTGCTAGAGAATTATCAATAGCTCCTTAATTTCTTTGCTTTACCGTGGGTGCGGATTTTTTCGAGGGCTTTTGCTTCAATCTGACGAATGCGTTCACGAGTAACTCCGAACTCCTGTCCTACTTCTTCAAGGGTGTGGTAAATGCCGTCTTCAAGACCATGGCGCATGGCGAGAATCTTTCTTTCTTTTGGTGTGAGATCACCTAAGATTTCATGGAGCTGTTCAACAAGAATACGATGTGCTGTTTCTTGGTCAGGTGTTGGCAGAGAATGGTCTGCCACGAAGTCACCGCGAGCTGATGCATCGTCATCATCTGATGAGCTGATAGGTGCTTCCAGAGAAAGTGTTTCTTGGTTGATTTGCTCAATCTGGTAGACCTTTTCAACATCCACACCCATTTCTGCAGAAATTTCTTCAGGCATTGGATCACGACCCAAGTCTTGCTCGAGTCGTCGAACTATCTGCTTGTACTTAGCAATCGTTTCCACCATGTGCACAGGAATACGGATAGTGCGTGATTGATCAGCAAGAGCACGAGTAATAGCTTGCCTAATCCACCATGTGGCATAGGTTGAAAACTTGAAGCCTTTTTCGTAATCAAATTTATCGACTGCTTTAAAGAGGCCTAAGTTCCCTTCTTGAATAAGGTCGAGAAGCGACAAGTCAGATGAGCGAGATGCGTACTTCTTCGCAATGGAAACCACGAGGCGGAGGTTTGCACGAGCAAGCAAGTTTTTTGCTTCCTCATCACCTTCGGTAATTCTTTTTGCAAGAGCTCGCTCTTCAGGGCCAGTGAGAAGTGGGTACTGACCAATTTCACGGAGGTACATTTGTATGGAGTCGTGTGCCGAGCCTTCTCCACGGTAGCCTCCACGCATCACGACTTCGTCAGGAACTTCTTCGAGCATTCCGCCTGACTCCAAGACATCAATGCCTGACGTTGAAAGACGCTCGTAGAGCTCTTCAAGAAAGAAAACATTCTCTTCAATAGTAGGAAATTCTTTTAAGATTTCGTTGTAGGTCACATACCCTCGCTCCTTACCTTTTGCAACAAGGCGTACTGCTTTTGTTTCCAAAAGTACTAAGCTCTTTTTTGAGACTGCTTTTGCAGGCTTTGGTGCCTTCACTTTCGCAACCTTCTTTGGAGCAGGCTTTGCCTTACGAGCAGCTACCTTCTTAGAGGACTTTGGCTTTTGTTTTGACTTTGAAGTGGATTTAGAAGCCTTACGTAAAGGCGCCTTCTTACGGGCGACTGGTTTTACTGACTTCTTTGCCTTCTTTATTGTTTTTTTCTTTGCCATATCAAATATTAGTAGACTTTATCCTTAGTGGAGCTTCAACGCAAGCGCGTTTAACTCCTTCATAAGTGCTTCCGTTTGAACTCCGTCATGTGCTGTTTCAGCCACTCGAAGCAGTGCCACCACTTCACGATACCGTTCATGTCGTGACTCCTTCAATAGTGCCTCGTACACTTCCTTGACTGCCTCCCTGCGGATAGCTTCATCGGCGTGACTTTCGAGAAAAAAGTCGGCCTCGAATAATGCCGCGCTGGTATCGAGAGACCGCCCCAGCAATTCTTCTGTACGCTCTTCGCCAAGAGCTCCCTTAAGGGCACCGAGGGCTGTATCAGCTGAAACTACATCTTTCTTTTCTTTAAAAAGAAGGAAGAGTCCGTAGACAAGACGCTCGAGTACATCACTCCGTGACAAGAATGGTTCTCTTGATGCGTTAGTGGGGAGCAGTCTGGAGTTAGTGGAAACGCTCTGGTCCTTTGGTGCGACCTGTACACCATCTACCTTCTTCAGCTCTGCAATCACCGCATCCTCTCCAACCTGCAATACTTCTGCAACCCTCTTTATAAAATGTGCCTGATCTATTTTATGTGGAATCATTGCAACATACGGCAGTACCGTGCGTGATACTTCTAGGCGAAATGTGCGTGGGTCATACTTAGCATCTGCGATGTGTGCAAGATAAAAATCCACCACATGGAGTGCACTTTTTACTGCACCCCTAAACACATCCTTGTTTTCAAGCAGAATGTCAGCTGGGTCTCTCTCGGGAGGAAGTTTTACAATCTTCACGTTCATACCTGCTTGAAGTGCAATGCTTGCAGCACGACCTGCAGCTGAAATGCCAGCCCTATCACCGTCATACGCTATAAGGAGGTTCTGAGTGTAACGCTTAATAATCTCCACATGAGGAAGTGTGAAAGCGGTACCCGAAGTCGCAACCGTGTTATGGTAACCCGCCTGATGCGCCATAAGGAGATCTAACTGCCCTTCTACAAGAAGCGCTGCCCCTAGCTCCCGAATACCCTCACGAGCCTTATCAAGTCCATAGAGCACGCGTGATTTATCGAACACTGGAGTCTCCGGAGAGTTCAAATATTTTGCCTGAGGATGCTTTTCATCATCTTCAAAAATACGGCCAGAAAACCCAATGACTCTCCCTGAAATATCTTTAATCGGGAACATAATCCGACCACGGAAACGATCATAAAGCCTTGAGTCAGCAGTTTTTTCTGCTACCTGCACACTGCCTTCTGCATTTTCTTGCTTCTTAACAAGTCCCGCTCGTTCTAAAAGAACATCATCAAATTTCTTTCCAAGCAAAAAATCACGAAGCGCGTGCCATGCATTTGGCGCATACCCCAAAGACCAGTGAGATATAGTTTCTTCAGTCAAACCACGAGTCTTAAGATACGAAAGTGCTTCGGGTTTTTCTTTTAATGTTTCAGAGAAAAAACTGCTCGCTGAGGCGAGGGCGGAATACAACTGCTCACGCAAATCTCGCTCTCCTGGTTTTTCATCTTCTAGTGGGATACCCGCTTTCTCTGCCAACATCTTTAATGAACCACGAAAATCAACGCCTTCCATTTCCTGTAAGAATGTAAACATGTCTCCCCCCTTACCAGATGAGAAACAATGATAGAGCCCGCGGTCAGGAGAAACAAAAAATGATGGGGTTCTTTCTTTGGTGAACGGCGACAGTCCTTTGTAGTACTTCCCCGCTCGCGTAAGCTTCACATACTGCTGTACCACCTCAACAATGGTCAGCCTATCTTTTATTTTGTTTACGGTGTCGCTCATGATGAATAGCTTACAGCTTTCAGGTGCCAGGTTTCAGCTTTTTTAATACCAACAGTTTTCATTATGTGACAAGTTTTACAATATCTTCGAAATCTTGGAAACAGTAATCGGCTTCGGGTGAAGTATTCCACATGAGCGCCGTTAAAAGCCCGAGACTTTTTGCAGGCTTCAGCTCTTTTTCAACACTATCCCCAACAAACAGTATATTCTCTGCAGGAAGATTCGAAAGCTCAATCATGAGCTTGAATCCATCAAGTGCTGGCTTGGGATTTTTTACTTCTTTAGGCCCTAAAATATAAGTGAACCACGCACTCTCTATTCCAAGGGCTGGAAAAAACTTTTCTGCCATCACATTGGAGAATATAGAAATAGGCACAATCTCTCGGAGACGATTCAACACATCAGGAATGTTCGGATTTGCAAGCTTTAAGAGAGCGCTCGGGTCTGCCGAAGCATATCTCTCCGACCAGTAGCCGTCTGGAAGCCCAAGTGAAGCGAAGATTGCCGAGTGACTCTTATGTACTTTGAATAGCGATTCATACTCCTCAACTAATTCCGGGGTGACCGCTTTTCCAACAATCTCCGCGTATGAACCATAACGCAATTTTTCATGCGCCTGTTTATCGAGACGAATAATAGTCTCACTAAAATCAAACCAAATATGTTTGATAGATTGCTTCATGACTAGGTGTTAGGTGCTAGCTTCTAGGTGCTAGCTTTCAGATTTGAAAAGCTAGAACCTAGTCCCTAAAACCTATAAGCTCTGTTTACGCTATATCTGAGATCCTCTCCCGTGCTTCGTCTCGTTCCATTTCAAGTTCCATTTCTTTTGCACGCTTCTCCTGGAATGCAGCAACACGTGCATGCTTCTTACTACCTACGAATCCTGTACCTGCAGGAATGAGTCGTCCAACAATGACGTTCTCTTTAAGTCCTGCGAGAAGGTCAACGGTACCCTTAAGTGATGCAGTAATGAGAGTTCGTGTTGTGTGCTGGAAGGATGCTGCTGAAAGGAAGCTTTTACGATTCAACGAGATTTCAGTAATACCCAATACTAAGCGATCGTATTTAAGAGGTTCCTTTCCTGCTTCTTCAAGTTCACGGTTGGTGCTGTGTGCTGTACGCATTTCGAGAGCCTCACCCTTAACAAACGAGCTGTCTCCTGGATCAGTAACTCGAACTCGTGAGAACATTTGGCGGATGATGACTTCCATGTGCTTGTGAGAAACTGGAGCACCCTGAAGATCGTAAATCTTAGCCACCTCGTCAATCATGTAGTCTTGGAGTCTCTGCGCACCTGCGAGCTTAAAGAGCTCATCAAGGTCCATAGAACCGTCAGTAAGCGCATCACCCTTTCCAACATGCATACCTTCTCTCACTACAGAAACGCGTCTTGCAGGAACTTCATATTCAATCTTGTCTTTTTTGTCTGATGTTTGATCAGGAAGAAGTACGATTGTTTTGACACCCATGTCATCACGAACTTCTATGATGTCTCCTGCAACTTCAGCGAGAATAGCTGCAGCCTTTGGCGGTCGTTTATCGAACAACTCTTCAATACGTGGGAGTCCGTTCGTAATGTCGCCACCGATAGTTGCAACACCTCCAGTGTGGAAAGTACGCATAGTAAGCTGTGTACCTGGTTCACCGATAGCTTGCGCTGCAATTGTTCCAACGGCTTCGCCGATATCAATGATTTCACGAGTTGCGAGGTCGGAACCGTAACACTTCTGACAGATACCTTTCTCTGAAGCACATGACATTGGAGAACGCACAGTTGCTTCTTCAACACCGAGAGCTGCAATTTCTATTGCGTCTTCTTTCAAAATAAAGGCACCTCGTTTCCATACTTTGTCTCCTACTGCAATTTCTTTTGCAAGCACTCGTCCAACAATAAGTTTTCCGAGGTCAGCCTCCATACCAGTAGAGCGCATACGGTTGATAACAAGACCGAGCTTGGTACCACAGTCAGCTTCAGAAACCATGATGTCTTGGGCAACATCGAACAGTCTTCGAGTAAGGTATCCGGCGTGCGCGGTTTTGAGTGCGGTGTCAGTCAAACCTTTTCGAGAACCGTGTGTAGTTGTGAAGTATTCAGTTGGTGTAAGACCTTCTTTCATTGAAGAGACCACAGGGAATTCAATGACACCTCCTGCAGTGTTGGTCACGAGTCCTTTCATACCAGCCATCTGAGAGAGCTGTCTGACGGAGCCTCGGGCACCTGACACCACCATGGTGTATACAGACGAAAGAGTGTTGAGCGATGGAAGAATTTCTTTTTCAATGTCTCCAATCGCCTTCTGCCATATTTCAATGGTCAAACGCAATTTTTCTTCTGCAGTAAGCAAACCATTTTCATACTGCACAGTCATTTCTTGAACTTCCTTGCGAGCTGCATCAACAATTACCTTCTTTCCTTTTGGAACAGCGAGGTCATCGAAGCTAAACGAAACACCTGACTTCGTTGCAAATTGGAAACCAAAGTGTTTAATTTTGTCGAGAATAGCCGGCGTCTTTTCAAGACCGTAGATAAAGATAATGTCATCAACCAACTTACTGAGCTGAGTCTTCTTTATTTCAGAATTAATGAAGAGATAATCTTTTGGAAGAATTGAATTGAAGAGAAGTCGGCCTACCGTTGTTTCAAAACGCTCTCCTTTAAATGCGGCGTACTTAGGGTTGTCTTTTGTTGGCTCAACAGAAATTTTTGCATGTATACCAACATCACCGAAGTCGTACGCAAGAATAGCAGCGTTTGGACTCTGGAAGTACTTGCCATCGCCCTTTTCATTTGGAATATCTCTGGTCATCCAGTAAATACCAAGTGCAATGTCGAGTGGCTTCTCAAAGATAACCGGCTGTCCTGATCCCGGCTTCAATACGTTCTTAGCTGCAGACATGATGGTCTCAGCTTCCATTTGTGCTTCAGCTGAAAGTGGCACGTGGACGGCCATTTGGTCACCGTCGAAGTCAGCATTGAATGCAGGACAAACTAATGGATGAAGTTGGATAGCGTTACCTTCAATGAGTCGTGGGCGGAATGCCTGAATACCTTGGCGGTGAAGTGTAGGAGCACGGTTCAAAAGAACATGCTTGCCTTGAATCACCTCTTCAAGAATTGCCCACACTTCAGGAATACCTTCTTCAATGAGTCTACCTGCACCACGAATGTTGTGCGCAAGTTCACGTTCCAAGAGTTTTGCAATAATGAATGGACGGAACAATTCCAATGCCATCTTCTTTGGAAGACCACACTCGTCGAGTTTCAATTCTGGTCCGACAACAATAACTGAACGGCCTGAGTAGTCGACACGCTTACCAAGAAGGTTGAAGCGGAAGTATCCCTGTTTTGATTTCAAATAGTCAGCGAGAGATTTCAATGGACGACGCTGTGACTGACTTGCAGCTGAAAATGCTGCACCACCACGGCGAATTGAGTTGTCGAGAAGTGCGTCAACAGCTTCCTGAAGAATTCTTTTTTCGTTACGAAGAATAACTTCTGGTGCGAAGATATCGCGAAGTTTTACAAGGCGGTTATTGCGGTTGATGACACGGCGATACAAGTCGTTCACATCAGATGTCGCATGACGACCTGATTCAAGAGCAACCATTGGGCGAAGTGCTGGAGGTGTAACTGGAATGCGCGTAAGGAACATCCACTCAGGGCGAACGCCTGCTTTAATCATTGAACGAATGAGTGAGAGTCTCTTGCCCAATTTTTCTCGTTCAGCTGCACCTGCTTTTAGAAGCTGTGTTTCAAGCTCTTTGACGAGCTTGTCCATATCGAGCGACTTGAAAATCTTGTAGATAGCTTCAGCGCCAATGCCAGCCTCGAAGAATGTACCGTATTTCACCGAGAAGCGATGGTATTCAATTTCATCCAAGACGACACCTGGCTGAATGCGGTCAATGTCCGCCTTCGCTGCGCTCATAAGCGCTTTCAATTCTGTTTGTGCTTTATCGTTAGTGACTGCTTTGAATTTTGTTTTGAATTCGCTTTCGAGTTCACGAAGAAGACGATCACGCTCTTCAGTATTTACCTTCGTAACAATGTAGCCAGCAAAGTAGACAACCTTCTCTGCGTCAGTTGCTGATACGCCAAGAATAAGTGCAATTCTTGAAGGAACTGACCGCAAGAACCAGATGTGCGCAACAGGACTTGCGAGCTCAATGTGGCCCATGCGCTCACGACGAACAATTGCGCGAGTTACTTCAACGCTACATTTTTCACAGACAATCCCACGGAAGCGAGGACCTTTGTACTTACCGCAGTAACACTCGAAGTCACGCTCAGGACCGAAAATGCGTTCATCGAAAAGACCATCCTTTTCAGATCGTTGTGTACGGTAGTTAATTGTTTCAGGTTTTCTGATCTCTCCCCATGACCAATCCAAAATGCGCTCAGGACTTGCGACCTTAAGACCAACCCAATCGAAATTGGATGTATCAATGACTTTTCCTCTTTTTTGATCCATATATTTTTTGGGGTTAAGGCTTAGGAGCGATCAGTCCTATTTCTATTAAATTTTCGTGCCGGTGCGGAATCAGGATCTGAGCCATCATTGCGTCCTAAAATCACATCGAGACAGAGTCCACGAAGATGGTTGACGAGCACATTGAATGCAGCTGGTGTATGAGTGTGCTCAATTGGACGACGCTTCACAATGGCATCGAATGCTGCTGAGCGTCCTTGAATATCGTCAGACTTAATAGTGAGCATTTCTCTCAAGGTATACGCAGCGCCGTATCCGAGGAGTGCCCACACTTCCATTTCTCCGAATCTCTGACCTCCGTTCTGAGCTTTACCGCCGAGTGGCTGTTGCGTAATCAAAGAGTACGGACCGATTGAACGCATGTGGATTTTATCTTCCACCATGTGATGAAGTTTCAAGATATACATGTACCCAACTGCAATGTCCTGTGCAAATTGTTCACCTGTGCGACCGTCAAAGAGTTTCATGGTTCCTGATTCTGCAAAACCTGCAGTCTTCAACTCTCCGCGTATTTCTTTTTCAGTAACACCAGAGAATGAAGGAACGATTGCTTGATACTGCAAGGCATTCGCAGCAAGACCTAAGTGCATTTCAAGAACCTGACCCAAGTTCATACGAGAAGGAATACCGAGTGGGGTCAAGATGACATCAATTGGCTCTCCGTCAGCGCCGTATGGCATGTCTTCAACTGGCAACACTCTTGAGATAACACCCTTGTTACCGTGGCGACCAGCGAGCTTGTCACCCACAGAAACATTTCGAAGCTGTGCGATAGTAATGTAAATTTTCTTGATAGTTCCTGACTCCAAGCTGTTTCCGCGCTCGCGCGAGAACACTTGCACGCCGATAACGCGACCACGCTTTCCTCCTTCCATGCGGAGTGATGTGTCTTTAACATCTTTAGCTTTGTCGCCGAAGATCGAGCGGAGCAAACGCTCTTCAGGAGTGAGTTGTGTTTCACCCTTTGGTGTTACTTTTCCAACAAGAATGTCTCCCGGTCTTACTTCTGCACCAACACGAACAATTCCTTCTTCGTCGAGGTTGCGGAGTTTTACTTCAGAGACATTAGGAATGTCTGGGGTTGTAATTTCAGGTCCAAGCTTAGTGTCGCGAACTGCTACATCGAATTCCTCGATGTGAATTGTTGAGAATTTGTTGTTCTGAACCAAACGCTCAGAAATGATGATGGCGTCTTCGTAGTTGTTACCGCTCCAACTCATGAATGCAACTTTGACGTTCTGTCCAAGCGCAAGCTGTCCGTTGTCTGAAGACGATGTGTCTGCCAAGAGGTCACCACGCTTCACTTTCTGATTCAAAGATACTGATGGGCGGTGATTGAAGCATGAGAACTCGTTGGTCATAGAAAATGGCTCCAACTTGTACTCAAGCGACTTCCCTTTTTCATCTTTCACAACAATGCGCTGAGAATCAACAGTAGTAACGGTACCTGCTTCCTTTGAGTAGATGAGTCGGCCGGTGTCGCGTGCTGCCATTTCTTCAATACCAGTTGCAACGATAGGTGCTTCAGGCTGAACACATGGTGTTGCCTGCTTTTGCATGTTCGAACCCATGAGCGCTCTGTTTGCGTCATCGTTCTCAACGAATGGAATCATGGATGTAGCGATCGAGAACATCTGGTTCGTTGCGATGTCCATGAATTTAATTTCATCTTTTGCAACCAATACTGGTTCACCATGGCGACGAGCTTCTACATAGTCATCAGTGAGTGTGTTGCCGTCGAGCGCAACAGCTGCGTGTGCAATTGGATACTGCGCTTCCTCAAATGCGTTCATGTACACAATTTCATCAGTCACCTTGCCCTTCACTACTTTTGCGTACGGAGTTTCGATGATACCGAAATCATTAATGCGAGCGTAGGTAGCAAGGCGCAAAATAAGACCGATGTTCTGACCTTCAGGAGTTTGAATTGGACAAAGGCGTCCGTAGTGTGAGGTGTGAACATCGCGAACTTCAAAGCCTGCGCGTTCACGAGTAAGACCTCCGGGACCGAGTGCTGAAACGGTACGAAGGTTTTCAAGCTCATCCAAAATGTTTTGCTGAGCTGCGAGCTGTGAAAGCTGGTTTGCAGTAAAGAATTCTTTAATTGCAGCTGCGAGAGGTCGTGGATTTACCAGCTGAGTTGGAAGTGTTGTTTCAACATCGATTGTCGACATTCTGTCCTGAATGTTTCGCTTCATGCGTGACAAACCAACGCGAACGCGTGCTTCCAAAAGTTCACCAATCTGACGAACACGGCGGAAACCGAGGTGGTCGATGTCATCTCCTTCAGCTCCTGGAGTGTTATTGAGTTCAATGATGTGGGAGACAATCAAAACGATGTCGTCCATAGAAAGAGTGCGGATATCAAGCTCCTTCTTATCCATCGAAAGGTTGAAGCGTTGATTAAAGCGGTGTCGTCCAGGGTATGAAAGGTCGTATCGTTCTGGAGAAAAGATGCTTTTCACATATTCACGGGCAGTATCAGGAGTTGCGAGGTCGCCATCGCGGAGTCTTCGGTAGATCTCTATATATGCCTGCTCAATAGCCTTTGCTGAGTCTTTCTCAAGAGTTGCCTGAATTGCAGCCTTGCCTCCAGGGACACGCTCAAAAAGCGTGACGAGGTCACGGTCAAACGATGCACCAAGAACGCGAAGCAATGTGGTGACAGGAAACTTTCGCTTGCGGTCAATCTTCACGAAAATAGCACCGTCAGCTTCTGAATCGATTTCAATCCATGCACCTCGTGCTGGAATAATTTTTGCACCGAAGCAAACCTTTCCGCGCATTTCACCTGCTGAAAAGAACACGCCGAAAGAACGCGCAAGCTGGGGAATGATGACACGCTCAACACCATTGATGATAAAGGTGCCGTGTTCGGTCATTATAGGAAAATCAGCAAGGAAAATTGGTTGCTCTTTTTTAGAGCCGAGCATTTTATTAGTGAGACGAACCGTAGCCTTGAGTGGCGCGTCGTAGGTCATCTTCTGCTCCTTTGCTCCGTACTCGTCAATTTTTGGTTCACCCAATTCAAAAGAAACGAGTTCGAGTTCGAACTTCTTTTTTGAATAGTCGACGATTGGGGAAAATTCTTTGAAAAGTTCTTTCAATCCCTCAGAAATGAATTCACGGAAACTCGCCACCTGTGGTGCAACGAGGTCTGGCATAGGAACACGAGGCGCGCGGTACTTAGAGAATTTTTTCTGAGGTAGTGATTTTGCCATATATTATAGTAGCCGAAATAAATAATAAGAGCGCAGACGACACGCAAAAAGCGCGCCCTGCGTTTTTCTTCTATGGGGTACTAAAAATCAAAACCCACTAACCCAATACACAATCAAAAGTGGTTACAAAAGAGTATAGCTGAAGGCTCTGGAGCGGTCAAGCCAGAGCCTCTGGAGAAATGGCTTTTGGCTCCACGACCTCAAATGTCAGAGGGTCGTAATAGATACGGTCGTAGATTTCAAAGGGTTTGCCAACGAGACCACCCTTCCCTTCTGGCGTTCCATCGAGCTTCCATTTGTCATAGTACGCAAGATAGTTGCCTCCACCATCTTTCCCGAGCGTCAGTTTGTATCCACCCATAATGCCGTTTTGCCTATCCTCGTTATACATTCCGCCAACATTCTGAGCACGCATCTCATCATCATATGAAGCTCGTTCAACAGCCCGCTGTATGGTTACACCCTCAGGTTTCTTAAACCACCTCCGATCTTCTTCAGTGATTCCACTTTTGAAACCTTTGATTTGGTAATAGTAAATATCGTCCGTACTTTTTTCTGGTTTAAAATCAGAAATACCAAAAGTATCGTGAAGCTGCGGGAGACCAAGATACATACGCCATGCGTCCATATTTTTTAGATTCGCTGTGGCGGTAATTCCTGCATCCTTCCCAAGGAAATGCGTTGCTGCATCCTTCAGACGAGAAGCCAATTCTCCAAGCGACTCTGGGTAATTCAAATCAGGATTAATTCCTTGAGCCAACGCTTCGCTAATTTCAGGCTTATACGCAGTGCGTTGAAAGTCTGTGATGCCATTCATATGTAGCTGTTCCGCCGCATTAAAACGCTCAGCAAATGTACCGAGTGGTTGCTTCACTGATTCTCTAGAAGAGCCAGCGAGACCAGAAACCAAAACTGCGGCACCGAGTTTAAGTGTTCTCCTCTTTTTTGGATCCCTAGGTTCCTCATCCGATGATGACTTCTCTCGTGGAGCACCGCCGAACAATTTCATAGCATCATTTTATCACCTACCTCAATCAATGTGGGACATCGTATGTCCCACATTTACATGGTGTTCCTAGTCGTCCCTCCTAAAACCTGCCTCGTGGACGAGACATCGGAAATTCCGGCTTCGCGGGATCGAAAAAAAACAGAAAACTATTTCTGTTTTTTCCATTCTTCAATTTTTTTATGATCTCCAGATAACAAAACTTTTGGGACACGGAGCTTCTTACCTTTCCACACCAGCACCTCTGGACGCGTGTACACCTCAGAACTTGAGATACGCTCCTCTTCTATTGATTCAAAGGTACCTAAGACTCCTGGGATTTGCCGTGCCACGGCATCAATAACCACCATTGCTGGCAACTCCCCTCCTGTAAGCGTATAAGAACCAATGGAAATCTTCTTGGCTTTCAATATTTTCTGAACCCGAGCATCAATACCTTCATAGTGCCCGCATATCAACACTATGTGGGACATCGTATGTCCCACATGTGAGTGCTTCGCAAGAGTGCGTGCATCAGCGTTCGTGAATTGTTTTCCTGATGCATCAAAAAAATACACAATGCCTTTTTTCATTCCTAAAGCTTTCGTGACTGCTTTTAAAAATGGCTCCGCCTGAAGCACCATACCAGGGCCTCCGCCGTACGGACGACCATCTACTTTTATGTACGGCTTTTCGGTTTTTTTAGTAACTTTTACAAAATCGCGAGGATTATAAAACTTAACCGACACATGCTTTTCACGAATTGCTCGTCCAACAATTGACGAAGCGAGGTACGACTCAAACGCCTCCGGGAAAAGCGTAACTACATGAAAAGTTAGTGCGGTTTTTTTCATCTCAAAAACTAAACATCTATATCAAGCCTTCCACCCCAATTTGGACCTGGGTCAGATCGTTTTCTTTTGGGCTTTGAAGTATCCGTAGGTTTTTCTACTTTTGGAGTAGGGTATTTTGGTGCGTGGCCACGAGGCTTACGACCTGGAAACCAAGTGCCTTCTGCTGGTCCTATTTTCCATACCATTTTTAAATTATACAACAAAACAAAAGAAACACAAAACCTTCAAATAAAAAACGCCCCGATTAATCGGGGCGTTTTTGTGTTCGATGCGAGATAGATATTAGAGGCGGAGATCTTCAAGTGCTTCATCGACAGAGCGAGATGCTGCACCTTGCTCTCCCCTGTCTACTGGAGCGGAGAAAGAAGGAGCACTCATTGGAGAGCTTGAGCCAGAACTTCCCATGGATGAGCTTCCCATAAAGCCAGTGCCCATAGGGCGACTACCACCTGCTGGTTCATTAATTTTCAAATTGACTCGCGCATTGTTTTTCATGCCAACGACACGAAGAAGAATACGAATTGCCTTTGCGGTGTTGCCTGAGCGACCGATCACCTTACCCATGTCTGCTGGATTTACATCCATCGTAAGTAAAACACCCATCTCGTCTACCTGACGGTTAACCTTCACATCGCTTGGATTATCGACAAGCATCTTAACTACATATTCCAGAAATTCCTGATCCTGATTGTTATCCATAGCGGGATATTTATCTTTGTAAATCAGCCTAAATCAGCTGTTAAAAACAGTATCATCCATAAGCACTAAATGGTCAACTCATTCGGTCGTATAGCTCTATACGCCCTTGAATATGCGCTTAATCGAGGCGAAAACTCAACCCTGGCTCTTGCATCCTAAACTCGATACACTAGCACTATGTCTTCCCCAACCACCTTTATTGTTTTTGGTGCTACTGGGGATCTTGCTGCGAAGAAAGTAATTCCTGCTCTTTTTTATCTATTTGAAAAGGGCAAACTCCCTGCGGGCTTTAACATTGTTGGCGTATCACGAAAAGCAATGGAGCAGAGTGAATTCCGGGAACGCATGGGTAGCATAATCCGGAAATATTCACGCGGAAATGTAGATCAACGTGCACTTGATCGTTTTGTTGACCTCTTCACATTTAGTGCGGTGCAATTTGATGAAGAATCAGGATATCAAGAACTTGCAAGTGCACTCGACACAAAAGATCGCTCACAAGGAAAAACAAATCGCCTTCTGTATCTTGCTCTCCCTCCAAAAACATTACCGTCAATTTTCACACACTCCGGTTTTCAAAATATTGTGAGACAGGGAGTTGTCGGCGGACTCCTCTCAAGAGTCATCGTTGAAAAACCTTTTGGTGTGGATGCCGAGTCCGCTGAAGTGCTCGAAAAAAGTCTCACCACTTGTTTTACCGAGGAGCAAATATACCGGGTTGACCATTATCTTGCGAAAGACATTCTGCAGAGTGTTACCGATTTCCGTTTCGACAACAACTTGCTCGAGCATGAATGGAATAGTGATTCAATAGAATCAATACGCGTTCGCCTATGGGAAACCTTGGGCGTAGAAAGTCGCGGAGAATTTTATGACCACACAGGAGCATTTCGAGATGTCGGACAAAGCCACATGCTTGAGATGCTCGCTCTGATAACTATGGAAAAGCCTGACAGTTACGGCGCCAAAGACTTGCGCCTCAAGCGCCTAGAAATACTTCGCGCATTAAAGACACCCGCTTCTGATACAGCAACCCGATCGACATTCCGAGCCCAACATACTGGCTACCGTTCAATTGCAGGTATAGACCCTGAATCAACTACCGAGACATATTTTAGTCTCCGTACCGAAATCGACACCCCTCGTTGGAAAGGCGTGCCAATGTACTTGGAAGCAGGAAAACGAATGCATGAGGCAAGAAAAGAGATTGTTATTTCATTCAAAGCTCCTTATAAAAATAAGGTCGTCTTTAGATTAGAGCCCGAAGAAGAAATCGTGATTGATTTTATTACGAAGAAACCTGGTGTTCTTGAAAGTGGAATCGAAAAACGAGCGTTCACATTCAAGCTGTATGAAACCCCTTCGCGAACACAATACATTGCTGAATACGCAAAGATGATACTCGATGCAATCGATGGCGACCAAAAACTTTTCGTGAGTGCAGACGAGGTACGAGCAACATGGAAATTTACCGATGCTGTGCGCGCGCTCTGGAAAAACAACCTTGTTCCCCTTGCCTCGTACGCACCAGATACTGATGAAGCAGTTGTTCAAGCGAATGCTATTATTTTGAAATGAAAAAAGAAATCGCAATAGTTGGTTTGGGAAAGATGGGTGGTGCGATGGCTCGCCGAATGATGGAAAAAGGATGGAAGGTAGTTGGTCTTGATTACAATCCAGAGACCGCAGAAAAACTTCGAAACGAAGGGGTTGTGCCCGTAAAAACTTATACGGAAATGGCAACTTCCCTAACTCCTCAAAGAATTGCGTGGCTTTTGGTACCAGCAGGTAAAGCGGTTGATGAGGCACTCTTTGGCCAAGGTGGAATTGCAGAATCATTTTCGGCAGGCGACATTGTTATTGACGGAGGAAACTCATTTTATAAAGATGCTGCAGCTCGTGCAGAACGCCTCAAAGAAAAAGGTATTCACTTTATTGATGTTGGTACATCAGGCGGACCCGCAGGAGCCAGAAACGGAGCCTGTCTTATGATTGGAGGATCTAAAGAAGGGTTTGAAAATATTGAAGGGCTCTTTAAAGATTTCGCAAAAGAAGGCGGGTACCAGTTTTTTGAAGGAGCTGGTGCTGGGCATTTTGTGAAGATGGTTCACAACGGTATTGAATACGGAATGATGCAAGCGTTAGGTGAAGGGTTTGAAGTTATGGAGAAGTCAGAATTTAATCTTGACCTTCCTCGTGTTGCAAAGATTTATAACAACGGGTCAGTCATTGAATCTCGCCTCGTAGGATGGCTTGAGAGTGCATTCAAAGACCACGGCCCAACACTTGAAGGCGTTTCAAGCACCGTCTCACACACAGGCGAAGGCGAATGGACAATAAAGACTGCAAACGAAATGGGTATAGATGTACCCGTCATCCGTGAATCCTTTGATTACCGAGTTCAATCAGCAAACAATCCTCGCTACACAGGGAAAGTGGTATCAGCTTTGCGTGAGCAATTTGGAGGTCACGATGTAAGGGCGCTCTAAGATTCGCTCCCTTTCTGACATCCTCGACTCGGCACTACTAAAGAAACTTTCATAGTGCCCTCGTTCTACGTCGTCAGTTAAAGAAAAATCCGCCTTAGGCGGATTTTTTATTGACCGCTCGTTCGGCGAGCAATCTCCTTTTCAAGATCGTCAATCACATCTTGCCATCCTAGTGTAGGAGGCGGAACTGATTGCGTTCTGAGTTTCTTACGTGCATCTGCAAGCTGTTGACGAAGATCGGCAAGAGTTGGTTCTGGATGAACTTCAAAGGCCATAAAAAAGATTTTAATTAAGAATTGACGAAACTTTTACTCTTACTCTAATATTTTATTAAAAACGCAGAAAAATAAACCACCTCGGATTAGTTTTTTAATACAACTCATGTCTACCCTGACGGGATAGTTCCTCTTCGAGAACTGTTTTATGCCTTATACCAATGTCTGACCAAGCGTTCGCTCTATTCGTATTTCCATTTCTGCGCGCTTTTCTCATCATGCTTATTGCATAAGCTAGACGAGCCCTAAGAGAGTCTAGGTGGCGTTCGCTTCCATGGTAACTGTTTCTTTCCGCTACCATAATAACAAATCTTGAAATTAAGCAGCAGGAGTTTCTTCAACTGCGGTTTCAGCAGGAACTTCAGCAGGTGCCTCAGGAGCAACGACTTCGGCCTTTACTTCAACAACTGATTCTTCTTTTTTGATTGGAGTCTTCTTACCGAGGACATTCACCTTCTTGCCCTCGATTATTTTGTTCGTTATGAAAAGGTTATTTACCGTACCTGAAAGCTGGGCACCCTTTGAAATCCAGTGTTTAACGCGTTCAGCATCAATAACAGTGTGTTTTGTCTTTGGGTTGTACGAACCAAGCACCTGAAGCGGGTTACCTGCCTTAGGGCTTCTCTGTTTTTCGAGAACAACTATGCGAAAAGCTGGGTTATTCTTTCGTCCAGTACGCTGAAATCTGATTGTAAGCATAGGAGAGACTCTACCAAGAAAGCGTCAAAAGGTCAAAGTTCTTACTAATCAACGCCACTCAAGAATCCAGCCCTTTCCCTATTTTCCACATTTCATAGCCCGTAAGATTATGTTTCCTTTGAAAGTTCAGAGCTGTGCGCCTACCTGCCCGTTTCATTCTTTTCCCAACCAACTTGAACTGAAATGGAGCTAAAATTTCAACCAACAAAGCAGAGAAAAAGCCTTGAGACGAAACACGAGCATTTCGCTCTTTCATTGTAGCGTCCATTTTTTGAACGCCCCTAAGAAGCCGTGAACGAAGTAGCCCCTGTAATCCCCATGTTCGGTCTTCGTCTTCCATATTTTCAAAGTAAAACAGAACTAACACTATGTCAATATGTGTGCTATACTTTCTTAAATGAAAAAAGATAGAAATAGTGGCGCACACTCTACAAAAAACGACGCAGAGCCTGCAAAGAAAGGAGCTCGCATTAAGACGGTCATCGACATCACGAGAGGCGGTAAGGGCTTCCTACTCGACCCAACAGGTGACGCTGTCGTCTACCGTGAGAGCTTGGGCGGTGCCCTTTCAGGAGATGTCGTAGAGGCGCTCGTTACCATGCGTGGCAAAGTAAAAGTAGGTCGCGTCCTTAAAATAGTAGAAAGAAAAACGAGTTCGTTTGTTGGAGAAATAGTGCGAACACCGCAGGGGATGATGCTTCGCCCTGACGACGGACGAGTGTACTTTGATTTTAAGATTACCGGTAGCTCTGGTGCACCAGAAGGACATAAAGCAGTCCTTGAGGTTGTAGATTGGAATACGCCAACACCTGAGGGAAATATAAAAAGCATTATCGGTCGTGCAGGTGAACACGAGACAGAAATTCGTGCCATCATCCTTTCAAAAGGATTCGATGGTGACTTCCCTGCCGATGTTCTCAAAGAAGCTGGGGAACTTTACAAGGACGCATGGAATGAAGAGGAAATAAAAACTCGCCGTGACTTCCGAGACACACTCACTTTCACCATTGACCCTGACACCGCAAAAGATTTTGACGATGCCATTTCATACAAAGCACTTGAGGATGGTTCTATAGAGGTAGGTATTCACATTGCGGATGTTACTCACTTTGTTCGTCCAGGAACATCACTTGATCGTGAAGCATACAAGCGTGCGACGAGTGTTTACATGGTTGATAGAACTGTACCCATGCTCCCACCACAACTTTCAGAAGATTTGTGTAGCTTGAAACCAGATGTCGACCGACTCGCCTTCTCAGCAGTTTTTACCGTGAAAAATAATCAAGTGAAGGAAAGATGGTTTGGACGAACCATCATCCGTTCACAAAAACGCTTCACCTACGATGACGCAGATGTCTCGCTTAAAGATGCAACAGCACCCCTTCACTCAGAAATAAATGTTTTGTGGAAATTTGCTGAAACACTTAAAAGAGAGCGCCGTGAAAAAGGTGCAATTATGTTTGGTTCCGAAGAGATAAAACCTGTTTTGGATGAAAGTGGAAAAGTAACTGGGTTCAAAAAGACTCTCTATACAGAATCACACCAGCTCATTGAAGAGTTAATGCTCCTTGCTAACCGTGAAGTGGCTACTTTTGTTTCTGAAAAATTAGGAAAGAAAAACCGCGTCTTTGTGTATCGCATTCACGATGTACCCAACGCAGAGAAACTTGATGAGCTCGCAGTATTTTTGCGCGCTATTGGGCACCAGCTCACACTCAACAAAAAAGGAGCAGTTGGCCAAGATATCAATAAACTTCTAAAGGAGATTGAAGGCGAACCCGAAGAGCGCCTCATTAAAACAGCGACAATTCGCTCAATGGCGAAAGCGGTATACACCACCAAAAACATTGGGCACTACGGTCTTGCTTTCGAAAACTACGCCCACTTCACTTCCCCAATACGTCGCTATCCCGACACGATGGTGCACCGAACACTCGCAACCATTCTTTCAGGAAATAAAGTTACCGATGATCCTGAAGAACAGGAACGAAGAGCAATTCATGCATCTGAACGTGAAGTTGCTGCCGCTGAAGCTGAGCGAACCAGCGTGAAAATGAAGCAAGTGGAATACTTTGCAAACTTCATAGGTGCTGAGAGAGATGGTGTTGTGTCTGGCGTAACGGAGTGGGGTATCTATGTCAGTGACAATGAAACTTCTGCAGACGGTATGGTGCGTCTCACCTCTCTTACCGATGACACCTACGAATTTGATAAGAAAAAGTATGCAGCTGTGGGAGCTCGCACAAAGCGAATGATTCGCCTTGGTGACCCTGTTCGCTTCATTGTGGAGCGTGCCGACCTTGATAACCGAACACTCGACTTCAAGTTAGTACAACCTGAAAACACAGTACGGTCAGCGAAAGACAAATCTTAAACAAAAACCCCTGTATAGTATAATTTAACGATCGTTAAATTATACTATATCGGGTTTTGCCTAGACGATTGGACATCTAGTGATTACCGCAACTGAAAGAGTAAAGGGCGTCTCCTGTGACACCATTCATCCCACAGCGTTTATACCTCCTAGCCGTTAAAGGACAACGGTCGCAGTATATGCTTTTACCTTTGTAATCTAGTAATCCTCCTTCACTATCTCTCCTCGGAAGCTCTTGTGAAGGCTTCCCAGTTTTTATTATTTTTTCCCAATCTTGTGCCCATTCAATCATATTTTTTAATTAGAGAATTAATGTTTGCATTCACTACAGAGTCGTAAGAATCCGCAGAAATGGCAATTGACGGTATGCGTCTCTAGTCGTGAACAGTGATGCTCAGTCGTAAGAAAAACAAAAGGACGCAGAGTGTTCACGACAAAGGAGTGCCGGTATCGCAACAAGTTTTTCGTCTTTCAGTTCATATTGAGGAACGCTCATTACCGGTGATTTCATACAACTTTCTACGACACACCTGAACCGCCTGTCTTCTCGACGTAATGCCAAAGAATAATCTATTTTTTCTGACATATATTTTGATGATTAATTAACAACCCCGGTGATCAACGCATCGATACTGCACCTCCTCCCACGCACGCGGAAACGCAACAACAGCAGGCTTCCTACACCCTTGGACACCACATCTCATACCTTCAGGGCTATACGGTCCACCGGTTTCAAATAATGCGTGGAATTCTTTATCACGAACTTTCTGCATGCGCCGTGCAAATGCATTTTCTTTCTTTCCTTCCA
>SCTS01000006.1 GCA_004322365.1 Patescibacteria group bacterium
TTCAAAAACAAACAAATAAAAAAATACCAACGCATGTAGTTCTTGATTCAAAAGAAGGATGGTGCGATGCGCTGACACTGGGACTAAAAACTTGGTACGCAGGCGGTGATGTTGATTTTGATTACTCCACCATCCGTCCAGCGGGTGAACGCTTAAAAACAATGGGCGGAAAAGCATCAGGTCCTGAACCTTTGCGTTCACTTCTTGCATTCGCGCGTGAAAAAATTCTTCGCCGACAAGGTCGACGCTTGCGCGCTATTGATGCACACGACATCATCTGCAAAATTGGTGAGTGTGTTGTGTCGGGCGGTGTACGCAGAACGGCGATGATTAGTCTTTCTGATCTCGATGACACGGATTTGCGTGATGCAAAAAAAGGACAATTTTTTCTTACCGAACCCTATCGCTCAGTAGCAAACAACTCAGCCGTGTACGAAGCAAAACCTTCCAACACTGAACTTATGGAAGAGTGGGTAGCGCTTATGAAATCAGGTTCGGGAGAGCGCGGTATCTTCAATAGAGGAGCCCTTGGAAATACACTGCCAAAACGCAGAGAATCATACTTTAAAAAAGTTGGTTTTATTGGTGAAAATGGAGTGGTACAAGGTTCCATCGGTACCAACCCTTGTGGCGAAATCATCCTGCAATCAAAAGAGTTCTGCAACCTGTCAGAAGTCATAGCGCGCGCTGATGATACTGATGAAACCTTACTGCGAAAGGCGCGAATTGCTTCTCTTATTGGCACCTACCAGTCAACACTCACAAAGTTTAATTACATTTCAAAAGAATGGACGAAACACTGTGAAGATGAACGACTCCTCGGCGTGTCAGTCACTGGTCAGTGGGATAGCGAAGTGGCACGGAAACCAGAAACCTTGCGTGCCATGCGTGATGTGGCAGTAAAAACAAACGCGGTGTATGCAAAAAGATTTGGCATCAAACAATCACTCTCAGTAACTGCGGTGAAACCATCAGGAACAGTGTCGCAAACATTCAACTGCTCTTCAGGTATTCATCCACGCCACTCGCAATACTACATACGGCGTGTGCGTATTTCTGCTACCGACTCTCTTTTTAAGATGCTCAAAGATCAAGGTGTCCCCTATTACCCTGAAGTTGGGCAGAGCAAAGAGAGCGCGAGCACCTATGTTTTAGAGTTTCCAGTGGAGTCACCAAAGGGGTCTGTATTTAAAGATGATTTCTCAGCCCTACAACAACTAGAATATTGGAAACTAGTAAAACTCAATTACACAGAGCACAATCCGTCAGCCACTATTTCTGTTGGTGAAAATGAATGGATTGCCGTGGTGGACTGGATACAAAAAAATTGGGAGATTATTGGTGGACTTTCTTTCTTGCCACGGTTCGACCATGTATATCAACTTGCCCCATACGAAGCGATAGATAAAAAGAGATACGAAGAAATGACTGCGAAATTTCCTGCAATAGACTATTCAAAACTCGTCACCTACGAGCACGTGGACGAGACAGAACAGAAAAAAGAACTGGCCTGCGTTGGGGGCACCTGTGAAATAGACGAGTTTGTTGCGGTAGAAACTATTTCAACATAAACCAAAACCTTGATAGTTACGCACGTAAACATGCTATGAAAAAAATTCTTCTAACTCTTTCCTTATTGTTGATCTTGGTGCCCTCCCCACTTCTTGCTGACGAACCCGAGATACCCACACCAGATCCAGTGTCTATAGTATTACAAGTAGAGACAGCAAGCGGCACACTCTTCAACGGAACACTGACGGTCTCCCCATGCCCAATATCTCTCGGAAGTAATACACAAACAGTGAATGGCTTCTGTGCGCTCGAACAATCCGGACTTACGAATGTTTGGACATGGTACGGAGATGACGCATTTCTTGATTCAACGAACGGTATTACTAATGACCCATCACTCGGCAACTACTGGACATGGTTTGCAAACTTAGAGCTCGGGCCAGTGGCACTCAACAAACATCAACTAGCTGCTAACGAAAAGCTTCTCCTATCTATCGGTACATTTCCACTTAAAATAACTACTTCAAATACTTCACCAGAGATCAACGCTCCGACAACTATAACTGTCTCAAAATTTTCTTTTGACTCAAATTTTAATCCCGTATGGCTCCCTGCTTCAGAGAGCACCGTACACATTGGTCCATACACCATTTCACCAAACGCTGAGGGAATGGCAACATTTACGGCAACGACAACCGACCCACTCGATATATATGCTACTGAAACTGGTTTCTTACCAACCGAGCACATCACACTCACTGCAGTTACAGGTCCATCAGCACCATCGAGTAGTGCTGGCGGAGGTAGTGGGGGCGGAGGTAGCGTACTGCCATCACAAGGAGAAGTAGATACAGCGTTAGCATTTCTACTACGGCATCAACGGAACGATGGTTCGTTTGGTAGTGCAATGCACAATGATTGGGTTGCACTTGCACTGAGTAGCACCGACAAAGCGCAAGCATCACTAAACGCACTTTTGCCTCACCTGCTACAACAAAAGGAACTAACATATGTAACTGACTATGAGCGCCGTGCCATGGTTCTGGAAGCGCTTGGTATAGACCCATACGCACATAGCGACGCAATTCAAAAAATAATTTCGGAGTTTGATGGCGTGCAAATTGGTAATCCTAATCTAGTCAATGATGACATCTTCTCGCTCTTCCCTCTTATGCATGCGGGATATACAAAAGAAGATGAGGTTATTGCAAAAGAAGTAACCTTTATTCTCTCAAACCAAGATCAGAATGGTTCATGGGGAAGCGTTGACCTCACGAGCGCGGCAATTCAGGCACTGGTACCTCTTTCCGATGTAGAGGGCGTCTCTCTCGCAATTGCACGAGCCCGCGACTATCTTGTGTCGCATCAAGACACTAATGGATGCTTTGGAAATAGCTATTCAACTAGCTGGGCACTGCAGGCAATTTCCGCGCTCGGAGAATCTCCTTTGAAGTGGACAGTATGGGGAGGCTCTACAACACTTTCGTGCATGGCGCTTTTACAAGCATCCGATGGAGGGTTTGGACCCATGGAAGCAACTATCGAAAGCCGTATCTGGGCAACCGCCTATGCTGTGCCAGCACTTCAAGGAAAATCATGGAACACAATACTGCAAACATTTCCAAGACAAAACATTCCGTTAAAAAACACTATCCCAGCACAAGAAGAAAGCGCTCAACCTACGGATACTCCCTTGAATTCAAGCGTCTCTGGCGTTGTTCTAGGCACCAGCACCATGGAGAAAATTTATACTCCTCCAGCAATCAATAAAAATCAACCGATAGAAACAGTACAGGTAGTTCCCATAACTCACACTAACCAAGTAGTTCCAACACCTTCAAATTCGTCAACACTACTGAACACTATGAGAGATTATTTATTACTGATGATACGCGGAGCCGTCTCACTAGTGCACTTATAAATACACATATGCTCTACACTCGAAAAGGTGATGAAGGTACTTCAGGGCTCTTTGGTACCAAGGATCGACTACCTAAAAACAGTCCTATATACGATGCACTAGGATCACTCGATGAACTCAACTCTCTATTAGGTCTATGCCGAGCCCGACTCGTTTCGTATAGCCTTTTTCGACTTCAGGATGCCGTACAAAAATCACAAGAATCGCTTTTCATTATTCAAGCGGAGCTTGCTGGAGCAGAGAAAGCCCTCACACAAGAGCATGTGGACATACTTGAAAACACTGTGGACTCAATTGAAAAGTTAATTGAGAATCCTCATGCATTTGTCATTCCAGGCGCCACAGAGCTTTCAGGACTATTGGATTACGCTCGTGCTGTCTCACGCAGAACCGAACGGGTTGTTATTAGTGTACGCACCAATCACACTATCTCGCCCATATCTGTTGCATACTTAAACCGTCTTTCAAGCTTTCTCTATGCTATGGCCCGCTATGCTGCAGCAGAAGCAAAAGCCAAAGAATCCTCGCCGTCATATTAATTAATCTAAATTACGCGCCATATGAAAAAAGATCTTCTCAAAGTTTCCATCCTTATAGTTTTTACTCTCGCTCTCATTGGAGGAGTATCATTTTTAATCAATCAAACAAAACCCTCTCCTTCTCCAGTTTCCCAAATAAAAACTGCAACTATTTCACTCTCAGTTCAAGATGTCTATGAGGGTAAGCAGGTTGCAATTGCTGAAGGTGAAACCGTGCTCAGAGTACTTGAAAAATTAAATGCGGAAGATACAAAGCTCCAACTTTCCACGAAAACATACAAAGGGCTTGGTGTTTTGGTCGAAGGAATAGGTGCCCATAAAAATGGTACAGATACTAAATACTGGCAGTACAAGGTGAACAGTGTAATGCCTCAAATCGGAGCAGATCAATATATTCTTAAAGCTGGAGACTCCATTGAATGGTTCTTTGCAACTTCAAAAGAATAAGTATGCCAAGCAAACTCCTTTCTATAATAAGTCTCATAGGGGTGGGTATTGTTGGCCGTTTAATTCCCCACATCCCCAACGCGACACCAATAACCGCAGTAACACTTACAGCGAGTAAATATGTGGGGCGTCTCTCTGCGATTCTCATTCCAATAATTACTATGCTCATTACGGATGCAATTATTGGATTCTACGACTGGAGGATACTCGTGAGCGTGTATGCATCTTTTATGCTTATCAGCCTCATAGGTATCATTGCCCAAAAATATCCCAAGCTACTTCCGATGGGTTTTGTATTGATAAGCGCTTCTCTACTTTTCTTCCTCGTTAGTAATTTTTCAGTATGGCTTTTTTCTCCATGGTATGAAAAAAGCATTTCAGGACTCATGTACTGCTATACACTTGGACTCCCTTTCCTTCGAAATATGCTTCTCGGAGATATTTCATATGCACTTGCCCTCTTTGGAGCATTTGAAGGAATTAAAATACTTCGGACAAGGAAGCACATCACGCTTAAAAGTGCGTGGGAATTTACACCCACCAAATACTAATCAAATTCTTGAGGTGCGGGTTTGAAGTGTTCGCCTTCATCGGCCTCAGCATCAGCCTTTGTTTTGTGAACTGTATCTCTTTTGTGATTGGGCGGAGCATAAAGCGTATACAATTTCAGAGGATTCACTGAAGATGTGTTTACAATATTATGACGGGTACCAGCTGGGATAATTACAGCAAACCCATCAGCAAGGGTGCGTGCTTCGCCGTCCAAAACTGATTTCCCTTCTCCTTTCTCGACTCGTATAAATTGATCGAGCGTATGTACCTCTTCCCCAATATCTTCATTGGGTTTCAAACTCATCACCACTAATTGCACTCGCTCATCGGTATACAAAACAGTGCGAAAATTTTCATTCTTCAGTGACTCCTCTTCAATATTGGCAACATATCCATTCATAGAAGTGTGAAGTTACTAGTAACTCTATCTCCATTATATACTGCACACTCATGGAAATAAGACCCTCTTATCCGTTACGCATCAACAAATACCTTGCACACAAGGGTTATGCGACACGAAAAGATGCAGATACTCTCATAACGCAAGGATTGGTGTTCATTAATGGCAGGCAGGCAGTTCTTGGAGATAAGGTAGAAGAAAAAGATGTGGTTGAGGTAAAGGGCATACGAAAAGAATACCGATACTTCGCATACAACAAGCCTGAGGGCGTTGTTACCCATTCACCTCAAGAGGGAGAGAAAGATATTTTAATGACAACATCCCTCAAGGAAGTGTTCCCTGTCGGCAGGCTTGATAAAAAATCAACAGGACTCATCATTCTTACCAATGACGGTCGCGTTACTGACAAACTTCTGAATCCTGACTATGCACACGAAAAAGAGTACCGAGTTACCACAACCGATGAGCTACCAAAGAATTTTAAAAAACGAATGGAGACAGGCGTTGATATTGAAGGCTATGTAACAAAACCATGCACCATCGAAATTGAAGACGATTTTGAATTTACTATTACTTTAACTGAAGGAAAGAAACATCAAATTCGCAGGATGTGCGTTGCATGCGGAGTGAACATTGAAACATTGGAGCGCGTGCGTGTAATGAATATAGAGCTTGGCACATTAAAACCAGGGGCTCACCGACCTATTGTTGGCACTGAACTAAAAGAACTTCTTACAGCGCTCGGGTTGTAAAAACTCGGGTTATATTCCATCAACTACTCCAATTATTTTTCCAATACCAAAAGTGATTACCATGGCGAGTATGCCACCAAACATCACACGAAATGTTGCCTTTGTTTTATTTGCCCCTCCAGCGTAGGCGCTGAGCATGCCTGTAACTGCAAGTGCGACAACAACGGCAATGAGCATTACAGGCATACGAAGCGATGCAGGCGGCAACCCAACAGCAATAAGAGGAATAAGTGCTCCCGCAAAAAAAGATCCAGCCGACGCAAATGCCGCATGCCAAGGATTTGTTAAACGATTAGGATCAATACCTAATTCCACATCCACATGTGCTGCGAATGCACCGTGGGCAGTCAGCTCTTTAGCAACTATGCGTGCCGTTGTACTCGTCACACCTTTCGCTTCATACATCGACACAAGTTCTTCAAACTCTTGCTCGGGCATGGTTTCAAGTTCAAATCTTTCTTTTTCCAATAGAGCTCGCTCGGTGTCCCTTTGAGTACTTACAGAAATATATTCTCCAACAGCCATCGAAAGTGCACCTGCAACTAAGCCCGCCGTACCTGCAGTCAAAATAAATACTGATGAACCAGAAGCGCCAGCAACACCAGCAACTATTGAAGCCACTGAAACAATGCCATCGTTTGCACCCAAAACCGATGCACGAAGCCAATTTAGCTTTGCGCCCGCGCCTTTCGAATGCCATTCGTGATGTAGCGACATGCTACATGCATTCTACTATAGCCACTCCTAAGCTCCGATTTCTTTAAACGTAACGCCTGGCGGCAGTGTAAATTTTGACTCATCAACTGTCCACGGCTGACAATCATAGTCGCCAATTGTCTCAGCATTAAAGCCAATCTGACCTGATGCGGGAGCTACATTTGTTCCTTCAGGTGCCACCGCCTTTACCTTAAAGCCCATGCTTGGTGCCGCTGAAGTCCATGTATAGGTGTAACCGTCGCGAAGTATGAAATCAGTCTGAATAGTTTTGCCGTAGGCTTCAGTCTTAAAATCCCCATTCATCATTCCTTTATATGCATACACAGTCCCCTTCGTCTCAAGATCACTTACATTTTGGACAACCGTACACTTACTTGCCTCACCACTCTTCAGAAATTCCGAGAACGCCATTTTCTTACCGCTCGGCTGTGCGAGAGCATTTGCTGTCTCAGTTTTTGAAACTGCACCCTTGTTTGAGGTAATCGCAAAGTATCCTCCTCCAACTACAACGGCACCAACGACAATCCAAAGTATTATTTTTTGCATACGATTTAGCGAAATTATGTGAATCAGCAGATTCATGCCGGGCAGTGTCCATTGAAGCCCGGCCGGACGTCCATTAAGGGTCGACTAAAAATTATCTTAATAGCTACACTCCTCAGTATACAAGAGACTTACATACCCACCACACAAAACATTCCAACATTCTCAAGAATGTTGGAATGTGGTGATGAATCCAACCAGCATACGACCGTACGGAGAGAGCGAGTGTGCCACAGTTCTTCCTTGATACTTTTTATTCAGCAAACCTGCTTGCACCAAACGACGCGTATGTTCAGAAATTGTTTTTATATTAGAACCGAGACTTTGCGCTATGCCCTCAACCGTAATCTGATCATCAGTATTCACAAGAAGCAAAATCTCAATCCGATGATGATTTGCGATCCCTTTAAAATGTCGCTCAAGTTGTTTACTTGTTTTTCCTTTCTTCATATATACACAGTACTACATCATTCCAACATTCTTGAGAATGTTGGAATGTAAAAGTGAATTAGAGTATCTGAGTGATTTTTTCAAATATTCCTCTCTCTTTGTGAGTAAACTACGCTTGGATTTCTATAGAAAAAGAGATCGATTCCTCTGCATACACACCCTCCTTTTTTCGTACCTCAGCTTTAAGTGGGAGAAGATACGAACCAGCTTTTGTATCAGGAAAAATCGAAGTCTTCCAGACTGTTTTGCCAAGCGTCACCATTACTGGAAGTGAGCCCCATCCTCTTTTCATACCACCAAATTTCTTTTTAATTTCTTCTGATTGTTTTTTATCAATTGATACAAAATGCCATCCAGACATTCCTGGATATAGCCGCACCTTGCTCACAACTTTGTACTTTCTTGATTTCATATGGCAATTGAATAAAATTACTATTTTCCTAAATATTTGATAGAAAATTCTTCGCTTCTTTAGGAGAAGCAAGTTTGATTATTTTAGTTTGGTCTTTCAGTTGAGCGAGAAATTTATTGAGTGAAGCGGTCTCCCCCTTTGTCCAGACTAACTTGAGAAACTTCCAGCTAAATTTTTCAGGACTACCTTCAAGCTCAGAGCGAGGATTTTTCTTATGCATCCACCACCGCTGTATGTAGCGAAGTGACGCAACGAGAGGATGATAATCCAAATAAATTATTGACTCAGCACGCTCAAAAACAAAAGAGCGTGCCCCCTTAGCTATGTAGCCTTCAATAATCCACCGAGGCTTGGCACTTTCCTCATTAAGCTTTTTAACAGTCTCTTCATCTCCAATATAGTTCCATCCAGGCTTCCACATAATGGCATCCATAAAGACAATTGGCAGATTCACTTTCGTAGCCAGCCTTCTTGCGAAAACTGATTTGCCTGAGGCACTGACACCAACTACGACAATTTTATTTCTCAGTTCTAAAGGATACAAAGGTAACACTTGGATTACTAGCTAACCTCTATTTGAAAGTTATACATCCCCATGCCACATACCCCTTGTATTTTTTCGCCAGACTTAGAAATACCTAAATCAATCACCTCTTCACCAGTTGGTTGGAGTATCTTTTGGAAACCGACCGAACGGACAACGAGCGATGCAGAACAATCGTAGGTGCCGTCGGTTTTCACTACCAACTTTGTCGGTAGTCCTCCCTTGATTTGACTGACGCTCGGAGAATAACCACCCTTTGCGGTTATCGTTACGTACTGTACGCCATCTCTAATCTCTACATTCTGAGAATCCACCACTTCGTCACCTGAAGATGCTGGTCTGTCAGAAACGAAATACAGCATTCCCCCAATGAGTACAAGACTGATGATTACGGATATGAGTATGTTCTTTTGCATATATTAACTAGTAAGATTATATGTTAAATAAAGGATCAATAATACCGAGTCCGGCAAGTCCTGCGAGTAGTGCGAATGCTCCAAGGCCAATCACTAGAACTCCAGCAGATTTGAAAAAGAGCGGGGCGTGCTTTGACCCTGCAAATGAAGCAGAGCCAAAGGACAAAAGCGCGAGCATCGGGAGTGTGCCAAGGGCAAATGCAGTCATTATTAGAAATCCCGAGAGAAACGAACCGCTTGAGAGCGCAGCAATCTGCATTGTTTGAGTAAACCCACAAGGCAAGAAAAATGTACCAACACCAATCAAGAACGGGGCTATCGTCTTATGTTCCACCTTGCGGAAGAAACTGAAAAATCCCGAGGGGAGAGCAATCATATTTTTCTCAAATACTCCTACGAGATTAAGCCCAAGCAGAATCATCACTGTTGAAGCAATTATTCCCAGTATTGCAGTGAGAGTAAAACTAATTCCGATAGCGCTACCAATGGCACCGAGCACACCACCGAGTACAGCAAAACTAATAAGCCTGCCTCCGTGGAAAAGCATCATCGGCTTTACGTCACTAACCTTGTCCTGAGAGACTGTTGCGGAAAGGGAGAGCACTAATCCTCCAACAACCGCAAGACAACTTGAAACAGAAGCGACTAGTCCGATGATAAAACTTGTCACTGGTGTCACGGTCCCACCTAAACCAAAATTTAGGATTCCTGATTTTTGCACAATGAAAAACAGTGCGAGAAACGCTAGCCCGATGGGCAATGCCAGCCAAATGACTCCACTGTTCTTGTTTTCCTTTGCTCGCTTCTCTATAGAGAGCTGGTAGCCATTCTGTTTAATTTGCTCGGTCAAAACTTCAGCAAGCATATGCTGCGAATCATCAAGATCGGTATCAAAAGAAACTGTCTCGTGCTTGAGATCAACTTGTGTATTTTTAATACCAATGTGCTCGTTCAGTGCATCCTCAATAAAGATTTTGCAGGAGGCGCAGTGCGTGCCGGAAACGTGTAATGTGATAGTTTTCATAATTGATACTATTTCTCTGGATTTATACAATCTCTCCTTTTTTCTCAAGCGTCATGTGATGGAGCGTCGCAAGTTGAAGCCAAATGGCAATCAATATTCTAATACCAGCATCAATAAAAAGATGGTTCTGATTCAAACCAAAGACCGTTCCGCTTGGACCGGCAATATACGCCCCGACAAGCGCTACAATTCCCGCTACGCCTACAATGACGCTCACCACATGCAATATTTTTGATATCTTCATATATTTTTACTTTTAATTAATTTTTAATAAGATTATTTGTACCAACTTTCATACCAGCCCTGCATTTGCTGAATCTCTTTGGCTTGAGAGTCAATAATATTTCTTGCGAGCTGTTGCATTTCTGGCTGTGCAGTTCCAGATTCAAGCATGCGAGCCATCATGATTGCCATTTGATGATGCGGAATCATAGCCTCGATAAATGCCTTGTCGAAATCAGGTGCATTTTTTAAAGCTTCAATATCCTGTGCACCTCCCATGTGCATGCCGCCCTGTGACATCATTCCGCCAATCATGGCACTGCCTTTTGATACTTCTTTTCCAAACCAATCTTTGTACCAGCTTTTCATCTGCTGATTTTCAGATTCTTGTGCGCTTACGATGGCTTGGGCAAGCGTCTTTATTTCAGGTCTTTTTGCTTTCTCGAGCGCAAGATTTGCCATAGCAATTGCTCCATCATGATGAGATATCATCTGTTCGATGAAGTGTTTATCAATCGAACTCACATTTGCTGACTGAGGGGTTTGATTTTGGTTGTTTCCCCATGACATCATTCCACCATATCTCATCATGGGAAAGAATATTGCCGCAAAAATGAGACCGATAACAATTCCGCTTACTCCGTACATGACGCTATTATTTTGATTGTTGTTCATAGTTTTGTAGTTACTGTAATAATGACCTTTCTAATAGAAATAGTTATGGGGTGCCACCCATATCCTTATTCCACATACTAATACCATTTGGCATTTCACCAATTTTTATTCGAGCAACTTCTTTGTTTGATAGCGCGTCTATTACAGACATATCCTTACTCAACAGGTTTGTTACATACACGAACCGTCCAGCTTTATCTACTACGATGCCGTGCGGTCCGTCCCCTGCAGGTATGACCTGATCAACTTTTTTTTGGCCAATATCAATTCGATACACTGTATTCCCGATAGGCTGATCAAAGTAGTACCCCTGGTTTACAACATAGAGATATTTTGAATCAGGAGTTGCGTACAATTGGACTGATCCTTTAGCGTCCTCTGGGAGGTCAATGTATCCTTGTTCTTCTGTCTGCGTCTTAATCCATGCTACTTTTTTTGTGTTGTAAACGGAACCGAAGACATAGTTTCCATCGGAGGTTACCGCCGTCTGAATTACCGCGCCCGACAGTGGATATTCTAGTACTGAGTAATTTTTAAGGCTGACTTCAGCAATTGCCTTTCCGCCAATCAATGCAACATATAGTTTTGAATTATCAGGTGAGAGGCGCAGACCGTGAGGTTCACTTTTTTCACCAATAGAAATTGATTTTTCTATTTTTTTGTTGGTTAAGTCAATGCTATATAAAATCCCTTTCTCTTGCGACATAACATAGGCGCGGGTGCCCGCATCATTGATGACAACGTGCGCAAGATGCGAGTCTATTTCAATCGGTAATGATCCCGTCACAGTGTCAGTCTTCGGATCAATGAAGAATACTTTGTCGTAGAGGTCGTCCGAGACATCTTCATTATTTGATTCACTCTCTCCCATGACACCTCGCTTCACATTAGCGGTGACAAGAACAATTTTTCCATTCGGAGCCACTTGCACATTGTGAGTGGTGTACCCCACAAACTTGCCATTCTGGACTTCGGAGAGGTCAATTGATTTAATAACCTTACGCGAAGCGGTATCAACGACGCCCACTCTTCCCTCCTCTTCTATCGCGACATACACTTTCTCAGTGTAGTTTTGAGCACCACCAATGTTGCTTTGAGACGAGAAAAGAAATGCTGCGATGAAAAAGGGTGACAATGCAAGAGCTATGGCTGCTATGAGTGATATTTTTTTCATACCGTTATAGTTTCTTTACTTTTAGACGGAGTGAGTTCGTGACCACCGAAACACTCGACATAGCCATCGCAAATCCCGCAAAGACAGGCGACAACAACCAACCAAAGAACGGAAAGAATATTCCGCTCGCCAGTGGTATGCCAACGATGTTGTATATAAATGCCCAGAACAAATTTTGTTTGATTCCGCGCATTGTTAACTTTGAGAGGCGAATCGCTTTCACTATTTTAGAAACATCTCCATGAAGAAGCGTAATCCCCGCGCTTTCAATGGCCACGTCTGTTCCTGTCGCCATTGCAATACCAACGTCAGCTTGCGCGAGCGCTGGCGCGTCATTCACCCCGTCCCCTGCCATTGCGACGACATACCCCTTGCTTTGTAACTCCTTAATTTTTGCCAGCTTATCAGCAGGCATGACCTCTGCCACAACCTCATCAATACCAACTTGATCGGCAATATAGCGTGCGGTGTTTTTGTTATCACCGGTAAGCATTACCACCTTAATCCCAAGCTTGTGCAGATTCTTTACCGCCTCAATGGCTTCCGGCTTTATCGCATCCGCAACCATAAACACCCCGAGCAACTTTTCTTTTGTTGCAAGCAAGACGGGTGTTTTACCTTCAGTGGTTTCTTTTGTTATTGACTCCGTGTCGAAACTGAGCCCTAGGTCTTGTATTAATTTTGTATTACCTGCGAAGTATTCAACACCATCAATTAACCCCTTCACTCCTTTGCCTTTGATCGCTTCAAAACCAGTAACAGTAGGAATATCTATTTTTCTTTCTTTGGCGGAGGAAGCAATGGCGTGGGCGATTGGATGTTCAGATTTATTTTCAAGTCCTGCCAATACCGAAATAATGTTACTCTCCGATTTCTCTGAAAGATTTTTAATGGATACTAACTCAGGCTTCCCTCGAGTGAGGGTACCTGTCTTGTCGACCACGACAGTAGTCACCTTGTGAAGTTTTTCCAAAGTAGCAGCATCTTTCACTAAAATTCCTTCACGAGCGCCTTTGCCTACTCCCACAATAATCGCAGTGGGCGTAGCGAGCCCCAATGCACATGGACATGCAATTACCAGAATTCCTACGAAAGAAACAAGTCCGTACGAAAGTGCTTGAGAGAACCCTAGGTACGGTGTACCTATCAAGAGCCATAGGTCGAGAGCAATGACTGCCAATACCAAAACTACTGGGACAAAAACAGACGAAATTTTGTCAGCCAACGCTTGAATGGGCGCCTTACTTCCTTGAGCGTCTTCAACCATTCTAATAATCTGAGACAGGAAAGTCTGTGACCCAATTTTTGTTGCTCTAAACGTAAATACGCCTGAGGTGTTAATAGTTCCGGCCACTATCGAATCACCAAATTCTTTCTTCACTGGCATTGGCTCACCAGTAACCATAGATTCATCAACAAAAGACTCCCCTTCAGTTATTTCGCCATCAACTGGAATCTTTGCGCCAGGCTTTACGATGATAAACTCGCCTACTTTCACTTGGTCTATGGGTATTTCTATCTCCTTTCCATCCCGTATGACGAGCGCGGTCTTTGCCTGAAGATTCAATAGCTTTTCAATCGCGTCACCTGTTTTAATCTTCGATTTTGCTTCCAGATATTTACCAAGCGTAATGAATGCAATCACCACGATAGTCACGTCGTAATAACTTTGATCAACATTCAAATATGGGCGGAGCGATGTCTCGAGAGCCGCTATCATTAAGCTGTATGTGTACGCGGCAAGTGTTCCAATCCCTATAAGGGTGTCCATATTTGCTTTGCCATAGCGAATGAAGCGATACACACCAAGAAGATACGGTTTACCGACTACAAAAAGCACATACGTTGCAAATGCCGGTAATAGGTGATGAAAAAATTCAGACCAAACATAGGGCATCGCCGAAATGATTTTAAATTGGGCGAGAATGTCCCACCCCATGATGAAAGCGGCAAAAATGGCAATGGGAATTGCTGAGAGTACCTTTATACGCATATCTGCAACCTCCGCTAACTTTTCCTTCTTTGTTTGATTGAGCCCGAGGTGTGCGGCATGATCTTCCGGAGACATACCCATTTCTAGAGCCGTAGCAGGGATATCTAGAGAATATCCGAGAGGCTCAATATGTTTTGATAGTTCGTGTGCGTTCGTTTTAGCGGGGTCAAAAGAGACCTTCGCTTTTTCAGTCCCATAGTTTACTTCTGCAGAATGCACGCCTTCAACTTTCTTAAATGTCTTCTCGATAGTCGAGGAGCACGAAGCACAGTGCATTCCTTTAATGTTATACGTTTGTGTTTGCATATTACTTGTAGTGAGTCTGTCGAACTATTTCCTCTTTAATTTATACACCTTGAGAATTTCTTCTTTTGCCTTGTCTATTTTGCCTGACTTCACTTGATTTAAGATGCAGCCACCAAGATGATTCTCGAGGAGAAGATCTTCAACATTCGAAAGCCCCTGTTTTACTGCAGATGTCTGGGTAATTACATCAATGCAATAGATATCACTCTCAACCATCTTTTGAAGCCCTCGAACTTGACCTTCTAAAAGTTTGAGTCGGCGAATGACTTTCGCTTTACTAGTATCATCCATGTATTTCATACAAACAAGTATACCCCCTAGGGGGTATACTTGCAAGTCCACATACCCACATTTGAGTGTGGGTATGTTACTGATCTGCCACTTTCTGAAATTTCTTCAGAATATTCTCAAGCTTCGGCATATCGTGATGCCTGAAGTGATAGAACACTGATGGTGTGAAGATGAGTGACACTATCGTTGAGCTGATAAGTCCTCCAAAAATCACAACCGCGAGTGGGTGTAGAAGCTCTTTGCCTGGCTCTTCTGCTCCGATAAGAAGTGGTACAAGCGCGAGCGCGGTGACAAGTGAGGTCATAAGAACGGGAACGACACGGTCAAGTGTTGCCTTAAGAACTATCTCCTTCGTTACTCCGTCTCTACTCTCTTTACCTACTAAGTTGAGCGTGTGACTAATAAGGATGATTCCGTTTCTCGATACGATACCCGCGAGCGATATGAATCCAACGAGGTGTGCGAGATTTATTTCGCCTCCAGTAACCCACACTGCAACCATGCCGCCGAATATGGCTGACGGAATATTGAGCATTATCTGGAGCGCAATTGGAATTGACTTGAAGGTCTGATACAGAACCCAAAGAATAAGCAGAAGTCCTACCGCAAAGAGAATACCGAGTCGCTGGCTGTTTTCTTTCTGACTCTTATAAGTACCTTCATACGAGATGGACTGTCCCTGTGGTAGTTTTTCTTTGTCCATTGTTTGCTTAACCACCTCAACAGCACCAACAATATTTCCACCTTCATAGTTAGCGCTCACCACAAGAACGCGTTTCCCGCCTTCATGACTAAATTTATTTCGCCCAGCATCAAGGCGGAGTTCCGCTACATTGCCGAGAGACTCTACTCCATCAAAAGGAAGCGAGAGATCTCGTATGCCGTCACTGTTGCCACGCCATGAAGGGTCATACCGAAGAACGACATCAGTACGAGCGGCACCTTCTTGAATCTGACCAATTTTGACTCCAAGAAGACCTTCTTCAAGTTCTTCTGCAACTTCGCCACTCGATACGCCGTAGTCTGCTAGCCGATTGCGGTCTGGGTAAATACGAAGTTCCGGAAGAAGCACTTCTTTTTGTACTTGTGGATTTTTTACCCCTTCTTGTTTTGCGAGCTCTGCACGAATCATATCTCCTGTCTGCTTAAGCTCGGATAGATTGTCTCCATACACTTTAACCACTATAGGAGCACGAACTCCGGATAGTAGTTCTTCAACACGGTGAGTTATTGGCTGACCTATCGAGAAGTCTGCACCAGGGAATCTATCGACTACTTTCTGTATTTCGGCGAATAGTTTTTCGCGTTCACCTTCAAGGCCTTGCTCGAAGGTTACCTGGATCTCGCTCGTGTTTGCTCCACTGTCGTGAGGATCTGCACCCGCACGACCAGTAATGTGTCCTGCGCGTGCGACACCATCTATTTTTCCTATCTCTTTTTCGACACGAGATGCAAAAGCATTTGACGTTCCAAGATCTGTCCCGACAGGCATAACCACAGAGATAGTTGCGGAACCTTCATTGAACGGTGGTATGCCTTCCTTACCTGCAAGCATATACATACCAACAGTGATGAGTATTCCAACGCCTGTGGCCATCATAAGTGGGCGCACATGATCAATGCCCCACATAATGACAGGGGTCATTTTTGTTTTTATGAAGCGCACGAATTTCGTATCACCTTCATGTCCTGTTAGATGTTTTGGTGTGAGCAATAATGCGCACAGCGCGGGGGTTATGGTCACTGACACCACGAGTGACGCGAGCAGTGCAATTAGGTATGCACTTCCAAGAGACGCCAAAAGACGACCTTCAACTCCCGGAATAAAGAATACGGGCAAGAACACTATCACCACGAGAACAGTCGCAACGACAATCGAACTCAGAACTTCGCGAGTGCCCTCATACACAACAGACTGTATTGACTCTGTTGATCCTGATGCTTTCCATTCTCTAAGTCTTCTGAAAACATTCTCAACGCCCACGATGGCATTGTCGACCAACTCACCGACTGCAACCGCAATGCCACCTAAAGTCATCACGTTCACAGAGAATCCCAGCAACTTGAAGACAATCAAGGTGACGAGAATGCTGAATGGAATAGATACAAGAGTGATGAAAGTCACCCTTCGATGCATCAAAAACAGCGCGAGAATAATAGCGACCACAACAACACCTTCGAGGAGCGCTTTGTAGACGTTATTAAGCCCCGCATCAATAAACCATTCTTGACGAAACAAGTCGTTCTGTAAGGTCACTCCTTCAGGAAGGGATTGCTTGATACCGTTTAATGCATCATCGACGGAAGCCGTTACCGCGAGTGTCTCCGCTTCCGGCTGTTTTGCAATACGAAGAATGACTCCGGGCTTGCCATCTATAGTTGCACTGCCACGCACTGGACTCACACCAGAAACTACTGTTCCGATGTCTGCGAGACGTACACCACGGCCATTCCATGTCGTAATGCCAATTTCTTCGATTTCGGCCATGTCTTGGGGAGAAACAAGAATGCGAAGTGGGTATTCCTTACCACCCTGCACCAAAAGTCCGCCACTCTTGTTCGTGATTGCAGAGCCAAGCTTCTCTTCAACATCAGAGATTTTGAGACCGTAGCGTCGCATCGCCTCGGGATTAAGATTGACCTGCCACTCCTTCACATCACCGCCAAGTACGATAATATCGCTCACACCTGGGACGCGCAGAAGCGCTGGTCGCACTGTCCAATCGGCAAGTGTGCGCAACTCTTTACTGTCGGATGTTTCGTCACTCGAGGTAAGTCCAACCCACATAATCTCGCCCATGATGGAGCTCACTGGGCCGAGTACGGGGCGAACATTTGGCGGAAGATCAAGACGTGAAATCCGCTCTTGAATGATTTGTCGATTACGATATATATCTGACCCCCAATCAAACTCCGCTTGCACAATGGCGAGTCCAAACGATGCGGTTCCGCGCACGCGTGTGACACCTGGTGCGCCAGCAACCGCATTTTCAACTTGAGAGAGAATTAAACGCTCAACCTCTTCAGGCGCAAACCCCTCAGCTTCGGTAAATACCGCGACCGTTGGTTTGTTAATGTCTGGAAGCACGTCGACTTTCATAGTCACGAAGCTCCACGTTCCAAGTAGAATGAGCGCGACAAATACTGCCACAGTCCGCCACTGATGTTTGAGAGAAAGTGAAATAATACGATTCAACATACTATTCGTCGTGAGCATGGCCATGCCCATCTCCTCCCGGAGCTGTAGCAGGTTGCTCAGTTATGGCAGCGTCCTCGATTCGCATGCCTTCAGTAATAGTGTCTGACGCTTCTCTAATGTAGGTATCGCCGAGTGTGAGACCCTCAAGTATTTCGACTGCATCTCCGAACGTCCTACCAGTTTTGACTGCCTGAGACGTTACGAGACCTCCCTCTTTCACCATCCATACATGTGGATGATTTACTTCGTCCCAGAACACAGCATCAAATGGGACTACAATAGTTTGACTGGTCCGCTTTTCAGGCACTATTCGCACTGATAGGTGTGCAGGCCATTCGAGCTCGCCTTCTACTCGTGCATCGGCCATGAATGCGCCGTTACCATCGAGCGCTGTACCAACTCCGATTATCGTTGCCGTGCGTACATCCTTCGCAAATCCAGGTCGAATTACTTTTACCGTCTCTCCCTTTTTCGGCACTTCGACATTGCTTGGGATTCTGAAACGAATAAGCTTATTGATTTGTACCCCTGAGCTTATAGATGCAACTGTTTTCCCTGGTTCTACAAATTCACCGATTTGCCCGAGGATAGCAGATACATATCCGCTTTTTGGTGCAATAATCGCCGTGCCGCCGGTGATTGCTCTAGATGCCGCGCCGTATGCTGCTTGTGCCGCTTCGTATTCTGCTTCTGCGGTTAATTGATCGCGATCGAGTTCAGTATTTTTGTTTGCATTATCACGATTTCGCTCCGCGAATTCTTTTTCCTTTTCAGAAACAGTCAGAAGCGCTTCACGGTACTTTCCAACCGCCTCATTGAAGCTGGCTTGATGCTCACTGATAAGTTCTCGTAAGTCATTGAGTTCTGCTTGGGTGAATCCCTCTCCTGAAGAAATGCTTGCAGCTGCCAATTGAGTCGCAACAAGAAAGTACGCAAGACCCTCCTGTTGTGACACTGAGTCTTTTTCAAGAGCGGAAACTACTTTCGCAGTCGCCGTGAGATATTTATCACGAAGACTGGAATTTGTGACTCCGAACCACCACGGAAGAGTTGTTAAGAATGTGGCATCCTTTGAACTCAAAATATCCCTATTGTTTCCAGAAAATTCGGAGAACTCCTTAACTACCGATTGTCTTAGGACACCTTTCGCCGTTTCCCCGGCTGCTATTGCCGCTTGCTTTGCTTCACTAATTGCTCGCTCTGCTGTGTCGTTTGTTGTGAAGATAGTAAGTTGGGTTTTGGACTGTCCGACGAAACTCTGAGTTGAAGAAAGTTTCGATTTAGCTCGCGCCACTTCTCCAGCACGCTCCGCGAGAGTGGTTGCGAGTTCCGGTGTAAGTGGCGCAGCCGATAACCGTCCGAGAACCTCTCCAGCGTTCACATATTCGCCAATAGTGACATTCCACGAAACAACAGTGCCTTGTCGTGGTGGTTGCACATCAGCGTCGTTAGGAGAAATGATTTCTCCCGGCCACGAGGCGAAGGTGGCGAATGCTTCGCTTTCTGCGCCAACAGTTTGCGTCGCAAGATTTACTTTCTGAAATTCTGTTATTGTGTTTGCCGGTTCTAAAGATGAAGGAAAGTTTAGCACTCCCAATGTAACCACAAGAACCGTAAACACTCCTGATGCTGCCTGTGTAGTTAAAGGAAGTTGCTTAAACGAACCCCATACGCCTAAGAAAGCGTTGAGTAATTTTTGCATAATGGTATGTGAGATTAGTCGTTATGTGGCGCTGCTCCCGTGTCATCGTGAGGTACCGCAGTAGTGTCGTTGTGTGGAGCGGTACCAGTATCATCATGCGGTGCAATATTTACCGTTTTTTGTTGAGTTGTTGTAGTGTCGCCGGTCTTCGCGTTACCGTCTGATGCTGATTTTCCAAGAACTGTATAACCGATAAGGCCACCAACGATAACAATGCCCGCAATAAGAATCAATACTGTTTTGTTCATAGTTGTTTTAGATTAGAGTCGAAAGTAATAGAAAAAATCGTGCAAAAATATGCCACGAATTGTAACGATTCTTCTAAAACAGCAGTTGAGTTTTTTGTTGTAGCGGGAGACGCGGTGGGAGTTTTTCTTTCGCGAGATGTGTGGAAATTAGATAGTCGTCAAAGTGTACAAAGCTTGAGTTGACGACGACAGATATGCAATAACCCAGACCACCAGTAGAATGCTGATTATCGTCAGAAACTGTTCGATTGCTTATTATCTGATGAAGTTCTGTTAGACACGGAGAATGGTTATCAGAGTCGGGTGCATGGGGCACTTTGTCCTGATGGGTCTGATCATTTGCAAAAGCGACAGAGGGCGATAGGAGTGTATGTCCAAATGTGAAAAAGACGGCAGCAAGGAGCAACGCGACACCAAAAAGTTTTCTCTTCGAATCCTTACGCTTTGGAAACATGATGCTATTTTAACACATTTGTAAATTGAGGAGTACAGATGAAGATATTCAAGAATCGCACCAAAAAGAGATTTATAAAAATTAAACGTTTCTTCTGTGTTACGAGGAAAATTTAGATAGGTGCTTACTCGTGCCAGGTTTTACTCTATTATCTTTAATTATTCTACCATCATTTCAATCGCATCAGGGAATGAGTTATAGCCCTTTGCGCGCATGCTGGCACAATAGGCGCCTGTGTCATATATCCGTACCTCATCACCAATTTTCGCCTCTTTTAATGTCCGTGTCTCAATCTCTTCTGGGTTATCAGCGCCAGGAGAAAGAATATCGCCAGACTCACAATTGTGCCCCACCACTACATATTTTTTTGTAATACTACTTTCATTCACCACCTCAATGAGGTGGCGCGAACCATACAAGGTGGCGCGTAAAAAATCATTCATCCCCGTATTAAGACGAAGAAATGTATACCCACCACTCCCTGTATCAACAATGTCATCTACAGACGCAACTAAAGTCCCTGCGTGCGCAATAAGGTATGTCCCCGGTTCAATCTCTAAAGCAATCTTCCGATTTGTTTTTTCATAAAACAACTGTAACTTTTTACCAAACATTGCCACAATTTCCACCATGTCAGCCTCCTTCTCATCACCATAGCGATGAATTTTGTATCCACCTCCAATGTCGAGCACTGTTACATCAGGCATTTTTTCTACAACACCGAGTGATCGCTCCATTACCTCTCCCCACAGTGCAGGGTCAGTTCCTGAACCAATATGAATATGTAGCCTGTTGATGGTTACTTGTTCTGACTGAGCAAGTGCCAGCGCTTCGTCTACATACTCATGCCAGATACCAAAGCTCGCGCTCGTACCTCCAGTGCTTGTTCTATTGTTATGGCCAGCACCGAACGCTGGGTTAATCCGTACACCAACAACAGAAGGATGATTGGAACAATCTAAAAATAGTTTCAATTGATTAAGAGATGTTGCCGTAAAGAGCACCCCTGCATTGAGTAGTACTTCAAGATTATGTGGTGACTGCTGTGAGGAAAGGGAAATTTTATTTCCTTCAATTCCTTGGTTCAATAATTCTTCTGCTTCGTAGCTTGAGCTCGCGTCAAAGTACACTCCTCTTTCATTCATCATTTTAATAATTTCAGGATGAGGATTCGCTTTTATTGCATACCGAACAGTAAGTCCATATGGTGACGACAAACTAAGAAGTAGTTTGATTGTTTTCTCTATTGCCGAGCGACCATATTCAAAACGAGGTGTGTTCATTTTTATGCGCAACTTTTTTGATTAGCGTCATTCTATCATTTTGCCCCCCTTTGAACGGGCATTCGCATGGCTTCTGTTTAAGTATTGCATCCTGTTCTTTGAGAGTACTAATAAATACCCTCTGAATACCAGACCCTTTTGCCAACTGTTTATTGAGAGGCGTGTGATGTTTATAACCACGACGAGTAAATTCCTTAACTAATACCTCATGCCGATTATAGAGCGCTTTTTGTTTTCCTACCCAGCGCAGTGTCTCCGGATGGCGTGAGTATCCCCCTGTGCCTTTATGTTTTGTAAGGATATTCCAGAGTCCATGAAGCTCTCGATGTTCAGCAAGCAAATGCTTTCTGCATAAATGTTTTGGATGAATGTCCCATACACGCATAGATTACCTATTCAAAAATGTAATGGTTAATTGTAGAAAAGTGGCAAATATTCCCCACAGAAGATACGGGATATTGGCATACACAACCCAACGCAATTCTGGTGACGCATGCCAAATGGCTATGAGTGCCCACACAAGCGTGCCAATGACAAGTAGGATATCAATCGATGCAAGGAGATTATTTTTGAGCCCAAACTGAATCGGCGTAAAAGCAAAGTTAAAAAAGAGATTAAGTGCAAAAGGCACAGCCACTATCCACGGATTTTGTTTAGTGAATACTTTGTAAAATACGGTTCCAAAAGTTACCGCAATAATTGCATACAGCACCGTCCACACTAGCCCAAAGAGCCATGATGGCGGAGCCCATGTCGGCTTAATTAATTGTGAGTACCAACTGTAAGTTTCCATCTATACCTCATTGTACCTCAATGACCCTCCTCGGAATCGAAACATCTATATAGACCCCTTACCCGAAAGTAAAAGTAAATGCTTGTAATCCAGCCCTTGGTATTACGATACGAAGGATATGCTTTCCATACTCTGCATCTTGGATGAGTGAATAGAGAGTTTCGTCCTTAATCACCATCTTTTTGACTAATACATCATCTTTATATATCTCAATCTCAACTCCTTTAGCTGAGCCAGCTGTCATATAGACATTTTTTGATTCATAGCTGAAGACAATACTTCCTCCGCTTTTATTTTCTGCATATTCGGGAGTCATGCTCCATGTGCCGCCAAGGTAGAGCTGATTGAAAGAGGCCTTAGAAGGAACGCTCAGCGTCTGCTCGCCAGTCTGACCAGCAGTGCCATTTGCAAGATAGTGATTACGAGATGACCCAAAATATACTTCAGGACTCTTCACCTTACTCGAGTCAACAGTTACAACCGTTGAAGGTTGTGATGTACCTGTAGACACCGTGTCTTCCATCCCCATACGAGATGCGCGTTCTTTGAGAGCATTTTGAATTGCTTTCTCTGTTTCTTCGTACTCACCTTCACCAATATGGTCGTAAATGATATACCCATCGATATCAATAAGATATTTGCGTGGCCAGAACTGATTACCGAGCGCATTCCATGTCGAGTAATCGTTGTCGAGAACAACAGGATATTGTATGCTAAAGCCTTTTACTGCTTTCTCAACATTGACCTGCACCTTTTCAAATGCAAATTCTGGAGTGTGAAGTCCTACTACCTCCAACCCTTGATCTTTATATTTTGTATACCACTCGTTAATGTACGGAATGGTGCGCTGACAATTGATACAGCTGTATGTCCAAATATCGAGGAGCACTACCTTTCCTCTGAGTGATGCGAGGGTAATTGGTTTTCCCTCCGTATTAACATAGCCATCAATCGAGCTCAGTTCTGGAACCTTTTTATATTTTGCCTGTTTCTGTTCCATAGTGAGGTATCCACTCACATCCTTTTTCACAGAGCTTTCTTTCGCTGATACATCAGTTGTTCGGGCTGGAGCATTATTCTTCTCCAAAAGTTTCTGCTCTATTTTTGTGACGTCAAAAAATCCGGCATCAAGCAAAAACAGTTGAGTTTTCTTGTCGAACCCACCAATAATAGCGATGCCGACAATAAGGAAAATAACTCCAAGCGTTCGCTTAAACCATCCCTTTGGATCTGCAGCAACACCAAGTTTGTTCATTATTTTTTGACCAACAATTGACACCACCAAAAGCGAAAGACAAAGTCCTATGGTGTAGGCAAATAGGTAGAGCATCCCGAGTGCAGGGCTTACTGGGAGTACTGTGGCAAGGACAATGAAGTAAGTTGGACTACAGGTCGAGAACACGGGGCCAAGCGCACTACCTACAATGACATCGCCCCAGAAACTATTTTGTTTGTTACCTTTGCCAAGAAGAATATTAGACTTTGTGCTGAGCCTTGCAATAAACTGACCTTCCCAAAGCGACGGGAAAAGAGTGACGAGACCGAGAAAGATGATGATGCCTCCTGAAATCCATTTCCACACATATTCCGGAATATCAATAAACAATGTACTTGCTTTGAGTAACAGCGTGAATCCGATAACAGACACGCCGAGGGCTATGATGATAGTGAAGGCTTTCTTTTTATTGAACACTCCTACACCTCCATTTGAAAGCGAGCCGCCAATAATGACAGGAAGCAACGGCAAGATACACGGCGCAAGCACCGTCAAAGCTCCCGCAATAAATGAGATGAGGAGGAGAATCATGTTATTTTACTTCTGCCACGAGCGCTCCGAGAGTCGGGCTACCACTCCACTTTTTAATAAGGTTTCCGTCTTTATCAACCTGCACAAAAGTGTGCTGATATGTCACGCCGTACTTTTGTTTAAGCGCAGTAGAGGTATCGTAGTTCACATCTAATATCGAAAGACCTGGAGGAATCTTTGAAAGATTAGCTTTAATATCGGCATCTATTGTTCTACACGTTGGACACCAGCTGGCTTGGAAAAACAACACTACATCATGGGTAGCCGAAGCTACTGCTACTTTTTCAGGTGCATATGCTTCATATGATCCCGCTTTCATCATAGTATCGCTCGTATCCATCATGCTATCGGTCTGAGTGGTGTCGGCTTTCATCATTTCTTCCCCCTCTTTCGGTGTATCTTTCATCATTGCTGAATCAGCCTTTTTAGTATCCATCATTGTGTCATCCTTACTGTTGAGGAATGCATACACCCCTCCAGCAATCACCACTAACGCTATAACTCCGATAATAATTCCTATGTTTTTGTTCATAAAAAATAGTGATATTTATTAATTACTTCTGTACCTAGTACTATAAATAAAAGAAAAACAGATGTAAAGTAGACTTTACATCTGTTTTTGGGGAAAACTTACACATGTAGCCTCTAGAGGTTTGTATCGCTCCATGTTCGAGTACCAATCTTGACCACCACCATTGCAATGAGAGCAATAACGAGCCATGGATCTACCGCGTGTGTATAGCCTTGAATCACTATGCCAAGGGTAAGTACGCCTGATCCTGCAAGAAATGCGTTTCTTCCAGCAAGGGCACGGTGCTGGGCATCACGCTCGTCAACCAAACTTTCTCGAAGAATGAAGCTGGCAAATATCCCGAAAAGTCCTAACGTTAGCGCCAGCATGCCCATCACCATCATGTCTGGCATCCAGAAATGAAATGGATTAAGTAGCAAAATTGCAATTGCAATCAAAGCTACGGTAACAATGATTTCTTTAAGATTATTTTTCATAGGATATTTTAAATATTTTCTCGACAGGTATCTTAAAGAAACCGGCGATTTTTAAAGCGAGTAAAATAGATGGCGTGTAGTTCCCTTTTTCCAAGGCAATGATAGTTTGTCGACTAACATTCACTTTGGAAGCAAGATCCTCCTGCGTCATACCCATCTCCGCTCTGTATGTACTTACCTCATTTTTTATCTTTTCCTCCATATGTAATGATAATTCAATTGTACCTATCAGCCTATGCTATGTAAAGAGGACTTTACATAGCATGACTGACCGCAATAATCATATCGAGGTTATACATCTCGACTGAACGAACCACAGCTCTTTTGCCTTCAGTTTGAACTAGTTCCAATTTGGAACTAGTTGCTGTTTTGATAAGCTCTTTCTCCTTGTAGATATTTTGAATATGCTTTGAGATCGCCTGCGGATTAACTCCGAACATTTTAGCCATCTGCATACGGTTTGCCCAAATAGTCTCGCGCACTGAATCCCCACGAAGCTCAATGGCACCGTTCTTTGCTTGATACACAACTACGTTATTTTTTACTTGCTTATTTTTCATACTTTAAAAAATTATACCACATCTAGGCGAACGTTCGTTCGCCTTGGTGTGGATATTCCTGTCCCATCTATTTCGAGTAGCGATTCGATCACCACTCTTGCTGTACATCAGAGAATTCTTCCTGCTTCAAAAGATAGTTTAAGCCACCCACGATAGCGGCGATCTGAGCATTGACGCAGATTTCATCGGTAACCCTAGGGCTATCGGGATACACTTCTGTGGTCGTGGTATATACGGCGTCTGAAAAGCCAGCGCACAACTTGGACTCTTTGAAATCATAGTTAACCACTCCTTCTTGCTCGAGCGGAGTTCCGATAATGTTGCCATTTTCATCAGCTTGAGCGATGTGGGTTACCTCTCTAACCGACTCGATGATAGCTTTCTGAAAATCCGCCTGCGGATTCTTGGTATCGCCGACAGCGTAAAATCCGTCGGGGATCTCCGACCACTCCTCGGCTTTTCCATCCCGCTCGCCTTTCGCTGGTCGGAAAACGGTGTTGTCGGTGTCGGTCGTCTCGTGAAGATCAAAATGTGCAAAGGGCTTGATGTCCTTCATCGCACGCAAGAAAAGCTGGCACTCCTCAACCGGACTCCCATCACGGAACGAACGATTCGGATCGAACGCCTGTGCATTCCAACGATTAATCGTCTCGTAAGCCCAGGGACTAACACAAGGCACGCACACAAAATTAAACTTGCCGTCAAACTGTCCAGCCGCGCGTTCCAGAAATCCGAGCGCGCCTTGAACACCGCTGGTTTCATAACCGTGTACGCCACCAGTGATTAAAATCGTTTTTTTGTCGGGAGAAAAATTTGGAGATTTTAGAAGATAGAGCGGGTAACGCTTTGGATCCTGCGAGAGCGCTCCGTATTGCTGAACTTCGAATCTGCCCCTCAGCTCTAAGACTCTGCCAACAACTTCTTCGTTATAAGAGCGCTTAGGTGTTTGCTCTCGAGACCAGCGGTCGACATCCGTCTTCGTCCACTTCCAATCTTCCATTCCGGTCAGGCTGACTTTGGAGCGGGTTTCCTTAGACAATTCGGCTGCCATAGTTCTTCTACCGTACAATTTAGATACTCTCTTGTCAAACTCCACTTCATTTGAATCCGTAAGAAATCCTTACAAGTTGCCCTTCACCTCACTACTCAACTAACCATGTCTCGGAGGTGCTTCCAAATTTGGTACATAGCGTAGGTATCAAGGGCGCAGTATGTTCTCAGGTCTTTGGCAATCTTCGCCCGCTCTTGTTCTGTAATAGTTGGAGAAATCATTTGCCACCACGCATCTGATGCCGCACCACCTTCAGAAATATCTAAGTCAGCGTGGCGAACTCCTTCCACAAGCGCAGGGAGTACTTTCTTAATAGAAGTCTTTCCACGAAAATCGGGATGCACATAATACTGCTTTTGAAATACATCTCGAAGATCGTACATCTGTGTATTTATACGCTCCAAAGCAATACGCTCATCAGGTTGCCTGAGAGCTAGTTCCCTATTCACTCCCTGCTCAAAGCTCTTATTCCACGAAATTACACTACCCTCCGGAAGAATATGTTCCGCCAACATTTCAGCTACTTTCTCGGAAGGGTCAGAGCACTCTTCGTGAAGATACTCCACATGTCGAACTTCACCGGCAGGAGTATCCAAAATATGAAGTGAAAATTGAAACGGAATTCGCTTGTATGGGCTGTAGCCCGTAAACATAGGTATGGCTGGGGCAAAAGTTTCGTAGTCCAAAAAGTAGAGAGGAAATATGAGTGCCTCTATCTCCGCGCGAATAGCATCAAGGTCAATAATAGGTTTCTGATTTCTATACACGAGGAGCTGATTCAATTGAATATCACTCAAATCTACATCCGCAGGAACATCATCCAAACTAAACACTTCTCGCTCCACCAGCGTTGCTAGTTTCTTCTTACTACTGCCAATCCGTGCCAAGTCGTGAATAGAATATTCAGGAACCTGCGGATTAGAATGTTTGAATGTTGAGCAATGAGCGCTCCGTCCTGAAAAGATACAGTCACATCCTTTCATGGGCTCTTCTGTTTGTGTCAGGTGATATTTGGCCGCCTCCATCTGCTCTTCAACCTGAGGCATGCGTGCAATAACCTTCTCGGTCATATCTTCTACTCTAAACAACTCCTCCGGAACAAGGTCACCCATGCGTACATATTCTTTATTAAGGTGAATGATGAAAAATTTTCCTGTCTGAACTTTTGCGCGCTTCAAAACAGATGCTTGAAAAGTAAGGTCGTCTATATGATCACGAGTCTTCCCCTCCTCCTTAATTGAGTTTGTGCCTTTTATTTCATACAGATCGAAGCACGCATTCTTTTTGTCGTACGCAAGCGCATCGTTTTTTGCAATAAACCCGTCAACAACAAATGTTGCTTGAAATATCGCAGGTATTTCTGCAAGCATAAACCGCTCTGTTTCTCGTACCGCTTCATCTCCGGTTTCAGTAACGAGCACACCTCCAGGGAAAAGATTTCGGGCATACGCTTCAACTTCATTTCCCTGCTCAGCTAATTGAAGTTCAAACGCTGAAAGTGAAAAAAGCTTCATAAGCTCAGGCCTATGAAGCTTGAGCCAGATGTTCTTTGGACACATCAGGAATTCGAGGAAAGTTGTTTTGGAGATGAGGGTGGACACGAGATGTACCCAATACTATATAGTGTTTATGGAAGTTTCTGAAACACAAACAAATGCTCGTGCATTATCAATAAGAAATTCGCCTCTTTAGATTTAGTAACCCAAAATCCAGTGGCTTTGCAGTTAAACTGCCTCTTTATAATGTCTTCCTTTAAAACAAAACCGACTTTCAAAAATCTATCCATCACCTTAAATGCAAGGGGTTGATACATTTTATTTCTGCGTGTATCTCCCATCAAAATGGCACAAAATTTTCCTGGCTTTAAAACCCTATAAAGCTCCTGTGCGACTTTCTCAATTTCATCAACAAAAGCATCTATATTATGTATCCCTGACAAATCCTCTTCTATTTTCCCCTCACTATATTTAATAATGTCTGCGTATGGAGGATGAGTTAAAACAAAATCAATTTCATTATCTTTAATAAAACTCATATCCCTCGCATCACATTTCACTACTCGCTGTTTTGCCTTATTATCAACTTCAAATTCGAGAGATTTTTTCGTTCTCTCCAATGCCACCTCATTTACATCAATGCAAGTAATATGGCGATTTAATATCTTTGCTTCAATTGCTGTCGTACCCCCACCGATCATGCAATCGAGTAAATGATCCTTTTCTTTTGAATACCGCAAAATAAGGTTGCGAACAACCTCGGGTGCCCAATTACCTCGCCAATCTGACTTATGTGTTGCCCAATTACCTCTCCGTGGAAATGCCCAGACCGTGGTACATTCCAGTTCAAAATCGTCGGGATGAAGTTTGAAATCTTTTGTAGGCATTATTTTACTTGTAGAATATATTTTTTACTTTTAGATACACTCATCCCGATACTAGATTCTGAGGTATCCTCAATCAAATCATAAGCCCAATACTCAACACCTATTTTATTTGTCACTGCCAATAAAACTAACGAATGCACTTTTTTATTCTGTAGCAATTTTTTCCACTTAAGCATCGGGAGTAAAGCCTGATTAACATCAAATTTCGTTTGAGTAAACGAACTCTTCATTTCTACAATTACAACAGTCTCTGGCCACTCAAAACCTCCATCTATTTCAATTTGTGCTTTAGTCATATCAACGCTCTTACCACCAACAATAAGATGAATATCTGCTTTTTGACGACCTCCTGTAAACAACACTCCATTTTCACTTAAACTATAAAAATCAGAAATGATACCAGCATGGTTTGCGATCGCCAAAAGAGTGGTCTCCCCAGGGTTTGAGTTTAAAGCCAGCGTTTCCTTGATTCCCGCAAGCATCCCTTCAGTTAATTCATTTTTTATCTTAAAAATTCCACCAACTGTCGGCTCTTGAAAATCAATACCCGGTGGACTTTTAACAATTTTCCATGAACTACGACTTATGGGAATTTTCACTATCCCTCTTTTCTGAACAGCATTCACATGTTTTGAACTTGAATGAAATATACGGATTTCTCCTTGCCCTGATTTCGTATATTTTGATAAAATAGGTTCTAAATCCGATTTATCATATTCAACAACATCAACACCTTTCGGTCTTTTGTCCCATTTTTTCTTTAAAAGAATCTCCCAAGCCTCCTCTTTCCATGAATCCTTCTTGGGCATAAATATTAATAATTCGTTACCAAAACCTCATTGATTTTTCCTCTTTTCGAGGCATCTGAATTGATCATTCTTCCTGCTTTTATTTTGTGAATATTTATTTTTCTATCCTTAATTTCTGTATAGATTTTGTTTATGAAGGGAGTGTCAGAATTTGAAAGCATCACAAAACACCCACGCTTATGCAATTCTAAAAAAGTATCGCGAAGTTCAATTTGTTCTTTTTCTAAAAACTCTTCTGCAGTGTACGCAGTAAACGAAGCGGTTTTGCTAACTGGGTAATAAGGGGGGTCAAGGTAGATGAAGTCACCTTTTTGGGCGTATCGAAGAACCTTCTTGTAATCAGCAACCTTTATTTCCGTGTGTTGAAGTGTCTCTGACACTTTACGCAAATTTTCTACATCACAAATGAGAGGATTAGAGTGCCTTCCAAAAGGTATATTGAACTTTCCACTTTTATTCACGCGATACATGCCGTTAAAACCTGCACGATTCAAAAAGATAAAACGAGAAGCTACTTCCACGTCTGACAAAGAAACTGGATCCTGTGCACGCACTTTGTAATAATATTTTTCTTCGTACCGATGTTTTTTTAGAGACTTTATGAGCGATCCAACATCATCACGAATCACTTTATATGTGGTAACAAGTTCAGCGTTGCTATCAGAAAGGTAGGCCTTCTCTGGCTCAAGATCAAAAAAAACTGCACCGCCTCCAACAAATGGTTCGAAATATCTATGTCGCACAGGATCAAACCCATCGGGAGGATAAAGCCCCAACTCCTTAAATTGTTTTAGTAGTTGTCTTTTACCGCCAACCCACTTTATAAAGGGCTTTGCCTTATGAGCGATTGCATGCGATGGCCCTAGAGGGAGCTTTCCTGTGACGTTTTTTACCGCAAGAACATGGGCATAGATACGATTGATGCCAAATTCAGCCTGATAGACCTTAGCAGCCTTTTTTATTACGGCGTCGTTTGTTACAGCGCTCATAGAAGTTAATTATTAACCATATTGTAACATCCCATTTATTGGTGCGACTGCGCTAGGAACTTGGTACGAAGTTGGAACCTTATTGAGTAAAGCCTTCCGGTAATTCCATGTCAGAAGGTAGGCCCATTTGAGCTAAAGGGTTTTTAGTAAGATTAACTTCAGAAAAATGAGCGTTGCCTGAAAGGAACTCCTGCTGGAGTTTATCGGGCATGTATATTTTATTTGAGGGGGATTTTATGTTGTGCAGGTATATATTTCTCAAATTGAAGGTGAGTTCATCGACTGAGTTGATAATTTCTTGGCAATTGGAATTTGCTCCCGCTTCTCCGTATCGGTGAATCAAATAACCTTCCGACAATTGTTTTAAGAATTCAACCTTGTGCGGATCACCAAGGATTGTAGAAAAGTAGGGGTCTCTACTTTTGTACTTTATCAAAAGTTTAATTAAGTCGTGTCCTCGCTCTTTTTCGTAATTTAGTCTGAGTATAGCTTTGACGTACAATTCGATTGCTTGATGGGCATTTGAACAGCCCACCGACACCCAACCATACGAGAGAGCGCGGCGTGCACTTATATAAAATGCGTCGGCGTTAGAAAATAAAAAAATAAAATCTAAGGCCCCATTTTTAATTAGTTCAAAAGGTTTATCCATAATTTGCTGGGAAATAGGGATTCGGATAATTTTCAGTCAAGCCCCATAAGGTTTTTAGCCGGTTTTTTGACTCAGACTCAAGCTCTTCGGAATGGAGATCATGCCTTTAAATTTGCCTGAATTTCTCCAATAAGATCGTATATATAATCGACCGGTAGTGCTACGGAATAACCCGAGTTTTGTAAATTTGTATTATATAACTCTGGAAATCGAACGTTCCTCCATTGATCAACAAAGGGAACGAACTGAACAACTACCCCAATGAGATGGATGTCTCCATTTCCTAACCCTGTTGCGTTCATTTCTAATACAAGCCCCCCGCTATTTCCACCATACACAGGACAGTCAAGAATCAAGGATTTATTTATATTATTTTTCCCAGCGATTATTCCTTTTCTAACCAAAGGGGAATCGTAATCTATCTGATTCATTTCGGGCGTACTGAGTGACACTGGGTAGCCAAGGATAAATATATCGTTAGTGATTACCACGTCGTCGAATCGCCTGGACCCTGTCATATCATAATGTACAATCATTCCTTCGGATTTTTGAATGATTTGTATAGTTTCAAGAAAATCGATATTGCCATCTTCACTTCTCACTTCTGCCAATTTAATAACAACAATGTCTCCGCTCGCATGTGCTTTTAAATCATTTGAATCTGAGAGTGCTTCTATATTGAGCTCGAACATCTGTGGTTTGGTAGATACCTTTCCCGAAACTACAGGATAAGCAATCATCTTCATTTTCTTATCAAGTAGATTAAAAGCCTTAGTGACTTGATCTTGCTGATAGAGAACATGCTTTGCTGTCACCAAATATAACTGGTTACCATGTCTAATAATAAAACCCGAGCCTGAACTGCCACCGACTAAAAGCTTTACTGGGTAGCTCAAGTTATCTGTAGGTAATTTCATATCAAGTTTTTTATACTTCTTGGACTTCAAACCTATCGCAAGTTTGCTAGAAAACAGGGATTCGGTCACCCGTCACTAAGTATTTTACTCCTCAAATTCGTAAAATACTAAGTGCGCTCAATCTCGTTCTATTTTTTTACCCCAATTAGCTTCTTGTGTTGCTATCCGCAACATCCGCGAAGTGAATTCGAGCTTTTTTGTAATGGATCGCTTCGCTCGCAAAAAACTCTAATTCAAGGCTTCAAAGGCCTCTGTCCTACTGTCTAGCGAATGAGGGGAATGAAAAAGTGTTCAATTCGTGTGCACTGCTGGGGAACAGGGATTCGAACCCCAATTAAAGGCTTCAAAGGCCTCTGTCCTACCATTAGACGATTCCCCAGCGGTGAACGCGAATACTAAGATTTAAAAGAACACTTTTTCATTTCCGAGGGAGCGCTGACAGAAAGCTTTGCTTACCATTAGACGATTCCCCATTACCTAACTTCTAGCTTACAGGTGACAGCTTATAGGTTTTAGCTTTAAACTTCAACCTTTATAACAAAAAACACCCTGCGGGAAGCAGGGTGTTTTTTAGAGTAAGAGTTAGTTTGCTTTTGCGGATGCCTCTGCATTCAAGGATGCAATAATGGCATTTACTATTTGTGCTCGGGTTTCGTTTGAAACCTGAGCGCCAGCACCTGCTTTAATTTGAGCATTAGCTTTGAGTGAGGTTTCAATGTCGTTTTCAACTTTTGATACGCCACCAACAAGGAAGCTCCACCATGGCAACTTAACCGTTACCGTTACATTGCCATCAGCGTCACTCTTCACTTTTGTGTGAGATGTAATTTTCATTGGAATAAATCCCAAGAATCGCACCTTATGCTGGTATGCCACCTCTACACTACCGTCTTCATTGGCCTCAACGGCTTCAACGTTTTCATTCTTTGATTCAACATCATCAGAGAATGATTTGAACTCAGTATCTACATCACCTGACATCTCTTCTTGATCATCAGAAACGTCAACTTTTACATTAGCAATTGTTTCATTTTTTTCAGAGTCAGTTTCTATTCCAGTCGAACTCTTCACGTCTCCACGCACACCGACATCTACTGAGACACCGGAACCTGAGTTAGCCATAACTTCAGTGTTTCCATATAGAGACGCTGCTCCTACAGAAAGAGGAAGTACGAGAAGTGCGATAGGCAATAATTTTATAGCTGTTTTCATTTTATTAAATTACTTAAAAGACTTTTTAAATACCCCAAGACCTAGGGCACTAAAAGTATAAGACGGCTGTAGTAATGAACACTTACAGTGTTCCCGAATGCAATTTCTAGTTTTAATTCCTGAAAGCTGAAAGCTGGAACCTGGAACCTGACACCTAGCTTTGAGCCAGTTCCATTATCGCGAGCTCTAAAGGCAACTGCGGAACGGGAGAACGAGGAATTTCTATGGAAGCGAGGATGAACTTTCTGAGAGTTTCAGAATTTATTTTTGATTTTGTATCTTTAGCGAGAGCTTCCAAGAATGCTCGATCAGTATCAGCAAGATCGCTTGCGAGTTCTTTACCAAATTCAGGTGAGTAGCGAAGCATCAAAAGTACACGCAAGCGTTGAAGAAGAAGCATTGCAAACACATTCATGTCTGCATTCGCCTTCGTTGCCTCCCCTATTGCCTGAAGTGCGCCATCAGATTTCCCTTCACTTAAATCCATAATAACTTTCTCCACGAGCTCAAGGCGAGGCGCCCCAGTAACAAGCACTGCTTCTTCGACGCTTACTTTCTTATCCGAAGAGGACGCAAGGATTTTTTGAAGTGTTCCGTGTGCATCTCGAAATGATCCATCAGCAAGAAGTGAAATTAATTCTGCCGCTGCAGGTTCCAAGCTGAAGCCTTCAGCTTTTGCCACCCTTGTTACCATTTCCACCAAAACTTTCTGTGTAGGTTTTTTAAAAGTAAATACTTGGCAACGCGACTGAATAGTTTCAGGAACTTTTTCCAGCTCAGTAGTTGCGAGAATAAACACCACATGTGAAGGAGGCTCTTCAAGAATTTTCAAGAACGCATTGAAGGCACCTTTCGAGAGCATGTGCACTTCATCAATGATGTATACCTTCCGTGGTGACTCAAACGGCATCACAAACGCTTCTTCACGAAGCTGGCGAATATTATCAACACCTGTGTTTGAAGCGGCATCCATTTCATAGATATCACGCTCGCTTGCACCAAGCTCACGAGCAAGAATTCGAGCAACAGAAGTCTTCCCTGTTCCTCGAGAACCTATAAACAAATATGCATGCGCAGGATGTTTTTCTTTAAGCGCTCCTTCAAGCACTTTAACCACATGATCTTGCCCCAAAACATCCTTGAATGTTGTAGGTCGGTATTTCCTGTAGAGAGAAAGATCTGACATTTGCCCAAAGTATAACAGAATACCCAGTTGGGTTTTCAACTCAAATGTTTCCTCTATTTCCCAGTCTCGCTAACTCAGCTTCTGCACCCTTCCAGCCCGCTTCATCCTTTTCTTTCAAGTTACCCCCAATTCTCCCGTTACGAAAAATGCCGTTCGGGCCAATAATAAAACGATAAAACACACCTCCGAGCTGTATATTTCTTGCTATCTCTTTTCCTGGCTCATTCATAGACGAATAATGGATTAATCAATACAAAAGGTCAAATTACCGTATTTTAATTACGACCCCACTTCCCTCTGCCTCTCACTCATTCTCACAACACACATATATACCCCTTATTCGCACTAATAAGGGGTATATATTCAAAAAAGTTTTCCGTGAGTTATTGCGACTTAACAATTTTCTTGGCGACCGCTCCAACAAAAAGACGATACGCTGGCCGGTCCTCCTTTTTGTATGTAATGAGTGCACCAAGAACTCTTTCACAGTGTTCACAAACTAACTGCTTCGCGGTTCGAGTAGATTCTGGAATCATCCTATCGGTATACAGACGCTTCAACATTCCCGGTCCATCTTTTTGATAGAGACAAATCACAGCCTTGCAACCCTCACACGAAAGCTCTAGCAAGCGTGAATACCCACCTCTCGTACGCCGATAGGCATCCTTTTTGAATACAATCGATTTCTTTACACTTTTTCTTTTCATACTGTATATCCAAGGTACCACGCACTATTCCTTTGACTCTTTCGTTAGACTCTCCAAGTACCCCCTATAGATTGTTTCCGCGACTTCCTTAGTGTGCCCCTCATGATTAACGACAGAAAGTTCAAATGTCTCCTTACTCTCGCCCATTCTTTCTATCTCCTCTTCACTCTCCCTCATTCTCTCTGGTCTACTCTTCAAGCGTTCCCGTAATATTTCTAGAGAAGGTGGGTATACATACACTATATAGAGTTGACCGGGAAATATTTTTTTTACTACATCAAGTCGAGAAATAGGAAAATCAAGAACAGGAAAATTACCAGAATCAAAAGCATCTACTATAGGTTCATATGGTGTACCGTAGCTAATCCCATACAATTCATTAACTATAACGAATTTACCTGCATCTTCTAATTCTTTAAAAGTCTCCTTGTCCACACTTACCTTCTCATCCTCTCCTTCCCGCAACGGGCGAGTCATAAAAGGAGAAATGTATACGAAGCGAGGGTCTAATTTTTTCAATTCATTTATTATGGTGCTTTTCCCAACCCCCGATGCACCAAGTAGAAGCAAGAATTTACTCATTTCGAAATTTATTAACCTCATCTTTCATTCGATTCAATTCAACAGCAACATTATCGCGCCAATTTTTATCTTCTGTGCTATACGGATACAGAATTTTTCGAGATGAATTAATGAATACACCTCTTTTTTTACTGTCTAAAAAATCAGTAATGTTCGTTGCATCCCCACCCTGTGCGCCGTATCCAGCTAACAAAATAGGTATATCGTCCGGGATACTAGAGCGTGGGCTTGTAGAATACTCCGCAAGCGAAGAAAGCACCGGGATAAGATTCTGAGCAGTATTCCATTCATTCACAGTTAAATCGAGTACATGTTCCCACATTTTTCTCCCGTCGAGCGCTGGTAAATCTTGAACGGAACTATCATTACTTGTCTTTACAAGAACAATGCCTGCTTTCTCGGGCCGATTTCTCACAATGTTTAAAACGTCTTCTCCCATATATGGGTTCAAGACAACTCCGTCAGCATCCAACTCATCAAAAATAAGTGACCCGTATGCTTCCATCGTATTATCAATGTCGCCAATTTTACAATCTACAAAAACAGGTATGTCAGAATACTTTAGGTGTATATATTGAATAATATTTTTTAAAAGTGAGTGCCCCTGTGGATACAAATCAAAAAATGCTTTCTGAATTTTATACGAGCACACACCTTCGCCTGTAATGTCGACAATGGTTGTCAAAAAACTATAGATTTTCTCTTCGCGATTTTCGATAGCAGAATCACGTGTGTATTCCTCTGGCATTTTTGACCAATCAGGGTCAAGACCTACACAAATAAGCGAATCGTTCTTCACCATTGCTCTGTCAAGCTTTTCAAGAGTACTCATACAAGATTGAGATGTCCTAATTTGTCTTGCTTGGCACGCAAATGTGGCTCCGTAAGCTCGGTAGGCTGAATAACCACTGGCATTACCTCATGAATCGTATAACCGTTCTCAGCAAAAACTTGCATTTTCTTTGGGTTATTTGTAGCCAACTCAATCTTCGTTGATGTTGGTATATTGAAAAATTTCAAAATTGCAATTACACCACGGTAACTTCTAACATCTATTTCGCCATGAGTTAAAGAATGTGCGGCATCAACGGTATCTAAGCCGAGATCGTGCTGCAGTAATAATGTAGCAAGTTTAAATGCCAAACCTTTACCGCGTCCATCTTGCTGAGGTATGTGTACAATCATACCCTCTCCCTTTGCCTGTATATCTTCCATTGTTTTGTGAAGCTGATCTTTGCAGTCACATGTTCTATCCCCAAAAACCTGACCAGTCTCACAGCCGGAGTCTATACGAATCGTTAATAAGTCTCTATTTCTAAAAACAGGAGAAAGAGATTGATCTAATTCTGCATTAATAAGCACAGAATATTTCTGCCACTTATCACTTACTCTAAATAAAAACTGATGAAACATACCCTCCTCAGGCTTAATTATGCCCACCCCCTCTCTTTTGACTGTAATGTTGTGCACTTTACCAGCCTCAGTAACAGACACACGCCTCTTGATTGGGCGCATGCTTAATTTTGCTCTTTCAAGTGATTCACTCATGATATATGGTTCTTTTTTGAAAATCGTCCTCGAATAAGGCGATATGCCAATCTGTCGTCTATATGTCGCATAGGTAGCCCAATAATGGAATCGCAAGAAATACAAGAAAAATTTGGCATATCTCGCTGGTCGACTATATCAGCGTCATATTGAAGGTTGGCATATGTATCGGGCCAAAAAATACGATTTAAGTAGCAACGGAACAAACTACCGCTACCGTCTTTTTGATAAACAAGCGTCTTTTCTTGACATGCAGTGCAAGACAATTCAATAAATTTTCCAAAACCCTCCCTAGCTCTGAAATACTTATCTTTTTTTAATTCGAAGCTCATTTTGTTTGAATGTAATATTCTGCTCTTTTTTTGAATACTGTCAAGTCTCACCAATTCCACACTATCTTGGCGCTTTAATAACGATTCGTTTAAACAGAGCAAGATGGGAGGTGATGGTAGAATATCTGGAATGGATTCAATAACCATCCGCAAACCCGACGATTGGCATGTGCACCTCCGAGACGGTGCAATGCTTGAAGCCGTTCTGCCATTTACTGCTCGTACCTTTGGACGAGCCATTGTAATGCCAAACCTCTCACCAAACCCCGTCACCACAACTCTTGAGCTACAAGCATACAGAGAACGAATTGCTGAAGTAATTAAAGCGTATCCAAAATTCACACCTTTGATGACCTACTACCTCACCGATAATTCTTCGGCGGAAGAAATCGCAAGCGGTTTTACGAATGGCATCGCTTCAGCAGTAAAGGCGTACCCAGCCGGTGCAACTACCAACTCAGCGCAAGGCGTTACCGACATTCGAAAAGTATATGAGGTACTTGAAGCCATGCAAAAAATTGGCATGCCCATTCTTATGCATGGAGAGACACTAAAAGATGAGAATGGAAATATTATTGACCCATTTGATCGTGAGAAGGTATTTCTCGACACCACCCTTCCCACAATTCTCAAAAATTTTCCAGAATTGAAAATAGTTTTAGAGCACGCAACCACAAAAGATGCCGTGGACTTTGTACGAAATGAAAACAGTAACCGCCTTGGCTCAACAGTGACCATCCACCACCTCATGGAAAACAAAGCGGATGTAGAGCATAGCGAGGAACCTGCATACCTTCACTGTATGCCAGTTATAAAAAACGAAGCGAACCAAAAGGCACTTCGGGAAGCCGTAACATCGGGTGATTCACACTTCTTCCTCGGTACTGACTCAGCGCCACATCCAGTGTCTTCAAAAGAAAAAACTCCACCAGCGGCCGGTATCTTTACTGTTCCTTCAGCAATAGAGCTCTATACACAAGTGTTTGAAGAGATGGGAAAACTTGAAAACTTAGAAACATTTGCATCACTCAACGGCGCACAGTTTTATGGCCTTCCACCGAACGAAGAAACCATCACTCTTACTAAAAACCCTTGGACTATTGATTCACTGGTACACGTTTCAAACGGCGAAACCATTCGCCCTTTTGGCTACACCGAAGACCCAACGAAGCGCCTTCAAATCCAATGGAAGATTTCCTAAGCGCTTAACCAAGCAACAATTTCAAAAGTGCCATGCGCACAAGAACACCGTACTCTGCTTGCTTGAAATAGACTGCGTGCGGTGAGTCATCAACTTCAGGAGTTATCTCACCTGCCCGTGGAAGTGGATGAATGAGTATAGAGCCTTCTTTCATCTGATCAACCAATGCGCGATCAATAACATACTTACCGCGAAGCTTTTCATACTGATCGTGATCGGGAATCCACTCTTCCGCAATACGTGTTTGATAGACAACATCGGCCTCGCGCATTGCTCCTACTAAATCATCTGTTTCAGTAAACTGAACACCTCTCTCTTTCAAATACTCTTTCACATCGTCTTTCATAGCAAGCTCGGGGCCAGACACGAATGTCATTTTTACATTGTTGTATTTGGCGAGAAGATATGCGAGCGAACGAGCGGCACGATAATACGCGAGATTGCCGACGAATGCGATGTGAAAATCATCAGTGCGACCTATCTCACGAAAAATAGTATACAAATCAAGAAAGGCCTGTGTTGGATGCTGACCGATACCATCTCCACCATTAATGACGGAGACTTCCGAAACAGCACCAGCCCTCGCGAGCATTCCCACTTCTGGATGACGAAGAACAATCACATCGGCGTAGTTGTCTACGATACGAACAGTGTCTTCAATAGTCTCCCCTTTGGTTGAAGAGGACGACTCACTTGCATTCTCCATTGAAATAACATGACCGCCGAGCCGATACATTGCTGATTCAAAACTTAAACGAGTGCGGGTGGATGGCGCAAAAAATAACGACGCCATTATCTTTCCATCAAGATCCTTTGTGCGCCTCCCTTCAAGAGAAGTCGCAACCTGAAAAAGATTATTTAGTGCTTCGCGATCAAACTGCTGAGTTTCGAGTATATGTTGCATAAACTAGGTGTTAGGGGTTAGCGTTTAGGCGATGCTTCATCGGATCCGTAGGGATCACTTAGAAATAAAAACTACGAGGTTTCGGGAAACTTAATCTCTTTTGCTAAGTTTGTATTCCACATGGCGCCAGTTGCACTCATGACAATGTCAGCTCCAGCGTGCAAGTACTCAGCATAGTCAGCGGGGGTAGTCACACCACCAACGCCGCAAATTTTAAATGTACCCCCACTAGAATCTCGAGCACTTTTCAGGCGCTGCACCATCTCGAGCCCTGCCCATTTGATGGATGCGCCACATACACCTGAGCGTGAACGATTTGGCCCTGGGAGTGCCTGCTCGCCTTTTTCATCTACAATAGTTGCCTGCACTGTGTTGATAGCGGAAACACCGTTTGCATATTTTTCAGCAATTTCAGCGAGACGCACAACGTCTTCATTGTTTTTGTAATAGCCAACTTTGAGCATCAGCGGTGTTGAACCAATGACGGCACGCAATCCTTCACAGACTTTTTCCGTAACATCCAAGTTGTAGCAAACCAAGCCTTCGTTGCCGATGTTAGGACATGAAAGATTCACTTCCAAAACTTTTGCTCCTGTCTTCGCCGCAAGAGATCCTGCAAGAACATAGTCATCAATAAATTCATTTTGGCTTTGATCTGCTTTCACGGTACCCATAAAACTAAGTACAGCGAGCTGACCTTTTTTCTCATAGACAATAGCTTTCTTAAAATCATCCTGCCACACAGGTGTTTCTTTTGAGGGGACGCCAAATGAGTTGGTGATGGAAATAGGCTCAGTGTAATTAACATCTGCCACCAAGGCTTCTGCTTGCGCACGCTCTAGCGTGAGGTGTTCCCCCGGATGTACCGCAAGTACATTAGGAAATGGATGGCACGGGTAAGCGCCACTTCGTATTGTTTTATAAACTGCGATATCAAAACCAGTATCAAACGCACCCTTCATGAATGCGCTATTTAAAAGTGGGCCAGCAGGAATACCGAATGGTGTGTAGACTTTATACCCAAAAACATCATGCATTGGCTCGCCTTTCTCTTCATAAGCTGGAGCGTTTTTAAATCCTCCAAACGGACCATCTGTATAGTTTTCTTCGTATGACTTCGTGGGATCATAAAAGCTCGTAGTGGTCATATTATTGAGTGTACTCTTTAAGGTATTTCGCACCGTGACCAAGTTCAGTATTGATAGGAATTTTTTTCAACCATTCTGGAACCTCGTTTTCCGCATACGCATCAAGGGGCATAAGTGAGAGAGAGTGGAATGGAACCCCAAGCAATTCTTGAATCAGTGTATCGGTTGAATTTCTGTTTATGAGTGCAACTGCCCCCACCACCTCACCACCTACTGCCTGCACCGCCTGAACAACCCCGTTGATTGATTTTCCAGTGTTGACGACATCTTCAATCACCACAACCCTCTTTCCTTTAACCACTGCGTCGTACCCGCGCTTTGTAATAGACTGAATTCCATCAATTGATTCTGTGTAGGCACTCAAAACCTCTCTTCCTAAAAGCGCACTCATATGAAATGCCATCCACTGCGAGAGTGCTATGCCGCCAGTTGCAGGAGCTACGATGACATCGGGATTCCAATCAACGACCTTCTTTGCAAGTACTTCACACAGGCGTGAGGTAAGAGCAACGTGGATAAGAATTTTATTTTTATTTATGTATACAGACAAATGCTTTCCTGACGTACCGATAAAATGGCCTTCAGTGATAGCTCCCGCCTCTTTTAGTATGTGAGTAATGTCGTCCATATTCCTCACCATTTAAGCATCTTTCTTATACGCATCCCATGCTTTTGACTCTAATCCTTTCTTTCCTACTTCTGAGAGTGCCATGGCAAATGCTTCTGCTAGCTGACGGTTAGTGATGAGCGGGATATTAAGGTCAACTGCCTTGCGACGAATAATAAAGCCGTCTGACGGATTATTCCCTCCGTTACCTTCTCGCACGAGCCCTCGATTTGCGAGATTGATAATGAGCTCAAGTTTTCCTGAATCAAGTAATGTCCCTACGTTCTCTTTCTTGCCGCTCTTAATTTTATGCACGAGCTCTGAAGCAATACCGTGGGTTTTCAAAAACTCTGCAGTGTGTTCAGTCGCAAAAAAATTAAATCCTAACACTTTAAGTTTTTCTATTGCAGGAAGAAGCTTTACTTTATTTTCCTCACCTCCAAGAGAAATCAAAATATTTTTCTTGGGCAATCGAAAACCAGCGGACATCATGGATTTCAACAAGGCTTCTGGATATGAATCACCAAACGCAGCCACCTCACCTGTTGATGCCATCTCTACATACCCAAGTGGATCAGCGCCTTTAATTCGACTGTATGAAAACTGTGGCGACTTCACCGCAACATAGTCAAGTTCGAGCGTTTGATAGTGCCCACTAATGTCTTTGCCGAGCATTGCTTTTGTAGCGAGCTCAATAAAATTGTACCCAGTGACTTTTGAAACGAATGGAAAACTACGCGACGCACGAACATTGGTTTCAATAACCTGTAATTTATTTTCTTTCGCCAAAAACTGAATGTTGAATGGGCCAGTGATTTTCAACTCTTTGACTACTTTCTTTGCAATACGCTTTGCACGGCGAATCGTTTCAAGATAGGTGCGCTGTGGAGGTAATACTACTGTTGCGTCACCCGAATGTGTTCCTGCATTCTCAACGTGCTCTGTAATAGCGTAAATTTCGAGCTTGCCCTTTGAAGCCACGCCATCTATTTCAATTTCCCGTGCATTTTCAATAAATTTTGAAATAACTATTGGATGTTCTGATGACACATCAACTGCTCGCTCCAAAAATCGCATGAGTGATTTCTCGTCGGACGCAATTGCCATGGCCGAGCCTGAAAGAACATAGGAAGGGCGCACGAGAACAGGGTACCCAAGCCTCATAGCTGCTTCACCTGCAGCTTTTCGTGTAGTGAGCTCTGCCCATCCTGGTTGATCAATATTGAGCTTATCTAAAAGCTTTGAAAATGTGTGGCGATCTTCTGCGCGGTCAATGTTTTCAGGCGTGGTGCCTAAAATCTTCACACCGTTTTTATGGAGTGGAAGTGCAAGATTGTTTGACACTTGTCCGCCCGTTGAAATGACAACTCCTTTTATTTTTTCAAATTGCACAATGTCGAGTACACGCTCAAGAGAAAGTTCTTCAAAGTACAATCTGTCTGACATGTCGTAGTCAGTCGACACTGTTTCGGGATTGTAGTTAATCATCACCGTCTCCTTGCCTTCGGCTTGGAGTGTTTTTAGCACCTGCACACTCGACCAATCAAACTCCACCGATGAGCCGATGGAATATGGCCCACTTCCAAGAACCGCAATTCCTTTCTTTCCAGGAGTCACATCGTGTTCAGTGCCGTGGTACGTCACATAAAGATAGTTTGTTTTTGCTGGAAACTCCCCCGCCAGCGTATCGATTTGCTTCACTACTGGAGTGACATTCTTTTTTCCACGAAGTGCACGCACCGCCACTTCAGTCTTATCCGTAATTGTTCCAATTTGCTTGTCTGAAAATCCCGCCTGCTTTACTTGGCGTAACAATTCCACCGTGAGTGTTTCTTTCTTTAAGCGCTTTTCAAGCTCGATGATATTTTTCATCTTATCCAAAAACCATGTGGTGATACCTGAGAGCTTGTGAATCTCCTCAACAGAAACGCCCCGATGCAGTGCCTCTGCCACAGCAAAAACACGCCTCGTTGTTGGATCTTTAATTTCAGCTAGATATTTTTCTATATGAAATGCCTCGCCTTTATTTGCAGTAAATCCATCTGCTCCGATCATGAGCATACGAATTGCTTTCTGAAGCACCTCCTCAAAAGAGCGTCCTATCGCCATTACCTCTCCCACTGATTTCATTTCTGTTCCAATGGAGGTAACGGCACTATCAAATTTATTCAAATCCCATCGTGGCATTTTCAGTACCAAGTAGTCGAGTGCCGGCTCAAAACATGCGATTGTCTTTTGGGTAACAGCATTTTTAATAGTGAGAAGTGATTGTCCAAGGGCGAGCTTCGCAGCAATAAATGCCAGAGGATATCCAGTTGCCTTTGAAGCAAGTGCAGAAGAACGAGAGAGGCGTGCGTTTACTTCAATCACACGGTACTCACCCGTCGTGGGGTGGAGCGCATATTGAATGTTGCACTCACCCACCACGCCAAGGTGTCGAATCGTTTTAATCGCCACTTCACGCAAACGGTGATATTCCTCATTCGTTAATGTTTGCGACGGCGCAACCACCATAGATTCACCAGTGTGAACACCCATTGGGTCAAAGTTTTCCATGTTGCAAACCACAATGCAGTTGTCATAGGCATCGCGAACAACTTCATATTCCACCTCTTTCCACCCTGCAAGATATTCTTCAATCAATACCTGCGGGCTACGATGAAATGCTTCCGCAAGTCGAGTACGCAGTTCTGACTCAGAACGCACTAACCCAGAACCTTCACCACCGAGCGCAAAGCCCATGCGAATCATCACTGGGTACTTCAGTTTTGCGGCGGCCTTTACCGCATCTTTAATATTTTCTGCAGCAAAACTTCTTGCAGTCACCACACCGATTTCCGAAAGACGCTTAATAAAAAGCTCTCTGTCTTCAGTGTCTCGAATAACAGACACGGGCGTACCCAAAACTTCAACGCCATATTTTTTAAGCACCCCACTCTTATCAAGCGCGAGGCCCAAGTTCAATGCGGTTTGCCCACCAAAGCCAAGAAGTATCGCATCAGGGCGTTCTTTCTCTATTACCTCTTTTGCAAAATGTTCAGTGAGTGGCAAAAAGTATACGGTGTCCGCAAGTCCTTTATCTGTCTGCACCGTTGCAATATTTGGGTTCATCAAAACAGTTCGAATACCTTCTTCTTTGAGTGCTTTGATTGCTTGAGAGCCCGAGTAATCAAACTCGCCAGCTTGCCCAATGCGCAAACCTCCAGAGCCGAGAATAAGAACTTTTTTGGGTTTTTTAGGCATGATTCTTTTTATACAAAGCAACAGAGGCTAAAAACTCATCGAAAACCCATGCGGTATCGGTAGGTCCAGGGGATGCTTCGGGATGAAACTGTACTGCAGACCACGGTTTAGAGCTGTGTTTAATACCCTCAATAGAACCATCATTCGCATTTTCAAACCACACCTTCCATTCTTTGGGTAATGTTTTTCGATTGATCGCGAATCCGTGATTTTGAGAAGTGATGTAACAACGAGTGCCGACAGTCACATCAGTACATGGCTGATTTTGAGAGCGATGTCCGTATTTTAGTTTGTAGGTTGATGCACCTGCGGCGAGAGCCATGAGTTGTGTACCGAGACAGATCCCAAGGATAGGAATATCTTTCTTGAATGCATTTTTTATATTTTGAATTGTGGCGTCACACATCGTTGGGTCCCCCGGACCATTTGAAAGAAAGAGTCCGTCATACTCCTCTTTTGTAAAATCGTAGTCCCAAGGAACACGAAGCACGGTGATACCAGGGCGCGTGAGTGAGCGGACAATATTTTCCTTCATCCCACAGTCAACTGCAATAATTTTTGTTGGGCCACTTCCGTACACACGCTTTTCTTTGATACTCACTTCTGCTACAAGGTTTCTTTTATTTGGATCCTCAAGAGCAATTGTGTTTCCCTTAGCTGAGAGTCCACCAAGCATGACGCCTTTTTCACGGAGCTTCTTTGTAAGCGCACGCGTATCAACACCGGAAATTGCAGGAATGCCAGATTTTTTCAACCACGAAGCGAGCGACTGCTTTGCAGATGCACTTGAGTAGGTCTCGCTGTACTCACTCACCACAAGCCCTGAAATATGAATACCTGTTGATTCAAAAAATTCAGGGTCAGGAACACCATAATTACCTACAAGTGGATAGGTCAGAACTAAAATTTGTCCTTGGTACGACGGATCAGTGAGTGTCTCAACATACCCAACCATCCCAGTATTGAAAACAACTTCACCTGTTGCAGAAGTCTCTGCTCCAAAGCTTTTCCCTTCTATAACGGTTTTGTCTGCAAGGATTAATTTCATAGATTAAAAAAAAGCCCCCAATAAATGGAGGTTTTTGAGGAATTAATTCCCTGTCTGTGGAGAGAGCGAAGCTTGAAGTGATTCTGCATACTCAAATTAAAAGTAGTCTACATGGCTAACGCACTGAAGTAAAGAACCTGTCCACAGCATCCGCTACTTCTGTAGCATTTTCTGCCCTCATAAGTTCCCCCCGAAGCTCTGCGGCACCATCAAAACCATTCACATACGCTTTATAGTGTTTTTTCATAATGGCAAAAGATTTGTGAGGCAGTAATTCCTCAAAAAGCTTTGTGTGTTCCACCATGACTCGTAATTGCTCTCGAATAGCAATGTAGGGTTTCGTAAACCCTACATTGGCGAATAGCCATGGGTTACCGAAGATGGCACGGCCCAGCATGGCGCCATCAGCACCAGACTCTTCAATTTTTGCTCGAGCATCTTCAGTGTCCACAATGTCCCCATTACCCAAAATAAATGCATCGGGGTTTTCGCGATTGCGGATGCCCACTGCGTGAGCAACTTCTTCCCACCGTGCAGGGACACTCGACATTTCCTTTCGTGTACGCGCATGAATGGTAATTGCAGAAACATCAGTTTCAAGTAGGTATGGTAACCACTCCTCAAGTTCGTTTTTGTTGTACCCAATTCTTGTCTTTACCGAAACAGGCAATCCCCCACCGCCCCTAATTGCAGCTTCAACAACAGCCTTCGCGCGCATAGGGTCCCTCATCATTGCAGCTCCCGCTTTTTGCTTCTCAATTGATTTGTCGGGGCATCCCATGTTGAGGTCGATACCATCGAAACCAAGCTCCCTCGCAAGCTCGGCAGTTTTTTCCATGTGGTCAGGATTGCCTGTAAAAAACTGAGCAACTATTGGACGCTCTTCTTCGGAATAAATTAAATCCGCAAGCAGTTTCTTCTTTCCTATCTCTGGTGCACGCACCAAGCCGTCTGCCGAAACGAATTCCGTCCACATCACATCTGGTTTGCCATACTTTGCGATTACTCGACGAAATGCCGCATCCGTTACATCCGCCATTGGTGCAAGAACCAAAAACGGCTTAGGTAGTCTGTCCCAAAATCCTCTGTTCATAGGGCGAGCCTACCACACAACTTAACTTACGTGCGACTTGTTCCTATGATCCCTTCGGATCCGATGAAGCATCGCCTAAAAGCTAGAAGCTATAACCTAGAACCTTCCTGTTATTCCCCTTTAAACTTTATATATACTTTGTCGCCAAAACGGAAATCTGCGTATTCAAACTCCTTGTTTTTTTTGAAGCTTTGGGATGCAAAAACTGATGCAATGTTTTCAAGGGTAGCCTGCTGGTTTGATGTAGTGCGAACAAACTTCAATACCCCACCGTCCGCAAACGCAAGCTCAACATCATTTGAAGTGCCATCAACAATAACGGTCTCTGGAATGCGATGTATAGATGAAGCAATGCCAGTAACTAATGTATTGAGAGAAGCAAAACCGCCATCAAGGTATGTGCTACCAATAGGCACACTTGAAAGCGCCCCATAAAAACGAATCATCGGCGGTACATCCGTCACGGAAGCAAAAATAAATCCGTTTTTGTCGACACTGTAACAAGCTTCCTCTGCAGCACCATCGCACCACAGAGCAGTCGCCCCTCGCTCTTCGGCAGTTACAGTGAGCACATTAAAACCATTTCGAGAGATGGTAATTTTTGCCAGTGGAGGAAAGGCAGTGGCTACGGCATTCTCTATATTTCTTTTTGGAAACAATAAGGAGTTTCTGTAGGGAATCCAATATGCGTATGAGCCATCCAATTTTTCTTCGACAAGTTTTTTAACTTCATCAGCTGAAACTATTGAAGTTCCTTTCACTTCAATTGAAGCAATTGTGGTTGCTGGAATACGCGCAAGAAACCACACAGCTATCAGCGACAGAGCGACAACTGCACTGCCCGCAGCCACCTTCACCCACACTAATCGGCGTCGCCTATCTCGAAGACTAAGTTTTGGCTGTTGCGAATTTGGCATAGGGACCTTAGGCCTTCAGTATATCCTTCCCTACATATTGCTGAAGAACTTTTGGAACACGGACTGTGCCATTTGATTCCTGATAATTTTCAAGAATAGCCGCGAGTGTGCGTCCCATAGCCACAAGCGTTGCGTCGTTCATATGTACAAATTCCATAGCACCGTCAGCGCGCTTTGTTCTGGTATTCAAACGACGAGCTTGGAACCCCCCCATGTAGTCTGAGGTATGTGTTTCGCGGTATGCGCCCTGCCCTGGCATCCAGGTGTTCATATCAAACTGTCTTTGATCTGGGAACCCCATATCCGCGGTGCAAATTGAAATTACCTGATACGGCAAACCGAGGAGTTGTAAAAAATGTTCCTGAAGTGCCACCATAAAATCCTGCTCTTGATACCCTTCCTCTGGTTTCGTGAAGGTCTCCATTTCTACCTTATCAAAGTGGTGCATGCGAATTAATCCGCGCGTATCTTTACCGTATGAACCAGCTTCACGGCGAAATGACGGTGAGTATCCAACATAGCGAATAGGTAGCATCTCTTCGGGAATAACCTCGTCCATGTGGATAGGTCCCAAAGTATGCTCTGCACTTCCAATCAACACTTCATCATCTTTTTCAAAATAGTACCGCTCATCTATAGGGTCGAGTCGTGCCATTCTATTCATCACGGCTGAACGCACCATATAAGGAGGGATAACGGGAATGAAAGGCTTCGAAGAGACCTTTAGGCCAGAGCGCTCAATGACCCCCTTTAAAATGTCTTCGTCTGTAAGAACCTTCATTGCAAGATTGAGGAGTCCAAATTGCATGAGTGCAAGATCTCCCATGAGGTATGCAAAACGAGCACCAGAAACCACCCCTGCCTTCTCAGAATTTATAATTCCTAAATCACTCCCTATTTCAAAATGTTGCCGTGGAGAAAAAGGGCCGAAGCTTCGTTTCTCACCCACTTCACGGAGCACCACATTCTCGTCCTCGCTAGCACCAATAGGTGTATCGGGTGAAGGAATGTTAGGAATCTTCAAAAGGAGTGCAACCAAATCTTTCTCTAGTGCTCCATGGCGAGCTTCAAGTGCCTGCAATTCTTCCTTAAGGAGTTTACCGGTTTCTATATCTCTCGTTGCAGCTGCTTCATTTCTTTTACGATTCACTTCTTCGATCCTTTGCTTCACGCCTTTACGCTCTTCGTGCAACTTCAATACTTCATCAATATCAACAGGCTTCCCTTTTTTATTTACAATCGCTGCGCGAACTATATCGGGATTATCTTGAATGAATTTGATGTCTAACATAAAAAACAGGTTATAGGTTACAGGTTACAGGTTACAGGTTTTAGCTTTAACAGCAAATCAGAAGTGCACAATACCACGAGCTATACTTGAACCATGCCAGTAGAAATACGAAAGCTCTCAAAAAATAACTTCCCAGCACTTCTTTCTGAAATCAACGACCCGCCAAGCACACTCTACTTACGAGGGGTATTGCCGCCACCCGAAACAAAGCTTCTAGCAGTTGTGGGGTCACGGCGTATGAGCAGATATGGGCAAGATGCTTGTGAACATTTAATTGCCGGACTTGCTGGATACCCTATTTCTATAGTTTCAGGTTTAGCCCTTGGCATTGATGGTGTTGCCCACAAGGCGGCGCTCGCGGCAGGCTTACACACTATTGCGGTTCCTGGCTCTGGGTTATCTGAAGAAGTTCTCTATCCGCGAGCGCACCTCACACTCTCAAGAGATATTCTTGATGCTGGCGGAGCACTTCTCTCGGAAATGGAACCAGATGAACACGCAGCTCCCTACACATTTCCTAAGCGTAATCGCATCATGGCAGGGATGAGCCACGCCGTCCTTATAATAGAAGCGGGCTTGAAATCAGGAACACTCATAACGGCACGGCTCGCTACTGAATATAACCGTGAACTCCTCATTGTCCCCCACTCTATTTTTTCCGAGGGAGGCGCCGGCGGGCATCTCTTTATGGGTCTTGGAGCAAAACCGGTACGGAATGCGGACGACATCCTTGATGTCTTTGATATGAAAAAAGAAGAGACTAAAAAAAGTGTTGAGCTTACTCCCGAAGAAGAGCGTGTGTTTGAAATTCTTTCTGCCCCCATACCACGCGACGAATTAATCCGTGCATTAGGAGTCTCTACTGGAAGTGCAAATGTGCTTCTTACACAAATGGAAATTCGTGGAATTATTACAGAATCGATGGGAGAAATTAGGAAAAATATCTAGCAGTATGGTTGACACGATTCAATTCATGCCGTACTAGTGTCTCGTAATGGCAACAAAAAGTGCAAGCGCAAAGAATACGCTCGTTATCGTTGAGTCGCCCGCAAAGGCAAAGACGATAGAAAAATACTTAGGACCTGGCTACAAGGTGCTTGCTTCCGTTGGGCATGTTCGTGATTTACCAAAATCTAGCAAAGACGCTATTGATATTGAGGCTGGATTTATACCTCGCTATGTCACTGTTCCAGGAAAAGGAGATGTCATAAAAAAAATTGTAGAGGCTGCAGAAAAAGCTGATGAGGTGCTTCTTGCAACCGACCCTGACCGTGAAGGAGAAGCTATTGCGTGGCACCTAAATGAAGCGGCACATCTCAAAGGGGCAAAGCGTGTCGTTTTTCATGAGATTACAAAAGACGCCGTAACAGAGGCAATTGCGCATCCACGAAAAATTGACCAAGACCTTCGAAAAGCACAGGAAGCGAGGCGCGTACTTGACCGACTTGTGGGGTACGACCTTTCAGGACTCATTTGGAAAAAAGTTCGCTATGGCCTTTCAGCAGGAAGAGTGCAATCGCCGGCACTTCGCATTCTCGTAGAAAAGGAACGAGAAATCCGTGCGTTCAACCCCGTTCAATATTTCGTTATCACCGCAGATTTGCAAACTCCTCGGGGCGATACATTTACTGCTACCTGCTCAACTGAGCCAGCAACAATTGCTGAAGCAGAAGAAATAGTAAAGAACGGCACCAAAGGTGCATGGGTAGTTGCTGATGTTACCTCTTCTCCAGTGAAGCGTTCCCCAAAAGCACCATTCACTACTTCAACGCTCCAGCAGTCAGCAAGCTCTCGTCTTGGCTTCTCACCTTCACGCACTATGCGTACCGCACAAAGACTCTATGAAGCTGGCCACATAACCTACATGCGCACTGACAGCACGAGTCTTGCTGAAGTTGCGGTGAGTGCAATCGCCAGCCATGTAAAAAAAGAATATGGCGCGAACTACCTTGAAACCCGTACTTACAAAACAAAAAGTAAAAACGCTCAAGAAGCTCACGAAGCAGTACGCCCTACAGATATAACGGTCGCGAGAGCAGGAGCAACCGAGGAAGAAGAGCGTTTGTATGCACTCATATACACTCGCACTGTCGCCTCACAAATGTCAGATGCAATAATGACCCGTTCAAAAATTACTGCCATCACTGAAGGAGTTCCTGAATTTGGTGTCACTGGTTCCACTATGCAATTTGATGGATGGCTTGCTGCAGATGTTGAAGCTAAAGGTGAGGAAACAATTCTCCCTGAAGCAAAAAAGGGAGAGAAACTAAAATTAGAGAAGATAGAATCGCAGGAAAAATATACCCAACCTCCGGCACGCTACACCGAGGCAGGCCTCGTGAAAGAGCTCGAAAAACGCGGTATCGGCCGACCATCTACCTACGCATCAATCATCAAGACTGTTGTCGACCGTGGCTATGTCGAAAAAATTGGAAGAGCTTTGCATCCAACAACTACAGGTGAAGTAGTCTCAACATTTCTAGAGGAAAACTTTGAAAAATACATCAGCGATTCATTTACTGCTGAAATGGAAAACGAACTCGACCAGATTGCTTCAGGCGAGCGCGAGTATACAAAAACCTTGAAGAATTTTTACGGACCATTTTCAAAAGATGTAGCGTCAAAAGAAGATATTCCAAAGCTCACTACTCTCGGTGATGTTCCTAAAGAATTCCCCTGCCCTTTGTGCGGACATGCAATGGTTATGAAACTTTCACGCACTGGTGTCTTCATGAGCTGTGCACGATTTCCTGACTGCAAAGGTTCTCGTACTGAAAAAGGAGAAGTTATTAAAGAGACTGAATCCATTGGTGATCATCCAGAAACCGGACACCCAATTCATGTGCGTGTCGGTCGTTTTGGTCCGTACCTAGAAATGGGTCCAAAAATGGAACCGGTACCAGAACCTGTGGATGGAAAAAAGAAAAAGAAAGCAAAAAAACCTGACACAAGAAAAGCGAGTATCCCTCCAGAAATAATTCCTGAATCAATCACGATGGAACAGGCGGTTAAGCTTCTTTCGCTTCCACGAGAATTAGGTGTCCACCCTGACTCGAGCATGCCTATAACTTCAGCCATAGGAAAATTCGGTCCGTTCATCGTACATAACGGAGATTTTCGTTCACTCAAAGGAGCTGATGAGCCGTACAGTATCACCTACGAGCGAGCTCTCGAAATTCTCAAAGAGCCTAAGAAAGGACGCCCCGGCATTGCTATCGCACGCGAAGTTGGAACGCATCCACGCACAAAGAAAAAAATATATCTCTATAAATCAAAGAGTGGTTTCTTTTTGAAAAAAGGCTTCAAGCATGTGCGAATTCCCGATGGCATGGATCCAGAGAAACTCACCGTGCCAGAAGCACTTGAATTATTAAAGGCGTCTTAGACGAGAGGCGTCGGCAAATCCAGTGCGAGCAACATCACGAAATAAAGGCGCGTGTGGTGAACGGTAATTAATCAAGACTGCTGTAGCAAGATTCCAAGCAGCTAATTCTAAGTTAGTAGCTCTACGAGCTATTCTTGCAGGACTCATACGGCGAATCCTTCTCGGAGGTAAACTTTCGCGTGTAGTCATTTAAAAATTTTATATCAAATTTTGAGCCTATTGTCAACGATAATGCCGAGATAACTTCATAGGTTTTTGCTTTGAAAGCTAGCCCCTAAACACTAAACGCTATACACTATTCACATGCCTCATGCTACAGACGACATCATCCGTGCGATGCAGTCCCCTTCCTCGGAAGATCAGAAAGCAATTCAGGTGGCGTATGAATTTGCAAAAGTAGCCCACGGTGAAGAAAAAAGAAAATCAGGTGAGCCATACATCATCCACCCAACTGCAATTGCAGTGACACTCGCCAAGCTCGGGATGGACCGCGAAACAATTGTTGCGGGAATTCTTCATGACACAGTTGAGGACACGCCCGTTACCATCGAAGAAATAGAAGAAAAATTTGGTGCAACAGTGCGATTTTTGGTTGAGGGGGTCACGAAGCTTTCGAAATTAAAATATCGCGGAGTAGAGAGGCACGTGGAAAGTTTACGGCGTCTACTCGTTGCAACTGCAAACGATATTCGCGTCATCATCATCAAGCTTGCTGATAGGCTCCACAACATGGAGACAATTAACTTCGTTGAACCTATTGAAAAACGAATGCGCATTGCGCTCGAAACGAAGGAAATATATGTCCCTATCGCCGAAAGACTTGGTATCGGTTTAATAAAATCACAACTCGAAGATTTAGCATTTAAAACACTAGAACCTGAACGATACAAAAAAATTCACCAATTCTTGGAAGAGCGTGGAGAAACGGAAAAAGAAGCACTCGACAGAGCGCTTAATGACCTGCGCAAAGCACTTGCTGAAGCAGGTATACGCAACTTTAGAACAGAATCACGCGTAAAAAATGTTCATAGTTTTGCCACGAAGCTCATTCGCAAAGGCAACGACCCCGACAAGGTATACGACATATTTGCGATTCGCATTATTGTTCCAACACTTGAGGACTGCTATCGATCATTTGGAGTTATTCACAATATCTGGAGACCAATCCCAGGACGCATTAAAGATTACATCGCAAGCCCAAAGCCGAACGGCTACCGTACTCTCCACACCACAATCATCACTCCTCATAAGCTGATTATTGAAATTCAGATACGCTCTGAAGAGATGCAACAGGAAAGTAAGTTTGGGGTGATGGCACATTTCATATACAAAAACAAAAGTCAGGGCAGCGAGCCTGGAAAAGATTCAAAAATAGGATGGGTAGGACGCTTTGTTCCATCGCTCATGAAAATGACGCGCGCAGAAAAATCTCTCACGCAAACCAGTACACCAACACCGCGTTGGCTCACAGACTTGAATACCGCAGCAGAAGATTTTGAGGGGGAGGAAGCATTTCACGATGCACTTCGTGAAGACTTTTTTGCACGAAGAATGTTTGTGTTCACTCCAAAAGGTGATGTTATCGACTTACCTATTGGCGCAACGCCGATAGATTTTGCATACGCAGTACACACAAATCTTGTTGACCTTATGTCTGGTGCTAGGGTAAATGGAAAAATGGTTGGTCTTGATACAGAGTTACACAAAGGGGATATTGTTGAAATACAAACAAAAAAAATAGGAGTGCCTAATAAAAAATGGCTTGAGTATACAAAAACTGCATCGGCTCGTCGCTACATCCGCGCAACATTAAAGAAGAAAGAAAATAAATCCTAGCTCTACGCCGACCACTCCAAAGGATTTCAAGTTAAAAGATTAAAAATTTTCTCTTAGAAAAAATTCACCCATATATGGGTGAATTTTTTAAAGATATACTGCGGAGGATTTTCCAGTGACTTGATATCAAGTCACTGCCACCCTCTTTAAAATAAAATACCCCAAGATGAAACATTGGGATATTTTATCTATTCTGTTATACAGACGGAAACTAGATAGAGAAATGTTTCAAAGAAAAGTCATCATCATTCGAAGGAGGTGGAGGTACGGAAGCGAGTGTTGAAGGCACATCTACCATATCATTTCTTTGTTCTTGAACCTCTGAGATAGGGCTCTCCACTTGAGGCGAAATACCACGGCGCTCCATATGCGCGAGCATACCTTCCAAATCTTCTGTTGAGAAAAAATCAATGATGAGCTTTCCTCCCTTTTCCTGCGCTTTAATTTCAACCTTTGTTCCTAACGACTCTGCGAATGCTCGTTCAAGTGCCTCGATTTGAGGAGTAACATCACGCTTTCGTGCTTTCTCCACAGCAATCTCACGCGTAATTTTTTCAACATCACGCACTGATAATTTGCGAATCATAATGTCACGAAAGACTGTCTTTTGTTCTTCGGGTCTGTCGGAGAGCATGAGTAATGCTCGAGCATGACCTTCGTAAATAGCACCACCAATAACCGCTTGTTGCATTTCAGCAGGCAATGCAAGAAGGCGAATTGAGTTTGAAACATACTCGCGACTCTTCCCCACCTTCACAGCAATTTCTGAATTGTTTAAACTAAATTCTTTCTGCAAACGATCAAAGGCGCGCGCACGGTCAATGGCATTCAGATCTTCTCGTTGTAAGTTTTCAATGATAGCGAGCTCCAAGCGTACACGGCTCTGTTCTTCAGTGGAGCGAATAATAACAGGCACCTGAGAGAGGCCGGCAAGCTTTGATGCACGGAGCCGGCGCTCCCCCGCAATGAGTTCATAGTAGGTTGAAAGTCCGCCATCTTCACGCGACTCTTCGTATCGTGTGACCATAAGTGGCTGTAACACTCCGTATTGGCGAATAGAACCAGCAAGGTCTTTCAATTTTGCTTCATCGAACTCGGTACGTGGTTGATATTGGTTTGGCCGTATTTTTTCAACCTCGACCCAAAAAATTGCATCTCCTTGGAACTGTGACATGGGAAAATTGTAACACGAACACAAAAGAAGCGTGAGATAAAAAACCATCCTGTTTCTCAAAAATTGAGAAAATTCAAAAAAAATCAACCATCTAACCTACTCCCTACCACTCTTTACCTGTATAGTATAATTTAACGGTCGTTAAATTATACTATACAGGTGGAATGGCGCGGGGGTTTTAGTTTTTTAAAGTATCGAACATGAATCTCTGATGCAGGTCATTCATCTAGCCTAGTATTGAATACAGCACGGCAACTAGACCTCACTGCTCCTTTCGGGTACTCTACACGGAGCAACGCACGAGTCCTAGTTGCACAGGCCGGAGTGGTGGAATGGTATACACGCACGACTCAAAATCGTGTCTCGCAAGGGATGAGGGTTCGAGTCCCTCCTCCGGCACTTGCCAAGCAAGAAGACGGAGCACACTGCATTTCTGCAGTGTGGGAGAGGGGCTCGAAAAGCGGAAGACGCCTCGTCTCCCTATCGAGGGCCAGTGTTTTTTGCAACAAAAAACCGTGAGGCGGCGATTAGAAAATCGTGCCGAGAGGCTCTGCGACTTAAGGTGAACATGGGTGAACCTTAAAGTTCTAGGTGTGTTCCCCTTCCTTCTGGCACACCTATATTTTTCTTGAATTGGTTGTAATAATATTCCAATCGTCCTTTTCTATAATCAAAAGACAATCAACAGGCTCATCCCATGGTTCACGGCTTAATTTCTCTTCAGAAAGTTGAGCTGGGCTCAAAACACCAATGCGTATCCAGTCTTGCGGTAACTCCTTGAGAAATCTATCGTACCAGCCTCCGCCACGCCCATGACGTGTTCCAAAATGATCAAATTCCCTCCCGGGAATAAGAATACAAACTTTTTCATCCGCATGTGCCTCTAAAAGCGACAGTGCAAAATCATGCGGAGAAATATCCTTGTCTGCAAGAATGGAGCGCCCGGAGTTAAAAATTTTATTTTTAACTAGAAACTCATGTGGATTAGGCTCATCGCCCATCGGTGAATACCCAATGATGGCATCCGCCTCACGAAGTTTTTCAAGAAGTTCTTCCTTGTCATTCATCGATCCAAAAGCTGAAAGCTGTAACCTGACACCTGAAAGCTGGTCAAATCTTTCCAACCAAATCCAAATCCCCTCCTTTCAGTGTATCGTCACCTGGTTTCCATGCAGCAGGACACACTTGACCTCCGTGAGATCGAACAAATTGAGCAGCTTGAAGCTTGCGAATAAGTTCTTGTGCAGAACGGCCAATTGAATTGTCATTGATTTCCATCGTAGAAAGAATGCCATCTGGATCAATGATGAATGTACCGCGGAGCGATAACCCTTCATCTTCCATGTGTTCAAGTCCATCATTTTCAATATAGGTCCCGAAAGCTCGAGCAAGTCTACCTGCAGTATCTGACGCCATAGGGAATTCAATTTTGGCTATTGCTGGCGATGTATCGTGCCATGCTTTATGCACAAACACTGTGTCAGCACTTACGCTGACAATTTCGGTATCTAAATTTGTAAAAACCTTATGAGAATCTGCTAGTTCTTCAAGCTCCGTAGGACACACAAAGGTGAAATCTGCTGGATAGAAAAACAACACGAGCCACTTGCCTTTATAGTCAGAAAGTCGAATTTTCTTGATTTTTTCGTTGTGAAATACCTCACATTCTAGGTCAGGAATCTGATGTCCAATGCGCACCATACTCACAAATCCTTCTGCTGTATCCTCGCTGTTGTCTTTTTTTTCTTTTGCCATTGCAGTTCTAATGAAGCTAGTTCTAACGATTATTATGATAGCATACCAGCCACAATGAAAGAGAAAGTACTAGTCGTCCTTGGACCCACTGCAGTGGGTAAAACAAGCATTTCTATTGAAATCACTAAAGCACTCGGTGGTGAGGTTGTGTCTGCGGACTCACGGCAAGTCTATAGAGGACTTGATATTGGGAGTGGCAAAGTTACATCATCTGAGATGAATGGAGTTCCCCATCATCTCATTGATATCGCAAACCCGGAGGAGATATTTTCTGTGTCTGATTATCTACACCTAGGAAGACAAGCATTGAGCGACATACTCACTCGCAAAAAAGTTCCTGTCGTCGTCGGAGGCACAGGATTCTATATTGATGCGCTCTTGGGAAATATTTCACTTCCTAATGTACCGGCAGACCCAAGCTTAAGGTTTCAGCTGTCAGGTTTCAGCTTGGAGGAACTGAATGAAGAGTTGGAAAAACTGGATCCTGAGAGAATTAAAACTATAGATACAAAAAATCCAGTGCGCTTAATACGAGCCATAGAAATAGCACGGGCACTTGGTGCAACCCCTCAATCCGCACCAGAGGCACCCTACAATGTTTTATATATTGGACTCACTTTGCCACTCACTCAATTGCAGGAAAAAATACGCACTCGTCTTCTCGCTCGTCTAGAGTTAGGAATGCTTGATGAAGCAATTCGACTCCACGCACACGGACTCTCATGGGAGAGGATGGAAAGCTTGGGACTTGAGTATCGGTATATGGCACGACACCTTCAGGGACATATTTCGTATGAAGAAATGGTAGCCCAATTGGAACTAGAAATTCGACACTATGCAAAGCGCCAAATGACGTGGTTTAAGCGAAACAAAGATATTCAGTGGTTTACCCCGAACGCAGTTGATGGGTTTAATCCAGAACAGAAAAAAGAAATCCTCGCACTAACAAAAAACTTTATGTCTCCCAACTACTCCAATTAATCGGAGTAGTTGTTCCAAATATGAAGCTAGTCACCTTGAAATTTCACTGAACCAGGACAACCCGGTAAGCCAAGGTTCTTATCGGCGTAATATTCATTTACCCAACGAGGCGTTTGAACTGTAGCAACAATTGAGCATAATTCTTTTGGAGATAGACCGGTTCTCTTAGCTAAATCATCAGCTGCTTTTCTTCTTACCTCAGCAAGGGGCTCTCCTGCTAAGACCAAGGAGAAAGAACGATCTGAGGGAAAGTAGTTAATCTCATAATCAAATTCGGATGGATTGGTGCTTGTAACACTGGAATACAAAACATAAAAAACTCGATTGTCTGGTTCGGCAATAATATCAGGGCCTTTAGTAAAATCTTCTACGAACAAAATGTCTCCAGTAACTGTACGCACCTCTAAGGTGTTTGAACTCTGCACCGGCACCCCCTGTGAAGTAGCAGAAACAGGCCTTCGATCATCTTTCGTTCCAAAAAATGGCAATGTGGCTGAGAAAGGATCTTCATTAACAATAGTTGTCTTAGTGGCGTTTGACCCGAAAGAAAAGAAATACAATATGCCCAATCCGAGAATGAGCAATAAGGCCCCGAAGGCAACTATGAGAGTTGGAGATAATTTCATACGGAATAGGTATTCATTAACCATTAGGATAGACCGCGCGGGGTAACTGAAAATGCATCGCATCGTAACACCTGTTTTGCATGAAGGTTGGACTACTACCCCCCCACTGATAAGGAATACCGGTCTGCCGACTGCCACAAGCAAATGCGTCATTTATTGCTCGATAATTTGCATTGGGGACTGCACATGAACCTCCTGTATAGCTCACTATACTTCTAATGATAGGGTGCGCGTCTACAGCCATACCCTGGATATGCCGTGAATCTGTAGCGGTGCTAGACCTCTGACGAAAACCACTCGTCACCTGAAATTGAATAGGAGAACAGGCATGAGCCGCATTGACGAGTCGGACAAGGTCAGGGTGAACTCCCGCAAGATTATCATTACGATTTGTTGGAGCAACGGGAGTTCCAGTACCGGTCACTCGAGGACGAGGGGTAGGTGCACCTGGTGCATCAGGAAATGCGGCACTAGTTGGATTTCCCACACATGAAATGTCTGTCCATATAGCAAGACCTCTTCCGGTAAGCACCGAAAAAGTAACATTCACCAAAAGCCATGCAGTGAGGACGATACATAAGCCAACGAATACATTAATGAACACCCCGTGTGCTTTCTTTACTTGGTCTGGTTTGCTGGCTGCGGTTACATACAGGATGCCTGCATAAGCAAACATGAGTGTGGCAATAATTACTGAAAATGCAATAGCAAAGTTGATAACATTGCTCGAAAGCTCAATAAGATCGCACGCTCTGCAGAGTGCTCCCTCACACTGAGGAACTAATCCCCCACCACTCCCACTTAAGAGTGCTGAAGGGTCTTGTTGAACTGCAGCAAATGCCACGAGTGGCATGAAGAACAGTATCGGAAGGAGAAGTATCAGTATCTTTCTCATCACACAATGAGTATACCCTTGAAAAGCGGCTTTCGGCCTGTATATGAGACCTTTCCACACCTCGAAGAACCACATATTGACTTTCCTCATAGGAAGCACATGATTTAGAGAGATAGCGCATGATTATTGGTTTTCTAAACAGAAACTGAAACATATGGGATCGCAATACGAAGGCCGACATCGTACTCAAAAGAAACCTTGGGGTGCAGCGCTACTCGCAGCCGTCACTCTTGGCTTTGCTGGTGATGCGGGAGCGCAGAGTCAACCTGACCGAAGCTTCTACTTTAATCGTGACCCTGAGCTTCCCCTAGCGGAAAACATTAGGAGATTTAATCTAATGCAAGCAAGACGGAGGAGTGGAGAGATATCAGATGACTGCATGGAAATTATAGCTATTACAGAAAGACAGCTACGAGCAGGTCAATATCCAGAATACTTAGAAGAAGATGTCTCATCCTGCAGTGATAACGAATATAATAGATTATCAGCTCTCGACAGAGCAAACGCTAGGCGTAGAGGCTTAGCAGGGATGGCAGATTTGCCAGCAGATCGTCGAGGTAGCGGAGGAAATCCTTAATTACCCATGCTATGAAGTGATAAAAACCCGCCCACATTTAACTGGCGGGTTTTTATTTATGATTCTGAATCCACCACTTTTTTACTAGCGGAAGTGATTGCGTAGAGAGGAGGTATCCAACAGCTGGTACTAATGCGTTGAATATGAAATTACTGATGCCTAAGATCGCAAGAATAAAACACGCGACAACATAGGTGATGATAGTAATAGTGAGGATGCGAAACCAGCTTACTTCCCAAGCTTTTTCGGCTTCTACCTTCAGGTTTCGTTCCCGAATAAGCTGTACTTCCCTTTCCAATTTTTGTATACGATCTTCTGTCATAGAATCAGTGTAACTCACCCATTTCAAAAAATACTACCAAACCTTTTTCCATCTTTCAGATTTAAAATCACAATATAGTATAATCTAACGGTCGTTAAATTATACTATATTGTGCATTGAGGCTCGGAAGTTAGTTCTAATGTTGATTTGAACTGTGACCTCGCTTTTCTAATGCGCTACAGAGCAAAAACCAATCAGTGTATGGAAATGTTAGGATTGTAATCGATGCCTATAGATATTCTCAACCCAGTTTCTTCAACATACATCTTCGCAGTACTGCTGTTCGTGGGGCTGTTGTTTTCGTTGAAGAAAAAAGAAAGTACGGAACTCCTCCCCCCAACCCTTTCACAAGAACTTAAGGGGTTTGCGATGCTTGCGATTATTTTGGCGCACATTGGATATTTTTTAGTAAACGACCATCGGTTTCTTTTTCCTTTATCAATTTTCGCAGGTGTGGGGGTAGACCTCTTTCTTTTTCTCTCTGGTTTCGGACTTGCACTGTCTGCTCTCAGAAAGAAGCTTTCGCCAAGAGATTTTTATCGACGACACCTTCCTAAGCTGTATATCCCTTTTTGGATAGTACTTACAGTGCTTTTCGTTGCTGACTTTCTGTTACTCAACACCACCCGCTCTTGGAGCTACATAGTGCAATCGTTTTTCGGCTTCTTTCCTCATGCGAATCTCTTTACTGATATCAACTCACCTCTTTGGTATTTCACCTTCATACTTTTTTTCTATCTTATATTTCCTATTCTGTTCTTCAAACAAAGACCACTACTTTCAGCAGTTCTGATGTATGTCGGGGTGCAAAGTGTCATGTTTTTACACCTACCTATTCTAAAAAACGTTGAACATCTCTACCTACTCCATACCGTTGCGTTTCCATTAGGTGTAGCTGTTGCGGGGCTCTATCAGAGATATTCAAAAAACCGTGAGTACATAGAGAGTCAAATTAAAAAAGTGAGTATGTGGATCCTGGTTCCAAGCATGTTGTGCATTACAGGAATCTTTTCTTATTTTGCGTATTTCTCTGGCGTCGGTACACCATCACAGCAATATATAAGCCTCTTGGTGACACTCTTACTTCTTATTCTTTTCATTCTCAAACCTTTTCGTATCAGCTTTTTCTATCTTTTGGGAATATACTCCTACGAGCTCTACCTCATACACTGGCCTCTTATGTCACGGTACGACATTCTCTATTCACACCTCCCTGCATGGCTAGCCACTACGCTGTATATCCCTCTGCTTTTGGGATTAGCTTGGTTGTTGCACAAAGCGGTTGAAGTTATGTTGAAAAAGAAAAATTAGTTAGGTGTTGTGCAAAAATAGCTAAGATTGACTCTTACATTTTTCCTTTACCGAACGCATTCCAAGGAAGCTTGATATTTGATTCTGGAAAACTGCTCAACACCCACTGCACGTAGGTATTGCTGTTAGGACCTAAAAGCGAGTAATAATCTCGATGTGGATACGAGGTAATGGAATTTTCAATGTAGGTGGCCATACGCTCAGCAACCGAACCCGCACCGCCTTCTACTACACCTACAATTACCCCTTTCCAATGCGTGTGATGTATAGAGGGAAATATTTCTAAGCCTTCGAAAGGAGGTTTTGCATTTTTATGTAGACGACCAGAACACTCCTCGCACGAGTGTGTTCCAAAAAATCTTCTACTTTCTTCGGTATTGTAACGGCCGATTCCAAATCGTGACACTATTCCCCTTTGATTTATGACAAGCCACGGGTGTACAGCGAACGAAAATGGCATCGTTGCTGGGCACACCATGACAAAGACTTGATAGATATCTTTTCGTACCAAAGAGACTAGAGGTTCGTGCATAAAAAATTAGTTGCGAAAGGGAAATTTATTTTAGCAAAGTTACCTGAGTATATGAAGATACGTGGATATAGAACACAGACAAAATATTAGATAATTGCATGCAATTAAAGAATCTTCTCTCGAAAAAGAATTAACTCACTAGACTCAGGTATTGCTTCATCGCCAGTCAGTCGGAACCCAAACTCTTCGTACATGTCTTGCGCAACGACCTCTTCAGGTGCAGTAGTTGTCCATAGTCGTAATTTCTCAAAACCAATTAAGCGAGCCTTGGAAATAGTTTTTTTAAGCAATGACCGCCCATACCCCTTCCCGCGATACTGAGGAGTAACCCCAAACCACCCAAGCCATGCTACATCATTCGTATCCTCCATTTTTGTTTCAAGACCAGTGATTCCTGCCACATCGTGTGACTTTTTTGATTTCGTGGCAACCCAATACTTCTGGGTTTTTATACCATTCGCGAGCATCTCCTCATTAAATCTTTCAGGTTCCAAACTCATTCGATAATCCCGTTCAACTGCGATTTGATCTTTTGGATTACCAAATATTTCAAAAGCAGAACCGAGGGCGCGTGAAAATATTGAAGGGGAAATCCCATGCAACTTTATACGCGCACTTTTATGGTGATGTTCTTGGATCCTTTCATCACCATAGGAAACATAGGAAACACCTTGAGGAGACTCAAAACTCATACCTTATAAAATATACTCTTCTGTTCGAAGTAAGTAAAAAAGTATCTTTTGTATACAAGCAACTATAGTCGCTTCGCTCGTTATTTTTGCGGGGCCACAAGGATTCGCCTCTCGTCGCTGCTGCAACTCGAAACCTACGGCCGCTCAAATCAAGATAGATGCCTTTTTATGAAAGCTCTTCCGGAACCTGATTTGAGATATTTTTCAAACTCAAATGCTTTGTATTTATCTGCGATAGCAACATAGAATTCCAAAGCTACAGGTAGACGCTCTCTCGTGGCAAGAACTTGACCTTTCATATGCCTACTCATTCTATCTTTCAAATCAGTAGTACATCCAATATAGAATCCGTCTTTGCACTTTAAGCTATATACATACCACATAAAATTTCACTTCAGCGGGTTTCACCACGCCGAAGCCATGACGAATCCCACCTTCGTCTCGAGACGGGACTTCGGCGTGGCAAAGGCGGGCCCACAAGGATTCGAACCTTGATCGACGGTTTTGGAGACCGTAATTCTACCATTGAACTATAGGCCCTATTGAGTCACCAGTATAAATGAAAAAAGGGAAAAAGTATTTCCCTTTCAAACATCAAAAATAAGCAATGCTTACTTTTTAGCTTCTTTGAAGGTCACGCGCTTCCTGACCACTGGGTCGTACTTTTTGAGCGCCATTTTTGTATTCGCAAGCTTCTTTTTGTTTTTGGTAGTCCAAATAACATGGCCAGAAGCCGAGGATTTCATCTTGATGAGGTTATCTTGTGACATGCCGTGTACTATACCTCAGGTTCTACTATGGGTCAAAATCCGAGAATCTCCTTATACTCCCTGCCCCAAAGACCCACTTGCTCGCTTAACAAGCTCATCTCTCAAAACCTCTGCATCTGCTTTTGATACTCCAGGTAATCTTCCTTCTGCGCTGATACCTGCCATCCCATATCGGCTTATCGAAGCACTCGCCCCTGCCGTTTGAATATGCAAATCTGAAAGACCTAGTAAGCGCGCCAGAATGCCACGATTAATATCAACATTTTGGATTCGTGCATAAGGTATGGTGACGTATTTTTTCCAAATTACTCCAGATTCCTTACGAAACCCTAAATCGGTTAACTCGTAGCGATAGTAGTGATATGAGAGCTTTGCCCAAATAAATGATAATGCTATCAAAACGAGGAATATCAGCACGAGCCATGTTACGAGGGTAATAATCCAATTTCCATCGAAGATCCCTTCAATCGCAATCAACACTACCCATCCGGTAAACATCATACTGAGTACGAATGACCCGAATACGGAGCTAAGAAAAAATAACCACACTGCTTTTTTGTCTAGTTGTTTCATAGAAAATATATAAATAAGTGAACTCCTTTCAGTATATAACAAATCTCGGGTTGGATTCGCTTCTCGCGTTTGACCCTCAAAGGGAGACGAGGCGTCTTGAGCTCGAAACCTACGGTCGCTGTGCGGACAACAGTTCCAACTGCAACTATTCAGAATAGATGAAGAAACTTGTTGTTCATATGATTAGATAATTTCCCCTGTCTTCTCAAGCATCATGTGATGGATGGTGCTGATGGCAAGCCAGATTGCAATAAGCATGAGGACAGCTGAGCACATGAGTGCATCCATTTTCGTGATTCCGAACACGTCCTCAGAATTACCGAAAACACTAATCAAGAAAGATACAACTCCAATAAATCCGGCAACTACACTGCCTACATGTATTGCTTTTGATAGTTTCATAATTTTATTTTATTTTTTAATATTTATAAAGTTCTTCTTCCCAGCAGAACCGCATTGATCGCCACAATGACAGTTGAAAGAGACATGAACACCGCCGCTAACCACGGTTGCAATATAATACCCCAAGGCGCGAGTACTCCAGCAGCCAATGGAATAGCGACGACGTTATAGCCGGTTGCCCAGAAGAGATTCTGGATCATTTTATTGTAGGTAAGACGGGAGAGATTAAAAATTTTCGGAATATCTCTCGGGTCATTTTTAACAAGTATTATTCCCGCAGATTCAATGGCCACGTTTGTACCTGCGCCAATTGCGATACCTAGGTTTGCTTGAGCAAGAGCGGGGGCATCATTTACTCCGTCGCCAACCATTGCAACTCTGCGACCATTACTTTGGAGCAACTTTACTTTTTCAGATTTTTCTTCAGGTCGAACGCACGCAAAATACTCATCAATACCAAGCTCGTTGGCAACTTCTTTCGCTACGTCCTCGGAATCTCCCGTAATCATCGAGACTAAAATGCCTGCTTCTTTCAAATGTGCCACTGCTTCCTTTGCTTCAGGGCGAACAGAATCGGCTACTACGATCGTGCCAATAACCTCACCATCTTTTTCAACGACAATATCCTTACCACCTCGATGACCAACAAAAATAGTAATGCCGTCCACTTTTGCTTCTACTCCAGTACCCGCGATAGTTTTAAACTCTCTTACTTCTCCAATGTGTAGATTTCTCTTTTGAGCTTCTTTCAGAATTGCCTTGCCGATTGGGTGCTCGGAGTTTGTTTCCACTGCGGCTGCGAGTGCAAGTACCTCATCTGAGGTTACTGAAACGACACCAAATTCTCCTTTGGTGAGCGTACCCGTTTTATCGAACAAGACCGTATCAATCTTCCGAGCTTCTTCAAGTGCGATTCTTTGGCGGATTAACAAACCATTTCTTGCTGCCATTGTTGTTGATATCGCAGCAACTAGCGGTACTGCCAGACCTAGTGCATGAGGGCAGGCAATTACGAGAACGGCGACAAAACGCTCGACAGCGGTGAGAGTGCCGGCGCCTAGAGCGATCCATGCTGTAAACGTAATGCCCCCACCAACGATAGCTACAATGGTGAGATAGAACGCAGCTTGATCTGAAAGCACCTGTAATCGCGACTTTGACGCCTGTGCCTCAGCTACCAGGCGCATTACTCCTGCAAGAAACGTTTTCTCTCCAATGGTACTAATCTCAACTGTGAGGCTACCATCTCCATTTATTGAACCAGCGATGACCTCGGCGCCTACAGTTTTTCGCACTGGCTTCGATTCTCCTGTAAGAATGGATTCATTTACATTTGATAGCCCCTCAATTACTTTGCCATCAGCAGGGATTTTTGAGCCCGGCTTTATCAAAACAACATCGCCAACCTTAAGTTCAGAAATTGAGATCGTTATCGTAGAGCCACCACGAATAACATCTGCAGTATCAGGGAGCAGTTTTGATAACTCTTTGAGTGCCCCTTGTGCGTTGGTGACAGATTTCATCTCAATCCAATGACCAAGAAGCATAATTGTTATTAGAGACGCGAGTTCAAACATCAGATCATGCATCCCGCCTGAGAGTATTGAGAAGGTGCTATACGCGTAAGCGGCAGTAACTGCAATGGCAATGAGCGTCATCATGCCGGGCAATCTGTCTTTTAGCTCCCGGTATGCACTTTGGAGAAATACCCAACCACAGTAAAAGTAGGTAACCGAGCCGAGTAGAAGCAAAAGGTATTGCCACCCGATGAACTCGGGACCACGAATATTAAAAACCTCCATAGCCATTTCTGAGTAGAAGAAAATGGGGACGGAAAGTACCAAAGAAATCCAGAACTTCTTTAAGAAGTCGGCAGTGTGATGCCCGGCGTGTTTGTCATGCTGTGCCTCATGCTGGTGATGAGGCGAGTGGTTGTGGTCCATATTATTTTTTCTTTTGAATTAGCTTGTACACTTTCAACATCTCATCGATAGCTTTTTTTCTTTACCGATCTTCATCTGATGTAATACGTGAGTAGATAGGTGGTTTTCAAGCATAAGATTTTCCACTCCGGAAAGCGCCTCCTTGATTGCATTCGACTGCGTAATAATCTCAATACAGTATTTTTCGTCTTCAATCATCTTCATCAGGCCCTTTAGCTGACCTTGTACAATTTGGAGACGACGAACAATTTTTTTCTTAGTATCAGACTTCATTATAGTATTATACCCCCTAGGGGTATTAGACACAAACAAAACACCCCTTATTTTTCGAATCCAGCAAAAAAGTCATTTGTGCGGACATGGGTAAATCTAGACGAATTGGATTCGGTTCTTACATTTGACCCTCAGAGGAAGACAAAGCGTCTTCCGTCCGCGCACTTGTGCGGACACGGATAAATCTCCTGACGGAGATTTTCCGCGATCCCCGCCTCGGTATTTTTGCCTTTCGCTTCGCTCAAACAAAAATATACCTGCGGCCGCGCACAAAGCAGAAAACCTCCCGCAGGGGAGGTATTTCTAGCTTTGTGCGCCGGGTTGGATTCGAACCAACGAAGACCGAAGTCAGGAGATTTACAGTCTCCCCTCGTTGACCACTTGAGTACCGACGCAACTAACTAGCCAGTTATGGCTAGTTGCTACAGTAACACTTTTCTTTAGTTTTTTGAACTCGCCGCTCCGACTTTCGCACGGTGTGACTTAGTAGCACGGGCACTCTTCACAACATCAAAAACAAACTCATTCCCCTTCATGCTGACGCTCACGGTACCTCCCTGCATCACGCCACGGGACACCATAAACGATGCTACCGGCGTGAGAATCTTAGATTGAATCAAGCGTTTCAATGGTCTAGCGCCGTACTGAGGGCTATAGCCTTCTTTAGCAAGGTACGCATACACTTCAGGATGTATTGCGAGCTTAATGTCTTTCGTAGCGAGTCTATCTTCCACAATCTTCACCTGCATATCAACAATGTTCTTTATTGCTTCTACCGAGAGAATGTTAAAGACAATAATCTCATCGAGACGGTTCAAGAATTCTGGTCTGAAGTAATCTTTCAGACGACCCATGACTTTCTCTTTGGCAATGGCATATTCAGCAACATCACTGCCATTTGCTGAGCTAAATCCGAAGCTCGACATCTTATCGATGAACTCAGCTCCGATGTTTGAAGTCAAAATGATGATGCTGTTTTTGAAGTTAACCTTCCTGCCCTTAGCGTCCGTGAGATGTCCGTTGTCGAGAACTTGGAGCAAGATGTTAAACACTTCAGGATGTGCCTTTTCAATCTCATCGAAAAGAATCAAGGCGTACGGACGGTGACGAACTTTTTCCGTGAGTGAACCTCCCTCTTCATGCCCAACATAGCCCGGTGGTGAACCAATGATTTTAGACACTGAATGCTTTTCCATGAATTCGCTCATGTCGACACGGATGATCGCGGACTCATCATCGAACATAAACTTTGCGAGCGCCTTGGATAGCTCTGTTTTTCCTACCCCCGTGGGTCCCAAGAAAAGGAATGAACCAATTGGGCGATTGGGATCAGCGATACCTACACGCGAGCGCTTTACCGCATCCGACACGAGACGCACAGCATCATCTTGTCCCACCACAGAAGCTTTGAGATCTTCTTCCATTCGAGCAAGCTTCTTTGCTTCAGCCTCGAGCATGCGCGACACCGGCACGCCGGTCCATCGGCTTACCACTTCAGCAATATCAACATCCGTTACTTCTTCACGGAGAACTCTGCGAGAGCGCTGGAAACGCTTGAGCTTATCCAGCTCTCGCTCTAAATTTTTCTCTAAGGTTGGCAATTTACCGTAGCGAATTTCAGCCACACGTGCCAAATCTGCGCGAGCCTCAGCAGACTCTGCTTCTGCACGAAGTTGATCAAGCTCTTTCTTAGTGGCTCCAATAGCAAGTAACACTTCTTTTTCATTCTTCCATTTCACTTCCAAATCAGCTGTTTTCTCACGAAGTTCAGCAATTTCTTTTTCAATTGCGCGCAAACGCACTTTCGTACTTTTCCCCACATGTGCGTCTTCATCTTTTCGCAATGCTTCAAATTCAATTTCGAGTCGGCGAATTTTCCGATCAGTTTCTTCGAGTGCTGGTGGTTTATTTTCAAGAGAAATTTTCAACGCAGATGCGGCCTCATCAATTAAGTCGACAGCTTTGTCTGGAAGAAATCGATCAGTGATGTAACGACTCGAAAGCCCTACTGCAGCAACAATAGCTGCGTCCGTTATACGCACACCGTGATACAGCTCGTATTTCTCTCGTAGTCCTCGCAAAATCGCCACCGCATCCTCTATTGAAGGCTCCTGCACAAACACTGGTTGGAAGCGACGCGTGAGCGCTGGATCTCGTTCAATGTGCTGTTGGTACTCTTTTAGTGTTGTTGCACCAATAACGCGGAAATCCCCACGAGCAAGAGCGGGCTTCAACATATTGCTGGCATCCATTGCACCTTCAGCAGCACCTGCACCGACGAGTGTATGAATTTCATCTACGAATAGAATGACTTTACCGTCAGACTTTTCAACTTCCTTCATGATTGTCTTAAGTCGCTCTTCAAACTCGCCACGATATTTCGTACCTGCAATGAGCATGCCGAGGTCAAGCATTAACAATTCCTTCCCTTTCAAAGACTCAGGGACATCATTCACTGCCATGCGACTCGCTAACCCTTCAGCAATTGCAGTTTTTCCAACACCCGCTTCACCAATAAGGATTGGGTTATTTTTTGTGCGACGCGACAAGATCTGAATAACCCGATTGATTTCAATATCACGCCCAATAACTGGATCAAGCTTATTGTCGCTCGCAAGTTTTGTAAGGTTTCTGGTGTACTTGCCTAACGCGCGCATCTTTTTTGGTGCCTCAGGTTCGTTGGTGCGACCTGCACGGAATTCCTGCATAACAGACACGACGGCGGTGCGGTCAATACGGAAACGATTGAAAATTTCAGCAGCGGGCCCTGGGTTTTCAAGAATACCGAGGAACAAATGCTCCACTGAAACAAACGATTCATTAAATGTAGTTGCAATTTTTACCGCAGCTTCAAGTGCCTGAGCTAGGTCTGGTGTTAAATAAAGTTGATATGAAGGTGAGAGCACAGAGCCTGTTGGAGGAACTTCCAAAAGTTCAATGACGGAATCTGTAAAGAGGACGGTGTCAACATCCAATCGCTCTAAAATAGCGAGCACAATTGACTCCTCCTGCATAACAAGAGCACCAACAAGGTGCAGTGAACTCACATGGTTTTGACCACGCTCAATAGCAATCTCGTGCGCTTTGCGTACGGCTTCTTTTGCTTTTGTTGTGAAATTTCCAAATGGTGGTGGCATACCTCTATTATACCACTCGAGTAATTATTTTGTTACAAGAATCTTGAGCACTTAGATAGTAGAGGGTGTGGATGTCTGTGATCCCTCCGAAAACGACAAAGCGTCGTCTAAGCACTGACCACTAAACCCTACTCCCTACTTCGCCTTCGCTGGAGTAGAGCTTGCGTGTGATGATGAAAAGACTGTCAAAATATCGCTTGTGGCAATGAAGGTTCCATTTCCACCAGACGCTTGGGAAACACTCGTTGCAATACCCACAAGATCACCAAAAATATTCACCAACGGTGTTCCTGGAACTAGGGTTGCATTTATATTGGTATCGATATTTCGAACTGAAATCGCCGATGCTCCTTTTACTGGAACAACATCAGTTGATGCTGTGCGTGATGACACGGCACCAATGACTACGCGTTCTTGCGTAACACTTACCAATGCCACCGTAGTTGCACCCAGTTTCAAAGCACCAACATCACCAATTCTAAATGGCGCACCGAGTTTTGTGTTGGTATCTTTTGGAACAAGAAATGCAATACCTACTTCAGGAAACTGCTGCGACACTGTGTATACCGCTGATGTACCACCGACAATAACAAGATGATCTTTGTCGACGATACTTGAGTCAGTAACAAAGAGTGCAGGGCCAATCTGTGCGGCAAGACCAACAATTGGCGTCGTGGTAGAAATTCCAGAAAAGACACGCCCTGTTTTCCCCAGTGATGCGGAAATTGAAGCGGTGATGAGGTCGTCCTCCTTCACAACAACAGTAGTCTCTTTAGTGGTTGCAGGTGTCGAGATATTAGTAGGAACAATAGTCTGAATAGTGCGTTCAACAACCTGATTAATTGTTTGCGTTACTCCTGTAGGCGCTGCAGCAAGAAGCGACACGGTAACAATGCCAGTAGCAATTGATGTAACAAATGACACCAAAATTACGAGGAGTACTATTTGAAATTTTGAGAGATCTTCGATATCCATAAAATCAGGTTATAGGTTCTAGGTTATAGGTTCTAGGTTTAAATACAAGCAACATGAGTGAATGATTAGTGGAGATGAGTTCGGGCAATTTTGAGAGCACCTTTAAATGCCGTGACGGCCTGTTCAATATCAAGTCGTGTTGTATCAATGCCGAGCGAAAACCTAATAGTGCCTTTGGCTTTTTTCTCATCGCCAGTAAGTGCCATCACCACATGCGATACATTTCCCCCGGTACCTACACAGGCACTGCGTGGTGACACGGCAATACCAGCTTCGTCCATCAACACTGAAAGATAATCACCGTCGATACCAGAAATAGCGAAAAGTGCGTTCGAGGCGATTCGTCGTTTTGGGTGTCCAATAAGTTCAGCGTCAGGTGCAACATCCCGCACTAACTCAATTAAATAATCTCGCAATTCTCGTACTCGCAATTCTCTTGTCGCCCTCTCTTCTTTAGCAAGGACAAACGCTACGCCAGCACCAACTATTCCAGCAACATTCTCAGTCCCTGGTCGAATACCTCGCTCTTGGGTTCCTCCGCCCCACATAGGAACCAATGGGACAGAAAAATCGCGATACAAAACACCAACGCCTTTCGGTCCGCACAGTTTTTGCGCATCATACGAAACCATATCTGCTCGAAATGCATGCGGACTCGCCTCGCTGTATAGAGGTGATTGCGCAGCATCAACATGAAAAATTGGAAACGATACTTCAGGAACTAATTGTCTAAAGGTACTGACTTCCCTCCCCTTCCATCTTGTTATTTCGGTACTGATATCGGCCAATGGTTGAATGACGCCCGTCTCGCTATTCACATGCGCTAGCGTTATCAGCGCTGTCTTAGGTTGTATTGCACTCGCAATTGACTGAACACGAACAATCCCATCGAAGTCAGGAGCAACATAGGTAACTGCAACACCTCTACCTTGAAGAATTTCAAGAGTCTTTAAAATAGAACTATGCTCAACCGACGTTGTGACAACATGTATGTCAGTATACGCAATTCCTTTTTTGTGTAACGCATCAATGACGCCAAAAATAGCAAGATTATTTGATTCAGTACCGCCAGATGTAAAAATAAGTTCTTCTGACTTAACTCCGAGCGTTTGAGCAATAGCACTCCGTGCACGTTCAATTGCTTCATAGGCTTTTCGTCCCTCGGTATGTGGTGCGCTTGGATTTCCTGGAATATCTTCTAAGGCACTGTATACAGCCCTCGCGACTTTAGGGTGCACCACTGTTGCGGATGCGTTATCAAGATAAATACGACCATGCGTGGAAGACATCCTTCTATAATACAGCGACTACGACACAAAACATACGCTATAATCTTCTGATACTCATGGAAAGTGCTCACATCGTACTTCAAAATGTTCTTGAGTCCGTGCAAGGGAACCCCGTGCTTTCTGGACTTACTATTCTCGTGGCGTGGGCCCTCATTCAAGACCTATTTCTCTTCCGAAGATTACGACGGCTCGTGCGGGGTGGAGATGGAAAAACACTTGAAGGTACTATTCGAAAACTACAAGAACGGGTGAGTACATTAGAAGAACATGCCACAAAATCGACCGTGGCGTTTAACAATGTTGATGCACGACTAGAAACCTGCATTCGCGGGATCGCGATGAGGCGCTTCGATCCATTTGGCGGAGAAGGTGGACAGCAAAGTTTCATTGTTGCACTACTTGATGAAAAAGGAGACGGTGCGGTACTTTCCGGTATTCATGCAAGAGATGGTGTGCGTGTATATGCAAAGGCAGTGAAAAAATTTCTGTCAGAGCGCGAGCTATCTGACGAAGAGCGAGGTGCGATTTCCGACGCAAAAAAAACACTTGCGTCAGAAAAATCCTGAAATACAGCTCGCACGCTATTTGCTTAAGAAGCGTTTTTGTGTTTCTCTTGCACTATGACAAGTCCACGATCAGCCAATCCTAAAGAATGTCACCAACCAGTTGTCGCAATTGTCGGGCATATTGACCATGGCAAGACAACACTTTTAGACTACATACGAAAATCTGCAGTCGCTGCAAAGGAAACAGGCGGTATCACTCAGCGTGTATCAGCATATGAGGTCACTCATACAGGAGCTGAAGGAGAAAGACATATCACCTTCATCGACACCCCAGGACATGAAGCTTTTCAAAAAATGCGAGCTAGGGCTGGCGCTGCTGCTGACATCGCTATTCTTATTGTTGCGGCCGATGATGGTGTAAAGCCACAGACTTTAGAAGCACATAAAGCAATACTTGAAGCAGGTATTCCTTTTATTGTCGCCTTCACAAAAATTGACAAAGACACTGCCTCTTTAGACCGCGCAAAAGAAAGCGTGATGAAGAACGGCATTTATCTTGAAGGCTTGGGTGGCGATATATCCTTTGTGGGAGTCTCTGGGAAAACAGGTGCGGGCGTATCAGAGTTACTTGACCTCATTGGACTCACCGCTGACCTACACTCCATCACCTGCGATGCAACAAAAGAAGTAGAAGGAATCGTTATAGAATCTGCTCGTGATCCAAAAGCGGGAATAAGTGCGACTGTAATTGTTCGCTCAGGAACAGTAGCTGTTGGTGGTTTTGCTGTAATAGGGAGCGCCATGGCACCACTTCGTACACTAGAAGATTTTACAGGAGCAAAGGTTACAGAAATTTCCTGTGGTAAACCTGCACGCATAACCGGATTTGATTCTGAGCCGAAAGTTGGGAGCGTTCTTACGGTAGTCAAAACTAAAAAAGAGGCTGAAAAACTCACTGATGAAGCACGACAACCTACTCAAGCGAAACCACGCGGTAGCGCAGTGGAGGGCGCAGGAAAGCGCACGCTCGTGCGACTAGCACTCAAAGCAGATACCGCTGGTTCACTTGAAGCACTCGAACATGAACTCGCAAAAATTTCAGAGGAAGGAATTGAATTGCATGTTGTCTCTGGCACAGTTGGTCCAATTTCTGATAACGACATCAGACCATTTATTGGTTTCTCCCCTGCTATTGTTCTTGGTTTCAATGTGAAGGCAGACGCTTCAGCAAAAGACCTCGCCGAAAGACAGCGCATCACCATTGAAACGCGCGCAATCATTTACGAACTCGGCGACTGGCTTAAAGAAGAAATCAAAAAATTCAAACCCGAGATGGAGGAGGGAGCAATTTCTGGTACTGCTCAAATCATTAAACATTTTTCAAGCTCTGGCTCAAAACATGTTGTCGGAGGAAAAGTGCAGAGCGGAATCATCCACCTCAAAGATCAGGTTGTTATACACCGCAGAGGTATTGAGGTAGGAATGGGAAAAGTAGTTAATCTCCAAACACAGCGCGCTGATGTTGATGAAATAGTCGAAGGAATGGAGTTCGGAGCACAAATTGAATCCAAGGCAGACATTGTTGCAGGTGACACCATAAGCGCAATGTTCAAGAAAGCATAATCCTCCATGCCACGAGATCAAATTCATAGAGACGAACGCTTCATATCAGCACTAAGTGCTGCAGCCGCACAGTTCATTAACCGTGAATCAAATCGTCGCTCACTCATTACTGTCACTAAAGTACATATTGCTGATGGTGGGAAAACAGCACAAATCTTTGTGAGCGTATTACCAAAAGAACAAACGCATGCGGTTGCAGATTTCTTATCGCGCCAGCGACAAGAATTTCTCGTTTTCTTAAAAACACAGGCGAGACTCCACACGGTTCCTAGAGTTACCTTTCTCCCCGACCCTGATATGGGTGAGAGCGTTGAGGGAAGCTCTCAGACATAAGCAGAGCTTTCACTGACTGCACTCGAAAAAGAAATGTGTAGGCACATTCCTTCTTTCTCGCTTGTGGCTGCAAACGGGGTTTCCACTGACGGCACTCGAAAAAGAAATGTGTAGGCACATTCCTTCTTTCTCGCTTGTCAGTGTAGTATTGTAGTCAGACAGGCCACGTGGCGAAGTGGAAACGCAGCGGTTTGCAAAACCGATATTGCGCGGGTTCGATTCCCGCCGTGGCCTCCATGGAGTAAAGCATCTGCATGTTTTACGGCGGGAATCGAAAGCCGGAACGATGTTTTTTGTTTCAAAAAACCGTGAGGCGGGGTCGAGCGCATTTTGTGCGACGGCACAAAATGACGGGTGACCGATTCCCCTTAATTCCCTAATCCTGTATCATAATCAAGCAACACCCGCCCGGGTGGTGAAATTGGTAGACACGCTCGACTTAAGATCGAGTTCCGTAAGGAATGTGGGTTCGAGTCCCACCCTGGGCACCATAAAAAATGTTAGTCGCGCATCCGTGCGACTTTATTTTATGGTGCCCAGGAGCAAGCGCCCTGCGACGCTTGCGTGTGGGACTCGAAGCCCGGAGCGATGTTTTTGTTTGTCTTGAGTCTGCGAGAGACAAGGCAAAAACCGCGAGGGCCGGCACGGAGGCGCGAGAGTCAACGAGCGACCGGAGTGGAGTCCCTCCCCCGACACCAACAAAAAGATACGATATACTGCTTCGCACACATGACTCTTTTCTTTGTCCTAGCCCTTTATGTATTACTAATACTTATCTGGTTAGTCTGCTTCTTTTTTTTACTGTTAATGAGCTACGGCATCATCACAACAAAAGTACCCTATGTGCCAATACCTCAACATGTAATTGATGAAGTAAAGCGACTACTACCAATGAAAGCCGGTGACCAATTCTATGACCTTGGTTCTGGCGACGGGCGTGTCATCGCTACAATGGCTTCAGCCTACCCAGATGCATTTGCGACAGGTGTAGAGAAGGCCCCTCTTCCTTACACTCTCACCCAAATTCGTTTCTGGCGAAAACCTTTAAAGAATGTGAAAACTCTTTTCAGAAACTTCTCACGCGTACCGCTCAACAATGCAACACATATATACATGTATCTATTTCCTGAAGTCGTGGAGAAACTTTTACCAAAGTTCGAAGCAGAATTAAAAAAAGGAACCCGAGTTGTTTCCTGTGACTTCCCTTTCAAAACAAAAGAACCTGTAGAAACCGTAGTTGTTAGTGGCAGACACAAACACACACTGTATGTTTATGAGTTTTAAAATAGACCCTTTAGACTATTGATTCAGGAGGAAAATCGGGTAGTATGGACGAATCTGCAAAGAAGCTACGCTTCCAAGTAGAAACGCGAAGAGAAAAGCTCGCGCCCGTAAGCAAAGCTTTCGGGCCACTCACTCGAAGAAAATGAAAACCCATTTTCATTTTCCTTCTCGCTCGCGCCGTAAGAAAATCTTTCGTGCGGCGCCATCGAAGGTAATACAAGCGTTCCGCTTTTATTACCCTTCTCAGTCGCGCCCGTAGCTCAGTTGGTAGAGCGACTCCCTCTTAAGGAGACGGTCGTAGGTTCGAGCCCTACCGGGCGCACAGCATAAAAAAGCACTACGTAAGTAGTGTTTTTTGCTGTGCGCCCGAGTAAGCGAATAGTTTCGCTTACGTGTAGAGCTCGAAAAGCGGAGCGTTACTTTCTGTTTCAGAAAGTCGCGAGCTGGGGCTGCGACCGAGGCGAACAGTTGCACTCGCCAGTATGACGAAGCGTCAGGTGAGCCGAGAGTTGTGGCCGAGCCCTAGCTAAACTCGTGACCACAAAAAATACTACCCACTTTAATTAAGATTAGTGTACAATCCCCTCTTGGGCGGATGGCGAAATTGGCAGACGCGCCAGCCTTAGGAGCTGGTCCCGCAAGGGGTGGAGGTTCAAGTCCTCTTCCGCCCACAACATTGGCATAGCGTCCAGACCTTCCATCTAGACGCAAGTCAAAAACATTATGATTTGCCGTCTATGTCTTAAGGAAAAACAACTTTGTAAGAACTCCCACATCATCCCTGATTTTATGTATCAGGAGCTTTTCGATGAAAAAACTCATACCTTGGTGAAAGGCCTTCCGGGTAAGGGGCGAAAACCCGAAATCAAACAGAGCGGAGAAAAAGAAGGAGAATTACTGTGCGCAGATTGCGATAACCGGATAATCGGGGGATATGAGGGGTACGCCAGCAAAGTTCTCTACGGCGGAACGTCTCTAGGAGTTAAAAATGTTGTGAAAGCAGACGACGGACTTGAGATTACGATTGTTCAGGGTCTCGACTATAAAAAATTTAAACTCTTCCTACTCTCACTGTTGTGGAGGGCAAGCATTTCAAAAAACCATTTCTTTTCAGCGGTTGATCTCGGTCCTTACGAAGAGAAGTTGAGACAAGTATTGATATCTGGAAATCCTGGATCATCTGCAAACTTTCCTTGCGTTTTGACGAGCTATAAACGAACTAGTATTCCAAGCAAAGTTGTCGTGGCGCCGATTAAGTCACGTTTCGAAGATGGAAAAATAATTTATTCCTTTATTATTTCCGGCTTTATGTACGTCTTCAAAATTATCGAGAATGAAAAAACAGACTGGGTACTCGAGGCGACTATAAACGAAAAAGGCGAAATGCAGGTTCCGCATACGCCCAAAGAGTCTGCTACCCGTTTGTTCAATGCAATTCTTGGTCAAGCAGTATTCTAGCTGCCTCTGTTGTCCCCTCTAAACTTTTCTACCTCCCGCTCCCGCTTCATCCTTGCGATGTTCTCCCATCCTGGGTTCGGTTTCCATTTCCTCGCAGGCACTTCAAATACAAAACACTCCGCCAATAGCGGAGTGTTTTATTAGTCTCTGTCTGTATTTATTACCTCGGTAAACTAACTCCGAAGGTTCCGGTAACCGCAGTCAGGATACCTATCACAGAGACCATGATGAAGAACCCAACGATTCCCCAAAGCATCTTTCGTTCGCCCTTCTTCCTTTCTTCAGGATTATCTGCATTCGCAATGAATACCGTCATACCCCAAACAAAGTACATCAACGCCAAGGCAAACAAGAGACCTAAGATTGGTGTGAGTATGAGCTCAACAATCTTACCAATGAATCTAGACAGTACATCCATAACTAATCAACCTAAAGAACCTTTTGGTTCCCCTAGTCAGTTAAGACTTGGAAATCTTAACGAGCAGTTCCTCCACCATTAGTGCCTGGAGTTACCTGTGGAATCTGAATTGTCGTTGTATTTTCAACACCTAATGTGCTCTGAAGAGCATTGATGATACCGAAGACGGAGAGCATGACGAATAGAGCGATAATACCCCATACCATGATGTGGATACCTTTCTTTCGTTTTTCATCATTTGAAGAACCGAAGATGTAGGTAACCAAACCCCAGAAGAAGGCAAGAAGGGCAAGAGCGACGACGATTGGTGTTGCTTGTGTAATCAAAGCACCAATTTTTGTAAGTGCGTTATCAACACCGCCTGCAGCAAATGCAGCAAATGGAGCAAGAGCGACGACAGTGGCAATACCAGTTCTTAAAAATCCTTTCATATAATTACGAACAATTAAATATAACGAGATAAATCTCCTGAATAATAAGTCAGGGCTAATTGTAGCATTTCCCCTGTTTCAAAGGGCAATGTATAAACGGGATGTGGAGAACCGCCTCAATAGTCTACCGCCCCCTACTAATGGTTGGGATTTGGAGGGTTCCAGAACCAACCCCAAAGGTAGCCTGGAGCATATTAATGATGCCAAAGATAGAAAGCATCACGAATAGAGCAACAATACCCCATATCATCATGGGTATACCTTTTTTCCGCTTTTCATCATTAGACGAGCCAAAAACATACATAGCTAAACCCCAAAAGAAGAGGAGGAGCGCGAGCATTACTACAAGCGTTGTTGCCAACTGAAGCGGAAGGTTGAGGTTACGCAACACATCTTGAATGGTACTTGCAGCTGCAAATGTTGAAACTGGTATGAATGCCACCGCGCTAACAAAAGTCATTCCGATTATTTTTTTCATATGAAAATATATAATTTTTTAAATATCCCGCACTGGATTAGCTCCAGAAGAAGGTAGGGTTCGTATTTCTCCTCTTGGGTCTATATTTGGGTTAATTGGTGAGCGTGGAGTAGTTGGAGAAGTGCCTGGTGCTGGGGTACCAAGCGTCCCGCCTGGAGTACCACTTGAACCCGTAGGTAGGCCACCTAGTAACCCAGGTGAAGCTGGTGAAGGACTAGAGCTAGAAGGTGCAAATGTTGAACTACTTGAGCCAAGAAGCGTGTTGCTAATTATATTGACGATTCCACCCAAAGAAAATATTACAGCGAGCGCAACGATGCTCCATATAAGGCGAGGGAGCGCCTGTTTTCTTTTTTCTGCGTTGTCAGCGTCAAAAATAATTTTGTAAGCATTCCAATAAAAAATCAAAAACACGAGAACCCACGGAACCGCTATCGTCACAACATCCGTCATGGTGTTAATAATCGATGTCAGTGTCATAAATATTTTTACAAGCCAGCCTGAATATCATTAACAGTTGCCTGTATTGCAAGTGCAAGTGCTTGAGCTCCAAGTACCACTAAAGAGCCAACAATTGCCCAGAAAAAGAGGCTTCTAACTTTTGCAATCTCTTCAGGTTTTCCTTCGGCGGTAACAAATTTAAATCCTATGAATACAATGAAAAGCACAATCACAGGAAAACCAATTTGAGTAATTAACTGAAGCATTCGCTGTAAAAATTCCCACAACGAGTTGTATCCAAGGGGATTACAAAGACCGCCTGCGGTCGCACTATCGCAACCAGATGCAAGCACCACAAAAGGCAGCGCTAACGATAGCGAAAACGGAAGGGCTCGTGCAAATATTTTTTTCATCATGTCGATTTCTTTATATTCTTATCTTTTCCTAAACACTATACCTCACAGACTAATGCCTACCTCAAAAGTGCCTGCAATTCGCTATGTGCTCCCTGTGATGCCTCCGTTACCCGAAGCTTTCCAGAGGACACACTTTCCATCATCCTTTTAAAAATTGCGTCCGTTGCTGATGGGTCGGGATCAAGAAACGAGAATGAAAGCACTGCGGCATTTTGAAACATTGCACCGTATGGATCATTTGGATTATTTGACACTGCGTCTCTTCGAACTGAAGGAAGTGAGATAAGCGATAAGAGCGCTTGCTGGGAGTTTGTAGTGGTAAGTGCGAGCGCAACTGCAAGTGCTCCTCCAGTATTGCGACTTCCTCGGGGAATCGAGAGCGCCGTCACCTCGGCTGAAACTCCTGCCCCGCCACCTCGAACTGATGGGACTGGTGCCACATCAAAGTTTAAATTTGGATTTGCCTGACGCATCCCCAAGAGCTCACTCACGGAACCAAAATACATAGCCACCCCTCCTGCAAGAAATGCATTTCGTGATTCTGGTGCTGAGCGATTCCATGAATACACGGGTTTTACTGGATCAGAAAAATCAGTATAAAAACGAACAGCGGAATTTACAGGTGTAAGGGCACCGCTCTCCACAGCTCCTTCTGAAATCATAGATACATATGCCCCTTCGCTATTTCTTCCAACGACAGGGTTTCCAAGTTGATGAGCGAGTGTAAGGAAAATAGCCTTTGCGTGAAAGATGTTATCCCACGCACCAAGTGCAACGGAATTTTGAGTCAATGTTCCATTTTCTTGTGTTTTTGTAAGACGCGGAGCTATGTCAGAAAGTTCGTCCCAAAACTTTGGTGGCTGTGCAAGACCTGCATTTGCAAACAATGTACGATTCCAATACATCACTAAAGGATCAACAGTAAATGGAATTCCTTTTATGCCATCATTGGCCAAAAACACCTCACCTGCCTGAATGAAGGTGTTCTGAAATTCACGACGACTCACATTGCTATAGGGAATAGATGTCAGTTTGTCGCCTTGAGAGAGTAGATATTCAGCAGGAAAAATAACCAAGTCAGGGCCTCTGCCTGCAGCAATGGCTTCAACAAGATTTGGAATAAGTTCGGCCTCAGGAACAAATGTATAGGTAACACCATCGTAAACACTGTTCCCTTCCTGCAAACCACCCATTACTGCTTCAAAAGTAGAGAGAGGAAGCGAGCCCCACACAGACACTTTGCCAACGCTATTTTTATTTAGTGCACTGAATGTTGAAAAAATGATAACTGCGCCAATGGCGAGCGCAAGAAAAATACCGACGACGATTACATTAAAAAGCTTCATAGTGTCAGTATACCGCCTCTCATGCTTCTAATCTGCATAGATTTCCAGAGAATTACTTTAACGTCGCAAGAAATGCGAAATGATGTGTTCCTGCAGGAAGCATATCTCCAGTTTCAAAACCTGCTTGTCTGAAAAGACGAACCGCCTCCCCTGGGGCTAGCACAGCCTCAGATGAAGGTCCCATATTTTTAAATGAGGAGATCCAATCCACAACAAGTGCCGTGCCTCCGGGGCGTACCACACGCGCAACCTCCATCACAAAACGCTCACGCTCACGAATTTGGTGAAGTATGTTTGCCACCACACCAATATGGAGAAGATTTTCTGCGATAGGTATAGGCTCATTCAAATCCGACTGCAATGTATGAAACTCAGCTGGATAGTGTTCCCCTTTCCGACGAATAGCATCGAGTGCTGGACCAAACGCATCAAAAGCATAAATAGTACCCTCTGCACCAAGTTTTTCAGCCAACGCAAATGAATAGTGCCCAGCACCTACTCCAAAATCACCCACTTTTGCGTGGGCAGTTATAGGAACATGGGAAAGAATGTCTTTAGGATTCAGGAACACATTTTCAGTATATAGTCTTTACCTAAAACCAAAAACGTAGATGGGGAGAAAACTGACTTTTGGTTTTGATTTCTAAAAGCTTTCAGCTTTTCTGAAACTCAGAATTCAGAAGCTGGCAGCTGAAAGCTGGAACCTGACAGCTAGAAGTTAAAAGGCCGTAAATGCTGCAATCTTGTCACCGTCACGAAGCTTCATAATGCGCACCCCTTGAGTGGCGCGCGAGAGTGTTGGTACCTGTGAAAGCTCAGTTCGAATCACCTGTCCGTTTTTTGATGCAACGATTATTTCAGACATTTCTGGGGTAACAACGCGCGCCGCAATAATCGAACCAGTTTTTGGAGTCACTTTACCAGTCTTAATGCCCGAACCACCGCGTTTTTGTATTTTGTATTCCTTTGCAGGTGTTCGCTTGCCGTATCCCATATCAGCGAGAACCAAAACCTCACTCTCTTTTTCATTCTTTATAACATCTGCTGCAATTATTTTATCCTTACTTCCAAACTTCATACCACGCACTCCGCCAGCCGTTCGCCCCATTTCACGGATATCAGATTCCTTAAAGCGAATCGCCTGACCTCCTGCCGTTACCAAAATGACACTCTCACCCTTTTCAACAGGGAGAACGGCAATTAGGCTATCCCCTGCCTGCAATGACATCGCAATAATGCCTGAACGACGCACATCTTCAAATTGATCTGCTTTCACTTTCTTTGCAACTCCCTTCTCGGTAATGAGCATGAAGGAAGATGTTGCTGACTTCTTAGTCAATGCAACGATTGATGTAATGCGCTCTTCCGCAGAAAGCGGGAGTACATTCATAATTGACTTACCTTTTGTGGCTCGCCTTCCTTCCGGTACTTCGTACATGCGTGTTCGGTATACTTTCCCGCGATCAGAGAAAAAGAGCACCGAATCATGAGTAGAGCCTTCCAAGAACCGCGTCACAAAATCTTCTTCTTTTGTATTCAAATCAATAACTCCCACGCCACCACGATTTTGCTTCTTATACTCGCTTGGGCTGGTGCGCTTCACATATCCAGTAGAAGTAAGTGTGAGCATCGCAGCTTCGTCAGGAATTAAATCTTCGTCTGACATATTTTTAATACCACCCTTCACAATTTTGGTGCGTCTTTCATCTGCGTACTTCTCGCGAAGCGCCAAGAGTTCAGCCTTCACCACTTTCATTATTTTCTTTGTTGAAGAAAGTATTTCTTCCAATTCCTTAATGAGTGCCTGTATTTCTTTCAACTCGTCTTCAATTTTTTTACGCTCCAAACCGGCGAGCTTTTGTAAGCGCATTTCAAGAATGGCTGTAGCTTGGCGCTCAGAGAACTTAAATTTCTTTTGAAGATCACTGTGGGCACTCTGAACATCTTTTGCTGCCTTAATAACCTTGATGATTTCATCAATGTGATCAAGTGCTTTTTTAAGTCCAAGCAAAATATGCTCTCTCTCTTGTGCGCGTCTCAAATCAAATTCAGTGCGTCGCTTTACAACAACCTTTCTGTGTTCAATGAAATACGAAAGGATTGCAGAAAGTGAGAGTGTTTCAGGTACACCGTCCACCAAAAGCACCATGTTGTAGTGAAATGCGTCTTCAAGTTGCGTGTGCTTATAGAGGTAGTTCAACACCTGCTGTGGTTGAGCATTATTCTTCAACTCCACCACAACACGAATATCAGTGGTTGATTCGTCACGAAGATCTCTCACGCCTTCAAGTTTTTTATCACGCACTAAGTCCGCAATATTTATGATGAGGTCGGCTTTGTTTACACGGTACGGAATAGAGGTAATAAGGATGATGTTGTTTCCTTTTTTATCTTCAGTGATTTCTGCATTTCCTCGAACCACCACGGGCCCGCGCCCCGTTGCATACGCATGGGCAATATCTTTTGAATTAAACGCAATACCTCCAATTGGAAAATCAGGCCCTTGAACAAATTGCAAAAGTTCATCAACGGTTGCATCAGGATTATCAATAAGATGCACCGTGGCATCTACCACTTCACCTAAGTTATGCGGTGGCACATTGGTTGCCATACCCACAGCAATACCAAGGGTTCCATTCAAAAGAATATTAGGAACTCCTGCAGGAAGAACATTAGGCTCCTTCTGAGTACCGTCGTAGTTGGGACGCCATTCAACAGTATCTTTATCCAAGTCCGAAAGAAGATCAGCGGAGAGTTTTGACATCTTTGCTTCGGTGTAACGCATAGCAGCAGCTGAGTCGCCATCGATTGAACCAAAGTTTCCTTGTCCAATAATCAAGGGATACCGCATGGTGAAATTTTGCGCCATCTTGACCATTGCTTCATAGACAGCAGTGTCGCCGTGCGGATGGTATTTACCCAAAACATCTCCAACTACCGCAGCCGATTTTCGAGGTTTTGAAGTAGCAGTGAGGCCCATACGATGCATGGTGTAGAGGATGCGACGATGTACTGGCTTCAAACCATCACGCACATCAGGCAAAGCACGCGCAGTAATAACGGACATTGCGTAGTCGAGGTACGACTCGCGCATTTCAGTAACAATTGAATGCGAAATGACACGAAGGCCCATGTCGGCCTCCGGAGTACTATCTTCAGGTGCTGTTTGCACTTTCTTTCGAGCCATATTCTTCTTAAATTATAGCACTGAGGTGCGGTAAAAACCACTTATGCATTATTGAAAAAACTATTCAGAAAATGGTGCCTGAAGGTTAACCTGAGAAACCTCAGAAGTTGCACTGGATGTAGGTGCCTTATAAAAATCAGTAGATAAAACAGAAAACAGAAATAGTACAAACCAGACGAGAGTAATGAGCCCGACAATAACCACGCTAATTAATGCCGTAAACTTTTCACGAGTATGGTGTGGAGCTCGTCGTAGTTTTTCAAAAGCTTTGAACATACTCGGAGTACTTAGGTGGACAAAAAACTTAGGACAGAAGCACTACTACCCCATCCATAGCGGCAAGTTCTTTTGCACGCACGGTAAGTTTGTCAATTGGTTTTGTGTCAGCAACACCTTCTGCTTTCAAGAAAACTTTCAAGGCATCATCCTTGCCGATAGCATAAGGAATAATTACTTTGGTTTCAATGGTGTTTACCAAGTCATGTGCAACTTTCCCATCGAGAGTATCCTCACCCACTGGCACAAGAACAATGCCAATGTTATCAAGTTCACTTCTCACTTCTGGAGGTAATTTTGGAGCAGAGAGAGCCCCAAGCGCTAACACTCGGATGCCGTCCATTTCAATTATATAGACAGTGTTGCCAACATCAGACATTACATCACCATATGACCCTGGAGTTCCGTAGCCAGTAATAATAATATCTCCAACTTCATACGCACCAGGGCCCGACACCACAAAAGGCTCTTTACCATTATGCGTTGCCTGCTCTGCCCCATTCCAATCTTCGTGCGGTACGGAAATGACCACAACATCTGAACCGAATTTAGAAACTTTGTGCTTACTCTTGGAGGATGGAGGATTAAGAGCAAGAGTGGTATCCCCTGAAGAAATCTTAAAACAATATCCGCCTGCTCGTTGAATGATCATAGTACGCGTGATTGTACCACGCGACAGCTTTCAGATTCCAGCGCTTACTTCACTCCACCTTGGTCCCGTGACATAGGTGGACGAGACATCAGCGTCCACCATAAGGGGCCGAATCGTGTAGCCATCGCAAAATTAAAAACTGACTTGAAAAAAATATCGTTCTGTAATGTAACTAGTGAATGTTCAGGTGAACCTGCACTTTCAAATCCTTCATTGCCTTCAGCCATTACATACATCGTATACCCTTGATTTGTTCTCGGTGGATATATATGGTATAAATTTCCTACAAAGCCCTCGGGCTTTTTATCACTTTGGTTGGTGTTAATCCTTCCTAGAACCTAGCCCCTAGAAGCTAGAACCTAGAAGCGCCCAATCGATTACTGATTAAATGTCTAAGAAAAAAGAAATAGTAACGCCTGTGGTGAATGAGCAGATGGAGAAACTTCTCCTTGAAAGCGTCATTCCACCAGCAGAAGGAGATACGGTCGAAGGACCGGTTATTTTCATTGGTTCAGGAAAAATTTACATAGACCTTCCCCCATTCGGAACGGGTATCATTTACGGACGCGAATACCTTTCAGCTCGTGATGTGCTTCGCAAGGTTGCTTTGGGCGACACCGTATCTGCAAAGATAGTCGGGAGTCACAACAAAGAAGGTTACATAGAACTTTCCCTCAAGGAAGCACGTCAGGCAATGATCTGGTCGGATGCTGAAAAAGCAATCGCCACAGGTACCGTGTTCGAGCTTCCTGTTAAAGATGCAAACAAAGGCGGACTCATTATTGCGTGGCAGAGCATTCAAGGCTTCCTTCCTGCTTCACAGTTGAAGCCTGAGCACTACCCACGTGTTGCAAACGGTGAGAAACAGCTCATCTTGGATGAATTGAAGAAATTGATTGGCACAAACATGTCAGTTTCTATCATCACCGCAGATCCTCGTGAAGGAAAACTTATCTTCTCAGAACGCGGAGGTTCTAAAGAGGCTCGAGGAACGCTTGTTGACCGCTATGCAGTGGGCGATGTTGTAGAAGGAATGGTCACTGGGATCGTCGACTTCGGTATCTTCGTGAAAGTTGAGGACGGACTCGAAGGATTGGTCCATATTTCTGAAATTGACTGGGGTCTCGTTGAAGATCCTCGTGCATTTGCAAAGGTAAACGAGCCAATCAAAGTAAAAATTATCGACATCAAAGACGGCAAGATTTCCCTCTCCTTGAAACAACTTCAGGAAGACCCTTGGGTTATTGCAGCTGCGAAATACAAGAAAGACGGAGAAGTAAATGCTGCGGTCATTAAGTACAACAAGTACGGTGCACTCGCTTCAATTGAGGAAGGTGTTGCTGGACTAGTACATGTTTCAGAATTTGCTTCAGAAGCTGAACTTCGCGAAATGTTGGGCCTTGGTAAAACCTACCCATTCACCATCACACTCTTTGAGCCAAAAGAGCATCGCATGACACTCTCCTTTAAAAAACCAAAATAAGGACGGTAGCAACAATAAAAAATCCACCTCAACAAAATTGAGGTGGATTTTTTTATGCTTACTGTGTGGGTGTGTGCCAACAAATAGTGATGAAATCGCTGTATAGGATAAAATAACGACCGTTATTTTATCCTATACCGCCCTAAATCGGTCTAAATAAAACGGAGAAAAGAAATTAAGTAGAAGAAAAAATTCACACTCATATATCTTCGGTTTTGCTGAAGAGTGAAAAAACTAATTACACTTGTTCATGCCTATTTGATACCCCTCTTCAATAACAGTTGCTATCGACTCCCCTGCCTTTTTCAAAACTTTTGGCATCACCTCCCGTTCTTTTTTTGCAAACTCGCCTAAAAGAAAATCGAGAACCTTTTTTTCTCCCAAAGGCTTCTTCAATTTTCCAGATGGAGTTGCTGGCGAAACGCCAAAACGCAACCGTGGAAAACCTTTCGTTTTCACTGCACGAATAATCGATTCGAGTCCATTGTGCCCACCAGAGCTTCTTCCGTAGGAGATCTTAAAAACACCGAACGGAATGTCGAGGTCGTCGTAGACAACAAGTAATTCTGATGCGGCTTTTTTTGATTTCACTAATCCCGCGACAGCCTTACCAGAATTATTCATGAAAGTATCAGGAATAACGAGTAGAGCTTTCACTTTTCCTACCTTCCCTTCCGCAGTGTGTGCGTTTATTTTTTTATTAAACTCCCAATCAGAAAAATCATACTTCTTCCTAAACCAATCAAGTGCCATACGCCCCGCATTGTGACGCGTGTGTTCGTATTTTTCTCCAGGATTACCAAGTCCAACGATGATTTTCATTGAAGCAGGTGTTAGGTTCTAGGTGTTAGGTTCTAGCTTTTTGAAAATTAAAAGCTAACACCTAGTCCCTAGCACCTAGAACCTCTGACAAGTGTATACGAAAAAAATATTTTTGCATAAATAGCATTGGACAACGAAAACAACCTTGCGCGCAATAGTAGCGAAGCGTACAATTCTTCTTATGAATGACACGCGACGTGAGATTGTCACAGACACAATCAAGTTCGCACTCATCGCACTCCTCATTGTTATCCCTGTTCGTTGGTTCATCGCACAACCCTTTGTTGTACGCGGAGCATCTATGGTGCCTACATTTGAAAACAATGAATATCTTATTGTTGACCAGCTTACCTACCACTTTGAAGACCCAAAACGGGGTGATGTCATCATTATGCGATACCCTAAAGACCCAAAAACATTTTTCATCAAGCGCATCATAGGCTTACCAAATGAAACAATTGAAACTATAAATAAAAAAATAATCATTCATAGGGCTAACGCGGAGCCGTTCACTATTGATCAATCCTTTATCGATCTATCTCGAATGCGTGACGAACACACCACGTACACACTCGGAAACGACGAATATTTCGTCATGGGTGACAATCGCAACGAAAGTTCTGATTCTCGATCGTGGGGCAACTTGTCGCGCACTGACATCATCGGTCGTCCTGTGGTTAGACTTTTCCCGCCAAACCGAATACATCTATTCCCTGGGTCAGTTTCATTACAACAATAACTTTCCTACCTAGTTCTCTAAACTACTAATCACTAATAACAAACATGCGATCAATTGAAAAAGGAAAACAAAATGAATCCCTCGAGCAATCAATTGCACGCATTGCCTATGCATACGGATTCACAACGCAACCCGCAGCAATTCCACGTCGGGCGCTCGTTGCGACAAGTGCAACTACGGATCAAAAAACAACAGCATCAAGCGCACTCGTTAACCTCGCTCAAAGTGGTAAAGGACCAACACAATCTTGGGGAGTGTCACGCAAAGGTACGGGCACTTTACTTTCATTTGGTATCTTTTCAACGCGCCACGCAATTGCACCAGCAATAGTAATAAAAACAGCGCTTTCTATTGTAGATGTTGCGGGATTCACTGACCTTTCTGTACTCGTATCATCAGTAGGTGATGCAGAGTCGCGCAAAAGGTTCACTCGCGAGTTAGGAAACTTTTTCAAAAAACATCCCGAAGCAATTCCAGAAGATTTGAAGCAAGTTACCCCGCATGATCCAGATTCAGCCTACCGCACCATGATCATGAGAAATGATCCAGGTGCCGAACAAATGCCACGTTCAATCGATTACCTTTCGGAAAATTCACGCAAGACAATGCTCTCGACTCTTTCCCTCTTTGAATCAGTAGGTATTGCCTATTCCATACAGTCTCGACTAATTGCAGAACCGGGTATTGAGTCGGAGCTTTTATTTGCAATTGAAGGAACAAACAAAAAAGGCGAACGGGTGCGTGTTGCAAGTGGTGGTAGGTATGACGAATGTGCAAAACGCGCACGAGGTACCCAAGCAGAGCCAGCGGTCGCGATAAGCTTGGAAATGCAGGGACGGGTTGATGTTGATTCACTCGACGATGAGCCAGCGTGCTTTATTGTGCACGTTGGAGACGCTGCAAAACTTCGCTCTTTCGCATTGCTTGAGGCACTCTGGCGTGCCCAAGTTGCAGTAGGTCAGGCACTGATGTTGGATAGCCTCCGTGATCAAGTGCAGAAAGGAACAGACTCGGGAAGTAAATATATTGCCATCATTGGACAACGCGAAGCCTTGGATCACACCGCCATCGTGCGCTCAGTCGTCACACAAGCACAAATGACACTACCTCTCGAGAAGCTCGCACAGTATGTGAGCCGAGGCCACCGGAGTTAGGTGCCAGGTTCTAGGTGCTAGCTTCTAGCTTTTCTGAAATTTAATTAAAACTAGAACCTAACCCCTAGCACCTAGCACCTTTGGTTGCTTCTCGAAGCAGGTTGTGCTTTAATACACACCACAATGATTAATGTTTCAGTAACAAAGACCGGAACCGAAAATACCATGGGCTTGGTACGCCGTTTCTCAAAACGAGTACTCGGAGCTGGAATTATCCGTCGCGTCAAAAATAACCGATACCGCCAACGCGAACTATCGCAGAGTAAGCGCCGTGCCGGAGCGCTCCGCCGTATCGCTAAGCATGAAAAATCAGCTACTTTGGAGAGACTCGGTCTCGTTGATCCAAATGCCCGTGTTCAAAAGCGCGCAAAATAAAACAGTGGTCAGATTTTAGAGAGGAGCAAGAAATGAATTTCGCAATCACAAATACTGCAAGGCACTCACTACCACGAGTGCCTTTTTCAATGATGAAAAGAAAAGTGCTTGGGAAAGAGTATGCACTCTCACTTGTTTTCGTCCCGCCACGAAAAATGCAGGAACTAAATCGGCAATACCGCAGGAAAAATGTCCCGACTGACATTCTTTCCTTCCCTCTATCCAAAAAAACTGGAGAAATATACATCTGTATGAGTGTGGTCAAAAAAAAGGCACCACAGTTTGGAATGAATACCTCTACCTACCTTCCTTTCCTTTTCGTACATGGAATGCTCCACTTACAAGGGCATGACCACAGCAAAAAAATGGAAGCGCTTGAGCGAAAATTCTGCAAACTGTTGAGAATTGCGAGTCCTTACTAAGGGTATGCGTGATAGGATAAGTTTGACGACAACGTTTTGTGGTAAAAACCACATGATCCCTACGGATCCGACGATTAGCGTCATGATCCCTTCGGACCCGACGAAGCGTCGCCTATCCCCTAACCACTAACCCCTATCCCCTAGTTACAATGGCACCCCGTATCGCAGTTGGCATCGATATTGGCACCTATCAGGTGCGCGTTGTCATTGCGCGTGAATCGGCAGACCGAACTTCTCTATTTCCTAAAATCATAGGCACCGGGTACGCAGAGTCAAAAGGTCTTCGACATGGCTACATTGTAAACGCAGACGATGTAGCTCGATCAATTCGCATTGCCGCAGCACAGGCTTCAGAATTTGCAGGTGTAAAAATAAAAACTGCCTTTCTCTCTATCGGTGGCATTGGACTTGATGAAGTACGAGGCAAAGGAGACGCAATTATTTCTCGAGCTGACGCTGAGGTTACTGATCTTGATATCGAAAAAGCGATTGACGCATCTCGTGAAAATGTATCAGGAAGACTAGTAAACAGAAAAATTCTCCACACCGTGCCTTTGGTGTTTTCAATAGATGGTTCAGAAGTGTTAGGTCGCCCACACGGCATGAAAGGAACAAAACTTTCTGTCGAAACACTGTTCGTGACCTGCTTAGAGCAACATGTAAACGACCTCATTGAATCCGTTGAGCGAGCTGATATTGCCGTGGCTGATACTATGGCGTCACCTCTCGCAGGATCCATCATTACTCTTTCAAATGCTGAAAAAAAAGCCGGGTGTGTTCTTGCAAACATAGGCGCTGAAACAGTTTCAATAGTTGTATTTGATAACGGTATGCCGGTATCACTGAAAGTATTTCGCATTGGCTCGATGGACATCACAAAAGATATTGCCTTGGGACTCAGAATCTCGCTTGATGAAGCGGAGCAATTGAAACTCGGTGCAATAACCAACGCTACCTACTCAAAGAAAAAATTTGATGACATCTTGACTGCGCGACTCACTGATATCTTTGAACTCATCGATGGTCATTTAAAAAAACTTGGTAAAGATCAACTACTCCCTGCAGGCATTGTTCTTTCAGGAGGTGGTTCCGGTATTGGCCCTATAAAAGAAATCGCGGAGTCAGCGCTGAAACTCCATTCGAAAATTGCATCACTCAACATTGCGAGTGATGCAAAAATAAAAGATTCGTCATGGGCAGTAGCGTATGGACTCACTATATGGGGACTCACCGGTGATAATTTCGCTCGTCCTACTGCTGGCATCGCCATCAAAGAAGTAAGCAACTCCGTTATGGGATTCTTGCGACAGTTTTTACCCTAACATCTCATCCTATTCTGTTTTTAATGAAAATGAACGACCTACGAGGTCGTTCATTTTCATTAAATAACGAATCAATTTGATAAAAAAGTCAAACATTGCAACGAGGGTTCATTTTCTCTATTATAAGGCGACTAGCTTAATAACACTCAAAAAACACCATGGTACAGGTACATTCAGAAATGGAGTCATCAGCACGAATTCGCGTCATCGGTATCGGCGGTTCTGGTAAAAATGCCATCAACCACATGGTTGCATCGAAAGTAAAAGGGGTTGATTTCATCGTGATCAACACCGATGCACAAGACCTCCAGCAGTCAGCGGCAAAAGCAAAAATCCACATTGGGAAAAATCTCACACGAGGCCTCGGCGCTGGAATGAATCCAGCAGTTGGCAAGCGCGCCGCTGAAGAAACACAATCTGAAATCCAAGACACGCTCCGCGGATCCGACATGGTCTTTATTGCAGGAGGTATGGGTGGAGGTACTTGTACAGGTGCCGCACCTATCGTTGCAAAAATTGCAAAAGAAACTGGTGCGCTCACAGTAGCGGTTGTTACCAAGCCGTTCTCATTTGAAGGTCAGCAACGCATGCGCCTTGCAGAACAAGGTCTTGATGAACTCCGCAAAGAAGTCGACGCTTTAATTGTCATTCCTAACGACCGCCTGCTTGCTGTCGTTGATCAAAACACAACGGTACGAAGTGCATTCGCACTCTGCGATGAAGTATTGCGACAAGCAGTCGAAGGTGTGTCGGACCTCATCACCACACCAGGCAACATCAACCTCGACTTCGCTGACATCAAATCAATCATGGAAGATGCGGGCTCTGCTTTGATGGGCGTCGGTATTGCACAAGGCGATAAGCGAGCAGAAGAAGCAGCTCGTTTGGCAATCAACTCCCCTCTCCTCGATATTTCTATCAACGGCGCAAAAGGCGTCTTGCTCTCAATTGCTGGAGGTGAAGACTTGGGACTTCTTGAGGTACAGGCCGCAGCACAAATTGTCACTGAATCAATCGACAAAAATGCAAAAGTCATCTTTGGCACATCAAAAGATGAGCGACTTAAGAAGGGCGAAGTTCGTGTAACCGTCATTGCAACTGGATTCCCTGAAGAGACACCAAGTGTGCACGGGCAACCTCTCTTCCAAATCGGTGCAAAGAAAGAGAAGAAAGAAGAGGAGGCAGGAAAAATATACAATACTATAATGCCAAGTCGGGTGGATGACGAGGAGATCGTTCCGCCAGTACGACGCGACATGCCAGCACCAAAACCAGCCGAAGAAGATGATGAATGGGCAGCAGTTCCTGCATTCTTGCGCAGAAATCGTAAGAACTAGTAACGAGGATTTGTAGTCAGAGAGAGAGAAAGAAAGCTGGAATATTCCAGCTTTCTTTATATGTTGGAGAGTTGGGGATTTCTTTTTTCTTGCTGTTTAAAGCCAAAAGCTATATTCAAGAATACAGCCGTCGCTCTCTCAGGAAAGAGAATTCTGATTCTCTTTCCTCTCGCTTCACTATGCTGTAAACTAGAAACTAAAGTCAGGAGCCGCGCTTTAATGGACGCGGGTCGGGCTTCAATGAACAGTGCTGGGTCGCCCCTTAATTGACGTGGGGGCGACCCGAAGTCGCTACTTCGTCTGCTGAATCACATATTTCACTAAATCAAATGTACGATGTTGCAATAATTGGAGGTGGCCCAGGAGGCTCAGCGGCAGGCGTATACGCAGCACGCAAACTTTTAAAAACAGTACTGATTACTGATCTTTTTGGCGGACAAAGTGTTGTTTCAGAGGAAATACAAAACTGGATTGGCACACCAGCAATATCGGGCGCACAGCTTGCAAAGGACCTTGAAGCACATGTGCGCGCATATGCAGGCTCCGTTGTCGATATTGTTACAGGAGAGCGTGTGCTCAAGGTTGCTTCAGAAGATGGACATTTCACCATCACCACAAAGACTGGTAAGTCCTACAATGCAAAAACTGTACTCGTAACAGCCGGCGGCGCAAGACGAAAACTTGATGTTCCGGGTGCTCATGAGTTCGACAACAAAGGAGTCACCTACTGTGCATCTTGCGACGGGCCACTGTTTAGCGGAAGTGATGTTGTAGTCATCGGCGGAGGTAATGCTGGGTTTGAAACAGCCGCCCAACTTTTGGCATACGCAAAAAGCGTTACACTCTTACACCGAGGAGAACAATACGCCGCTGACCCTGTCACCGTTGAGAAAGTATTAGCACACCCAAACATGCGCGGACTGCTAAACGCTGAAACGCTTGAAATCACTGGAGAGAAGTTTGTGAACGGTCTTCGGTATAAAAATCTCGTCACTGGGGCGGAATCTACGCTCGCTGTTTCAGGAATATTTGTTGAAATCGGCATGGTTCCCTCAACTGAATTCGTTGACGGCTTAGTTGAGCTCGATCAATACAGACGCATTATTATTGATCACAAGACACAACAAACATCGTGCACAGGAATTTGGGCTGCTGGTGATTGCACTAGTAGCTTGTACCATCAAAACAACATCGCCGCAGGAGATGCAGTGAAGGCACTAGAAGACATCTATGTTCATTTGAAAACTAAATAGAATCTACACATGAAGATCTTCATTTCAGGTTCTCTCGCTTACGACCGCATCATGGACTATAAAGGTCTTTTTGGTGATCATATCCTGCCGGAAAAAATCCACGACATCAATGTGAGCTTCTATGTAGACTCTCTAGAAGAGTCCTACGGAGGTACTGCAGGCAACATTGCTTACACACTCTCCCTCCTCGGTGATGAAGCTGTCATAGTGGCGAATGCGGGAAACGACTTTGAGCCATATATGAAGTGGATGACCTCACACCACATTGGGACTGGACGCATACGCATCAACGGAAATCTCCGCACCGCATTCGCCACCGTTATGACAGACCAAAAGTACAATCAAATCAGTGCTTTCTATCCAGGTGCTATGCGATTACCTTACGCACTCAACGAACACACAATCGACAAAGATTCTTTTGTCATCGTTGCCCCTGGCAACCCAGAAGATATGCGTGCCATCCCTGAATTTTGTCGCACACACGGTATTCCATTTATGTTTGATCCAGGTCAACAAATCAGCAACATCTCTGACGACGACATCAAAAAAGGTATGGAAGGTGCGAAGGTTTGTATTGTAAACGACTATGAGCGAGCACTCATCACAAAGAAAACGGGGTGGAGCGCAGAAGAAATGCTCACGCACACAGAAATCCTTGTAACTACCTTTGGTGGAGAAGGCTCAGAAATACGAAAAGGCAACATGATTATTAAAGTTCCAGCAGGAACTCCTAAGAGCACTATTGACCCAACTGGTGCAGGAGACGCATACCGTGCAGGCTTTATGCATGGGCTTTTGAAAGGCTGGACACTCGAAACCATAGGCAAGTTTGCAGGACTCGTCGCCTGCTATACAGTGGAGTTACGAGGAACCCAAACCCATATCTTTAATCCAATAAGCTTGGGGGCGCGTTATAAAGAAAATTTTAAAGAATCACTACCTTCATAAATATGGAATACGACATTAAAGATATAGCTCTCGCACCCCTTGGAAAGAAAAGAATCGAATGGGCAGAACGAGACATGCCAGTGTTGCGCGATGTCCGCGCACAATTTGAAAAAGAACTCCCGTTTAAAGACATGAACTTTTCAGCATGCCTTCATGTCACCGCTGAAACCGCAAATCTCATGCGTACATTGAAAGCTGGTGGCGCCAATGTACTGTTGGTAGCCTCTAATCCCCTTTCAACACAAGACGATGTCGCAGCGAGCTTAGTTGAAGACTATGGCATCCCTGTGTATGCCATTCGTGCTGAAAACAAAGAAAAATTCTTCTCACACATCGAAGCTGCAATTGCGCATAACCCCGTCATCACCATGGATGACGGAGCAGACCTCATAACCACCATTCATCGCGACCACCCTGAGAAAGCAACACAAATTATGGGAAGCATGGAGGAAACAACTACGGGTGTCATTCGCCTTCGCGCTATGGCAAAAGATGGCGCATTAAAAATCCCTGTTGTTGCCGTAAACGATGCAAAAACAAAAAATCTTTTTGATAACCGCTACGGTACCGGCCAATCAACACTGGACGGCATCATTCGTGCAACTGATGCTCTCATCGCTGGAAAAGTCGTTGTGGTTGGAGGATACGGCTGGTGCGGACGAGGGTTTGCAATGCGCGCTCGCGGTATGGGAGCTCGCACCGTAGTTACCGAAGTTGACTCTATTAAGGCACTTGAAGCAGTTATGGACGGGTTTGAGGTCATGCCTATGAAAGAGGCCGCTAAGATTGGCGACATCTTCTGCACACTTACAGGGGACATCAATGTCATCGACAAAGCCCACTTCCCTGCCATGAAAGACGGAGCCATTCTCTGTAACTCAGGTCACTTTGATGTAGAAATAAACCTCAAAGCTCTCGAAGCAATGGCTGAAAAGGTCACTAAAGATGTTCGTAAAAATGTTGATGAATACCTCGTGGGAGGCAAAAGACTCTATGTCATTGGTGAAGGACGCTTAGTAAACCTCGCAGCCGCTGAAGGTCATCCTGCATCAGTTATGGATATGAGCTTTGCCACACAAGCACTTGCTTCGTCGTGGGTAGTAGCAAACAAAGCAACATTGAAAGCTGGAGTATACGAAATTGATCCAGAAATAGAAAACCGTGTTGCTAATTTGAAACTCGCTTCCATGGGTATCTCTGTCGACACACTCACCGAAGAACAAAAGCACTACCTCTCAAGCTGGGAAGAGGGAACCTAGGCTAGGTTCTAGGTGATAGGTTCCAGCTTTCAGGCGATGAGGCATCGCCTTCGAAGGGACCATAAGAAAAACAGAGTAAAAATACCCTATATAGTATAATTTAACGACCGTTAGATTATCCTATACAAGGTATTTCAAAATGTCGCCGTGCATTTTTGATGCGAGATGCCTTTCAATTTAAATAGGAGCCTGAATCCCCTTTTCTTTCTGAGCTGCAGTAAGTAAAACTTCAGGCTTCCCGTTTTCGTCAATTCGAGCAAAAAATAAGTGCTCCGTAAGTGTGGCATTTGCTACATCATAGTTAGACACATCTACTATTTCAGGCTTTTGTCTTTCCTCTGGCAATGGCACTCGTCGCAACCGATCGACTAATCTATTTGCATAGACCATATAAATAGTTTTACGTCTCTCATACTTTGCTTCAATACCCTTCACTTCGCCTTCGCGTTCGTTCTCTACACATGGGTCTATCAGAAGTACCGCATCTTGGCCACGAAACAACATTCCTTCAAATGCATGTTCGAAATCTTCGTTACCACCTACTGGTTCAAGCTTTCCGTTAATTTCAACCTTACCGGCAAGGGCATTATCGGCGATACCAGAAAAATGAGTATCCTGGGACACCATTGAGAGCGCATTATTAGGAAATGCCCGACTCACATTTTCAATCGCAATTTTAGTTGTACCGTCTATTGCTCCTTGTGGAATTGAAAAATCATGAACCCCTCCCATCATGGAGCCAACAATAGCGAGACCTCCTGGTTTTTTCTTCTCCCATGCATCATAAACAGTTTGCATGCCGACCATCTGTCGATACAACACCTTTGGTCGTGCAGTAACATCGTAACTAGTGAAAACGGCACGCGACTCATTTAAACCGCTCTGTACTGAGTTCAACATGTCGACGTAACTAAAAGTCCCTTTCGACTCGCTTTTGTCACCAATGAGTTTCGCTCCAAGACGTGCACGTCGCTTCGTAGTAACGGGACTCACCCACACAACGTCAAGACCCGATTTTTGTAGTATTTCTTTTCCCTCCGGCGACAAATCTTCATTTGAAATAATTTTTACCTGTGGGGGTTTTGGTGTGAGAGTACCAAGCGTCGATACAAAATGAGATACGGTATCCACCTGATGCTTAAATACAGCTAGTGACGCCTCATCAAAATCACCAACTTTAAACACACGAACCCCTACTGCTGTAGCAGTTAGCTGTCCTTGTTCAAAATTGTTTAATAGTGGGTTGAGTTGTAGTTTTTCACTCATATGTATTTATAGATTTATTATAACACATATTTCCCTTTATTACAACTCATCGGGAGCGATTACCCTCGTCGGCGAGGCGCCACAAGTACCACGAAGCAACGGTGCGGTATGGACGCCACGGTTCAGCAAGACGCTCCATTTTCTGTGAGTCAGGCAACTCCTTCATCTTAAAAAGTTTTTGAAATCCTTTACGAATGCCCAAGTCCCCCGTTGGTAAAACATCAGGGCGGTTTAGGGCAAACATAAGAAACATATCAGCGCTCCACCTCCCAATACCTTTGACCGCAATCAAATGCTGGCGTATCTCTTCGTCAGTCATTGCTTTAAATTTCTTCGGCTCAATCGTTCCGTCTAAAAACTTCTTTGATAAATCTTTTATATATTCAGTTTTTTGCCCCGAAAGCCCAACGCCTCTCATTTTTGCAACGCTCGTTTTTAGAACAGCTTCTGGTTTGGGATACCCTGCCCCAGGAAAAAGTTCAAGAAATCTTCTGAGTATTGTCCCCGCCGCTTTCCCAGAAAGTTGCTGATACACAATAGAACGCACGAGCGCTTCATAGACATTCCGTGCAGGCTTAAAATCCGGCTTTGGATTCTTTTTCACTACATCCCCTAAGCGCGTATCCTTGCGAAGATACTTGAGAGCAGTCGTTAGATTCGTTGAATTCATTGTGGGCGGAGAGGGAGAGATTCGAACTCTCGGTACAGTTTCCCATACGCCACATTTCGAGTGTGGTGCCTTCGACCACTCAGCCACCTCTCCAAAAATACCTGTAGAACTTGCAGATTCTAGCATTTTTGGTTGGAAATGCTATATTTTCTGCTTCGGCCTCAACCTTTTCTGGGTTGGCCGAACATCCTGCTCGGCAGTATGTTGTAGGCCCCATCGTCTAACGGTTAGGACACAAGCTTTTCAAGCTTGGAACCCGGGTTCGATTCCCGGTGGGGTCACCAAATGGAAAAAAGTTATAAATATTTGACCGCTCTGAGCGTTTTTTTTGTGTCAGTGTTACTGATCTCAAACATAGCGTCAACAAAAATTGTCGACTTCGGCTGGTTTACTTTTGACGGAGGAACTCTCCTCTTTCCTCTCAGCTACATCTTCGGCGACATTATGACCGAAGTGTATGGCTATAAGAAAGCGAGAGATGTTATATGGCTTGGCTTCATTTCTGCATTAGTAATGTCGATAGTATTTATGATTGTCGGAGCATTACCACCAGCGGCGGACTGGGGAAACCAAGCGGCATACGACGCCATTCTCGGCCTCACTCCTCGCATAGTGCTCGCAAGCTTGTGTGCATATTTTTGTGGCTCATTTTCAAATTCCTTCATTCTTGCGAAAATGAAGATTTTCACAAAAGGAAAATTGCTTTGGACAAGAACTATCGGCTCAACGGTGGTTGGAGAACTTGTCGACAGCACTCTTTTTATTTTAATAGCTTTTTGGGGCGTATTGCCAGGGGTACTCTTGGTGACCCTTATAGTTTCTAACTATATCTTTAAAACCCTTGTGGAGGTGCTGTTCACTCCGCTCACATACAAAGTTATTACTTTCCTCAAAAAGAAAGAGCAAGAAGATTATTACGATACCGCCACCAATTTCAATCCGTTTGCTGTAAAATAAAAAATATGCGAGTTATTTTGAAAAGAATATTCTTTGTGCTTATTTGCATATTTGCACTCATCGGAGTGGCTTTTACTTTAGTGTTTGTGGGTATGCAATTTGGACTTTTGAATGTACGAGGAACAATTAAAGAAAGAAATCAGTTTTTTGATAGAAACCCAAACAGCATCCCCTGTCTCAACACTACAGAGGAAGAGTGTGCGTGGAACCAAACCCCTGAATGGGATACCGTCAGAGAAGGGCTCCGCAAAGATGCGGAAATAATTGCGAGAGTTTCAGCGGAGACGGGGGTATCTAAACGCATGATCGCTTCTGTCGTCATTCCTGAGCAAATCCGCTTCTTTACTTCAGAGCGAGAAGTATTTAAAAGTTACTTTGAGCCACTAAAAATCCTAGGTTCACTCGCACAGTTTTCCTTAGGTGTTTCTGGCATCAAACAAGAAACGGCAAATGCTATTGAACTCAATACTCAAAATGTCACATCGCCATTTTTCCCAGGGCCCAATATGCGAGCACTTATTGCCTACCCTGAAGGTGTAGAGCATGATGCGGAGCTATATAGGCGCCTCACCGATCCAAAGGACCACTACTTCTCATACCTCTATACAGCTCTCTTCATAAAGGAGGTTGAAGCGCAGTGGAAACAAGCTGGCTATGACATTACACAAAATCCGGGCACGGTAGTAACGCTGTTTAACCTTGGTTTTCAGGCCTCAAAGCCAAACCCTTCCCCAATAACAGCAGGTAGCGAAATTACCACAGGCGGAAAAGCATACTTATTTGGAGAACTCGGCGCACTGTTTTACCACTCCGATGAACTTACAGACGTGTTTCCGAAGTAACAAAAACACTTTTTATTTCCAAGGAGGTTTCATATTTACGTCTGGGAAATCTTCCAGACTATATCCAAAAAAGTTTATTAAATCGCGAAGTCGATTGAATCGCCGAATAGTAGGTTTATCCCGACCCTCGGGGTCACTAAAATCACTGTGAGCTTTATTTGCTCGATCAATTGATCCTTGAAGCGTTTCCTTGATTATGTCGGTCACGGCGCAAACTCTATCATGGAGATAAAGGTCTTCCTATATGTTAAGTTTTTATAGTGCGTGTATGTCGATCTCCGCTATCGCTCCTTCCCGAATCACATGGGGCGAGAGCCCTCGTGCATCCACAACAGTTGAAGGAAGCGACTCTAAAAGTTCACCCACATCAATCACACGATCAATCATATGCGCCTCCGCACCAAATTGAGCAAGTATCTCGGACACAGTGTTTTTAGAATCCATATCGCTTACATTAGCGCTTGTCGCTGTATAAGGCCGTCCGAGCTCACGCACAATATTTAAACAAAGAATATGGTTCGGAATACGAATACCGACAGTACCGGTTCCTGCAGTAAGTTCTGTAGGAAGATTAGATTTAGCCTTCAGAATAAGCGTGACTTTCCCTGGGAGAAATGCTTCAGCAAGTTTTAATGCGAGCGGTGTCACTTCGGCATATTCTTCAGCCATCTTCATGTCGGAAACAACAATAGAAATTGGCTTGCCATCTTCCCTTCCCTTAAGCACTCGAAGTTTTTTGAGGGCCTCAACACTCAACGCATCCACACCAAGTCCGTAGAGGGTGTCTGTAGGGTACAAAAGAATACCGCCACTATTTAATATATCTTTAGGGTTCATATAAAAAGAGTCTCATTACTGAGACTCTTTTATTCTACACCTTTTACCTTGCTTACATTTTTATTTCCTTTTGGCACGATCTTCATTTTGTTTTTTAATTCTTGCTGCATTCTGTCTGCGTCGCGCTACTTCAGCTGATGCCTTTATAGACTTTGGAGGAGAAACGATCACTTCCCCATCTCGAAAAAAACGGTCTGGACTATGCATATTCATACTGAAAAAATAGCAAAAAATTGCCCCTCTGTCAAAAACTGAAAATTCTCTAAATCTGAAGATTATGCAGGTCGATGTTCCTCAGGCCAGTACTGTTGAGCCCCAGCTTCAAAAGCTTTCCTTTTAGGACTCTTAGGACCAGTGTGTTTAAATTTGGCATTCGCAGCAGCAAGGAGAGCGTTTAAACCTGATATTTTGTCCCTTCGAGACTCACCGGAACCAAAAGACTGACCCATAAAAAAATAATTTTAATTACTATTTTATAAGCGTACTCTCCGATTTATAATCGTCAAGCAACCACTGTGCGTTACAGTAACCCTTGAAAAAGACCCTCAGAAAGGCTATTCTTTTCGGACTTGCGCAGAGAACCTAGGTTCCCCGCGCAGGCGTTCGGAAAGAAGAAACGGACACTTTGCGCTGCGAGCGAAACGCTCCCCGCGCAGGCGTTCGGAAAGAATACTCACGCAGAGCGTGGACATTCTCTTCCTCACTTTGCGCGGTTAGCTCAGTTGGTAGAGCGCGTCATTGACGTTGACGATGTCGGGGGTTCGAATCCCTCACCGCGCACAAAATGAATCTTGAGTCTTTAAACCCGTCTTCGAAATGGGAAGAAGAACAAATGGCAGACGGTGAAAAGTGGTTTCACACTACTATTACTGAAGTACCAGAAAATTCGCTGGTTCCAAAACACTCCACCTTACTCGTTACTGCTGAAGGTAAAAAACTATTCGCGCACAATGATCGGCTCTTGAAGAAACTCCTAGTATACAAACGTTCGTCAAATAAGAGGAAGGCGGCGGCGCACATTCGTAAATACTTAGGTGGAGAAGGAAACGGTAGCGTGTATGCAGTCGGGAGAACCGGTGTTGCCATCAAAGAGGCAGGGACTCAACAATCAGTCCATTGGGCACTTGAGAGAATGGACGGCTTGTATCGAGCCATCGAAAATGGGAAACGAAATAAACTCATTCCTGAGTGGATAGGACTTCCGAAACATTATGGGTACCTCATCCCTCCCATTTCAGCCGAAGATCAAAGACAATACATGCTGATGCAACAAATAGATGGCGGGGTTACCATTGAGGACATTCGTTCACTTTCCTCTGGCACCAGCGAAGATAGGGAGCGTATTCAGAATCGACTTGGTACTCCCTTAACACAAACTGAGATTCAAGGAATCGAAGAACAGTGGAAAAAATTAGAAGGTTTTCTGAACACTGCGATAGTGCAAGCAAATACAAGCAAAGGTGTTGACGAGCAAAGAACCTTTAAGCAAATGGTCCCAGACTTTCATGAAGGCAATGTACTTATTGAGAGAGTCAAATTTCCGAAACGAAATGGGGACGAACCATTTAAATTGTGGGCTATTGACCAATAACTATTCCTGCAAAAACCCTCCCGCCTGATGATTCCAAAGTTCTGAGTAGGTGCCACCTAAATTCACTAATTCCTCATGACTACCCTCTTCAATTATCTTCCCTCTATCCATAACAATAATGCGATCCATTTCACGCAGAGTTGAAAGTCGGTGTGCAATCGCAATAACCGTCTTTCCTTTCATGAGCTCCTTTAAAGCGTCCTGAATGGCAACCTCGCTTTCACTATCCAAAGAAGCAGTCGCCTCATCCATAAGGAGAATGGGCGCATTTTTGAGAATCGCTCGTGCTATCGCAATTCTCTGACGCTCACCACCTGAAAGCTTCACACCTCGCTCTCCAACGAGTGACCCATATCCCTCTTCAAGCCGTTTAATAAAATCATCAGCTTGTGCGAGGCGTGCTGCCTCCTCTATTTCTGCCTGCGATGCGTCAGGCTTTCCGTAGGCTATGTTTTCGCTAATAGTGCGGTGAAAGAGCAATGGTTCCTGTGGCACCACCGATATACCACAACGGAGACTATCTTGAGTAACTGAAGCTATATCGGTGCCATCAATCATAACTGCTCCGCTGTTAAGTTCATGATGTCGAAGGAGAATACGCATTAAGGTCGACTTACCTGCACCACTTCTTCCTACGATACCTACGCGCTGTCCTGCTGGTATGAAAAGATTAAGTTTTTCAAAAATCGGGATATCACCATATTTAAAACTTACGTCTTTAAGATGTATCTCACCAACGGAAATACTACAGGTGCTCGCATTAGCAATATCAGCAATTTCATGCGGTGCGACTATTTCTCGAAGACTCTCTTCTACTTCACCCCATGTATTAGACATGCGGTTTATGTTGTTACCCAGACTCTGTAAGTGACCTTCTATTCTAAATATAACCGTAATGACAAGGATGATATCTCCGAGAGATATAATTCCACTGTGCATAAAAAGCACCGCAATAAAAAGCATGGCGCTACCAAAAATAAACTGAAGGATGTTGTTGAGCACGAGGACATATTCACTAAAACCCCAGTTCTTAAGTCCAGCTACTCGGCGTTCCAATATTGCATCCTTAAAGTTATCCATTTCAAATTCACGCCTAGCATACTCCTGCATCGTGGTGATATTGGAAAGAAGATCAACTGTCATGCCAGTCAATTTAGTTTCAAGAGCTTGTGCGTGCATGGAAAGTGGCCGACGCTTACGCGCAAAATACATATTGATTACAACAACGGTGAGTAGCCATACAAAAAGAATCGAGGCAATAATGGGAGAAACGAAAAAAGCAATAATCAAACTCACTATGGATGCCACAATAAGCTCAAGAAAATCCCAAAGCACTTTTTCAACTATTTCGAGCATACCTCCTCCTGCCTGACTAATTTTATTTGCAATAGAACCTGCAAACCTATCGGAAAAATACGCACGACTGTGAAGCGTCACATACGATGTGAGTGTCTGGCGGGCCGTTGCTCGCGCACCAGTTGCCCAACGCATTCCCGCGAATCCTGAAATGCGCCAAAACGCTTTTGCGAGAAACAGGAAAAGAACTAACATGCCGCATGCCAACGCTAATTCCTCGTACGAACCACCAACTGATAAAGCGGCAGCGGCATTTGCTATCAGCTTAAATACATATGCGATGCTGGCCGAAAGTGAGCCTGCAATAATAACAGCGATGAGCGCTATCGTTGCCGGCTTCCAATACGGTCGTGAGCAAAAGAGGAAAAAGTGGAGAGGATTTGTGTCTTTAGGAAAGTCTTCACGCCAGAGGGATTTCATATGTTTGTATGCTTCGCGCTACTCCTCCGATTAATCGGAGGAGTAGCGCTTTTTATTTTTATATTTTCAGAAAATGTTTCCGATAAAATTTTAATTCTTCTATTGATTGAAGGATGTCATCTTTGGCGCGGTGCTTTTTCTCACCTCGCGATGACCTCCACTCTTCATATACTTCGGGCTTCCAACGCTCCGCAAGTCCTTTTAAGGTTGAGACATCAATGCAACGATAGTGGAGATAGGAATCAAGAGTAGGCATATGAAGACGTAAAAACATCCTATCCATATGTATGGAATTTCCACACAGCGGGCTCGATTGTGGGGCAGTGTGTGCCTCAACAAATGCAAGTACCTCCCTTTCAGCCTGTTCGGTGGTAATCACGCTCGAAACGGAAGATTCAATAATTCCACTTTTTTTGTGAATTTCTAATACATCCGACGGGATATTTTCAAAAACCACTGAATCAGCGTGAATGATGATATCAGGACCTTCAGCGACAACAGTAAGGTTAGTGTCAGTAATAACCACCGCAATTTCTATAATTGAGTCTTTGGTAACGTCCACCAAAGACGTCATTTCGAGGTCCATCCATACAAGGAGGTCGTTTCTTTGCATTACGCTATAATACACCGAACATGAAAATCTTAGCCATTGAGACCAGTTGCGATGAAACGGGGGTAGCAATTCTTGAGTGCGAAGGCTCATTTGAGGGCGCGTCGTTCACCATCCTCGGAAATGCCCTTTACTCGCAAGCAACCCTTCATGCTCCATACGGTGGGGTATATCCCAATCTGGCAAAACGCGAACACCAAAACAATCTTGCGCCACTTGCAACTGAGGCCCTCAAGGCAAGCGGTCTTTTGAAATCACGGACTAAAGACACTCCTGTAAATGACTCCTCTCTCGAGAATATCCGTGACCAAACATTCAAAAGCAACATAGAAGACTTTCTCGCTTCAACTGAAAAACCTGACATCGAATTCATTGCAGTAACAAAAGGCCCTGGCCTTGAGCCGGCACTCTGGACAGGTATTAATTTTGCTGAAAGCTTGGGACGAGCTTGGAATATCCCCGTCATTGGGATTGACCACATGGAGGGACACATCTTCTCTGCGCTATTAAAAAAGCTTTCGGATTCCAGCTTTCAGCTTTCAGGGATGCAGTTTCCTATTCTTGCATTCCTCATTTCAGGTGGACATACAGAATTCGTAGTAATGAAAGAGCCTTTTGTGTATGAACACATCGGAGCAACGAGAGACGACGCCATCGGTGAAGCATTCGACAAAGTTGCACGACTCCTTGATCTTCCCTATCCAGGAGGGCCTCAGATTGCTGAAGTTGCTTCAAGGTCGCGGGCACGGGGTGAAAAAAATGAAATCTCCTTTCCTCGACCTATGGCACAAGACGATACATGCGACTTTTCTTTCTCAGGTTTAAAAACCGCAGTGCTCTATAAACTTCGTGACATGGATAAAATTGACGAGAAAGTTAAAGAACAAATAGCAGAAGCATTCGAAGATGCGGCACGCGATGTCGTAATAATAAAAACTAAACGAGCACTTGAAGCAACTGAGCCAAAAATCCTAGCGGTTGGTGGCGGTGTTTCTGCAAATACTGAAATTAAGCGCGCACTTACCGCGTTGGTAGATGAAGATTTTTCAGACATTCAACTTTTGTTCCCTGATGCAACACTCACTGGTGATAATGCCATCATGATTGGTGTAGCTGGCTATCTCCGCCATCTATCGGGAACACATACCGCAAGCAATTTATCGGCGCTTGGGAATTTAAAGCTGGGAGAGTAACATTCTCTATTATGGATCCAAAATTCCTACAACCATATAATTCAAAAGAAACGGAAGAGGCTATCTATACACGTTGGGAAGAAAGTGGCTATTTCAATCCTGACAATCTACCTGCCCTGAACGGAGTAGAAGGGTCGCAAGAACGCACAGAGCCATTTTCAATGGTACTTCCCCCGCCAAATGTTACCGGCATTCTCCATATGGGCTCAGCATTGATGCTCGTTATTGAAGATATACTTATTCGCCACGCTCGCATGAGTGGCAAAAAAACACTCTGGATTCCTGGCGCCGACTCTGCTGCAATCGCTACTCAATCAAAAGTCGAAGGAGAGATTTATAAGAAAGAGAAAAAAACCCGCCATGACCTCGGACGAGATGAACTTTTAAAACGAATAGATGTATTCGTAAAAGAGAGCGAAAAAACTATTGTTGAGCAAATGAAACGTGTCGGCGCCTCATTAGATTTTTCTCGCTATGCCTACACTATGGATAGCGCGAGATACCATGCCGTCATGGAGGCCTTTGTACGAATGTACAATGCTGGTCTCATTTATCGCGGATACCGAATCGTAAACTGGGACCCAAAACTCCAAACTACTGTTTCGGATGATGAAATGGACTATGTAGAAGAGTCCGTTCCATTCTACTATTTCAAATACGGACCATTTGTCATCGGCACGGTACGACCTGAAACAAAGTTTGGTGATAAATATGTTGTGATGCATCCAGAAGATGCTCGCTATAAAGAATGGAAGCATGGTCAGACATTTGATCTTGAGTGGATAAACGGCCCCATCACCGCAACGATAATCAAAGACGAAGCAGCTGATATGGAAATGGGTTCAGGAGTTATGACTATTACACCCGCGCACTCGGTAGTGGACTTCGAGATTGCGAAGCGCCATGGGCTTGATATAGAGCAAGTCATAGACGACCGCGGACTTCTCCTTCCTATAGCAGGAGAATTTCAAGGTAATCACATCAAAAAAGCTCGTCCGCTAATCATTGAGAAGCTCAAAGCAAAAGGGCTCATTGATAAAATTGATGAGAAATATGTCCACAACATCGCAACAAACAGCCGTGGCGGAGGCATTATAGAGCCTCAAATAAAGCGTCAATGGTTTGTCGGGGTCAATACCGAGTTTGAAAAAAATGGAAAGAAAACGACCCTGAAGAAAATGATGCGAGAGACTGTGGAGAGCAAGGCAGTAGACATTACACCTGAGAGATACGAAAAAACATACTTCCACTGGATAGATAACCTCCGAGATTGGTGTATTTCACGCCAAATATGGTTCGGGCATCGTATTCCAGTATGGTACCGAGGTGAAGAAACATATGTCGGAGTCACTGCACCCGAAGGTGCGGGATGGGAGCAAGATTCTGACACACTCGACACATGGTTTTCCGCTGGATTATGGACATTCTCTACACTTGGCTGGCCTAATGAGACAAAAGATTTAAAAACTTTCCACCCCACTTCAATTCTAGAAACTGGATACGATATTCTCTTCTTCTGGGTAGCCCGCATGATTCTCATGAGTGGATTCCTCCTCGATGAGGTACCGTTCAAAAAAGTCTATCTTCATGGATTAGTTCGTGACGGACAAGGGCGAAAGATTTCAAAATCCCTAGGCAACAACATTGACCCATTAGACATGGCAGCGAAATACGGCATGGATGCAGTACGCGTTTCTTTGATTGCTGGCATGGCACCAGGAACCGATAGTAAAATTTCTGAAGAAAAAATTCGCGGATATAAAAATTTTGCAAATAAAATTTGGAACATTGCTCGCTTCGTACTTGAGAATGGTGGCGGAAGCACGCCAAACGCTCCCTATACAAAAGAAGATGCACTATTAGCCACAGAAGTAACCGAAATAGCAAAAAATGTTTCTGAACACATCGAAAAATTTAGAATCGACCTTGCCTTCGATATTTTGTACCACTTCATCTGGCACCGATTCGCAGATGAAATAATTGAAGCATCAAAACCAATACTCAAGGGAGCTAGCGAAGAAGAGAAAGCATCTCGACAAAAACTCCTCTACGAAACACTGCAATGCTTCCTGAAGCTCCTCCACCCATTCATGCCATTCGTAACTGAAGAGATATGGACATACCTTCCTCAAAAGGAAACTGAATTATTGATAGTGGCTCCCTGGCCAGAGGGTTAGCCTCTAGCTTTCAGGTTCTAGGTTCTAGCTCTTTAACTTCTTTGAAGGCTTTTCCTTCCTGTAACCTGTAACCTCAATGATCCCTTCGGATCCGATGAGGCATCGCCTAAACCCTAATTCAGGCGTTAGAATACTTATATGTTCTCTTTTCTTATGAGCACTCAGTCAGCGTTCGCTGCATTCTTCCTGAGTTTGATACCGGTACTCATTTGGCTTACCTTTTGGCTCTTTGAAGACTCGAAGCGCCCCGAACCACGCAAACTCATCTTCTTAGCATTTGTCTCGGGCATGGTGGGAGTTCTCATCGTGCTTCCCTTTCAACAAGTAGCTGCTACATATCTCACTATGAGTTTTCCACTCATCCTTATATGGGCAGGAATTGAAGAAGTTACAAAATTTTTGATTGCGTATGTAATGATTCTCCGAAAGCGTGATGCTGATGAACCTATTGATTTTCCAATATACCTCATTACTGTTGCGCTAGGTTTTGCCGCACTCGAAAATACACTTTTTATTTTTAATCCCCTAGCTAACGGACAAATCTTTGAAGGTTTGGTTTCTGGAAACCTCCGCTTTATTGGTGCAACACTGGTACATGTGCTTTCATCATCGGTGATTGGTGGAGCACTCGCATTTGCATATTATCGCGAACGAATTCAAAAAATTTGGTACGGAGTCATAGGAGTTATCCTCGCGATTCTATTGCATGCATTCTTTAATTTCCTTATAATCATTAGTGGATCAGGTGCCACACTCACGGTTTTTCTAGGCGTGTGGTTTGGTATCATTTTCGTACTACTTGCACTTGAACGCATCAAAAGCCTAGCCCGTCCACTCTGGTGGGAAAAGATATTTATGAGAAGAAGAAACCAATAATCATTTTAGTACTATGGCAAAAAAACCCTCATTCTTTGATCGACTTACTGGTGCGAACTTCGACAACGACTTCGATACCTTTGAAGAAAAAACATCGGTACAAAATAACTCATATGATGAAGACAGCGGGCCCATTACTGTTCCTGAACGCGAAGAGCCAGGTGCCGCACAGCTTACCGTTGATGTATACCAGAATGATTCAGATATCATGATCCGTGCACTCGTTGCAGGGGTACGACCAGAAGACTTGGATATTGCCATCACCAGAGACATGGTGACTATACAGGGAAAGCGCGTTGACCAGAAAGAAGTGAGCGAAGATGGGTATGTGTATCGAGAGCTCTATTGGGGAGCATTTGCACGAACCATTGTCCTTCCTGCTGAAATTGATGTCGACTCAGCTGAGGCGAGTGAAAAACACGGCCTCCTTACACTCAAACTTCCAAAAATAAACAAGAACCGTCAAACAAAGCTCAAAGTGAAAGGTTAAATAAAAAAACCGCCCTTTAAGGGCGGTTTTTTTATTGGTACCCTAACCTACAACAGGTAAACCACCAAAATCAGTTTTCTGAATCTCTTTGTATTTTGGATTTTTCACGAGCGCAGGCTTGCCGTCTTTCTCAATAACATAATAGGCAAACCCCTGCATCTGTTGTACTGGTTTATAATCCGCATGCCCTGGCAAGGATACTGGATCGCGCTCTTCAAAGTCGACAGGACTATCGTCAGCAGTGACAAAATAGGTGTTCCCCGTATTGACCACTAGGTGCCCGAAATCTTTCGGCATGTACACGCTATCCCCCGCTTTCACAGAGAGTGCACGGAACTCTTCTATAACATCCGCTTGAGGATTTCCTGACGCATCAAGCGCGCGCTTCTGAAGAAGGGCAATACCTTCTCCAAGAATAATCCAGTAGTTTTCATCAAGATCGCCAACATGATAATGGCCATAGGTCTTGATATATTCACCACCTACAAGTCCTGGTTCCCAAACGGTAACATTACGCTGATCAGAGCCCCCTCGAATCATGTAGTAATGAATAGCAGGCCCTGGAGCGCTCGGATTCATTAAAACCTCCTGCATCTTTTCATGCGAACGAGAAGCGTAGTGTTTAGGAACATCCTTAAAATCCATAGTGTTTAAGAAATTATAACAAACTTTTAAATGTGCTGGGACCCGGGTTCGAACCGGGGACCTCACCCTCTTCAGGGGCGCGCTCTACCAACTGAGCTATCCCAGCAATCTGCGTATTCTAGCCGAATTTATGGCTAAAATCTAGGTTCTACTGCCCACCCCCAAACTTCTTTAAAAGCTCGTCTAATTTAGAAAGATTAACGCTTGTTGTGTTACTCACCGCACTCGTTGTCTTTTGAACATTCTGATAGGTGTCTAATACTCCCTGCAAATACGGCTGAATAAAGAGCCATGCAATGTAGGGCAACACGATAAACAGAACGACCCACACAACAAATTTCACAATGCCTCCAATGAACGCGTCACGACGCATTGCCTTGAGCATGTGATTGTTCTCCTTTGTAAACTCATACATCTCAGTCAATTTTTGTTCATCCATGCAAAAAAGTATAGCACCGTGTTAGACTAGGGCACGCGACATTTGCCCACAGCCCTCTTAGTTCAATGGATAGAACGGAGGTTTCCTAAACCTCTGATTCAGGTTCGACTCCTGAGGAGGGCACAAAAGTACGCGGAGCGTTTTTGAACACTCCAAAATGTCTGGGAGACATTTGTTCAGGAGTCGAAGATCTTGTGAGCATTTTTTCTGAGTCGTTTCGATGAAAGAAAAAATCCACAAGGTGTACAGCTCCTGTAAGGAGAGACTCCTGAGGAGGGCACAATAACAAAAAACCCGCCAGTGGCGGGTTTTTTGTTAGGCGGTGATGTTGAGAAGTTCTGAAAGCTTTTCCTTATCAAAACCAATAACTACATCGTCCCCAATAACAGTCACCGGAACGCCCATTTGGCTGGTGATATTGAACATTTCTTGTCGACGCTCAAGGTCCTTGGAGACATCATAATTAGTGAACTCTATTCCTTTCTCAATGAAAAATTCCTTCGTCATCTGGCAGAAATGGCAGGTAGGCGTTGAGTATATTGCGACTGTTTTTTGCTGTGTTGGCTGATCCATAGAATTTTAATTTATTAGTTTGGATAGTATATCATTCCTCGAAAAGCTCGCCACTCCTTGCCCTAGAACCTTAGCTATCTTACTATTCTACTGCCAAGCGGAATTAGTTTAGTGGCAGAACTGGTGCTTCCCAAGCATCAGGCGGGAGTTCGATTCTCCCATTCCGCACTAGAATGGCGAAGCCAAAGCGTTTTGGGGGAAGAAAATTTTTAATCATATGAATCCAGGAAAACCAAATTTTAATCCCAAACCGCCTACGCAGGAACAGGAAGAATCTGTTAAATCTGAAAAAGAAATTGCGTGGGATAAAAAACTTGAAGAGGTAAATAAAATTACTGATGGTCTTGGTCTTGATGAAAAAATCAAGGAACCGGTCGCGGCCTTTTTGATCCATGAATTTACCACTAGTCAGTCTTGTGAAGGACATGTTGGAGAAGAAGAAAAACATGGACTTTCCTTTCCTTGGATAGAAATTTATGCTCCTGAACCGAAAGGTTGGAGAGAAGTAACGGGAGAAAAGAAAAAACAGTTGGACAGAGAGTGGAAGATAGAAAATTTGAAACAACAAGAGAAAATGATGGGTTTTTTTGCAGAATTTTATCAAGGTAGGGAAACACCATTTGATGCAAGACTGACCTTTGCCGGCATAGGGGCTTTCAGTGGCTTCCGAGTTCAAAGTTTTGGAGTAGAAATGATGAAATTATTACCGCTAGAAAAACAACTCAAAAAACTTGAACTTTATCGAAAAGAGATGAATGATTTTACTAACTTTTTGAAAAGTAAGTATTTTTCAAAAGAATAATTTAAAGAATTTGTCGCCAAAGAAAAACTTTAAATTGTCAGCGGTACGGCTCCGCCACCTTTCAAAATTTTCGTGGAGAGAGGAATTTTTTGGAAAAGTGTGTTCGGACTAATTCACGAATACTGCACAAATCGAAGATTGCTGGGAATCGAAATTACCACGGCCACCAGTCCAGTAATCCTTTCCAAAAAGCAGTATTAGAAGTACTTGTTGCTTTTGCGGTCGGTTTTGGAGCAATGAGCATAATCTCCTCTTCTCCTGGCTTTGCTACAGGAAAGCGTTTGCGCACCTCTTCTTCGATTCCTCGTGGAGTATCAAATTTTTGTAGATTTTCAGTGAGTACAACCTTCCGATTTGAAAGCTCAGATAGCGCATGCACCTCATTTTTATGTTGAATGCGAGCATCTCGTTCTTTGGTGTACACATGCCATGTGGTAAAGGCAAATACAATCAAAATTGCCCCACCAACCAAAAAACCTGCCCAGAGCAGAGTGCGAGCAAAGAGCCGCTTCCATTGTTTAGGAGTCATTTTGAAAAAAGCTGTTGGCTTTCAGCTATCGGCTTTCAGCTTGAAATCAAAAGCTAGAACCTGACAGCTGGAAACTGTAAGCTTCTTTATTGTATACTGTCTCAATGTTATTCGACAAAAAACACAAAGGGGCTATACAGATAGTGTGGGTAGTAGTGGCTGTGCTTATTATTGTAAGCATGATTGTACTTTCGTTCCCAATTCAATAATCAGGTTCTAGGTGCTAGCTTCTAGGTTTCAGGTTTCTATTTAAAGCTAGCACCTAGGCCCTAGAACCTAACACCTCTAATTGCTGTCTGGTTTTATCATTTTCAAAAATACCTCTGGTGGTATTTGTACTTTTGCATGCCCTCCTCGTCGCTCCTTTCCTCTCTTCTGCTTTTCAAGCACCTTCTTTTTTCTTGAAACATCTCCACCGTACAAACCACTCGTCACATCTTTACGCATAGCGGAAAGAGAGCGTGATGCAATAATACGACCATTCGCCTGTGATTGTATTTTTAAAACAAATTGCTGACGGGGCAATGTATTAGCAAGTTTTTCTACAACTGCACGCGCCTCTTCTTCAACTCGACGCTCTGAAATAATGCGTGAAAATGCGGGCACTAATTCTTCTGCCACTAGGACATCGAGTCTCGTAACGGTTGCAGGACGGAACTCTCCGAACTCATACGAGAGCGACGCAAAACCAGAAGATACACTTTTCAAACGGTCAAAAAATCCACGCATTAATTCACGGAGTGGCATTTCGGCTTTAATAAGAAGCCTGTCGTCTCCATATCCTGACAAACCAAACAGATCAGCAGAGTGTATGGTTGCTTCGTACTCGTACAACAATTGCGTCATTGGCGACAAGTAGGAAGGTGGAATAATAATTGCGATATTCACCCACTGCTCACGAACTGATGCAATCATGCCGTGCGGAGGAAATTGTGTCGGAGTATAAATCTGTTCTGTCTTACCTTTTGTATCAGTCACCTCATACATAATTGAAGGTGTAGTGATGATTGGGGTAATAGAAAATTCACGCGTCAGGCGTTCAGTCACGATCTCCATATGGAGCATACCTAAAAAACCACATCGAAAACCCTTTCCAAGAACTGAAGAGCCATCTTCTTCAAATGAGAGCGCTGCATCCGAGAGCTTGAGTCGCAAAAGTGCCTGCTTAAGAAGCGTAAATCCATCTTGGCTGTCAGGATACAAAGATGCCCACACCACAGCCTTAGGGGTGCTATAGCCCTCATAGGCAGGCAAGGTAGAGTTTCCTGCCTTTATGGTGTCACCCACCAACGCAACCCCAGGCTCCTTTATTCCCGTTACCACATATCCAATGTCACCCGCTGAAAGAAACGGGGTAGGAAATTCTGCTGGCACTAACCACCCTGTTTCAAGTGCGGTCATTTTCTTTCCCACTGCCATGAAAGAGATTGTGTCTTTAGTGCGCAACTCCCCATCAGTCACACGCACATATGCCACCACCCCTCGGTGTTCTGAATATGAAAAATCAAACACAAGCGCTCGCCCACCCTGCCCTGTCGCTTGATATGAAGTAGTGGGAGGTGGTACGCGTTCAACAATAGCAACAAGTAATTCTGCTACCCCCTCCCCTGTTTTTCCTGAGACTGACAAGACTTCCGATTCCTCCACATTCAAAAGTCGCGCCAGAGCTGAACGAACTTCCGGCACCCTTGACGCCGGCATATCAATTTTTGATAAGACAGGAATAATGACACATCCAGCATCCCGTGCCATTGCAAGTGTTGCAAGTGTTTGTGCCTGAATGCCTTGCGTCGAGTCCACGAGGAGAAGCACGCCTTCAACGGCAGTAAGCGCGCGCGATACTTCATATGCAAAATCTATGTGCCCTGGAGTATCGATAAGATTGAGAACGTAGTTTGTAGAATTCAGAGCGTAGTTCATTCGAACAGGTTGCATCTTTATAGTGATGCCACGCTCTCGCTCCAAATCCATTTGGTCGAGTACCTGCTCACGCATCTTCCGAGTAGGTACAGTATTGGTCACCTCAAGCATGCGATCAGCCAAGGTACTTTTACCATGGTCAATGTGTGCGATTATAGAAAAATTACGAATATGTTTCATAGGGCAATTAATTCAGTATGCAATATAGTCGACAAAAATTTCACCATGCCTTTAATCCCTTCTTAAGAAGATGCATGGTGGCAGCGTGAATTTCTTTCAATTCCTGACTCTTTAGAACAAAGAGAACGAGGAGCCACAATATACTTCCAAACAAGACAGCGCCGACGCCCTGCGTGAAGATACCGAAGAATGTGGTTGTGGGCAATAGCGGAGCGGAAACCTGCAATACTGCATATGCTCCTGTGGCAGCGATTATAGATGCCGCGAAAGATGAACCGAGAGTATGAAGCACTCCTTTTTCAAAACCAAATCGACGCGCAAAAAGATATCCGAAGACACACGCTACACCGAGCATCGCTAGCGAATACACTATTGGAATCATCAAAACTGATGTCCCTGGAACATCACTAACTCGGAGGAGTGCTTCTATGAAAAATCGCGGTGTTTGGGCAGATGCAATCCAGATGACCGCAATGTATGCGCCTACACCCGCTACAATTGCGCCACCGACATTCACCACAATAGGAACAAGTGTTGAATGTGCCGCATAATAGCTTCTGGAAAAAATAAGTATGACGGACTGCGCAATCAAGGAGATTGCGAAACACGCAAGCACTGCCGCGGTAAGCCGTGTGTCATCCCATGAAAATGCACCTGTGCCGAGAATGATACGAACGATATGTGCACGCAAAACAACAATGAATGTTATGGCGGGAAATGTCCAAAATACAATGTGGCGAACACTTGCCCACACTTCACGCATAAATAATCCCCTGTCCCCTTTTGCAATAAGAACGGAGAGTGCGGGGAAAATTGCAGCCGCATATGAAACACCAACAATAGTAAGAGGAACGGATTGTAAATTAAATCCAAACGCGAGTGCCGACACTGTGCCCGCAGCAGTTAAAGAAGCGATACTTGCAAATACAAGAAGTAAAATTTGTTGCGCAGACAATGCGAGCGCGCGAGGCATTGAGGGCAAAGCAACTTCAACAATGGATGCACGGATTGAATTCCATGAAGGGCGTACAATGTGGCGCGCATGTCCAAGTATTGGAATCACTTGCGCAGACACGTGTAACAGCGCCCCGAGAGCAACACCCCACGCAAGACCAGCAATACCAAATTCTGGATATAGGAATACTGCACCCACGATGATACCTACATTGTAAAGAATTGGTGCGAGCGCAAATATGATGAATTGACGGAGTACCTGTACGACTGATGTCGCAATTGAAGAGAGACCTAACAACACTGGTTGAACCAACATGATGCGCGACAAAAGAATAGTATCCGTAACAACTTCAGGAGAAAAGCCAGGAAAAAGAAACGGAATAATAAATGGCATTGCGAAGAATAACAGTCCAGAAATTACAACCGCACTCACGCCGAAAGCAAAGAGTACATTGCCAACAATGACCCCCTGAGCATCTTTGTCTTTACCTGAGAGGAGTGGTACTAACGCGAAAGAAGACACAAACAAGGTTAGAAAGGCAAACACAAGGTCAGGAATCCGAAATGCAGCAAAATACGCATCGAGTATTGGACCTGCCCCAAAAAGATGCGCAAACGTTCTATCGCGAACAAGTGCTAATACTTGCGAGAGAACGGAAAAGCCTGCCAACACATATGCTGCCTCATGAAGACCACGGATAGGTCTCGTCATTGCTTCAATAACGGCACGCACCATATCAGATTTCTCTATTGTGAAGCTTCCGCTCTTAGTGTTAATTTTTGTGTGTTCATATTCTCTACGTACAGTACGCTACTTACGACATCAGACGCTCGGGCAATCCTAACGGTAGTATTTCCGAGACGCGTCCTATACACCAGCTGGAGGTTGTTCAGTAGGTGCAACGGTACCACTTTCGAATGGATTTTCGCCTTTTTCAAGAGCATCTATAACACCTTTTAAGGTTGCATTGTCAGCATTCTTTTCCTGAAGAGCTTTGAAGATTACAAGGGCTTCTTCCTTCTTACCCAAAAATACATCAGCTTGCCCTAGGAAAAATGACGCATTCGCAAAGTCGGGGGTAATGGCAAGTGCCGCCATGAACGAAGCTGCCGCTTTCTCATAGCGCTTTGCCGAAAGCTCCAATAGACCGAGCTGATACTTCAGCGATGAATCTTGAGGAGTAAAGACAATGGCGGCATTCACTGCAGCAATGGCATCATCAATCTTCCCCTCGTTCAAAGACAGCTGAGCCAATAGTAGGATCGCTGGCGTGTAATCTGCCTTCTTTGCAAGTGCAACGAGAGCAGATGTGCGCGCACCCGCACTGTCATTTTTGAATGCTTTCAAGTTAGCAATGTGATAGTCAACTTCTGGACTACTAGGATTATACTTCCGTGCTTCTTCGAGAGTTTCAACTGCTTTTTCATAGGCCCCTTCAATCTTCAACGGAACAACGGTCTCATACACTGATGCCCGTGACATCCAGTTACTAAAACGCGTAGGGTTTGCATTTATGGCCGCAGTACTCGCAGTAACTGCGTCAGAAAGTCCAACTTGAAACGCATCTTGCGCAGCTTTATCTGACCCACCTTTCTGAACGATTTCATTCAAGCGTGCAAGAGCTAGAGTGGTTAACATGCGGTAATAACGATCTTGAGGGGAAAGCGCTGCAGCTTGAGTAGCTGAAGCGGTCGCTCCCGCAAGGTCGCCTGCATTTGAACGCAACACTGTTTTTCCTTCTTGCAATGCACTTGCATACACTTCACCAGCACCGTACAAAGAAACTAACGAAACTACGAGAGTTACCGCAACAACTAATACGGATAGAAAGCCGAAACGCGGACTCTCCGAGAAGACAATATTAATTGGGCGTGCAAATGCGGTGCCTTTCAGGGACGCAATAAACAACCCGATGAAAAGGAACATAAGTAAGCTCAATCCCGCACTTGGCACATAGAAAATATGCGCAAGCATGAGGAACACTGAAGCAAGAGATGTCGCAGCAATTAAGAAGTACGATCTATCTTCACCTGCCGGCACTGTGAAAAGTGCACGAGCAGCAGTATACAAGAACCACAAAATGAAGATGAGCCATGCAAGACCAACTACAATCCCCCCGGTAATAAAGGAGGTCGGGATAGATCCAAAGCCTGCGGCGAAGTCAACATTCCAAAATGGCGTAGCAACAATCTCTGGCGCACGAGCAACAAGCCATGTTTGAGAGAATGTATTTGGTCCGGAACCTAGAAATGCATTCTTCTCATACACATGCTCTAAAATACCAAGAGTACCTTGCATTGAAGGTCTCACTTCCAAAGATTGTACTTGGAAATAGTTCTGTAGATTATTTCCTAATTCGACACCAAAGAAGACAAAGAAAACTGCAATGACCAGCGTGAGACACGCCGCAATACCGCTTGCACGAAGAGTGTTCCCTAATGCCCTTCCACGATTACGCGTAAAGGTAAGAATAAGCATGACGAACGCCACCCCACCAAGGATGAGCCACGCGAGAGAAAAATTAGCAATTGCAAGAACAAACAACGCGAGGACGAGAGTTACGGACAGAACAATAAGCGCAAGAGCGGAAAGTGTCAGCGCTTCCATAGCAAGGAGTATGAGTGATGCAAGAAGTGCTATAAAGAGAGCAAAATCACTCCAACTACCAACAGTGTTTACTGCAGGTGATGTAAATAGAGCTGGCAAAATTGGACTCTTAAAAAACAATTGTATTGACTGGAATATCAATACAACCCATCCGGCAATCAAGAAGCCAAACAAGACAGAAAAGATTTGCTTTTCTGATTTTATTACGAGCGCAGTAACAATTGCTAGAATCGCTGCAAGTGCGGCGAAACTAAAGGTGTCCTGATCAAGTTGGTACCCGAAGAATGATACGGATGGAACGGGAGAAAAAATTGATGCAATGAGATACGCCGCGGGCACGAGCAGTAGCGCAAACATAAATCGTGACCATGTAAACGACAGCGCACCTTTCCGGAGTGTCTGTACAGAAAAAAGTAGCCAGAGAACAACGAGAGCCACAAGGACAAGAAACACTTTTGAGAATTGAAATGGGAACGAAGCGTTCGGAATAAAGAAAACTGGAATTAGAAATGCAAGACCGACGACAATATACCCCGAGAGCTTGCCAAGAATAGACTGAGATTGAGTAACGCTATTTGTAGAATCCTGCATACATTCTTTAGATATAACACTAATAATAAATGTGTATCTAAAAAGTGTATCATAAAAAAATTAGAGCTTAGATATAGAGAAAACCCTATTTTCTAGAGCACATTTGGATTCAATGAACTAGAGAAACACCCCCGGCTTTCACCGAGGGTGTCTCAATTTTTGACGCATCGCACCGATAAGCCGAATTCTGTATCCAGCCTCAGTTTTATTTTCATATAACTGGGGCTGGACGGCAACCATTTATCTGGTTCCGACGTTACCGTCGGAATCTAGCGGCACTCCTCGCTTTCGCGAGGCACGGCCTTGCACTCTGGTACGCATTTAGCCGTTGCATACTCACCTTACGGTGAATCTCATCCATTGTGATTTTTTCAAACCACAATGGAGCCCTTGGCTTTCGCCTCCGGCGTTTCTGTTCGCAGCACTCGTTCCTTGCGTCAAGGAAACGTGCGGGCGTTACCCGCTACCATCTCGTTACTACAAAGCAGTAACGATAAGTGTTCGGACTTTCCTCTCTTGTGAAAGAGCGATTACCTGGTGCTATTTATATTATACCACGCGTTTGATGTTAGCGCCACAGTGCGAGTATCAAAGACATCGCTCCGAATGTTGCAAGTTGATAGCCTGCGTTTATCGCCCAGTATAGCGCTGGCTTCCCTTCCCAAAAAACTGCATGGAGTGATGTCGCTGCGGTAAATCCAAGCCATGCCCAGAATGCAAACGCGAGGGCTTGAGGTACTGTTGCAACATCAAACAAAATCGCGAAATGTACCAAAACATACGCAGTAATAATCTGACAAAGAAATCCACCAATAAGACCAAAAGATGCGCGCTTCTTCCTCGCCTCCATTTTTTCAGGAGTCATGCCTGACGCTGCCATCCATTGCCTACCAAAGACAAGTGGCGAATACCAGATTAATCCTAATACCACTGCGGTAATAGCGGCAGCAAAAAGTGACAAATAATTAATGGTGACATCTTCCATATAAAAAATATTATTGCTATTCAATACTCAGTATAACCTACACTCGTGTCTCACTACATCTATATCCGTCGCAAGGCTTTAACGATTGCAATAAGTACAACAGCCCCAATAACAGCAACTACGAAACTACAGAGATTGAAGCCGGTCACTGGTTGTTCACCAAAGAAAGTCATAAGCCAGCCGCCGATGACAGCGCCGATGATACCAACGGCTATATTGAGTAATGCACCCTGTTCTGGGTCAGTTTTCATAATAAGAGAGGCAACCCAACCAACTAATGCACCGAAAATAATCCAAAGTATGATTCCCATATACGGTTTTGTTTGTAAAAAATTTAAATAACAAACTACTTACTTTCTTGCTCGTCTAATTTGACCGCAGCCTCAGGAGTAGAAACTGTCTTTCCGATGAGAAATAGTTTGATAACACCCACAGCTATAACCCAATAGACCAGCATAGCGAGCAAGGTGGTCCACTCGAAGATACTTCCTTCAACATAGATGACGCGAAACACACTCAAAAATGGAGCCGCAAAGAAGTTGGTTACCCCATAGATGAAACTGGTGAAGCCAGCAGTGGGATTTGCTGCAAGCAACTTCAAAACAAATCGAAACAAAAGTAAGACTTCTATAAAGCCGAGAATATACCAAACAACCTGTGTCCCTCGATATAACGGCTTAGTGGTTGGAGAATTAGATGAGTCCATATACTTTTACTATAGATTTAAAAAAAATAATTACATACTCTAAGTCGTTGTGAAAGGAATATTGTTACAAAAGTAACCACTGCATACACTCAACACTAACCCTTGAGTTCATCAATTTCTTCTTCCAATCTTTTTATATGAAATTCAAGCTTCTGGGTTCGTGCAAGAAAAGCACCTTCAGTCTGATTCGCATGTTTGGCAAGCGTATCAGCAACAGCCATAATTTCTGTAACATCCTCCATTGCTAAAAGAGTGATCGGTGGGCATGGGGCCAAAGTAGTATCTTCTTTACAATAAATCTCACGCGCATTTACCATCATGACCTTAGGACCAATGAAAGGAAAATTATGTGCTATTTCATACCCTTTAAAAAATTTATTTTCTGGCAAAATATCTTCAAGAAGTCTATGTAGGGCAGGAATATTCCATTGACCATTGCCAAGTCCATAGACAATTTTTCCTTCAGCATCTTTTGCTTCAATTTGAAATGCCTGATAAAAAGGCTCATTCGCCACAATCACACGAAAATCCTTACCTAGCACTAAAACCGGCTCTCGTACAATACCTATAATAGTTTTAATGTATCCCCAGCCTTCCTCCCCTACCTGTTCAACAAACATAGCCCCAGCCTGAAGGCTGCGAGTTAAGTCTTTTGTGTTTGTACTCATAACAACTAAGCCGTTTATATGAAGTAACTATTGCAAAAAAGGCGAAGTGAGACACGGGTTCTGATATGTGTATACTTTAGATATATCTCCCTCGGCTTTGCCATCTCTTGTAATGCTGGTGTAATAAAAGCTCCGTGCAGTTACATGAATACCAATGCAAAATATGACTACATTCCCTACAGCGGTCATCTCTTGTAATGCCTATGTAACAAGACACCCCCTCATTCGTCTCTACTTATGATGACCCCACGACAAAAAAAACAACGACAAGAAATATTGTCTGTGGCGCATCATGATCACGAAAAAGCACTCAACGCCCATGCTTTTTTTAAAGTGCACGACCACGCCATTGGCGAGGATTTAGTGCAGGATACCTATATGAAAACATGGAAGTATCTAGTGAAAGGAGGAAAAATCGATACGATGAAAGCATTTCTCTATCACATCCTCAATAATCTCATCATCGATGAATACCGAAAACATAAAACAACTTCGCTGGATGCCATTCTTGAAAAGGGTTACGAGCCAAGTGTTGGTAACACCGAACGAATGTTTAATGCGCTCGATGGTAAGGCAGCACTCTTGTTAATTGCAAAACTACCTCCCACCTATCGCAAAGTTATGCGTATGCGATATGTACAAGATTTATCGCTTAAGGAAATATCTCTTATTACAGGACAATCAAAAAACACTGTCGCGGTGCAAGTACACAGAGGAGTAGAAAAAATGAAAGAACTGTACGGAATTAAATAAATTATACATATAAAGAAATAAAAAATATGCTCTGGACACTCATACTCGTCTTAATAATTCTTTGGGTTCTTGGATTTAATTTTAAAGTTGGAGGTGGCTTAATCCACACACTCCTCGTTATTGCATTGATTTTGGTTATTATTCGACTATTGACCTAAGTAGCTACTCGTTCATGAAAAATAAACTACTCTATCCGATTGTTCTAGGTACTCTTTTGCTTCTGTCGATTGCTAATATCGTCTTATTCGTTCTTCTGCTACAGGTCAAAAACCAAGTCGCCGATGGGGCAGGTCAGGCAGCGAGCGCGGTAGAGCAAATGCAGGCGCAGTCTCTCACAGGTCCTTTTACCGTGCAGATTGCAATCGACAAGACCTTTGATATCCCCATTAAAGTCAGTATTCCCGTTAAAACTACCGTGACCGTGCCTATCGTGATTCCGGTCACCGGCGAACAGGTCAGCATCACAGTCCCCATAGATACTGTAGTACCAATAGATACGACAGTGCATGTGCCCGTCAAGACGTCTCTTCCGGTAAACATTAAAATGAGCGATCTACCTATTGGCGGTATTTTGCAAAATCTCCACGATTGGCTAAGCAAACTAGCCTCTAGTCTCTGAGTACCTGTCTGAGGACATATTAGAAGTGTATCTATCAACTTATTTCCAATAGTAAATATTGCGGGTGGAGAAATTCAGTCACAGAGAATTTTTTACCACTTAAACGCTCTTGGTTTCCGATTGCAACTTAAATTCGCCTCTATCTAGATGCGCAGAAAATTCACCCATGAGGCCCCAAAATGAGCGAGCCTTACCTCGAAGAAATGAAGTCCCTTGCCCTTTCCTCATAAATTTCTCTAAGTCTTTAGATTTGTCTGCATACCTCGACTGCAGAAGCATCGGTTTGTTAGCAGAAGATTCGACGACCAATCGAAGAATAATTTCTTCTTCATGTCCAGCAAGTTCGGTTGGTATTCCTTGATTGTCAAAAAGATTCCTCGCCTCTGTAAGTTGTGCCTCAAATGTGACCTGTGCTGGATCACGAAGTGTACCGGTGCGAAAACGCGTCATAGCAACGTCAGGATTGGTCTGCCCCTCCTGAAAACGCACTGCCATTAGGTTACACACCTGTGGGCGGATATCACCTTCACGAACAAGCTTCCCCTTTCTCGGGCTTCTATTTAAATAATGCTCTGGGTCAACAAACAATAACGTTGCCCCTGTATCATTCCTATCAATAACAAAATAATGAGGGTGTCCTGTACCTTCTTTTGTGTCACCAACGTAGTCTCGAGTCACATATGTTCCAGGAGGAAGAAGTTGAACTTTTTTCCATAATCTTTTTTGGAAATCTTCGCTATCGCCCAGTGGATTGAAAAGATAGTCCACAATAGGAAGCTCAGAAGTATTTGGCGGAATAGACACTTCTATTTTGAGTGGTGGTCGAGTAGTAGCGACTCCGTCAGCTACATCCCACATAACATTCTCACGAAGTTTGCGAGCAGTCTCCCCTAACCCACGTCTGCTTATACTCTCAAGAAAACCCATTCAGGAATCATACCATAAAATAGTAAACCAATCTGTCAATTCCTGAAATAATTGCGGGGGTGGAGATTCGGTTCTCGTAATTGAGCTCGATGGCTCACTTACACTAAAACAACACAATAAAAAATGACGACGGATGATACGAAAGATAGAAGGCACCACGCACACCACTGCTTCAGTATCACTTGGACAAATAGTAAATATACACTGAACGCCATCGCGAGAGAGGTGACAAAAGTGAGCCCTGTACCTATCGGGGCGGTGATAATTTCTGGAATCATTATTGCTGTTCCATATATGAGTGCAAGAAATCCGTAGTAGGAAAGACCAATAATCTCTATGGGAACACCAAGAACGGATGCATATTTACTATGTATTACGTCCTCGCAATTAAAATGTATCGGACACACAAGTATTTCTTTCCGTGTCTTCTTATGGCGAATGTACACTGCAACAGCAAGACCACAGAGAGATGCCAGAAAAATTATTCCATTGATGTATTCAAAATGCATGTGTCCTATTCTAACTTAGATTTCGCGCCAACCATATTTTTGACGGAAATTTGAATTCCGAATTTTGGCGGAGGCGATGATTCATTTGATGCTTCATCACCCTGTTGAGGGTTACTGGCGAGTGCGGAGAGATTCGGCTAAGCGCTCGACATTCTGTCCTGGGTTGTCAGACGACGCTCAAATCTCCACCTGCCCACCTATGGCTTGCCTACGGCATAAGCCATTTTCGCTTTGCGAAACCGGAAGAAACATGAAGCAGTTCATGTTTCTTCCACCTCGCATCACCCTCGCCTGCTGGCTCGGGTCCCGATGCTCACTTCGAATCTCTCCGCCTTGCGCAACGGCGAACAAAAAAGACGCATACGCGTCTTTTTTGGCCGATTGCGGAGGCGGAGAGATTCGAACTCTCGGTACCTTTCAGTACGCCACCTTTCCAAGGTGGTGGAATAAACCGCTATCCGACGCCTCCCTTGTCCTTTTATATACCACACTGGGAACTTGAACGCAGAATCCTAAGTACTACAAGAGGAAGTGCTTTGCTAAAAGCACTTGAAAATATGAAGCCAGATACTATAGAAAAACGACTACTGAAATCAGTACCTGAAGCAACGGGATATTCCTACACACTGCTCTCAAATCGACAAAAGCGCCGAGATAGATTTTTTATTGAACTGCGTATCGTGCATGAGACAGAATTTGTTTCCCGTGCGCACACGAGGAGCTCTTTCCAACATAGAGAAAATGTCCCACAAATTGCTTTTGTGTAACCTTCCAACACTTCCAAAAGTTATATAGGTGAAAGGTCGAAATTTTATAAAAAAATAAATTTTTAAACTCTATGGCAGAAGTAACTAGTTCAGAAAGAATGTTCGGTGCACGACTAGGGGGTCAGTCCTTAGAGGGTCGTAAAGGAGCAGCGCTTCTTGCTGAATTTTTTGGACGCTCGCAGAAAGTTGGATAGCGACCGTACACACAACAAGCGAGTACACTCGCTTGTTGTGTGTACCTTATTCCCCATCTAGGGGAATTTTTTATTGCACAACAAAGTCGATTTTGTGCAACCTTTGCGTGAAAACTTGAGTTTTATAGATGAAAGGTCGATTTTTATCAGCCCTCATCTTTCACCCGTATGGCATTTGAAAAAACAAAAATCATAGGAGTTGCTGCAGGTGCGGCAGGAGCAACCGGGGTGGTAGAGACCATAAAGCACCTAGGTGTAGAGGTTGGTGTGCACGCGGTTGCTGGAGCTGGTCTGGAATTTGTAAAACACCTTATAAAACTTTAGAGGTGTATATATCTGAAGAAGTGATTTCGTATACGAGTATTCTATCAATCCAACAACGCTTTGATTCTCTCTTCAACTGGAGGGTGAGTCATAAATAATTTAGTGACACCCTTCATTGCACCGGCGCCAAAAGGGTTCGCAATAAAGAGATGTGCTGTTGCTGTGTTTGCATTTCGCATTGGAGCACCATATGAACTAATTTTTTGTAACGCAGAAGCCAAACCTTCAGGATAGCGCGTGAGAAGTGCTCCTGATGCATCCGCTAAAAATTCGCGTTTGCGGGACACTGCCATCTTGATGAGTTGCGCTGCGATAGGAGCAAGGATTGCGGCAACAATACCTAAAACAAGCATAATGACTCCTGCTTTGCTGTCGTTATCACGATTCCCTCCCCCAAAAAAAGACATACGGATAAACATGTCCGCAATAATCGCAATAAAGCCTGCGAGAACAACAGCGACCGTCATCACAAGCATGTCGCGATTTTTTATGTGACTCATTTCGTGAGCTATCACTCCTTCAAGTTCAGTCCGAGTCAGTATTGCCAAAAGCCCTGTCGTTGCACAAACCACCGCATGCTTTTCATTTCTACCAGTTGCAAATGCATTTGGCGCTGGGTCATTAATGACAAAAAGTTTTGGAAGCGGAAGACCTGCAGTGATAGCGAGGTTTTCAGCAACAGTATAAAAGTCAAAAAATTCCTCACGAGTGGCGGGGCGTGCGTGCGTCATTGAGAGAACAATTTTGTCAGAAAACCAGTAGCTCCCCACATTCATCACGAGTGCAAAGGCAACAGCAACATAGAGAATCGCCGAAGAGTTGTAGTACCAAGAAATCCCCCACCCAATACCAATGACCACAATGAGAAACACTCCCATGAGAAGCCAAGTTTTTCGAATATTTGATGATTGATCTTGATAGAGGGTGGACATACTAATTAGCTTACAGCTTTCAGGTTCTAGGTTCTAGCTTTCTGAAAAGCTGACAGCTGAAAGCCGGAAGCTGAAACCTGCTCTTTAGAATTTCACTGCGACAGGTTGTTTCGCAGCTTGTTCGCCTTCGGCGAGTTCAAAGAGTTCCATTTGTGTGAACTTGAATGCGCCCGCAATAAGGTTTCCCGGGAACTGCTCAATAGCAGTGTTCAAGCTCATTACATTTGTGTTGTAGAAACGACGAGATGCCATTACTTTATTTTCAGTGTCCGAAAGCTCACGCTGTAACTCCAAAAAGTTTTGGTTTGCTTTCAAGTCTGGGTACGCTTCTGCAATTGCAAAGATACTCTTCAATGCTCCTGTGAGCATGTTTTCTGCCTGTGCATGATCAGCAACAGATGAAGCGCCCATAGCGGTAGCGCGTGCATTCGAAACATTTTCAAATGCCTGCTTTTCATGAGCTGCATAGCCCTTTACTGTTTCAATAAGGTTTGGGATGAGGTCGTAGCGACGCTTCATCTGCACCTCAATGTCAGACCACGCTTCTTTTGCTCGGTTTCTCAAACTAATAAAGCCGTTATATGCGGCAACAAGCCATGCAAGAACGACAGCGACTACTGTAAGAACAATATATAGAATATTCATATTCCTTCTAGTATAGCAGATTTTCAGTTTTGCTACTCGTATGCTCCTGATGTTTGATTCCTGCGCCATTCGCGAAGAATGGCCGCCCATCCATCCCTAATGCATTTAGCCGCACCCTTGAAACTGCCTCTGAGTCCACGAGCCTCATGTCGATCTTTTGGATAATGGTCTTCAAACTTTCTGTGAGACATGATTTCGATACTATGACAATAAATAAAATCTTTAATACAAAAAAACACTACCTCAGAGCTGAGAAGCTAACAACGAGTGCTAAATCATTCCCAACGGTCAAAATTTTCGCCGTGTGGATTTCCTGGATGCGGTTCACGGTCAGCAGATGGATGCTCCTGATTACCAGCCGACTCTTGTTTGTCATTTCTCGGATCCACTTTCTCTGACTTAGGAGATCTATCCAATGCTTCTGATTTCGCCATACTTTTCAAAATAAAATATAAAAAATTATTCTAGGATAATAATCCCAAAAGTTAGATTTGTCAAGAGCGGACAGGCACTTTCAACCTCCAACCGCCGGCTTATGCTACCGGTATATGTTCTGAAAATTACCGCATGGTAATTTTCAGAACATTCAAAACTATACGATATATCGTATAGTTTTATACCATTAAAAATCCCGGCAAATGCCGGGATTTTTAAAAATGAATTAATTTTCTTACCTAAACGCTAACCACTAGCTAGTAGTCCATTCCGCCTCCAGGTGCACCACCCATTTCTTTCTTTTCTTCAGACTCCTCCGCGATAGCAACTTCAGTAGTAAGAAGAATAGCTGCTGCGGAAACTGCATGCTCGAGTCCTCCTCGGGTTACTTTCACTGGATCAATGATTCCAGCAACCATCATATCGGGAACAATTTCATCTTTGACTGCATCGTATCCAGCAAAACCTTTTGCCTTCTTTACTGCCTCAACAATAACTTCCCCGCTTTCTTTACCTGCATTCATTGCAATCTGTTTAAGAGGTTTCAAAAGAGCCGAAAGAACGATGCGGAAACCAATCTCTTCTTCCTTCGACATACTCTTCCAGTCCGCATCTGCTTCAGCTTTTGCTGCTGCCTTCACGAGAGCAGTACCACCTCCAGGAACAATACCTTCAGCAATGGCAGCTTTCGTAGCATTCACCGCATCCTCAATTTTATCTTTCAAATACCTCATTTCGGTTTCTGTTGCTGCACCAACACGAATGACTGCAACACCTCCTGACAACTTTGCAATGCGCTCTTCAATTTTTTCTTTATCGAACTTAGAAGTAATTGCTTCAAGTTGCTTCTTCAAAGATGCAACACGTGCGTCAATTACAGACTTCTTTCCTTTTCCACCAACAATAATTGTTGAGTCTTTTGTTGCAATAACTTTCTGTGCACGTCCAAGAACGGAAATATCCACCTTGTCTAAGGTCATACCTGTTTCTTCAGAAACAACAGTAGTGCCGATTGTCGAAGCGATGTCAGCAAGCATGTCTTTCTTTCTATCGCCGTACCCTGGGGCTTTTACTGCGAGCACACTGAAAGCTCCGCGAAGTTTGTTCACCACAAATGTTGTGAGTGCTTCCCCTTCTACATCGTCTGCAATAATGACGAGCTCTTTCTTGCCTGTCTTTGCGATAGCCTCAAGTATTGGAAGAATCTCTTGAATTGAAGCGATTTTTTTATCAGTGACGAGAATTGGTGCATCACGATATTCCGCTTCCATTCTTTCAGGATTCGTAATCATGTAGTGCGAAACATATCCGCGATCAAACTCCATGCCCTCTACAACTTCTTTTTCAATACCAAACGACTGCGACTCTTCAACCGTCACCACGCCATTTTGACCAACCTCTTTTATTACCTCACCAATTGTTTTACCAATGTCCTCAGACTCTGCTGAGATAGTTGCCACCTGCTTGATGACTTTATTGTCTCCTGCGACTGGCTTTGCCATTGATTTGAGTGCTTTCACCGCAGCTTCTGCAGCGTGCTCCATACCAGTGCGAATGCCCATGGCATTCAAGCCCATCGCTGTGTGCTTCATACCTTCATCAACAAGTGCCTGAAACAAAACAACTGAAGTGGTGGTGCCATCGCCCGCCATATCATTAGTCTTACTTGCAACTTCTTTCACCAACTCAGCACCCATGTTTTGGAATTTGTCTTTGAGGGTGATTTCTTTTGCGATAGTCACACCGTCGTTCGTCATGTGTGGTCCACCGTAGCCTTTATCGAGAATGACATTGCGTCCTCGAGGCCCAAGCGTAACCTTTACTGCCCGCGCAACAATATCAATACCAGTCTTTACTGCATTTCGTGCGTCTGCTTCAAAAAGAATTTTTTTTGCCATGATTAGTTTTTGTTAGTGAGTGATAACGAGCTTAGAAAAACTTTCACCCTGCTAAATCCCCGTCTCGGGGACGCTTGCTCTGCAAGCGTATTTAACAGGGTCTAAGAAATTCTAATTCACCTTGTTCATAATAATTTCTAAGAAAGGACGGCGAGGATGTCTGATTCGTTCACAATAAAATATTCAACACCGTTCACTTTTACTTCACTGTAGCCATACTTTGAGAACATTACCTTGTCTCCAATTTTTACTGATACTGGAATTCGTTTTTCACCGTCTTCATCCCATTTACCAGGACCTACTGCAACAACTTTCCCTTGTTCAGGTTTTTCCTTTGCTGTATCAGGAATAATGATACCCGAAAGTGTCCGCGACCCAGCCTCCTCGGCTGAAAGTGGTTTGATTACTACTCTGTCACTCAAAGGGCGAATAGATACTCCTGTGTTCGTTTGAACACTAGTTTTTGTAGACGAAGTCTTTTTCGTTTTAGCCATATCTGATATCAATTCGTTAGAACTAAAGACATGGGTATATACCCATGATGTCTGGTTAGTATAAGGAAACGCCTTTGTACAGTCAATAAAATGGGGGTCACGCTTTACCTATTCCTCTAACGGCTCATCAACAGGAGTATTGCCTCTTTTTCAATGGCCGTGGTATCCTAGCGAACAGGCACTATGGCTCTCATTCACAGTCTCCTTCCAGGAGCACAAGTCATTCTCTCAATCCTCCTTATAGGAGCAATCCTTCTCCAACAGCGTGGAGCTGGCTTGGGAGGTGCCTTTGGCGACAGTACACAAGAAAGTTTCTACACCAGACGCGGAGCAGAGCTGTTCCTTTTCCGAAGCTCAATCGTTCTTGCGGTGTTATTTGCTCTCTCGGCACTACTTGCGCTGATTACGGCTTAGTAATTCAAAATCGCCCGTCAATATAAGACGCGATTCGTTCTCATTCCATACAAATGGCATCACTACGAGCATTTCTTCGTGCATTTCTCAAAAATCGAACAACCCGTTCGCTTCAGAAACTTGAGGCAGTATCAGTTGTTCTAAAGCCATCTGATTGGTTGGTTATTGGGTTTTTCGGTGTGCTTATGGCCTTCAGTACGGCATCAATGCTCGCCTCCATCTCTTTAGCGCTCGCCGTTGAAGTACCCGCACGAGGTGGCACCTACACAGAAGGACTTGCTGAGTCACCTCGGTTTATCAACCCATTGTTAGCTATTTCTGATACTGACCGAGATCTCACGGTATTAGTATTTTCAGGCTTACTCCGTGCAAAACAAGACGGGTCACTCGCGCCTGACCTAGCGGAGTCATACACAATAAGCGATGACCAACTAACCTATACATTTACACTAAACGACCGTGCCCGTTTCCATGACGGAACTCCTGTGACTGCCGAAGATGTTGCATTTACTGTAGAGGCAGCAGGAAATCCCAATATTAAAAGTCCGCGCCAAGCAGATTGGGAGGGTGTGAGCATAACAGTTGTTAATCCAAAAACAATTTCATTTACACTTAAAAGCCCCTACGCACCCTTCTTGGAAAATATGACACTGGGTATTTTGCCAAAACATATCTGGAAAAATGTAACTCCGGAAGAATTTCCATTCAGTACGATAAATGCAAACCCTATAGGGTCTGGGCCATATAAAGTGACCGATCTGAAACGCAACAGTTCTGGCATTCCAACTGAATATCGTTTTACTGGCGTTTCGGAAGGCACAAGAATTCCCTACATACAGCAATTTATTTTCAAAATATATGCAAATGGAGACGACTTGAAAAATGCTCTCAACAAAGGCGAAGTTGATGGAGCTCATTCTATCCTTACAACAAACCTTGTTGGTGCACACGCAATAAACGAAGCGGTACTGGGACGAGTGTTTAGTGTATTCTTCAATCAAAGTCAAAATAAGATTTTCGCTGAGACAGCAGTTAGGAAGGCATTGAACACAGCAGTTGACAAAGACGCTCTAGTGAGTACAGTGCTTCGAGGTCACGGTTCCGTCATCGACGGGCCACTCCCTCCTGATTCTATTGGGAATATTGTGAAAGATCAGCGATCTTCCGATACTCGAGTGGCAGAAGCGCAAGCAATTCTTGTAAAAGCTGGTTGGAAAGCTGGGGAAGACGGTATTTTTATAAAAACAGTCGGAAGTGGGAAAAAGAAAGAAGTCCAAAGACTTTCCTTCTCGCTTTCAACCTCGAATGTACCTGAATTGAAGCGAACGGCAGAGCTCGTTGCGGAAGACTGGAAAAAGATTGGTGCTGAAGTAGAATTGAAGTTCTTTGATCAAAATGATTTGAATGTTGGAGTTATTCGTCCACGCAAATACGATGCCCTACTGTTCGGTCTAGTTGTGGGGCGAGACTTGGATCTTTTTGCCTTCTGGCACTCAAGTCAGCGTAACGACCCAGGTCTTAATATTGCACTCTATGCTAATGTTGAGGCAGACAAGAAGCTCACTGCACTACGCACATTAGCTGACCCTTCGCTTCGACTAGAAAGAGCTCGCTCAATTGCTAAAGACATAACCAATGATACCGCTGCCGTTTTCTTATACACACCATACTTCGTGTATGTAACACCAAAAAATCTCGGAGGTATGACATTAGGAACCATTGCAAATCCGAGTGACCGATTCAACACTGCAGACAATTGGTATCTTAAAACCGAACGAATCTGGCCAATTTTCAGAAAATAATATCACCGTATTAAAAAAGGAAACACAAAAATCATCTTCAAAAAAAATTATTTAAAAAATTAAAATAGTAAACACACTTAAAACACATGAACACTCCATCTAGAGGTCCAAACCCACAGTCAAGAGATAGACCGCGCCCTACTCAAAATACTCGTACTGGCCGAGCGCGTCCATTTAATGCACTCCCTGGAAGAGGGATGGGGCAACCCGCACGACCAAGCGCTCCGACTTCGGGAAGACAAGGGCCATCACGCGGACCAAGACGGCCTCAAGGTGCTCCAGGTAATGGACCACGCCGGCACGCTCGACCTCGTTCAAATAACCGCCCAATGCGTGCAACTCCCCCACCAAGAGAGCCTTCAGTTCGCGACATGAACGCAGTCGACCGCGTTGTACTTCCCCCATTAAATGAAGACACGGTTCGCATTATGCCAATTGGTGGTGTTGAAGAAGTGGGTCGCAACATGATGATTTTTGAATTGCCACAAGGCATAATTATTTCAGATGTTGGATTTCAATTCGTTTCAGAAGAGGCAACCCCCGGCGTCGACTACATACTTCCAAACACTCGCTACCTTGAAGAAAACAAAGATCGCATCTTAGGTATTTTCATAACACACGGACACCTCGACCACATTGGCGGTATTCCCTACATCATTGACCGTATTGGTAATCCACCAATCTATACGCAGTACCTTACGTCCTTGATGATTAAGCGTCGACAGGAAGAATTTCCACATATTGCCGACATTGATGTTCGAGTCATCGAGCCCGGTGGACGCGTTTCAGTGAGTTTGCCTGGAGGAGATCCAGTCATAGTAAAAACATTCCCTGTTACCCATTCCATTCCAGACGCTATGGGCCTTTCAATCCAAACCAAGCACGGAAACATCGTGATTTCTGGGGACTTACGATTGGAACATGAAGACGGCATACCAACCCCGAAGGAAGAAAAACACTGGGGTGCGCTCGGAAAAGATAAAAATCTTATATTCATCGCTGACTCTACAAATGCTGAGCGAGATGGTTTCTCAATTCCTGAATCGCGCGTCTATACAACCCTTGAAGACATCATTAAGTCAGTGAAGGGACGCCTCATCATCGGAACATTCTCGTCCCAGTTTGAGCGCATGATTCACATCATCAAGGTTTCTGAAAACCTTGGTAAGAAAATAATTACTGAAGGTAGATCTATCAAGACAAACATTGAAATCGCTCAGCGTGCAAATATCTTTACCCCAAAGCCAGGCACCATGATTCGTGCTGAAGACATTAATGACTACCCAGCAGACCGTATCGTCATTATTGCTACAGGCTCACAAGGTGAGGACACCGCAGCTCTGATGCGTATCGCTACAAAAAAACACAAGAACATTGCCTTCACTGATCGCGATACCATAATTCTTTCTTCATCAGTTATTCCTGGTAATGAAGTACGCGTGCAAAAACTAAAAGACAATCTTCTTCGACACAATGTAAATCTCATCCACTATCGCTCTTCAGATGTTCACTCAACAGGGCACGGAAATACAGGCGAACTTGTTTGGATGCGCCAACAAGTGAACCCAGCATTCTTCATGCCAGCCTATGGATTCTTCTCAATGCTCAAATATCATGCCAATGCGCAGATTGCGAGCGGCTTTCCTAAAGAAAATGTTGTCTTACCTGATAATGGTACCGTTATAGAAATTGAAAACGGAACCACAATGACGGTTCGTAAGGAAAAAATTCCATCAAATCCTATGATGGTGGATGGCTTTGCTATTGGCGACATGCAGGAAGTGGTTATACGAGACCGCCAGTCGCTTGCTCAGGACGGAATGTTCGTCATTATTGCAACGGTAAACCTGCGCACAGGTACCTTAAAGAAATCTCCCGATATTATTTCGCGTGGCTTCGTGTATTTAAGGGAGTCTCAAGGTTTGTTGTCAGAAACTCGTCTACTCATAAAGAAAACCACAGAAGACCTCGCGGCAGGAATGAACCCCGTCGACCTTGAATACATAAAAGCAAATCTTACTGATACGGTAGAGCGCTACCTCTTCCAGAAGACCTCAAAGCGTCCAATGGTCATCCCTGTCTTAATTGGAGTTTAACTATATGCCCTGGGGATTAGAAGGGATAAAGTATTGCGTAAATCATCCCGATAAACTCCCTTCTCATAAGGTTCTGTATAAAGGGTCAATCACCTATGTGTGCGTGTATTGCTCAGGATATAAATGGCCTGAAGGAGCAGAGATTATAGAGCTCAAACGCAAAAAATATCCCAAATAACCCTCCTATCTGACAGACAAACACTTTTTTGTGCTAAACCCGGGTTTAGCACATTTTTATTACCCACTACCCAGACCTTAAAGCGAGAGTACATTCCGGGGGCATATCTCACGAGGTATACTCCGTGGATGAAATATCTTTCGGGTAATGCCATACACCTCGGCAACTTCCTTCGTGCGATGGGCGTGTATCTCCCCTATCTTGTTTACTCCACTTTTCTTGCGACCTACATCCCTGAATCTGCTGTCGGACTAGTGTTTTCTACCGGGTCAATTCTTGCAGGCATTGCAGTTTTGGCGACTCCTCATTTATTTAGAACATTCCGAACACATCGAGTGCTCATCGCTTCAGCATGCTTATCTGCGTTTGCACTTATTGGCCTCTCCTTCAAGCTTCCAACCCCTATCGTTCTTGGGCTATTTATGATCGCGTGGGTTTCAGGTTGGATAGTAGCACTTGCACTTGATGTCATTTTGGAAAAGATTGTCGGTACCAATGAAAAGGATACTGGCTCATCGCGCGCGATATTTTTAACCGCAAGCAATATTGCGGTAGCAATAGCGTCACTCATCATTGCAGGGGCACTAACCAACGGTGACTACTGGCGTATATTCATCATCGGGGCAGGAGCATTCCTAGCATGTGCATATATTTCATCTAGATTCTTTTCAAGCATCACCCATGTAGAGCAAGCAAATGTAAAAGTAAAAGATGCCGTTGCATTAATACTAAAAAACTCATCACTTACTGCAGTCATGGGTGCACATGTACTACTCCAATTTCTATTCGTATGGAGCAATATTTACATCCCCCTCTACTTACATAACCACGCCGGACTTTCTTGGGCAGTTATCGGAATAATAATTGCACTCTCCTCATTACCCTATATTTTTCTACAGGTTCCTATAGGATATCTAGCTGACAAAAAATTTGGCGAGAAGGAGTTCATCATTGGAGGATTTGTAATAGCTGGAGTCAGCTTCCTTGGGCTGTCATTAGCTAACGGCGCAGGACTTATTGTGCTCGCACTTCTAGTAATAAGCATACACATCGGCGGGGCACTACTTGAAATCGCAACCGAAACATACTTCTTCAAAAAAGTTGAAGCAAAAGACAGCGAGCTCATCAGTGTTTTTCGTGCACTTCGGCAAGGTGCCACAATTGTCGGTCCTGTTCTTGGAAGTATTATGCTTTTCTATACCCCATTCGAATATGCGTTCGCCGTCTTTGGTGCAGTAATTCTACTCGGTGTTCCACTCTCGTTTCGTATCAAAGACACCCTCTAGGGTAACTGTGCTGTATTTTTTTGAATGACAATTAATCCTTCTTCTGAAAGAGCAGTTATTTGTTTTTCTATTCTCTCCTCCGAAAAATCAAGTTCTTTGAAAAGTACCGACAAAGATTTTGCACCCGAGACAAGTGCACGGAGTAGTGCCCCACGAACTTCCCTATTAGAACCCTTGAAAGATTTCTGCTTCGTATGATGTGTACTTTTTCGTGATGGATTCAGGGTGGTTTTCTTTAAATAACTCCCGTAATCCATTAAAGCGGAGTACCATCCTCGTGTGTTTTTTGTATCTAAAGTCACCTCTACATATGGAAGTAGCTTTTTATCAGATATACCTTCCTGGTTTGGAAAAAAATGATGGAGAAAAACACTACGGACATTAGTTTCAATTAGCACTTCTGGTTCATTCCACGCAAATACGCGAACCGCTTTTGCTGTGTAATCACCAATGCCAGGGAGTGAAGTAAGGTCGGCGTAAGACTTTGGAATCTTGCCTTCATAATTGAGCATGATAGCTTTCGCGGCCTCATGGAGCATCTTTGCCCTGCGATTGTAACCTAAGCCCTGCCATTCCCGCAGTACTTCACCAAGAGATGCCTCAGCAAGCACTTGTAGTGTTTTAAATCTTTTTAAAAATGACCTGTACTTTGGAATAACTCTATCAACTTGTGTCTGCTGAAGCATTATTTCAGAAACAAGAATCCGATACGGATTTTTGGTTTTTCGCCACGGCAAAGTATGTCTTCCATTACTCCTGAAAAAAGAATAAACATCCTTCTGAAAGACACTAAAAGATTTCGCTTGGACCGGAACAGGCATACACTCAATTGTATATAAAAATCCCCGAAGTGTGCCCGAGGAATTGAAAGATACTCAATTTATGGATCTCTATACCTTAAAAAATGAGCACCGAGTCCTACGAGTGCGCCACCAATACCCCCAATCACCGCACCTAGCGCAGGTTGACCAATAAAGAGCCCTGCACTCCCTCCAATAACTACACCAAGCCCAGTTGCAAAACCAATCTCAGCTAAGAAGCTCGTCAAGCCTGCTGTACGATTACCAGAAATTACTCTAGAAACCCGAGGCGCTACTTGAGATTCTAACCCTTCTCGTTGTCGCGTCTCTGCCATAATTTTATTCTACAATTTCAAACCAAGCGGTCAAGCACTACTCACGCCCTTGTCTTTGTCCATCTTTTGTTAGCTTCAGGCCACAGCTTCGTCAACGGATGCTCGCTACACTCATGAGGTCTTGCAGGGCAGACATAACGCCCATAGAGTACCAAGCCATTATTTACATACTTCCAATCTTTTTTTGGAATAAGCTCTTCGAGTTCTTTTGAAATCTTTTTGAGATCATTCGAATCTACCAAGTCAAAGCGCTTTGCAAAACGCTTCACATGAGTATCGGTAGGAATCCCTTCAGATACACCGTGAAGCTCATTCAAGATTACATGCGCAGTTTTGTATCCTACTCCTGGAAGAGTGACGAGCTCTTTTTCTGTTTTCGGCACTCTACTGCCATATTCAGTTACTACTTTCTTTGCGCTTTCAATAATATGTCGTGCCTTATTTCTAAAAAACGTAACAGAAGAAATTTCTTTCTCAAATACTCTGGGGTTTGCGTGCGCAAAGTCAGAGGCAGTTTTATATTCCTTAAACAGTGGAGCAGTCACCCTATTTACCACTTTGTCGGTACACTGCGCCGACATCACTACTGCCACAAGAAATTGAAATGGCGTTTTATGCACAAGTTCACTCTTGGGTTCTGGATATGTCTTCTTCAAGTAGGCAACTATTTTTTTCGCCCGAGTATGGCGCGTGGAGACTTTAGGCATTAAAGGATTGGAGATCGGCAAGTACTTCTTCGGCGTGAACTTCAGGTTTTACATTCTCGTATATTTTCTTAATCACACCATTCGGGTCTATAAGAAATGAGGTGCGCTTCGTGCCCATGTAGGTGCGTCCCATCATTTTCTTCTCTCCCCATACGCCGTACTTTCCCACAACTTCTTTTTGCTCGTCAGCAAGAAGTGAAAACGGCAACTGATATTCATCCGCAAATTTCTTATGACTTTTAACTGAATCAACAGAAATACCGAACACCCGCGCATGGACTCCTTCAAACCGCGGGAAAGCGTCACGTATCATACAGGCCTCCTTGGTGCACCCTGGTGTGTTGTCTTTAGGATAAAAGTACAAAAGAACCCAGCGCCCACGGTAATCCGAGAGCATATGATTCTTTCCATCCTGATCAGCGAGTGTGAAATCAGGTGCAATTTCACCAAGTGAGAGCATACATTAGTTAAATGGGGGTGCTTTTTTGGGATTATTCTTTAAGTCCTCTCCTATTTCTCTTCCTCTCCTTGCTAAGTCTCCTTCGCCAAAAAGCTTTTCAAGTAGACGTTTTGTTCCCTCAAACATAATTGATAGAAATTAATGAATATTCGGTAATTATACCACAATGTCAATTTCTTACCCTTTCATCTTGACCTGTGCGTCTCGCCAAAGACTCGCTACAACAGCGCCCATGGAGGCAAAGAACAGAACCAAAATCGCTACCCAACCAAGAACAGGAACGAACGGCAATGCAAACACAACAATAGTGCCGAAGAGTGTCCACTTCCAATCAACCTGCACATCCTTCTGAATTAACTTTGAGAGAAGGGCTCCAGTTGTAATACACATGAAAACACCCGCAACGAGGAGTGCAAACAAGTACAACGCAAGAAGTATAAAGCCGACATACATGCCAACTACACTCAGAAGCAAAAGAATGACAGCTACAGGGGTAGCGATTGTCGCAACGAAACCGACACCGAGCATTTGCCAAAACTTTTGGATAGTTTGTGTAGATAGAGTGAGTGAGGCGTTTTTGAATGCGTAGACAATCACAAGCGCGACAGAAAGAATTCCTACAAACTTAACGAGCATCATGATGCTTACAAAGGCAAGAATCCCTGCAACTATGTTCTTATCGTTAGAAGATCCGCCATCTTCTTTTGTAAACACAACTTCGCCCCCCAGCTTTGCCCCTTCGGCTATCGTTGCGTCAATTGGAGCAGAATATGCAAGCGAAGATCGAAAATCTGCTTTTCCTTCAAAAGAAACCGAGTCTGATGTCTTTATGGAAGCTGGTCCCATGACGATGCCATTCACCACCACGCTTTCCGCATGTACTTGCAAGCTCCCTTCTACAGCGCCTTGCATGTCAACAGTTCCTCCAAAAATAATGACATCCCCGCCAATAGTTGCTGACGGAAGAATGGTTACAGTGCCCCCAAATACAAAAAGGTCTCCACCAACAGATTTTGCAACCGTTACATCCCCTCCTGCTACCCGAACATCTCCCCCTACAGAATCAAGGATATTAACGCTACCTCCCGTAAGCATAAGATCACCTATGACTGGAGCATTTACCGTAATCTTTCCTCCAGCACCGAGCAAATCTTTCTCCGCCGTAGAGGATACATATACCTCTTGTCCAGCAAGATAAGCGTTTTCTGAAAGAGTTTGTGAGACAGTAACAGTCTTACCTACCTGTGTTTGTGCTGCATGCACAACACTAAGAGGAATCACCAAAACTACTAATGCCAGAAAAGCTAAAAATGAGAGTTTTTTCATATACTCTGCATTATACTCCTGTTAGAATATAGGCAATGGACATGCCGAGCGAAGAAGAATTAAAAAAACGCCTCACACCCGAGGAATACGCAGTACTCCGAACAGGAGCAACTGAAGCCCCTTTTAGTGGTGAATTTGTCCATACAGACACACAAGGAACCTTTAATTGTAAGGCCTGCTCAAATCCCCTATTCACTTCCGAAAAGAAATTTGATTCTGGTACTGGCTGGCCGTCATTTGATGATGCTATTGCCGGATCCGTCGAAATGAAAACAGATATGTCTCTAGGTATGGCACGCACAGAAGTTGTTTGTGCAAAATGTGGGTCACACCTAGGGCATATGTTTGAGGATGGCCCTACTGAAACTGGAAAACGTTATTGTATTAATTCAGTTTGTCTTAATCTTGAAGAAAAATGAAACGACAATCTTTCTTTCCATTTGGAGAAATCCTCCGAGCAAATCCGGTCATAAAATTTCTAATCTTTGGAGATGTGGTCTTCTTTGCTGCAGCAGGACTCTTGGGTCCAATTTTCTCACTCTTCGTTGTTGATTTCATAGATGGCGGAAGTGCTGAAGTGGCCGGCATCGCAATCGCTATCTACCTCCTTACAAAAAGCATCGCCCAAATTCCAGCAGCATTCATTATTGATAAAATTTGTGGAGACAGAGATGACTTCTGGTTTATCTTTGGAAGTCTCATTTTTGCAAGTTTCATACCCCTCTCATTCCTCTTCATCTCAACTCCAATAGAACTCTATATTGCGCAATTCCTTATTGGGCTTGCCTATGCGTTTCAGTTTCCCTCATTTATGGCACTCTTTACTAAATATATTCCGGATAACAAAGAAGCAACAATGTGGGGTTTGTACTTCACCATGCTCGACCTAGCCTCGGCCGCAACAGCAGCAATCGGTGGGTACCTTGCAACTACGATAGGTTTTCATACGGTAGTTATAGCGGTAGCATGTCTCGAATTTGCTGGCGCACTTCTCTTTTTCCCTATCCGTAACCACATTCGAGAACCCAACAATTGCTAATCCATGGATTCTAAATCGCGTTCAGTTGCAGTATTCGGCGGGGGTTGTTTCTGGTGCACAGAAGCGGTATTCAAAATGCTTCGAGGCATTATTTCAGTCGAGCCCGGCTACGCAGGAGGAACAACAGAAAACCCCACGTACTATGCGGTTTCAAATGGAAATACAGGGCACGCCGAAGTAATAAAAATTGAATTTGATTCCTCACAAATCACCTACTCAGACTTACTTACTGTATTTTTCGGAACGCATGACGCTACACAAGTAAACCGCCAAGGTAATGATGTGGGCACACAATACCGATCCATTATTCTCTACACTGACGGCACACAAGAAAAAGAAGCCAGAGCTTTCATACAACAACTTAACGATTCATCAAAAGAAGGAAAGCCTGTAGCAACTGACATAGTGCCCCTTACAAAATTCTACGAGGCAGAACAAGAGCATCTCGACTACTATGCACGAAATAAAAATCAAGGCTACTGCCAAGTAATTATTGAACCAAAACTTCAAAAAGTTCAAGAAAAATTCGCTGAACTTTTAAAAACTCATTCAAAAAACTAATTACTTAAATTCGTTTGTTGTTGCTTCCTCTCGTGCTCCTATTTCAAATTCATCCATATCAAAGTGCCGTGCAATTTCATGCCAAATGATGTCACGAACAATCGAGCGAATACGACGTTTCATTGGCTCAGTTGGAGCTCCCCATTCAACTTCCACACCAGCTTCGTGAGCGGCAGCGTGCAAAACAGGGTTACGAAATATGACGACTCCCTCTCCTGCCTCTGTACTCCTATACAAACCAAAAAGCGTATAATTCTCTGGAACACTCTGCTCACGGAGCAGAACATTGCTCGGTGTGTCTTCGATGGTAATAGCGCTCGCACTCACCTTAGAGCTGAATTTCTCTGGCACTAAGAGAAAAGCATCAGCTACTATTTTTTCGAACTCTTTCGGAGAGAGACCGTCTTCTATGAGAACAGCTGATTTACCACCAGGATTCATTGCGGGCATCTGAATATCGTCAATGTCGTCATTCATGAGATACGATTTACTATAGCAATTTCCGCCTGTTCTCCAAGTTTTTTATAAATGGCAATAACGCCGACACGATAATCCAATTGCCCTACCTTTGGGGCATATAAATCAAATATTCCTTTCGCTGCAATTTTTGCGGAACCGAATGCAAGCGGTACAGAAATCGGATCGCCAGCAAATGATGGGGTAGGTTTTACATCGTCCCCTATATAGGTACCAATGTATGAGCCTACACCTTCTTCAAAAGAGAGACTCCAGGAAGCATGATCAATACCATCAGATGCAGAGCGCACAATGTGAAGTGCCCCATCCACTCCCTTTGAAGATTCAATAATGCATCCAGTAATGCGCGGTGTCCGATACTCATCTGGCTCATATGCCTCTTCAGTTAGAGCATAGGAAAGTTGCTGACGGGCATCGCGCGATTGAAGTTCTGTTATATGTTTTATGTGCGTACCATTTGCAACAACAATACCGTTGTCGAACATTTGGACAGCTGGGTATTCGAGAAGCTCTTGATTCCCCTGTTTGACCGTCTCATCAACACCACCCATAAAAATACCATTCCCTTTTTGAACAAAACACCTCGCCAAACTCGACGGACTCCGCCCTGTTGCGCCATACACTACCACATATGCACCGGCATCTTTGCCGATAATCATAAAACGCCCAGGATATATAAAATCAAACGGACTCATATAGTTGTTCAAGAATATCATCAATTTTCCTAAAAAGCCCCTCGGAAATTTCAGCATTCTCAATATGAAAATCTGCTACACCAATAGCCTCCTTAAGGTTATTTTCGTCCTGATTTTCAGAAGCCATTTGTTTATTCTGCTCTTTTAGAAAATCATCAAAAGAGACGGCGTCTTTTTCTTCACCGCGTTTCTGTATTCTTTCATAGCGAACAGATAGTGGCGCATCAACAGAAAGCACCTTTCCGCCAATATCACGAATATACAAAACCTCAGGAACTGAGTGTAGTGATTCAATGACGATATTTTCATTCACTAAATTATTTTCACCAAGCACTGCCTCCACGAGTGCAGTTGAGTGCTTCGCACGATATTCATTTGCAATCTCACGACACACAACCCTCGTTGGAATGAGCCCGCGACGCGACGCCTCACTTTCTAAGAAAGCTGAAACAGAAATATGGTGAAAGCCCTTCTTCTTAAGGTGCATTGCAACAGTCCCCTTGCCGGCACCAATCGTCCCCGTAATACCTAGAATCATAAAACTTCTGATTCTTTATCTTCAGAGACAGCATCATCTTCTGTAATGAATCCACCTGCCTGAAGATTCCACAAATCGCGGTACAAACTTGGCTTTGCGAGAAGCGAATCATGAGTGCCGTCTTCCTTTATATGACCATCCTCAAGCACAAGAATACGATCCATTTGGCGAATTGTTGAAAGTCGATGTGCAACAGCAATTGTAGTTTTGCCTTCCATGAGTCTATCCAACGCCTCCTGAATGAGTACTTCTGAATGAGAGTCGAGACTCGAAGTCGCTTCATCAAGAATAAGTATTGGCGCATCCTTCAAAATAGCGCGTGCTATAGCAATTCTCTGTCGTTCACCACCAGAAATTTTTACGCCTCTCTCGCCCACATAGGTATCATAGCCAGCAGGGAGTCCGTCAATAAATTGCGCACAATTTGCGAGACGCGCCGCCTCTTTTACTTCTGCATCGGTTGCATCAAGTCTGCCATAGCGAATATTTTCCATGAGTGTTCGATGGAAAAGTACAGGTTCTTGTGGCACCACCGCAATGGCACGGCGCAAACTCTCCTGTGTTACTTTCTGTATATCTTGTCCATCAATGAGGATGCGACCCTCTGTGATGTTATAGAGTCTGAAAAGAAGCCGAAGAATAGTGGTCTTTCCTGCACCAGATGGACCCACCAACCCTATTTTCTGACCGCCAGAAATCGAGAGGTCAACATCTTCTAACACCTTCCTATTTTCACCAAAATTAAAGGTGAGATTTTCAAAAACTATTTCCCCGCTCAAAACCGAGAGTTCTTCGGCATCCGCTACATCTTTTATTTCATGAGGTAACTTCAACATCTCCACCATTTCTTTTGAATCTGCGAAAACCTCAAAGACGGTGCGAATAATACGTCCGAAATCCCAGAGCTGTCCCGCAAGGGCAATAATATACACTTGCACCAACACAAAGGTACCTACTGTTATTGAACCCTCTTGCCACAACTTAATACTGAAATAGAAAATAAGAAACTCTGCAATGAAAATAATCGCTGCCTGTACTGCATCAAAAGAGGAATTAATATTCCAAGTGGTGCGTGTAATTTTTGCTTGAGCATTCGTGACAGCAGTGAAACGTTTTACTTCATTTTTAAGACTTGCAAATAAAGTGATTGAACTTTGATTCGCAAACAAATCAGCAAGCATGCCTGTTGTTTTTGAATCCGCCTCGGCCATACGAATGTTGTACTTAACGCGCCATACTGCAAACACGTAGTTGAAGGTAAAAAATACAGTAATCCAGCCCATAATGATGAGCGAAAGAAGTGGTGTATCTCTCCAAGTAACAATAACGGCACCAAGAATGGTGACGCCGAGCGGTATGAAATTGAATGCAATAGTGTCAGCTAATCGTTCAAATGAACGAGCAAAACGACTCACTCGCTGAATGAGACTGCCACTGAAGTTATTCGAAAAGAAGCCGAGTGAATGTTGTGCAAGATACTCAAAAGACATCTGCCGGAGGCGAGCCATGGTGTCTGGCTCGATCTTCTGCAATCCTAAAAGTCCAATATTCCTTGCAGCCCATCGAAGAGCTCTGAGAGCTAATACTCCTGTGATTATGGAAAGTAGCGTTACAACAGCGATGCTCTTTTCAAGAGGAGCTGTGAGCGTGTCGAAGAAATGCTTATACAAAAGTGGAACAAAGACCTCTGCAATACTGGCAACAAGAAACAAAAAAAGCGTGACGACAGCAAGCCAGCCGTCAGGTCGTAATCCTTGCCACATGGCACGAAGTACATCGAGAACACCAACGGGAGGATACTGCATCTTTACACGCATACAAAAGACATTGTCTCATGAATTTAATACTCCAAAAATAACCTAAAATGACAACTCAACAAAAATTTCAATCGGATTTCCTGCAAATCAACAGGTATGCGAATGCCTCCATGCACCCACACACTCTCTTAGTTTAAATAAAACAAACCCCCGTATAGTATAAAATAACGATCGTTATTTTATACTATACGGGGGTTTGTGAGTACACACGAACAAGAATGCATCAGACGCATGCTATTACACACGTCAAAGATGTTTGTTAGAACCCTAACACCTCTTTCACAAGAACGAGATGAATGTGTCTATTGGGCATCACCTCCCTCTCAAAGATGAACATTTTTGCAATCACGCTTCCTCCCATACCTACCGACTTCATACGGGCATCCTCAAGTGGGTACACATAGTCGCGAATGCGAGCAAACGCAGAATCCAGTGTTGGCACTATTTTTTGTGCACCAGCAATCCAAATCACGTTATCGCTCGTAAATGCATACGAAGGGATCTGAGACCCCGAAGCAGAAGCGGTGACTGTCTGTCCGTCTTCAGTAATGGCATGAACGCTCCCTAGGAAATAATCAGCAGACACACTTAACTTTCGTAGTTCTGCTTGCTTAACTCCGTCCTTTTCAGCAACAATAGCCTCTTTCACATTCTTCCACGGATGACTTTCTGACTTTAGCAAATCAACAAAACCAATCTGTTGCAACGTAGTTGAGCTACCTGTCATAACCTCTGCTCCGTCAGGAATGAGTGATTTTACCTTCTCTAATGCTTCTTCTTTGGTGTTCACAAGGTGAACGGAAACATTACGCGCACCCACTGCCAGAACTGTCTTTTCAATAATGTCTACTGAGGGAATGGTGTCGTATGTCATGGTGATATTTTTACAATGTTAATTACTAATATGCGTATAATCATACAAGTAGGAAAAGTATAACATGCCGGTGTATGCACGTACAACAGAGCCCGCGCTTCGCCTGAGCAAGCAAGAACATACACGAGCGATACGATATACTTTATGTATGAAAAATAAACCAATGGTCATTTTTGTAATTGTTCTCTTACTCGCCCTAGGCGCTTGGTACTACTTCTCACAAAAACCATCAACTGAAGCTCTCGACACTACTGAAACTCAGGTAACAGGAGACACTCCTTCCCTTCCTGCGGGAGGTATGGAAACAGGAGAAGTATCAACAAACGATATTACTGTTGGGGTAACAGTTGGGGGAGTAAAAGAATTTACTGTTGCGAGTGATCACTTCTCATTTGTTCCAAATTCAATGCAAGTGAAAAAGGGCGATCGTGTAAAAATTACCTTCTCCAATCCTCTAGGCACTCACGATTTTAAAATAGACGAATTTAATGCCGCAACACCTAAATTAAGCGCTGGCCAGAGTGCTGTTGTCGAATTTATCGCAGATAAAGCGGGCGCATTTGAATACTATTGTTCAGTGGGCAATCACCGCGCTATGGGTATGTGGGGAACACTTGTGGTAACAGAATAATATAGGAATAAACCAATAAAAAAACGCTTCGGATGAAGCGTTGTTTATTGTTCTGAACCTGTCGCGCGACTAATGAAATCCAAACAATGAGCTTACAAGATTCGTAATAGGGTCGGCAGTATATCCATACACCATCGCTGCACCCAAGGCTCCCTGCACTATAAGGGCAAGCATGCCAAGGATTGCGAGTAATTTTTGTGCTATCCGAAAGAGCTCCGGACGAGAAAATGAATAGAACTGATTCCATAATGCAAGAAGGGCGGAAACCAAGAAAATGAGTAGTATCGCCATTGCTCCCGCCTTATGGACAGAGAGAACAACATTCTCCCCCACCAACCCCTCTGCAATTATGCCCGTTGCAATGGCAGGAAAAATAGAAAGTGTTCCAACATATAAAAGAAAATACTTCACCTGATCCAGCCCCACCTTTGGAAAAAATTTTGAGAAAGGCACAAGCTCCAAAAGCACATACAGTGTAAGTAGTGCAAGTGGAAAGTGAACAAATGCAGGGTGAATCATCATATGCGTATGCAATCAGTAAAAGTCAAAATATTATTTTCCTGTATAAATGAAGTATCGCCTTTGTTCCAAAATACGAAGTCTCCATTTAAGGTGGCGTACCGAGCCCCAGACCCCGCAACTGTCTGGGGAAGCGTGCGAGCGCGCAAATCACTGAGCTCAAGTCGTACTGCACCCTCAACATACACGGCGTACACACTCTTCCCATCTCTACACTGGTACATTACTTTCGCTAGAATAGTCGCATTCTCTTTTTCAGTCTCGCTCTCGGTGCGCCTCACATCAGGCCAGACCGCAAGGATAAGAATGGCAACAAATAAAACAATAAACGCAACAATGATTGCTCGGTACTTTGTATGCGCAATGTCGTGCATAAAAAAGCGCTATTGAATTAGTACTGGGATAGAAACAGAAGCATCACGAGATGACTCACCTGATGGATTATCTTTTTTGAGGATAAGAGTTGCAGGACCAGTATAAGGAGTGGTGAGTGTAATTGTTGCAGTGAACGGAACAAACTCTTCTGTCATCCACTCGTCTTGCGCAGTTGCTATCCCCTGCCCAAGTACTGCACCTTTGTCATCAACAACTTCAACAGGAAAACTTGCTTCAAAGTACCAAGTTCCCCGAGCTCGTCCTGAAACATCAACGATGGAACCTAGGGTTTCATCTGGCTTTGGTGAAGCAATAGCTATGTCGTTAGCTGATGCGCGCACATATGTTGGGGCACTTGTTTGTGTAGAAGTAGCAGAGGCAGGAGCATGCGCTAGAAGTGGGTAGAGAAAATATGCGCCCACCCCAAGAAGTACAAGTAGTAAGAAGGCAAAAATGTATTTTTTCATAATAAATATTTTTATAATATTATTTGCGATCACATACGGGGCAGGCCTCATGGGCAGTCACAAGTGACTCACAGCCTTCACACATATAATTCCTTTGCTCCATTGGTGTGGAGCGAGACGTTTGCTCTGACTCCAAGTGAATCAAGGGTTCCAGTGAAGGCGTTAGGCGTTCAGTCATTCCAATAAGTATAGGTGACTTCCCCACCCGGAACAACTATTAAAATGTGAGGTAAATACAACGCATTAAAAAAGCGAGGCTGGGTTTCCCAGCCTCGCTTTTAAAGATTACGCTACCGTACCTTCTGGTGCTGAAGGCATGCTCTCTGGCATAGCTTCCGGCATTGCAGGAGCTGGTACTTCGTGTGCAGGTTCCATAGGAACATCTGGCACTACTGGTGTATCTGTATCCATACTTGTAGATAGATTATTTTTTCAGACTACTAAGAGCGCGCGACTTTTTTCATCATACGCGCCGACAACTCGTAAGTCAAAGAAAAAATTAACGGCGTCCACCTTTCTGTTCAACAAAGGTGAGTGCCCTCCCTTTCTTACCACCTCTTCCTGTGCGTCCAATGCGGTGCACATAATCTTCATAGGTTGAAGGAATGTCGAAGTTGATGACATGAGAGACACCAACGATGTCGAGGCCTCGTGCTGCAACATCAGTTGCAACGAGTACTTGTACTTGATCTCGCTTGAAAAGATCCAATGCTTTTTGTCGCTTTCCGTGAGTCTTGTTCCCGTGAATAGATTCAGCTTTCACCCCCATCGCAACAAGTGCTTTCGCAAGTTTTTCAACTCCATGCTTCGTCTTTCCGAAAACGAGCACTTTATCAAATTCGGGTTGCTTCAAAAGATTGAGCAAGACATCTATTTTTGTTTCATCAGAACTCACCTTCACCACATCTTGATCAATAGACTCAGCTGTTTCTTGTGTTTTCACTGAAATGGTAACTGGATTGGTCAAGAAATCCTTAATGAGTTTTTCAATTTCTTTCGTCAACGTTGCCGAGAAGAAAAGCGTATGACGAACCGCTTCCATCTTTGAAAGCATGAAACGCATATCAGCAATGAAGCCCATGTCGAGCATGCGGTCTGCTTCGTCGAGTACTACTGTTTTGAATTTTGAAAGATTAAGCGCGCGTCTTTCTACCAAGTCTTTCAAACGCCCAGGCGTACCAATAACGAGATTGTTTCTTTGGCGAAGTTTTTGTAAGTCCTTACCGATATACACACCTCCCACAAAGCATGCTGAGTACAAACGAAGTCCTGGAGCAAATCCACGGAATTCTTGTTCAATCTGAAGCGCGAGTTCACGAGTAGGAACCATAATGAGTATTTCTTCCTCAGGATTTTTCAGCATCTTATCGATGAGCGGAATCAAGAAGGCTGCGGTTTTCCCAGTACCAGTGTTTGCAATACCAACTACATCTTCACCGCGAAGAATATGAGGAATTGCTTTATCTTGAATCGGCGTAGGGAGAACATATCCTTTCTTACTAATGGCAGTCTTCAGTCGCTCATCTACCTTAAAATCTGCAAATGCGTGCTCAGGAACGAAGTGTTCTACTTTTTCTGTAATAACTGCTTTATTTACGAAGCGAGATGCATCAATATATTTATCGAATGAGCGACCTCCTCCCCCTCTACCCCCACCGCCTCCGCCGTAACGACTGCCACCTCCCCCACCAAAACGCGAACCGCCTCCGCCTCTGTATGGCGGTCGGCTTCCACCTCCCTGATAAGGACGAGAGCTTCCGCCTTGGTATGGGCGAGCGCCACTTCCTCCACTTGAACGACCTCCTCCTTGATATGGACGAGCGCTTGGCGCAAAAGAAGGCCTGCTGGGACCAGACGCACCGCTATATGGCGCGCGTGATGCACTTCGTTGACCACTTGGCGCATGAGAAGAACCTGCTCGAGGAGTTCGCGGAGCGCGTGAAAATTTACCTTTACTACTACTATCTGAGTTATACATATAATTTATTTCAATACTAACAGCGTGAATTCGCCGCGCGCTTTGGTGTAATAAAAAAGCGCGTGCCTCATACATGCGCATTACTATTGAAATAAAAATCAATACAGCGCCCTTGGATTCTGCTCTAAGCAGACCCTTATTTCCAAAGGCTCTGTGAGAGGCAAACCTCTAAAAGCGAATGGAGAAAATGAGTACCTATTTACTATATCCTAGAAAGACCTATTCGTCAAGGCTCACAAAGCAGGCAACATTATGTAGCTACTATTGCATCTACGAAGTTCGTTTTTGTCGTACAAAAAGCATTATGACAAAAAGAAGCGCAAACGAGGAAAATGCAACGAGCGGGAATGTGATGTAGTCAAATTCAAAAAGAAATCTCTTTGCACAATCCGCAACGCCAGAGGCTGGGCATGGCAATGTGCTTGTGCCACCCATCTGAAGGTAGTGTTGATACAGCGCCACCGCACCCCCTAGTATTGAGAGACCGATTGAATAGTCAGCAATGTAATGATCTTTTTTTGGTGCAGCGAGCGCAAACAAGACAACCTGCGGATAGAGAAATACTCTTTGCACCCAACATAAACCGCACGGAAGAATGCCAAAATACTCTGAATACACAAGGCTCATTAGTGTGCCAGCTAGCACGAGGAGCAATGAAACCCAGAGGCCTGAATCGCTAACGATTTTTGTAATACGTAGCGCCCACACACTTTTCCTGAAGAAGAAAACAACTAAAAGTACTACTGACGCTACCTGCATCCCAATTGTGCCAAGTGCGATGAGGTAATTTAGCGTCTCTAAAGTAGCCATAAATTACTTAACAGGAAGGTCACAGCTTGTTTTTTCAGCGAGCTCAGAAAGTTGCCTCTCGCCAGTGAGCTGACTTCCGTCTGCAAAAACCCATGTTGGATATTGCTTGATTCCTTTGTCGATACACTCCTGTGTCTGTCGCTCTCCATCTGGAGTAGAGCACTCAACATAGGGAAGCAGTTTTGCTGATGCGCCAAACATTTTCTTCGTCGCTTGGCAGTGAGGGCACCAAAATGCACCATAAAAGATTGCGCCTTTATCTTTCAAGCATGTTGCGAAGCCATCGAGCTCACTAGACAGTGCTGGACCTGCTGATTTATATGATTGATATGAAACTAACCCTCCGAGCGCCAACACAATAACGACAGCAATAATGATGAGTGTGGTTTTATTTTTCATAGATATAAACAGTATACCTTTCAATTAATTGAACTTCACGCCCTCGAGTATTCGTTCAAAATCTTTAAGAATTACATCATCTTGCGTAAGGTAGGTTGCGGTAAATGCGTAGAGAAATGAATCATTTGCTACAACAACCGCTTTGGCTTCATAGAGGCCTGACCAACGGTATGCAAAACCTGAAATAGTACCAACACGCCGTGGTGTCAAAATAGAGTCAACTGACAAAGAGTAATTTGAACTACTCACATGTTTAATCCATTCTTCCGCCGTCAAATGATCGAGATCATTTTGAAATACATCAATTGTGATAGCAGTTGGTCCTTCACGTGGAGGAGCCCTCCCCTCTCTCACGGCTTTATTTTCTTCTGTATCCTCAGTAAGAATTATTGTGTAGTGGGTACGCTTGGCATTTTCACTAACTTTCTCTTCTAGGAAATAATGCGTTGGATATGAAAAAGAAACACCATGATTCGTGTATACGCGCATACCCTCTGCGACTGGTAAAAAAGAAGAGCGCTGATTCCACATAAAAAATCCAGCAACAAAAACACCCACGAGAACTACCACTATCAAAACTTTTTTCATAGAAACAGTATACCCTTATACTCCCACACGGTAGCGGGACATCTGCCTACAAAGAGATATCTTTATCGTTTTGCTTTCGCTCGCTCGCTTTCAGACAAAAATTGCTTGCGGAGACGGATATTGAGAGGGGTGATTTCCAAAAATTCATCGTCAGACATTATTTCAAGACCGCGCTCAATAGAGAGTGTAAAGGGAGGAGTGATGTTGATTGCTTCGTCGGAGCCTGATGCACGCATGTTGGTGAGTTGCTTTCCTTTTGTTGGATTCACCGACATCTCCTCGCCCTTTGAGGTATTTCCAACCACCATACCTTCATACACTTCAGTCGTAGGACCAATGTAGAGCGTGCCACGATCCTGCAAGTTCCAAAGTGAAAATCCAAGAGCCTTTCCTGCTGCCATAGAAATCATAGAACCAACTGAACGCTTCTTAATTTCACCTGCATATGGTTTGAAGCCAATAAAGCGTGACGAAAGTATTCCCTCACCTTTAGTGTCAATGATGAACTGATTACGGAATCCAAGAAGGCCACGAGTAGGGCCTTCAAATGTAAGGCGAACTGAGTTGCCATGAGTAACCATGTTTTGCATTACGAATGCACGAACACCGAGGCGCTCAATAATAGGACCTTGGAACTCTGATGGAGAATCAACAGTAACCTCTTCAAACGGTTCCATCTTCTGACCATTTTCTTCTCGTATGATGACTTTTGGTTGAGAAACTTGGAGCTCGAAACCTTCGCGGCGCATGTTCTCAAGCAAGATTGCGATATGAAGCTCTCCACGACCAGACACCAAAAATGTTTCACCTGAAGAGAAATCAACCTTGAGACCCACATTCACTTCAAGCTCTCTCTCAAGCCTGTCTCTAATTTGACGAGTGGTTACAAATTTCCCTTCCTTACCTGCAAATGGTGAAGAGTTCGGATAGAAATTGAGTTGAATCGTTGGTTCATCAACAGTGATTGCAGGAAGTGGCTGTGCATCTTTGTCATTCGTTACTGTTTCGCCGATGTAAATATCAGAAAGGCCCGCAATCATACAGATGTCACCTGCACCTACTGACTCTGCTTCAACTCTCTGGAGACCCTTAAAGGTAAACATCTTCACTATTTTCCCCGTACGCACTTCACCAGTAGGCTTTTTTACAAAGACCGCTTGCCCTGTCGTTACAGTACCGTGGTACACGCGGCAAATAGCCATGCGACCAAGAAAGTTGTCATATGCAAGGTTGAATGGCTGAATCATGAGCGTGCCCTCAGCTGCAGTTGCGGGAGCTGGTGGTACATACTTTAAAATAGCGTCGAGGAGTGGCGTTAAATCTTTTGAATCATCTTCCAATTTTGCTTTTGCGATACCCTGCTTGCCAATGGCATAGATTACCGGAAAGTCTGCCTGTTCATCATTTGCACCAAGTTCCAAGAAAAGTTCCAACACCTGCTCTTCTGAACGAGCGCAATCAGCAGCTGGCTTATCAATTTTATTTAAAACAACAATTGGCTTCAAACCGAGCTCCAGTGACTTCTTCAATACGAAACGAGTCTGTGGCATAGGCCCTTCCTGTGCATCAACTACGAGAAGTACGGAATCGATAGAGCGGAGTACGCGCTCAACTTCAGAACCGAAGTCGGCGTGTCCAGGGGTATCAACAATGTTTATCTTTGTATCCTTATAAGGAACCGCTGCATTCTTTGCATAGATAGTAATTCCGCGCTCGAGTTCGAGCTTGTTTGAGTCCATCGATACACCCTCTTCACCCACACCTGTTTGTTTCAAAAGGGCGTCAGTAAGGGTCGTCTTCCCGTGGTCCACATGGGCAATGATAGCGATGTTTCGTATTTCCATAGTTATTTAAGAAAAAAGCTCCGCGCGGAGCTTCGGCAATAATACCTCTTAATAGACAGATAATCAATTCTATACTTAAAAACCTCTCGAACGAGAGGTTTTTGGAAAAAGTTTTTAATAATTTGAAAGACCTTCTCCTCGTCTCCACTCTACGAGCCTAGCGTTAGCATCTGCACGCTGTTCTTCAGAGCGTTGCACACGAAAGGCATCCTGAGCTCGTTCAACTTCCTGTTCTCGCTTAATGTCTCGAGATGCCTTCGCAAAACGTACAAGAAAAGGAAACTTTGAAGCTAAAGCTGCTGCTGCAGTTGTAGCCAAAATAGCCGAAATCGCAAATGCTCCCTCAACAGCGTCTGGTGAAATATTTAGATTTTCCATTTTTTTATAGTAGCAGTTTAGTAGTCTTTTGTCAAGTTTTACCCAAAACCCCTTTATAATGTTTCGTCGGATCCAGATATCTCGGCCTTTCCAGCTTTTGGTTTCTTTTTCCCTCTCTTTTCAAGCCATGAGGAAACCTTTTCACCTCCTAATAGATAGAGTACGAATGATGCACCAGCTACACCCCCAAGAACAAGCGCTGGAGCCAAACCTTCCCGCCATACTTCAGGCGAAAACGACATACTTTCACGTTAGCATGTAAAAAACCTCCGTTATACTATACGGAGGTTTCGTATTTCTGTAATTTTTTAGCTTCCCTCACTCGTCTACGACGAGGACCGCCTTCAAAAAATTTTCTTACACCAACATTCGCGATTAAAAGTGCCAGTATCCCGGCTGCATATGCACCCATAGCCACACCTATTTTTATATTTTCAGAATCTCCCACTTGCCTAAAATCTTCTAACGACATAAACCCTACCTTAGCAAATCACTACGACTTGTAAATAGCCGGTCTATGCATCTATTTCAACCTATACTTCTCAAGATTTTTCTCCATCCGCTCTAGTGGTGGCACACTCTCATCAACTACAAACTTCACTCCTGTGAGAGTTTCATATATCTCAATGTATCTGCGAGAAAGCTCAGTTACCATTTCAGCTGGAGCTTCTGGAAGCACGGCATCGTTATAGGGATCACAATTTTCCTTAAACCAAATACGCAAGAACTCTTTATCAAAGGCCATCGGTTCCTGCCCCGAAGCAATGCGCTCTTCAAAAGAACTCTTGAGCCAGTAGCGTGAATTGTCGGGCGTGTGTACTTCGTCAATAAGAATCACTCTGCCGTCAAAGAGTCCGAATTCATATTTTGTATCAACAAGAATAAATCCTTTTGAAGATGCATGTTCTTGCCCGCGAGCAAAGAGTGCGAGCGCGGCTTGCTGCATTTCTTCCCACTGCTCTACTGTCGCAAGTCCTCGTGGCACCACTTCAGAGAGTTCTAAGTTTTCATCGTGCCCAGCTTTTGTTGTTGGCGTAATAATTGCACGAGGCAGTGGCATATTTTTCGTCATGCCATCGGGAAGCGTAATGCCGCCAAAGTCTCGCTTCCCTTTCTGATAGTTAGTCCATATGGAGGTATCGGTAACACCGGTGAGATACCCTCGCACCACTACCTCCACCAAGAAAGGCTGTGCTCGCTTTGCGACTATGACATTCGGGTCTGGAACTTCAATGAGCTGATTAGGAACGATGTCTTTCGTAAGCTCAAACCAAAATGCACTGATGAGATTCAATACCGCACCTTTATGAGGTACATGCGCAATGATTCTATCGAATGATGAGTGCCTGTCCGTCGTTACCAAAAGAAGTTGATTCTCTTGTTCATAAATATCCCGCACTTTTCCTTGCATCCTCTTCCCCAATCCTTCGAAATTTGTTTCTTTAATGACGTTCATAATCCTATATTATAATAATATTTTAACAATTACTTATCGAGCCCAATTTTATGCAGGAAATAGGCAGTACCCTCTATTGTAGGCTTAAGCACAGGCTGTGCCACTGAAAGGAATTGGACAGGAAAAAGTATAGCGAAGACAAAAACAATAAGAACAAGAAGCTCTAATACCATTACCACCCGAGCCTTTTTAGTCTGTGATTTTGAAAAAAGTTTTTTACCGAGCAGAAAAACTGCAAAGAGACCACCTACCACCAATAGTAAAAACCCTCCGTACAAGATAATTACCTCAAGAAGAATACTCATAAAAATTTATTCCCCCGGAGGAGGGAGGTTTATATTTTCAGGTTCAAAAATAACTTCGCGTTTGCCATCCTCTACTGTGCCAACATCCATTAATATATAGCCGACCTTGGTGCCGATGGAAATTATTTTTTCCACCTCTCCCGCAGAAGCAAAAATATAATAACCTGCACCCCAGTTGAAGGTTTTTAAGCAGTCTTTAAGTGGAACATTGAGCACATCTTTGAAATACATAAAGAGGTCTGGAACCTTAAGCCACGAGTGAACACGGTAGGTGAAGGCTCGTTTATCAAATGCAAGCTTTCCTACGCCATCGCCTGTTCCTGGCAACAGTGCGTGAATATCAACATTAGCTTCGAGCAGTGCTTCAACAAGCGCAACATACGAGCGTGTGGGAATGAGTGCCTCAGCCCCGAGCGTGTTGCCGTTTGGCAGTTTGGTTAAAAACTTTTCAGGAAGCTCTAATGCTTTTTGAATCACCAATGAAACGCCATTCGAATGAAGTCCTGACGATGCAACTGCAATGATGTGGTCACCTACCCCAAGTTTTTTACCAGTAATAAGACGGCTTTTCGGAGAAATGATTCCTGTAACAGAACCTGAAAGAGAAGGTGCAGAAGTTACTGGTGGTTCTGATTTCAATAAGTATTTAAGTGGTGCTGACTCTCCTGCTGGAAGTGCCATGCCTACCTCTTCACAGATTTTATAAAAACCTTCCGCTAAATCTTTATTTCTTTTATCATCCGCAAACCACTCACTCGTTCCCACATCAATGTGATCACAAAAAACCACAGGCATTGCACCTTGCGCAATAACATCGTTCACAATCATGAGCGCCGTATCAATAGCAATGGCATCGTAGTAGGTTTTACCCGTTCCTTCATGTTGATACATCCACTCAGCAATCCAGTTTTTGTTTCCAAGGCCTTCCTGCGTGGTGCACCAAATGTGCTCCTCCGTACCGCGATATTCATACACTGCGCCGTGCGCGTGCATCACATCCTCAACAATAAAAACATTTCTCTTATTAGGAAAAGAGGTCGTTCGCTTTCCTGCCGCTATCATCGCCTGCTTAAAAGGCTCTAGCTTTGTGTAATCAACTCCAGCTTTTGCGTAGAGAGATTGCTCTGTCATGAGAGATTCTCTTTCATGTAACGTTCAAATCCTTTTTCTTCCAGTTTCTGTGCTTTCTCCAAAACTTCTTTTTCTAATTTTGCTTTGAATGCAACAATTTTTTCACGAGTGACAGAATCACCAGTGCCAATCATTTGAGCGGCGAGGATACCTGCGTTCTTTGCTCCGTTTATTGCAACAGTTGCAACAGGTACCCCCGGTGGCATTTGTGCAATGGCAAACAATGAATCAATACCTGCGGTAGCAGAGCTCTTTATAGGCACACCAATGACAGGAAGTGGAGTGAAAGCAGCAATAACTCCTGGCAAATGTGCGGCAACACCTGCTCCTGCAATAATGACTTTGAGCCCCCTCTCGCTTGCGGTCTTAGCATATTCAGCAACTGCCTCAGGTGCACGGTGCGCCGAGAGTGCTGTTATTTCTGATTCAATTCCTAAATCGTGAAGTACTTCAAGAGCTGCCTTCATTATTGGCAGGTCCGAATCCGATCCCATGATGATACCTACTTTTATTTGTGTCATATTTATTTTTTGATTATAGCAGGCTTCACTATTTGACCCAACAGAGGGCAGGCCGTAGTATCCGCAGACTATGACTGGACGAAAAGAACGCAAAAACCTTGGGGATCCGGACCCGCTATTCGATACAGTAAAAACGCCTGAACTCAAGGATATGCTGAAACAGGGCGAGATACTCAGAGAAGAATTGGCTGCTTGGACACAACGCGTACGGAAAGAGCTCGACAAACGCCGATAAAAACCTAACTGAGTAAGTATAAAATACAACTAATCACCCGTTCGGATAAAGTATTTTTCCTAAGCACCCTCTCGGACACGGCACAGTGCGTATCTCTAGATGTAACGTGGGATTACCCTCTATAAAGTATTCTCTACGACTTTTACTTTTGTAGCCAGTGCCGTTACATGTCCTACAAACGACTTCGGCTTCAATTCGATTAACTTTTTGTGATTCTGCTGACATAAGTTATTTTTGATTTAAAAAAGCCCCCGTGGTTTCGAAGGCTGGTTTTGTCCGAGGGCTTTGTGAACTAAATGTGAATCGTCTGCAAAACCAGCCTTCTCATTGAAAACATCATTGCCATTAACATTGCGCTGGTTGCTACAAAATACAAAACCATACAGTAATCGTATCAACAGCTTGAGGGAAGTCAATTGTTGAAATACTCTACTCCATTTTTAAATATCTGAAGACCAGCACTATATTCAGGAAATGCTTCGCCTGAGCGCTTTGCACTCTCCTTAAGGATAGGCCAATGTGGAAGATTTGTTGTAAAAAGTGCACGGTCGGGATGTGGCATTAAACCAAAGACTCTTCCCTCATGGGAAAGTACGCCAGCAATATTTTCTGTTGCGCCATTTGGGTTTGCGGGCAAGTCTTGATAGGTTGCCATCTCACCTTTCACATAACGAAGTGCTACTTCATTTTTTTTCTTTAGGTTGAGAAGAGTATCTGCGTCAGCTACATACCTACCCTCTCCGTGACCAATAGGTGCTGATAATTTTTTAATTCCATTAAGCCATGGACTCGTTCCCTCAACTTCCATATCCACCCATCTATCAGAATAACGATTGGACTCATTAAATGTAAGGGCACCTGGCAAAAGTCCTATTTGTGTGAGAATTTGAAAGCCATTACAGATACCTAAAATCAGTTTCTTTTCTTTTATAAATTTCTGAAGAGGTTTAGCGAGGTGATTTTTAACACGATTTGCATACGCCTTACCTGAACCAGTGTCATCGCCATACGCAAACCCCCCAGGAAATGCGAGAATTTGATATTTTTCGAGCTTAACCTTCCCATCAATAATGTCATTAATGTGTACAATTTCAGCATCTGCACCTGCAAGCTCAAAGCCATAGCGTGCCTCTTCTTCACAGTTGAGGCCGTAGCCCGAGAAAACTAAAACTTTAACTTTTTTCATATTTTGTTAGCGTACACAGATATCCAGCGTACAGCAGGCACTGCTACACCTTCCGCCGTGTTAATCTTTTGAATTTTAAAACCTGACTCTTGTACAATCTGTGAAAGTTCTTCTTCTTTATAAAAACTAAAAAATCTTTCACCTCCACGATCGGGAACCATTCGCTCACCCTCGCCTTCTTTTACTGAAAGGAACAGTATTCCACCGGGAACCAGAAGACGTTTGAATTCATTAAGTGCGAGCGACACCTCTGATTTCGGCAAATTTAATACGGAGGCACATGCCCAAATACCTCCATACAATTCACTCGCCAGCCCAGTTTTTCGCATGTCTGCTTCATAAAACGTCTCATTCGGAAATTTTTTACGCAAACCCTCCACTGCTGCATGTGTATAATCAAGACCTTCAACCGCAAACCCTTTAGAAAGAAACGTTTGAATGTCGCGCCCGTTACCACAACCAACATCAAGAATTTTCTGTGTCTTCGATGGAAGTAGCGAAAGGAATGTATCAATTTCTGACGACCACCCATACTGCATACTCTTTTCAGCATGCCAATCATTAGCAGTTTCGTAATTCAATTTTGTGGCGTCAGTTTTCATAATTACCATTTTTTAAAGGTTGAACGGTAGGATTGAAGTGCACGATCGACGGAAAAATGTACCGAATGGTGCTTGGAGCATGCAATAGCAATTTTCCCAGTATCCGTAACTGTACCAACATTATGAAAGGCGGTACCTGCAAAAATATGCTCGAATTTTTCAACATTTTCAGGAGCGACTGTTGCAACAATGCGTCCTTGTGATTCAGAGAAAAGAATTGAATCAACACGCTTTGCATCGCCTCCGATGTCCGAAAGATTTACATCAAGCCCCCGCTTGCCCGCCATACTCATACGAGTAAGCGCAACAGCAAGACCTCCTCTTCCTACAGAAATAGCAGAGACCACTAGTCCAAGTTCACCAGCTTTCATAAACGCACGGTAGAGCTTCATATTTTTCTTCCCATCGACAGTCGGTACCTCTCCACCAATCTTACTTCCAAGCATTCGATAGTATTCAGAGCCACCGAGCTCATCGTGTGTCTCTCCAAGCACATACACAAGGTCACCAGAGTTTTTTACATCGATTGAAATAGCCTTTTCAACATCCTGCATAACACCGAGGGTAGATACAAGAAGTGTTGGTAAAATAGAAACTTTCAAAAAGTCTCCATCCTCGTCATACCCCTTAAAATCGTTGAACATACTATCCTTACCTGAAATAAACGGGGTGCCGTACAAAGTTGCCAAGTCATAGCAGGCTCGTGCAGATTCTTTGAGTTGCCACAAACGCTCAGGCTCGTTTGATGATGCCCAGCAGAAGTTATCGAGAATCGCTAGATGATCTAATGTTGCTCCTACCGCGATTGCACTTCGAATAGCACTATCTATTGATGCGGTAGCCATTTTGTATGGATCGAGATTTGCATAGTAGGGCGTGAGTCCATTTGATAGCACAACCCCTCGATTAGAGCTGAGCAATGGACGAAACACACCTGCATCTCCCGTAACACGGCCAGCTCCTTGTACTGGCTTTATCACAGAACCGCCCTGCACTTCATGATCGAATTGTCGTGCCAAAAACTCATGTGAGGCAATATTGTGGCGAGACAAGATTGAAAGAACTTGGCTCGAGAAATCTTGAGGCTCAGTGAGCTTAGGCTCTTCAAAAACCCACTCGGGCTTTTTGCTCTGCATTTGTTTTTTAGGCAAACCATCATGTAAAAACTCGAGCTTCAGGTCCATTACGCTCTTTTTTTGGTATGTAATCACACATCTGCCCGAGCGCGTAAATTCACCAATGACCGTTGCCTCAACACCTCGCCGTTTCATCAAATTTGAAAAGGCTCTCCACTTTCCTTTGGGAACCGAAAGAGTCATACGTTCTTGCGATTCTGAAATCCATATCTGCCACGGCTGAAGTCCTGGGTATTTCAACGGAACCTTCTCAAGATCTACCCTGCAACCATTTGACTCTCGTGCCATTTCGGCAACTGACGAGGATAAACCACCTGCACCATTGTCGGTAATGCTGTTATACAAATTCAAGTCTCTCGCCTCCTTACAAATGGCATCAGAAAATTTCTTCTGAGTAATGGCGTCGCCAATCTGCACAGCCGTCGCAGGACTTCCTGAATCTAAGCTCACCGAAGAAAATGTTGCGCCATGAATACCGTCTAAGCCCACTCGCCCACCAACCATGACAATGTAATCACCTGATTTTGCCTTCTTCTCATAGAGAATACGTTTGCCATTTTTCTTTGGGATAAGTCCTACCGTTCCAGCAAACACTAAAGGTTTACCACGATATAAATCATCAAAAATCATGAAGCCGTTTGGAGTTGGGATACCACTCTGGTTTCCACCTGCATTGATTCCCTGAATAACTCCTTCTGCTATGCGCTTTGGTGGAAGCATCTCCTGCGTTAGATTTTTATCCCTATACAATTTTCGTGTGTCTTCAGGAAACGCGAAACAAAAACCATATACATTTGCAACTGGTTTTGCACCAAGACCAAACCCAAGCGTGTCGCGATTCACACCAACAATGCCAGTAATGGCTCCACCAAACGGATCTAAGGCTGAGGGACTGTTATGTGTTTCTACTTTATGTGTCACCACATATTTCTCATCAAATATGATTCCTCCTGCATTATCTTTAAACACTGAGACACAAAAATCTTTCTTTCCCTTCTTTGCGCGAATTTTTGCAGTAGCTCCTTTAATATATTTCTTATAGATTCCTTCTGAAATAGAATCTAACGGATTTGCAAAAATCGTGTGCTTGCAGTGCTCTGACCATGTTTGTGCCAATGCCTCGAGTTCAACATCAGTTGGGTTGCGATGGAGGTGTCGAAAATGATTACGAATGGCGTGGAGTGCATCCAAATCAAGCGCTAGAGGACCGCGATGTGTACCATCCTCACTTTTAATTCCATGAGTACCTATAATGAGAAGCTCTTCATCGCTAACCTCAAGATCCACTTCGAGCACTCGCGAGGAACTCGTGAGTTCCACACGAGGGACACTCGTTAGTGTTTTTCTTCCTTTAAGTGACGAATCGTATATCCGCGCAGACTGAATAAGAGGGTTATGCAAACTCGCTGCAATTTTTTCTACATGTGCTCGTGATAGTTCTCCTTCAATAAAAAATACCTGAAGCGAATACACTTTCTCCCCTACCTTAAAAGAACGCTTGATAGTGTCTTCAACTGTTTGCTCGGTAGTGGTGCCAACATTATCAGTAACCCCAGGGAGGAATCCTACCTCAATAGCGTAATCAAATTTCTGCGGGACTGAGCGCCCGACCGTTGACGCTTCAGTCACACTGTTAGTAAGTGCTCGCGCTACCTGCGACACCTGTCTTGGCGAGAGCTTCGCGTCAATAAGATACGAATCAACAATATGCACTTTTGTAACCGCTGAACCTGTAAGCGCTCGAAATGCTTTCAATTTCACTTCGGCCCGTGCATCCAGAATTGTAGGTGTGACATCAATCCGGATAACCATGTACCCCTTATAATAAAGCGAAAATGCTCGCGCTCAAAATCCCAATGATGAGACTTAGATTTTCTTGAGGACATCCCAAAGGCTTAGGTCTTCCCCGCCGTCAATTTTGAATATAGCAATACCCCTAACTCCCAACTTCTTTGCGAGAGCTATCTTATCTGCGATGGCATTTGCATCACTCCACCAGACGATGTTATAGGACGGGATAGTAGCAACTGGAGTGGTAACGCCATCCGAATAAGAAGTCGTCGCAATAGGTATCAGATTTAACAAAGGATCAATGTTTGCATTAGTGTTCGCACTCGGTAATACATTCGGAATGTATGTGAAGCTCATCTCCCCTGCACTATTCCTTTCTACTTTAGGTTGGTACTGAGCAATAAGATCGTATGCGTACCTTTGGTTGAATGCCCACTGTAAATCGTACCTATAGCCGTATTCAGAAAGTGGAGTCACTGTATATTCATAGCCATACGTTGCGACACCTATAACAATCTTCTTTTTTGAAATGGTCTTTGATGCAAGTGTAATCACTTTTTCCACCCATTTTGGATCAGCAACTGGGACATAAGGGGAGCCGTTTGCAGCTTTATTCAACTTTACATCTATCGCACCCTGATCATACGTCATAATGTGCACGCGGTCACAGTATTTATTGATGGCAACATAATCATTCGCATACACAGTGGCATCTGCTGGTGGAGCGCTGTCATAACGTGACGATACAGGGGTGCGTGCTTCAATGTCGCAAGTAACCCACTTGTTCCCCATCCTTTGGTACAGCCCCTTAAGAAACAGAGCGAAGTATTCTTTTGTCTCTGCCTTCTTTCCTTCAAAATCAATATCAATACCATCAAAACCCTTTGTCTTCACAAGAGCGGCTATTTCATCCTCAAGAGCGATACGAGTTTTAGTATTGCTGAGTATTCGGTGTATCGCTTCGCCGTTTGACCACATCACCGTAGGAATAACTCGCACTTTTTTCGCTTTCGCAGTAGCAATAAGTTCTGGCCATGGAGCCTCATCTATTTTCATAGTGTCGGACAATGTTCCGTCATTTTTTACCGAATAACCAAAAGGGTTGATTTCAGTAAATGCATCTATATGTAACAAAGCATCTGCTGTTGATGTAGCCTTACGCCAATATGGGAGCCATCCCGAAACTTCAAGTTTCTGAGTTTTTGGCTTTGATGCAGCATCTACAGAAACTGCCATGCCACCAAAGGTCAGTAAGAGAGCAAAAATAGCGCACACTGCAAATACATTTTTTGACTGCATTACGATAAGTATACCCTGTGAGATAATTTACTTCGATGAAGATGCATACAGTAAAAAACACTTCGATTTTTTCTTAACTCCTTTAATTCAGATACTCCCACCACACCGAGGATTGGCGGTATTTAAAGTCTCTACCAGTGATACCATTGTTATGTATGAACAATATTGAGACAGATTCTAAGGATACGGGTGTTCAATCTGGACAAATGGGAAAAGTAAAAATAATTGTCGCACACTACTACGGTGATCCGCTTCGTAGAATTTTTGTTGCCATTGCAGTAATCTCTGTTCTGGTTATTCCTCTCTGGGGAAACCTTCTTCCTTTTGGTACATTCTTTGAACTTTTAAGTGCGCTCCTTCTCGTACTCCTCGCTGGCCTTACAAACCCCCACAGCCCAACTGTAGCGGTAATTAATACCCTAGTGTCTGCTACGGGAGCCCTACTCCTTGAAATGGCAGCGATTGACTTCTATCATTCACAGTCGTTCTTACTATTTGCCATCCGAGAAACCACAGCAATCCTCTTTCTCTTTGCACTCTACTTTGCTGTAAAAACACTCCGCGCCATGCTTTTGAAACAAGTTGGACACCTACCAGAGCACGGAGAGTTTGACGACGTAAAGAAGTAAAAGTTGAATCAAATTTTAAATTATCGTGTAAGTACGAGTGAATAACGAATTGCATCAAATTCTTTCAATAGCGCCTGCTTATCGAACGCCTCTACTGTGCCGGGGCTATAGTTGCCAATGTTCGTAGAATGGAAAAAATAGCGCACTGCCGTGCAAGGCACACTTCCTGAAATCACGTACACGATTTCTTCATAAAGATTACCTGCGCCAGCACCAGCAGTCTTTGTCATTAAGTAGGTGGTACCTTTTTCTTTTAATGTCTTCGACACCAAACCCTCTTCAACAAAACTGGTGCCCGTACATGGCGCTACACGAGGAAGTATCTCTACAGAAACACCGGTATCGATATGCGAGAGATTGTTTCCCTCTGTGTATGACTTAGGAATTTTAAACTGCACCCCTTTACTGCCTTGACGCGAACCAAGTTCCGTACGTACGGATGAAGAATCAGCGATATATTCTGGTGGATATAAAATAGAAATACCAAGTTTTGTAGAATCAAATTCACGCCAACCTTCAGGAACACTTGCGTTTGCAACAAGTGTCGAGTCATCAAAAAATAAGCTGAGAGTTGAAGGGTGATAAAAAACCCACAGAGACAGGAGGCATGCAATCGCCAGAACGATTACCAACCACTGCATGACACTGCCCCGAACCACCCTCCTGTTCATACCTTCAGAATAGAACATGGATTCATTATTACATGAAGACTACGCTACCAGCCCTCGTTTTCTTTTTTTAATGATTGAAGTAAATTATAGGGATTTTTTCTTCATAATGTCTCTACAATCTCAAGAACAGAATCTGACTTAGCAACTTCTAGTCGAGTCGACATTGATTTAAACATTGCGACTGCCTGCTCATACCCAACTACCCACCCAGTCTGTCGAACACTGTTATAGAAAGGGGTGCGGAGCATATTTCCTGCCGTATCGTAGGTTTCAGGATATCCATAATAACGAACCATATTTTTTGAATATGCACCAATATGCCGTGCAGCACGCTCTAAGAATAAATGCTGATTATCATATTCAGATAACGCAACAAGAACTTTTATAAACTCCGCCCCCCAGAAACTCCATATAGCGGTACCTCCATAGGACGCAACAAAAAGACGGACAATGGGTACTTGGCGTGACGCTCTGTTGGTTTGTTGATACCGCAAAGGGAATGGCATATCAATCCCTTCCTTTATCGTGTAGAGAGTTGCGCGCTCAAGATATCGCCTCTCATCAGACTTTGTGACATCCAAGAATCCAGTAAAGTATGCGGCCAACCAGTCTGCGGAATAATATTTTCCTGCTACCCCCTCAGAAGAACTATCTTCTAAAAAGTACCCTTCCTTCTCTTGCCAATAGGTCTCGAGAATACGGGTCTTTAACTTAGGGAGATCAACTGCAGGTATATTTTCTATACCCAATGTCCGCGCCAGCATAAATGTTTTCCAAAAAATAACATTGTCATAAAATGCACTCGTGCGCACAGTGATGTCTTTCGCTGATGAAATATGAATATCCTTTTTAATTAAGCCTGTTTCCGTATCAAAAACTCGGTTGTAGTATTTCGTAATAAGAAGCGCTAGTGCATCACGATTCTCTTCGAGAAGATTCCCAGCGGCAGTCTTTGTCTCAAGTCCAAAACTATTTTCTGATTCAAAAGGATACCGCTTCACGAAAAAGGAGTTGTCGATAAGTGTCGATAAGCCAAAAAGAACACCGTAGAGAGCGTCTGATGGATAATGATAGATATTTATACAACTCACCGCTCGAGGTCCTACTGGCACAATAGTGGTGGTACAATCGCCATTTTTTGTAAATGCAGCGATTGCATAGGCAACTGTTTGAAGGTAGATTCTCTGTCTATTTTCCCAATCACTTTTTCCTAATGCAGTTCGTGGATCAAGGGTTGCATAATAAAACACACCAAGATTCCTTGGATAAAAAACATTAAAATGATCTCCTGAAATCAAATAGGGCCTCTTTGGATTGAATCGCACCTTATGAATATCGCGTATAACGCCCTCGAGACTTCGGCTTCTTGCTTTCTCACCAGCATGCACATTGGAAACGATATGCCACGCACATTTCGCGTACGCAAAACCGTGCCAAAAGAAGGACTTACATACCTTAAGATTGAAACGCTTCAGAAGGGCGATGGTTCTCCCCTGTCGTCTTGTTTCAAATGGATTCTTAACGCGACTCATTCGACCATACGGATTTGAGAATGCAGAGTACATAATCAACGCCACAAGCGTCACAATAAAAAAAATAGCGAAACCATCTGAATAGTAATGATGATGTCTCATATTCAAACGCGCACTTGGAAAACTATAGAAAAACCCATGGTACAAAAAAAATAACTACGGCACGAGCTTTAAGAGTGTTTCGAAATTACCCCGAATACCTGGAGTTTCCGCACCCCCCTCATCTAACAATCCCTTTTTGATAACCAACTGACCACCCTCCTCAAATACACCGAGCTCCGTGCCTCCACCTGCCCACCAACAGATGGCGCCTGCCTGCTCACCTGCCACAAGCTGCCAGCTTGAATTCTTAATGTCCGTGCAGTTTCCTTCATAGGTACCCGCGCTATATTTCTTGTCATTCATCGCAAAAGTTACCTCGGTATGGGGTATTCCCTGCACCATGTCTTCACCAACATCAACAAAACTCCAAGTCATTGTTGGAGTAGGGCACGCTGTAAATTCGCACTGTGGACCGGCTCGCCCAACCGCACTTCCATCTGGGCAGATTTTAGCCTCCATAGTACATGCTACTCCCTGTGGTTTTGCTTGCGGTTGCAAGAAAAGAAATCCTCCACCAACAACAACTATTCCTACTCCAATAGTAGCTATGAGTCCTATTTTCGTCATTTCTCTAGCGTAACACACTGCCTACCGCATAAAAAAACCTCTTATAGACAGCCCTATTGCTTAAAAAATAGACGGGCAATACGAAGATCTTCATACGAGTACATACCATTAAAACGCTCAAATATCGGAGAAAGTCGTTCGACTCCTTGGAGCTCAAATACCTCGTGAATAACCGGCAAGGCCTCTATAATATTCACTGAAAAAATGTTTTGTATATCATTCACTTCACATAAACCCTGCGCTATTATTTTTTCAACATGGTCAATAAGTGTCCCAACTTTTAATGATCGTATCTTGGCAATATCAGAGATGGAGTGACCTTCCTGTATCAGGATAAGTGTTTTAGAAAGTGTACTGGATTTTTCTTTTTTGCTCTGAATATTCTTCTCTGATTCAAATGTTCCTCCGCATGCACGAATAAAATTTTCTTCCATACCCGCATGCTCTGCATCACTCATCTCCTCAAAAACTGCCCGTGCGTCCTCAGACTTAATACGAAATTGTGCATCCTGTTCAGCCACTCGAGGGTGCACCAAGAGTGCCCGCTCGCTCCACCCTAGAAGATGAAGCCCTCGGAGGGTTCGTACCCTTGAGAGAGCGACATACCCATGCCCATGCTCGAATACTTGCGAGAGGTCAATTGCAGCAGCGTCCATACTCATACCTTGGCTCTTGTGTATGGTCATGGCCCATGCAAGTCGAAGTGGCACCTGATTAATCCGTGCACGCACCTTACCGTTCTGTTCAACAGCCCACTCCATAGGCTCCACAGTAAAGACTCGCCCATCTTTCGTTTTTACAATTGGATATGAATTCTCTTCATTAAACCCGATAACAACCCCAAGCGTGCCATTTGCAAATCCGATACTTGGATTGTTCTTCGTACACATCACCACTGCATCCTTCTTGAGAAAAAGTTTTTCGGGAGAGAGGCATCCCCGTTTGAGACCGAGAATGAGATTATCACTCCCCTGTGCAGTCATCACAAATTCTGTTGGCTGACCCTTCAGTTTAGCGAGTGCATCCGCGTTAATGCGATCTACATCCATATTGTGTGCAAAAAGTCGTGGAATTTTATGTGAAACCTCCTCCGGAGATACTGCTCTATCTTGAAAACACAACAGAGTATCCTCATCGGCGACACCCGACCTAATAGAAGCGAGAGCAGAAAGGAATACTTCATCTTCTTGTCTATGCTGTTCAGTGAGGTAACAAACAATTGGATTGACGGCCTTCCAGACCGCAGACTCAAAAGCAAATGACGCTCGTGAAGCCCCTCGTTTAGAAACTGGTGGGAGTTGGAAAAAATCACCAACAAATATTACTTGTATTCCACCAAATACTTCTTGACTACGGTGTACCTCTCGCACCACGGCCTCTGCTAAAGCTAAGGTTTCTCCAGACAGCATTGAGACCTCATCGATAATGAGTATGCGTGATTTTGTTATTCGCCTTGCCACATGCTCTTTCCCTGCAATGGCATCAACATCCTGCTCTGATAGATGCTCTGCAATCCCTATACCACTCCAAGAGTGTAATGTAATGCCTCCAATGTGTGTCGCTGCAATACCTGTTGATGCGGTGATGGCAGGTTCAATTCCTTTACCTCGAAGCCATGCTACATATTCATTTACGGTGTGGGTCTTTCCACTTCCAGGTTCACCTGTCAAAAAAACATTAGCGCCCGTCTTCAAAATCGTTAGTGCATCATTCTGCGTCATCGACACAGGGTACCGCAAAATACCATTTTGCTGTACATAAAAATCTTTCCGTTTATACAGTCATTTCTCAATATTCCTGTGTATAAGTGTAATTTTTTCTTCTCGAGTTAATCTTTTTAGTTCTGCTTCACGAGCACGAGCCTGTGCAAAGCTTGTGCATATTTCTGTGTATTTCAGCACAACAGGTCTCCTAATTTTTGTATAGTGGGCACCCTGCTGAGGCATGATTATGCTGATGGACTCGTTTTTCCAAATTAACAGTAGATCCAATATAAAGGCTCGTATCAGCGCACTCTAAAATATAAACAAAGTGAGACATCTAAACATTTACCGACATTTTCCCAAGATAAAAACCAAGAAAAAATACTCCGACAAATAAAATAATAGCTACCACCTGCGAAAATTTTGTAACTTTCTTCCACTCCATAATTTCTAAAATTAATATTGTACTCGGATGGCACGCTCAAGACGGAGTGGGTTCGTCGTAATGCATGTGTTGTAACCTTGCGAGGCAATAACTGTTTCGGTTGGATAAAAAGTTTTAGTAACCGTCACGGTAATGCAAGGATTGGCCACTCCTCCGTCAAGTGGGAAAGAAAACACGCTGGTGTATGTTGGACGGAGTACCGTGCCCCCTGAGGTGCGCGTTACATCTGCCAAACCACCTCCACAAGCAACCTGTGTGAGCGCTGATGTTGTTGCAAATGCATTCTGTTTTGTATCCCAATAGAGAGCGCACTCGATTCCGGTATCAGCTGCAAAAAAAGCAAATTGTGACTCACGACCTGATGACGAAAGGATAATTTCTTTTGAGAGAATATTAAAAATTGCCGAACCAATAGCAATGAGTATGCTACTAATCAATACTGCGAGCAGAAGAGTGAATCCCCGTGAGCTACGAGAAAAGGCTTTTTGAGTTAATGAACTCGCACCTGGAACCTGGAACCTGGAACCTATTTTTTCTTTCATACTCATGGTCCTGCCCAATTAAAAAGATGCTCAGTAACCTGAAACGACCTGCTAATTCCAACCGATACCCAAGAGATTCTCACCTTCACTATTACTTCGTCAACACTACCTGCAACGGGCGTAATAGAAAGAACTCTAGTAAAGGCTGACGCAGGCCCGCTCGTTGCATCCTGATTGTATAATTTTGTTGCACTACTTATATATATGGGAGGACAGGTACTCAGAACACCGCATGCACTGTGGGTAAAACGAGGAAAATCAACCACACATGATGCCCCAACGCAGTCACCAAGATTGGTAAGCCACGATGCGTTAGCAAGATAGTTTTGATCACGCTGGGCTCTCACATATTCCACCGCTTCCTGCGCAAGATAGAAAGCAGTCACTTGATCCCGTGCGTAATATGCGAGACGAAGAGATTGTGCAGCAATTGAGAGCGGCCCGACAAGCGAAACCAATAACACCGTAATCGCCACAAAGGTCTCAATCAAAGTAAACGCGCGAATTACTTTCGCTTTTCTAGAACCTGAAAGCTGAAACCTGAAAGCTGAAAGCTGGTTGTTTTTCATATTTATATATCGAGGACTCTTTGAACAACGCTTGCCTGCACGGTAAATGTAGTTGTGCCCCCCGGAACTACCGCTGAACCCTTAATACGCATAAGAACGCGGGGCTGTATGCCATCTCCTTTCGCTGAGCCAACAACATAAAAATCGAAGCTATCAATTGAGACTTCGGGTGCAGTAATCGCAATCCAACTACCGTTAGCACCTCCACGCAAAGAACGCTCAAGTTGTGTACCGTTTAACCGATAGACAACTTGGTCATTCGCGTCAGTCAAATTGCCTGTTGACGACTCGAACGCAAGAAGACGAGCTCCACCCAAAGCGCAATCTTGTGGATTTGCAATTGTTGAAGACGGTGGAGGAGATGGGGGTGTTGTGGCAGAAGTAACGCAATTATATAAGGTGCCTACACGAATGGATCGTGACATACCTTCGACTGCTGCACTCAAGTTGTTCATGACTGAGTGGATTGCCTGCGCACGGTGGTTTGTAGCCACAAGTGACAATAACCCGCCAACCCCAACCATCATAACAATGGCGAATATTGTTACCGCAACCATCATCTCAATCAGAGTGAATCCGCGCGCTGTTTCCTTTCCACCTGTGCGGAGCAAAGTACCTATACGAAAGACTGAGACTTGGGCAAACGCCCCGGAGTGGTCTTTCGTATAGGTACTTTGTGTAGTTTTTTTCATGGATTTGTTACTGAAATCTGACCGGTTGAGGCAACTTTAACCGTGCGCGTTTCACCTGATGGAGATGTCACTACTATTTTGCCACTTGAATACACAGTAGAAGTATTGGAAGAAAATAAAGCGTCTGGATCAGGTCTAAAAAAGACAACATCTAGATGATCAATCCCACTCGGAGAACATTCTTGAACTCCGCTTGCCGTGATGCCACAAAAACTTTTTACGGTGTGACCACGACTAATTGAAAATGTCTGCACAATTGAATCAATTCCACTGTCGTAGCGTTTATTTGCATTTGTATCAACAAAAAATGTATATGAGGATGCGCCAGCAAAACGGAGGCCATATCCAACCTGGAAATTACTACCGTATTGTTTTACAGACAAACCATACACCTGTGCCTCACGAATCGATAGCGCAATATCATACGCAAGACTTCCAAGAAGAACGGAGCTATTAAAACGAGAGTGGTTTGCAAGAACCACGAGTGAAATGATAGAAAAAATACCCATCACCACAAGAAGCTCAATGAGTGTTAAGCCACGAACGACGAAAGATTTTTTAATCCTCCCTGAAAGCTGAGTGTTCCCTTCGGAACCGACGAAGCGTCGCCTAGAAGCTGGAAGCTGGTTGTTCATTGGAACCATAATAGATTGGCGAGCCACGACCCAAGTGAGAGCGGTGAAAGCGTCGTGAAGAGAGCGAGGCCAATGCCAAAAGCAAGAAATGGCACGAACGGCAACTCTGTTTTCATGGTAACCCGGGCACCGTGAGGCAACAATCTTTTTTTTGAATGAATAGAGGATAAAAGAAAAATTATCAAGTAAACAATTGTTGCAGACCAGACTCCAAACATAACTGATTCAATACCTCGAAACAGTCCGAGTAAGAGCCCGGCCGCACCAACAACATATGCGTCACCGACGCCCATACCTCGCCCACGAGTAACAAGAACAATACTGAAAAAACCACCAAACAAGACGGCACCGCCAATAAGGGAATCAACAAGTGGAAAAAACGAATTGCTAAACAAACTCTGTGCGATAGAAGCTACAAGCGCTGAACCAGCAAGCATATACACAAAAGGCATAGGCACTAATGTGTGTCGTGTGTCGTATGCAACTAAAGCTACCAAAGATGCGAGAAAAACAAGGAGCATGGCGAATGCCAGAATTGACCAGAGCGATAAAACAGGTGGCATTATAAAAAATGCCACTAAAAAAAGAAGTCCGACTATACCCTCAATCAATGGATATTGAATCGAAAGCGCGCTTCCACATGTGCGACAACGGCCTGATAGCGCCACATACGAAAAAATAGGGATTAGGTCATACCAAGAGATTGGCATGTCGCATGCCATACAACACGAACGCGGACGAGAATGTTCGATGAAGCCAAAGCGAAACACTTGAACATTAACAAAGCTTCCAACACAGAGTCCGATACCGAACACAAAAAGCGGGAGAAGTACTTCAAGCATACAGAGAAGTATACCTCGTGAGATAACCCGCTAACACGAATTAAAAAATCCCCCAATTGGGGGATTTTTTAAAAAGGAAAAACTCTCTACGGCTTTACATCAAAGATTGGATCCGTACCTGCAAAGTCGGCACTGGAGCCAGTACAAATGGTACCCGCAGCTGCGTCGATGTCTCCAGTAAGAGCCTGGTTGGTAGTCTCTTCGAAGGTTGCACCGAGGTGGTAGCTCGTACAAGAAGCGCCAGTACCAAGCGCTGCGTATCTGTAGGCTGCATTGCCTACAGGGTCAGTAGGAACAACACCGATGTAGGTAGGAGCAAGGCCTGCAAGTGTCGTTGGGTATGCTGAAGAGTTTGAGTCAGAGTAAAGAGCGAGTGCGATCTGTAGTTGTTTGATGTCAGAGACACGGCGTGCATCGCGTGATTTCAAACGAGCAGTGTTCAGAGATGCCAACACGACCGATGAGAGGATACCAATGATGGCAATAACGACGAGGAGTTCGATGAGGGTGAAACCTCGTTTTGTTGAAGTAAGGTTCATGGTTTTATGAATGGATTTTTAAATCGCAGCAGAAAGATTGTAAATCGGCACCAAGACCGATGCTAATAGTATACCAACCCCTAAGCCTAGAGTAACAATCATAATTGGCTCAATAAGACCAACGAGTGTATCTACGCTCGTTGAAACCTCTCTTTGATAAAACTTCGCAAGGGTCTTTAAAATACTACCTAATTCACCCGTCTCTTCACCGACGCGCATCATCGCAACCATAATTCCAGGTACTTCTTTGCGTTTTTCGAGAGCCCCAGATACGGAGCCTCCTCCTTTCACTGAAGTTGCAACTTCTTGCAAAATATCTGCATAGACTGCATTGCCTACAACATTTGCTGTCACATCCACAGCTTGCACCACAGAAATACCCGACCCGAGCATCGTGGCAAGATTGTCAGCGATGCGCGATAGATAGAGCTTCTTGTACAAATCGCCCACATAGGGAATAGCGAGTTCAAACGAACTGAACGATGCTCGTCCTTGAGGTGTACCTGCGTAGCGGAAAAGAAAGACACCTCCAACAACGAGAAGTATGAGAAGGAATATGCCGTAGTTCACAAAAAAGTTACTGATAGCTATGACTACCTGTGTGTACACGGGTATTGCTTGTCCTGCATCAATAAGAATTGAAGAAATACGTGGGATGACCATGGTCATCATAAGGATCATAACGACAAAGAATGTTGCTATAACAAACGCTGGGTAGATGAGTGCATTTTTTGCTTTACTCATCACTTCGTATGATCGATCAAGATAGTCAGCAAGATAGAGGAATGTCTCATCAAGCTTACCTGACTCTTCACCAGCCTTCACCATGTTCACATAAAATGCACTGAACACTTTTGGATGTTTTGAAAGCGCTTTAGATATTGGACTACCTGACTGAAGATCATCCCCTACCTCGGTCAAGACCCTACCCAAAAGAGGCTTCTCAGATTCTGACGCAAGGAGACGAAACACGCGAAGTGCGGAGACTTGTGCTTCAAACAATGTTGCGATTTGGCGTGACAATAAAACAATGTCGCGATTCGTAACACTTTCAAACAAAGTAATACCACCCAAGAAAGATTTTTTTTCAGGATCAGACTCTTCAATTGCTGAAATAGTGAGGGATCGACGCTGTAGTGAAGCAATGGCAACATCACGGGATATTGCATCAATGCTCCCTTCTTGCTTTGCTCCACTCGCATCAATTGCTTGGTATTTAAAGAGCATACAATCTATATATTACATAAGGCGCGAAAATGCCTTAGGATTCCACGTTCTCGAAAGTGCATTCTCTGGCGTAACTTCTCCGCGACGTACCAAGTCCGCAAGACAGCGATTCATATCAATCATCCCCGACTCTGTACCTGTTTCAATCACTGCATTAATTTCATGGGTACGCTTTTCACGGATAAGATTTGCCACTGCGTCATTATTAATCAAGAGCTCGTAGGCAGGAATGAGGCCTCCAGATATTCGTGGGACAAGTCTCTGTGAGAATATCCCTGCCAATGATGCAGCAAGTTGAAGACGAATTTGATCCTGCTGACCTGTTGGAAATGTATCGATAATGCGATCAATAGTCTGAGCAGCATTGTTGGTGTGAAGCGTTGAAAGCACAAGGTGTCCAGTTTCAGCTGCGGTCACTGCTGCTGCCATGGTCTCAGGTCCACGCATTTCCCCTACCATGAGCACATTAATGTCTTCACGGAACGCAGACAGAAGAGCCGCTTGAAATGTTTTAGTGTCGAGCCGCACCTCACGCTGATTGATAATTGAGTTTTTCGATGTGAACATGTATTCAATCGGATCCTCAATAGTAATAATGTGCTCAGTGCGTGTTTGATTTATTTTTTCCACCATTGATGCAAGTGTTGTTGATTTTCCTTGACCAACAGGACCTACAACCAAGAAGAAACCTTGTTGTAATTGGCAAAATGTCTCAAGAATTGGCGGTAACCCTAATTCTTCAAGTGACTTAATCTCTTTCGGAATCAAACGGAGCGCAATGGACACTGTTCCTTGTTGAAAGAATGCATTGCCGCGAAACCTCATTTGATCTTTATACTGATACGAAAAATCTACCTCTTGATCTTGCTTAAATGATTGTAATTTTTCTGGTGGAATGAGTGCGCCCAAGATTCCGAGAGTGTCTTCAGGTGTATATTTTGCACGCTTCAAAAGTGGTATAAGCGTACCTGAAGTGCGAATGATTGGGTTAGAATTTGCAGTTACATGTAAATCGGATGCTCCTTCAGCAATAACAGTATCTATAAGCGACTCAAGTTCGGATTTGTATTCCATAATTATGTAAGATGCGTCGCAGCAATTGCCAATGTTTTTTGCAAAACCTCAGAAGGTATCGAGCTTGCCTTAATGATGTAGCCAGATGCACCAAACTTCAATCCTTTGTCTATGTCCTCCTGAAGGCCTTGATTGGTAAGCATGACAATTACTGCACCTTTCGCAAGATTTTCTTTTTTAATTATCTCCAAAAGCTCAAACCCTGATACCCCCGGCATGACAACATCAAGCAGAATAATGTTCGGCAAAAAACCTTTTCGCAGTTTTTCAAGGGCAAGATTAGGGTCTGGAATTGCTTCAACAGTATGCCCTTCGTTTTTAAATTTCAATGTATACATATCTAAAAGAAACCGATCGTCATCGACGAGAAGAATGGAATAGTTTTTTTGAGTAGTTGGCTCCATAATTACGGCAATTTTTCGTCGGCTTCCTCGTCTCGAAGAAGTTCACCGCCAAGGGTGTTCACTTCTTCGAAAGGAATAGTACCTTTGAGCATTTTCATAATAGCATCCTCTTTCATCGTAAACATGCCTTGTGCACGCGCTACTTTGTACAATTCATCTTCAATTGGGTTAGCAAGAATGGTGTGCTCTAGTTCAGGCGATGTAGGCAACATTTCAAACACCGCAACACGCCCACGAGTACCGTTAGCGCACGTTGGAGATGGAGCAATCCCATAGACAGTTTTTGCTGCAGGAAGTTTTTTCTTAAATTCAGCAGGTATATCAGCGAATTCTTTTTCAATCATAGTAGCCACAGCACCCTCAAAAGGAATAGGTTTACCAGCATCTTCACAGCGAAGCCGAACGAGTCTTTGTGCAATAGACAGAATAAGTGTTGGTGCAATCAAGTACGGGTCAACGCCCATGTCAACAAGTCGGGGCACGATACCAATTGCATTATTAGTGTGGAGCGTGGTGAGAACTAGGTGTCCGGTGAGTGCTGCTTGAATGGCAAGCTGCGCTGTCTCTTTATCGCGAATTTCTCCCACCATGATGATGTTAGGGTCTTGACGCAATATGGAACGCAGTCCCGACGCGAATGTATAGCCAATTTCTGGACGCACCTGTGACTGCGACACACCGTCGATGTCATATTCTACTGGATCTTCAAGAGAGACAACATTCATTCCTTCACGATCAAGCTCCTGGAGCATCGCGTAGAGCGTCGTCGATTTACCAGAACCTGTTGGACCAGAAATAACAATAATTCCATAGGGTTTTTTAATTGCTTTTCGAATCGTTTCAGAGTTTTCGTCCGTCAGTCCAATGTCATTGAGTTTCTGTGTTTGAAGTCGACGATCCAAAATACGCATCACCACCTTTTCGCCGTGATAGGTTGGAAATGTTGATACACGAAAGTCTACGCGCCTGGCATCTATGGTTGCAGAAAAACGGCCATCTTGTGGTTTTCTTCTCTCGTCAAGCTTAAGGGATGAAAGCACCTTAATACGTGCAATAACAGAACGCTCTAGGTTTTTAGGTAATCTGAGCGACGTATAGAGCACGCCATCAACACGAAAACGGACCTTCAATTCCTCTCGCGTTGGTTCTATGTGAATGTCGGACGCCTTACCGTCAACAGCATACCGAAGAATAGTTGCAACAATTTTTGTAACAGGAGCATCTTCTTTTATTTTGACATTTCCCTTTTCAGCATCAGTAAGTTTCTCGCTTGGTGCTTCTTCAAGAGCCACACTGAGTTCATCGTCATCTCTAGCAGTGCTTTGCAACTCCCCAAGTGCCTGCCCCACCTCACCAGAAAGACCTTTGTACATTCCAATAATTTTGTCGAAGTCTTCATCGGAGATAAGAAATATCTTATACGGAACATTCGTACGCGAAGCAATGAAATTAAGGGCTTCTACTGCGTCAAGGTTATCTGGATCAGTAGTGCCAACCTCAAGCACACCATCGTTCAGCGCGAGGGGAGCGAAGCGGTAATGACGAGCAGATTCTTCTGGAATATAGTTCAGTACCGCAAAAGGGACGACGTCCTCACCAATCTCATGCGTTGGTACTGAGTAATACTCACCACGAGCACTAAGAATGTCACTTGCTGACACCCCCCTATCTAAGAGGGCCTTCTCAAGAGTTTTGGAACTTGTTGCAATCTCCTCTTTAATACCCGCAAGAGCATTTTTATCAACGAGACCTTTCTCCGAGAGGAGGGAAAGAACATCCATAGCGTTATCTCACTTGCGGAGTGAGCTGTTTAGCCCCCAGTGGAGCAAAGGGGTTGTTGCGTCCGACTGGTTCTTGTACGAGTTCTTGGCTAAAATCTTGTAAACTTTTAAAGGCAGGGTCTGAAAAAATAGCGTCATCGAGCTTAATTGATTTAAGCTGAAGAAGAATCGCTATAAGATCCTGATCGACAGAAGGGACAGCTGACACTTCTTGTGCCGACAATACAGGCTCGGCTGGTTTCGCAAAGAAATATGAATATACAACAAAAGCAATGGCGATTACGAGTACCACTATAATGACCGTTTTGAATTTTTTAAATAAATCAATCATGGTTTGAGCCAATAGGTTTTAATATGGAAGGTGAATTCGTAAATACCTGTCTCATTTGCAGTGAAAGAAAGACCTACCACATCCACAAGACGCAGACTCTTCTCTAGATCAGCAAGGTATTGTCTGAATGTATCGTAAGAACCACTGACATTGAAAGACAAAATAACGGACTCGTAGGTCTTCTCATCAGGGCCTATCTGCCCCCTACTGACTCGCTCTTTCGGAGTTTCAATAACTACATTTCTGACACGCATACCGTATTTGGTCGCCATGCTATCAAAATCAAGTATGAGTCGTACATTATCAACATGGTCGGGCACCAGTTTCTGTAGACGAGCTAAATCTATCTGGGGAAATGTGTTGTAGCGACTCAAGAGTTGATCACGAACATCTTGAAGCTCTCTAGAGCGCGACAGTGCAGCATCAAATTGCGCTTGTTCAGCTAACGAATCTTGGAGACCGAGATATGTTGGATTTATATACCAAAAAAATATTGCGCCAGCGAGACCTAGAAAAAGAATTGGGGTAAAAAGTTTCATATTCCTTGTGGTGATGTTGGTGGCACACTTGTAGGTAAAGCTTCAGTGGGAGCCGCACTCACTCCCGTGTACCCTATACGAGTCGTATCAATGACTGCCGTGAACTCAAACAGTATGCTGCCAGTCTTCGATATATTCACATTTGAGAACACTGGGTCGGTAATGATACTACTCTTACTAAATGCATCTGACTGGAGTGCAACCGCGTTAAAACTAGCTGCTTCACCAGATGCTGAGAGTAGAGTTCTGGTTGGGTCTGCGATGTCATAAGAAAAATTACTAAATCGTACATTGGTCAGCATAAGCTTCTCAAGTTCATCAAAAAGTTGTGAGAGAGCCGTGTGATTTTTAAGAAGAGTACTCCCTGCTGCAATCCTTGTATCAAGGCGCGAAAGTTCTTTTATGGTTGCAGGTTCAAAGGCTGCACGCGAACGCTCCAAAGATTGACGTTTACTTTCAACTGACTGTATTAAATATTTTTCAAAACCAAAAATACCACCTGCAGAAAGAATCGTCACAATAAGAATTGCGCCAGCAATTATGTTTACAAGTGCAACAGGGTTTGCTCGTTTGGCTTCAGTGCGTTCAACTTTGAGCGCAGCCTTAGGTATAAAAGATGTCGTGACACGATCGTCCATGTGGAAAGTGTAACATCTTAAAAAAGCTGCCAGCTTTCAGCTGCCAGCTTTCAGTGGAAATTACTAAATTCTTAAAGCTGAAACCTGACAGCCGACACCTGAAAGCTAATTAAGTTACTGATGCAACGCACGAAGTGCGAGTCCAACAGCAGAAGCAAATGATGGGCCAGCGCCTTTGAGTACGTCAGAGATAAACGCGGGTGCAGCTAATTTTTCAAACGGAGAAGCAATGACAATCCGTGCATCAAAAGAACGCGAAGCTATCTCCTTCAAGCCTTTCAAAGAAGCTCCTCCTCCTACAAGAACTACTTGCGACACCGCCTTCCCTTCTTTGCGTTGGTACGTCAACAAAATACGACGAGCTTCAGCAAATATGAAATCAAGCGCCGCAGATCCCACCTCAGATTCGGACAAGCCTTTATCCCTTTTTATATTTTCAGCCTCTTGAAATGTAGCGCCCATTGACTTTGCCAACGAGAGCGTTAAATCTTGTCCACCACGACCTATGGTGTGTGAAACATCGATAATGCCAAATTCAATAATATATACACGGGTCGATGATGCTCCCATATCAATAATCATTGCAGGCGCAGTGGTATGTTCATAGGAAGCTCGCCCCATGCTAAATGGCTCTACCTCAAAAAATCGCGGAGTGATAGCGGCAGCTTCTGTAACAAGCTGATATTTAGCAAGGACTGCGTTGTGAATCGCGACAAGAAGCACATCGGTTGAGTGATCTGATTTTGGAACGCCACCTTGTGGACTCAAAAATTTTGCTTCTTCCTCAGGTATCACAAACCAGTCGAGCGCCACTTCTGTAATTGGCACAGGAATATATTTGCGAGCCTCTATTGGAATCATAGTTGCCAAATCGGCATGATCTTTTGTAGGGAGCGTGATGACATTAATGAGACTTCCAGAAAGTGGTACCGAGAATCCGCCAATTTTTGCTGTCACGTTTGCCTCACGGAGCACGTCTTTCAAGGCTTCCCCAATTTTTTCAGGTGGAGGCATCACCGATTGCCCTACTTCGGCATTTGCATATGGGCCGAGTGCAATCTCCCCGTAGGTCTCCAATACCGCACTCCCCTTCACCTCCTTTACCTGCACAATTTTAATGGATGAAGTCCCAATGTCCACCCCAAGAACACTCTCGCCATCTTTCACACTAAAAGATGAAGCGAGCTGTTTAAATTTTTCAGACAGTGTGCTGAGGGAGAAATCCATACGAGAGACTACGAACGCTGGGTACAAAGACTAATAATTATCATGGTGAATCCCTATGTCTCCCGTAGCCCTCTCCTAGAGTGGAATCAAATCTAAGTCAGGGAGTACAATGTTTCCAAGTATATCATGATTGGTCACATTCTCCGGAGAATTCTTGATGCGTTGATTCCTATATCTAGTGAGTCAGCTATTGCCCGTTCACTTTCAGAAGAAACGCTGGCAGAGCTTCTTCACCCAATGATCCACCGTGATAAACAGTGGATTGTAGCTCTGTTCCCGTACCGAAACCCAAAAGTTCGCGCACTCATCCGTGCCATAAAATATCGTGGCGAAAAGGCTCCACTTCCTGCACTGGGTAGAATTTTGGCTGATGAAATCATTCAAATACTTGCCGACAAAAAAACACTCGGAGGATGGCGAAATCCACTTCTCGTTCCCATTCCTAGCTCAAGCGCTCGCCTAAAATCTCGAGGCTATAACCAAGTTGAGAGAATCGTTCTCGCTACGCTCCCCCATCTTGAAGCGGAGGTTACCTATGCACCTGATGTACTCGGACGAGAAGACAGAGCAAGCCAAGTAGAAGTATTAAAATCTGAACGTGAGAAAAACATTGCTGGCGCATTTTCCGTTATTCGTCCTGAAAAAGTAAGCGGCATGCATGTGATTCTTATAGACGATGTCGCCGAGACCGGCACCACACTCTCTGATGCAAAGCGTGCACTCATAGGAGCTGGCGCTTCTGAAGTCATTGCAATAACCCTCGCGCACTAAACCGGAAAGCAGTTTGCAGTAGGCAGAAAAAAATCCCGACAGGTGTCGGGATTTTTCCTAGAACCTAGAACCTAGAACCTAGAACCTAGAACCTAGAACCTGAATTATTGTGCTCCAGCAGATGCTTCCGTAGTCGTCGTAGTCGACGCCGCAGCTTTCATGCCCTTAAGCGCAGTAATAATTTTGTCAGCATCCTTGCGTGCTGTCTGTAAGTCTTTCTGTGCAACTACAATTTGAGCTCGGGCATCCTTGAGTGCCTTTGTGTTTGCAGCTCTTTTTGTAGCATCACCATTATCAGGGACAAGGGTAACGATTGCGTTTACCGCTGCTTGCGCTTGCAAGCTCGCATCTGCAAGTTTTGCTTTGTACTCTTCAAAGACTACGCGAATTGCTGTTACGTCATTTCCTGCCGTAGCTGCTGCCGCAATACGCGTTTCAAATTTTACCGCAATGAGTTGCATCGTGGTTGAAATTGTCACAATACGATCAGCCGCAGTAATTATCCCTCCTTGAGGAATAATGAGTGCATAGATACGGTACGAATCGGTAATGGATTTCACATCCCCCTTCAATGTTTCAAGATCAGTATCTGCATTAATTTTAGCCTTAAGTGCATTCAGTGCATTCACTTGTGCTGTCAAAGTTCCCGCAATAGAAGCCTTGTCCGCGTCGGAAAGATTTTTCATTCCTTGTACGCGAGCGATGAGAGTATTAAGGTTTGTGACTCTTCTGTCAATTTCTTGATTTCCACGGTCCTTACCTCGCATCAATGCAACTGACTGCCCCGCTGTTGCTTTTACTTCTACTTTTGTTGCTGTAGGCGTAGTGACAGTAGCACCTGCATTTACGCTCGTAGTTACCGCCTCCTCAGCCAATGCGAATGTTGGAGATAGAAGAATAGCGAAAGCGACAAGAGGAAGAAGTACTGGGGTTATTTTTTTCATACTGTTAGATTATTAGAGAATAAGATTTACTGCGCAACCGCCTTATCGTTGAGACCTGCATCAATTGCCGTTGTGTCTCCATTCATTGCGGTCATATCTGCATCCACTGATGCCACATCCTGCATTAATGAAGCGTCCGAAGTGTCAGCGCCCGTTGCGAGTGTTGGTCCTTGAGGAACTGCGGGCTGTGTCTCGGTAGGAGCTACAGCAACAGGGGCTGGCGCTGGACGTGTTGATGCATACCAATAAAAACCACCACCGAGAACAACAGCTGCGAGTATAATTCCACTGGCTACTTTTATATTTCCTGACATATATGTAAGAAGTACTTAGATAATTAGATAATGAGCACAGACTGATAAAGCCGTACCTTTCTATTATACCGCACGAGCGAAGATGTCACTGTGGACTCAGAGCCCTTCTATCTTAGTGTTTCTTTTGAGGCAAGAATGGCAAGTATCTCCGTCCATGACGCTACACGAGTAACGCCCTCAGGTACTACCCCTTGATTCCACGGCGTATCTAGGAGCAATACGGGGATCCCCACACTCGCTACATCAGATGCAAAGTGAAGCGCATCATCAATAAAAAGATCAGCTCCAATTTCAGTCATCACTGACGACTTCAAACGCTTTTTTGAAGGATCAGTTTCATAGTGACCCGTGAAATGGATTTCACGATAGAGCCCTAAGAAATTTTTAGTAAGCCAGTCAATAGTGTTGTCACGCATTCCTTCATGCCGACCTGTCACCACAGCTATCTCGTAAGTTTTTCCAAGATGTTTCAAAGCATCATAGGCTCCAAAAACTGCCTCAGCTTGGTGATGAAACTCTGTACCTACAAACTCATCAATACGCCTTTGTGTTTCTTCGGGCGCACAATTCCAAACCGTTCCTAAATTGTAGTCAACAACTTCATCGCGCACATAGTTAGTGCCGTATGTCGCATTATGAAAGCTTGCCATGGCGTCTCCCGTGCGCGCCAATACATCATCAAGATCAACACCGAGAACTTTTTTCGGCTTCTGCGACTCATGTGGTGAAGATAAAATCATACGTTCTCGCTACCGTAATAGCTTTACGGCTATTCGTCAACAAAACCTCACATCACTCAGCTCAGTTTCCGCAAATAGTCTTCATGAGTACTGCACACACTTGGTACGGATCCATGTTCGCCGCAGGGCGTCTGTCTTCAAGATATCCCTTGCCATCGTTTGCGGTCGCCATGGGAATACGGATAGATGCACCGCGGTCAGAAACACCGTAGCGAAATTCGTTGATACTACAAGTTTCATGTTTGCCTGTGAGTCGCTCTTCGTTCCCTGCCCCATACACAGCAATATGTTCGTGATGTTTCCGTTTCAATTTCTCACAAGCAACTTTTATATGTTTAAGTCCACCCGAGGCACGCATCGCCTTCGTTGAAAAGTTTGTATGTGCACCTGCACCATTCCAATCTCCTTTCACTGGCTTTGGTGCATATGAAACTGACATATCGTGATCTTCACCAAGTCTCTCAAGAAGCCATCTTGCAACCCAAAGTTGGTCGGCTACAGCAAGGGGTCCGACAGGCCCTACCTGAAATTCCCACTGCCCCGGCATCACTTCTGCATTAATACCTGAAAGTTCTATCCCCGCTTTCAGACAAGCCTCCATATGTTCTTCCACCAAATCTCTACCGACAATATTTTCTGTACCTACACCGCAATAGTACGGACCTTGGGGGCCTGGAAATCCTACTTTAGGAAATCCAAGTGGTCTGCCATTCTGGAAAAGCGTGTACTCCTGTTCAATACCAAACCACGCGCCAGCCGTTTGATATTTTTTAGCAATCGCACGAAGCTCTGCACGAGTGTTTGAAGGATGCACATCACCGTTCGCTTGATATACCTCACAAAGAACTAAAAGATGCGGGGCTCCGCGCAAAGGATCGGGCAATAAAAAAACCGGTATAAGCCGGCAATCACTGAATCTTCCTTCTGCTTGTTCGGTCGATGAGCCATCAAATCCCCATTCCGGTATATCTTTTAATTTTGTAACGGGGCCTTTAATAATTTTGGTCTTAGAGCGAATGCCCGCATTGGGCTTCCGTCCGTCGAGCCAAAGGTACTCAACTTCTACATATTTAGTAAGGGTAGTCATAATTCATTCTATCAAGAACAACACGCTGAATGGCAGAGATGGGTGTGGAAAGTACACGCCGAAGAAAATTGCCCCATGCGGGGCTTATTTTCCTGCGGACGAAGTTTTGGCAAAACTATTTTTTGGGGAAAGAATTTGCCAAAACTTCGACTGATTTGTTTTTGAATTCGAATGTCGCAAATGGAAAAGGAGGGGTTTGGGGAGGAACAAAGAGCTAGAGCGTGATGCTGATTTTTCAGTCCCCGTTATACGAACTCAGTGATCTGACGGAGTTGTCGAAGCTATGACGGAAAACGACCGGCTGCATGAATTAATGTCGCCATTTGAGTTCGTTGCCTCCATGACCAGAGATATTTTCTGGGGCGTATTTACGGTTCTCGTGACAGAACCGCTAGTTCCAAGCGGTTCTGTGTTTAATCCAAGGAGTGTGTTTGTTTCCGTTCCGTTAGCCCACTTCGCACCCGTTGCGTTATCTGTACTCCAGGAGAGTGCAAAACTCTGACCTGCAACAGAATTGTAAGGTTGGAGGGATATTTTGCAGGTCGGCGGTGGCCATGCAAAAACCTTACTCTGGGTTTTAAAAACAGAAACACGCTTTAGTTCGAATCGGTTCACATGAACCAATGAATACGCTTCATATTCCAACGTATACAAACCCGGAACGAGTGTCTCGACTGAATGATTGGGATTCGGGTCGAGGAAAAACGCGACCGCCGGATAGCCACCGTCAGCGCGGGGTGGTTTTTCAGGGTCGATGGCTCCGTCCAAACCATACTTACGTTCTCCGTTTTGCGAGAGGTAAAACATTTGGCCATATAAAGTGCCCGCAGTTACTCTTGCATCATATGAAGTGTCCGCAGTTACTCCTGCATATAGACTCTTCGGCATGCCGTAGATATAGATGTCTTCTGCGCCACCCCATCCGCTTAAAGAACTGCTGAGCACCACTTTGGCCGAAGGCGTACTCTGTGTTGTTTGTGTTGCAGGCTGGGCCACCGTTTTTTTTACTTCAGTTTCATTTGCTACGACAGGTGCGGTTTTTGTTTCTTTTGGGGCAACGGAACCTGTATTCTCTTTCAGCTTATCCTGTGTAGTACCTACTTCTGTTTTCTTAGTTGTAGTATCTGCGACCGCTGTAGTTGTAGAAGTCGCGATTTGAGCCGGCTGTGCTTTTGGCATCGCCTTGAAAACATTCCACACATTCCAACTCAGAGGATTCCACCATGCAGCAAAAGCAATTTGAGGCGCAATAAAAACGGCAACGACGAGAGCTAAAAAGACTTTTTTGTAAGTCTGCATATCAAATTTTAGAGTAAAAGCATTATAGCTCAAATACCAAGTCAAAAGAGGGATTCGGTCACAAGTAAATTTCCTGACGGAAATTTCTTGCTACCCCGACTCGGTACTTTTGCCTTGAGCTATCGCTCAAACAAAAGTATACCTCCGTCATTCGAATCCCTCACGTAACACATGCCTATGTGTTACGTGAGGGATTCGGTCACGAATCACTAAGTATTTTACTCCTAGCGCTCGTAAAATACTAAGTGTTCTCGACCCCGGCTCAGAAAAGCTCTCCCAGAGCTTTTCTTCCGCCTTTCGAATCCCAGCACCTATTCCACATAAATAAAAAAGCGGGTGCACAAAAGCACCCATTTTTTTACTTTGCGGAGAGGGAGGGATTCGAACCCTCGGAACCCTTTAGAGGTTCAACACATTAGCAGTGTGCTCCATTCGACCGCTCTGGCACCTCTCCTTGAGAACAGTCAATTCATAACATGAATTGACTGTTCTAGCGAACAATCAGAGTAAGTTTCTATGAATTTTAGAGCAAAATGTTTAGAGGTGCGCTAAAATACTCGCTTAAAGTTATAAACCTCATAATACCTATGCCAAAAATGTATATCATCATTATTCTCGTCGCTGTAGTCGCTATCGCAGGAACTTGGATCGCCCTCACCCGTAACAAAGATATGGAAAAGAAAGCGGGCGATGCTAGCGCTGTAACAAATACAGCAGGTGGTGATGCTGCAACAACTCCATCTCAAACACCTGCGACACAAGGTCAAGGAACAGGCGCAAGTGCTACAACTCCACAAGCAGTTACCTCCGCAACGCTCCACACAAACAAAGGAGACATCACGGTTGAATTTTTCGGTACCGACGCACCAAACACTGTCGCTAACTTCTTAAAGCTGGCGAAAGACGGATTCTATGATGGAACAAAATTTCATCGCGTTATCAAAGGCTTCATGCTTCAAGGTGGTGACCCATTAACGAAAGACGACTCTGCTTCAGCTCGCTGGGGAACAGGAGGTCCTGGCTACTCATTCAAAGATGAGATCCGTGCAAATAATAAAAATGATGTTGGCACGATATCAATGGCAAACTCAGGGCCTAACACAAACGGTAGTCAGTTCTTCATCAATGTTGCTCCAAATAATTTCTTGGACGACAAACACACCGTCTTCGGTCGGGTAACCGCAGGCATCGATGTAGTGAAAGCAATTGAGAGCACTCCTACTAATTCAGGAGATCGCCCACTCGAGCCGATAGTCATAAAATCAGTAACACTTAATTAAATAGATACTCACATTGAGAACGAAAAAAGAACACCTCGCGGTGTTCTTTTTTTACATGGCATACCAGTGTAAAAAACCGTACACTGATGGTAAATGCCACTCAAAAAAATCGCAGGCTTTGGACCGGTCGTTGCAGCACTCCTTGGTAACACACTCGTTACCGCTATTAAACTTTGCGCCTCTATCCTTTCGGGTTCTAGTGCCATGTTTGCTGAAACGATTCACAGCTTTGCCGACACGCTCAACCAAGCACTACTCCTCATTGGCATTCATCGTTCAACCAAAAAAGCTGACTCACAGTTTGAGTATGGATATGGCAATGAACGCTTTTTTTGGGCACTCATTTCTGCGTGTGGCATCTTTTTCCTTGGCGCTGGTATCACTCTATACAACGGAATTAACGCATTCAACACATCACACGAAATAACCTTTACTCCAATTATTTTTATTGTTCTTTTTCTTTCATTGCTTATAGAAAGCTACACACTTTGGATTGCCGAAAACAATTTAAGGAAATCTTTTCCCGATGCCGCATGGCATGAACGCTTCATGCTTGCTGATCCTTCCACGCTCGCTGTGTATTTAGAAGATGCCGTTGCGGTAATTGGTGTTCTCATTGCTACTGTCTCAATCACACTCTCCTACTACACCAAAAACCCTGCATGGGATGCCATCGGCGCTGTCCTCATTTCCATTCTCTTGATTAGCGTTGCAGTAACTCTCATTGCAAAAAACCGCTCGTACCTCATTGGACGTGCAATGCCTACTGATTTGCAGGAAGAAGTGGTTGCGTTCTTAACGGGCGACCCTGCAATAGAAAAAGTCATAGATTTCAAATCAACAGTGCTCGGCTTTGGTTTATACCGTATTAAGTGTGAGGTTGAGTTTAACGGCCCAGCGCTTTTTCAAGAAGCCTTCCAGCGTGAAGCCTTAAAAGACCAATTCGAAGAAATCAAAGACGACTACGAAGCATTTAAACGCCACTCCGTAGATTATGCTGACCGTATTCCGCGCCTTATGGGTAAGAAGATAGATGAAATAGAAGGAAGGTTAAAAAAGCACTTCCCCTCGATTCAACATATTGATATTGAAATCAACTAGTCGCACATGGGTGCGGGGGGGATACTACCTCGGCACTATATTCACCGTGAGAGCGCTCGAGACAAATGCGCCGTTTGCGCCAATACAAGTCAATGTGAAGACAGTGGTTTTAAGAAGTGGGCTGCTGAACTTTCCAGACTCCGATGTCAAAACAGAGCCAGAAAGTTCTGCCGGTGGATTTGAAACAAATGCACACGAAGAAACATTTTCAGTACTCCAACTTACAAGAACCTTCGAACCTTCGTAAGCGGTCACACCTCTGTCAGAGCCGTTCACTCGCAAAGCCACCTTTGAAACCAATGTGGACACTGGCGAGAGCACTGCACTCGTTGATGTTGCAGGAGTGCTTGGCGTAACAGCCTCTGGTGCATTCACAACCACAAACCCAACAGCAATGGCTCCCCCACTCGCACTCTTCACGATCACCTGATACGAACCACTCCTGAGAGCCGATGTGGTTATAGACCAACGGCCGTCTTTCACTGGCACTGAGTTATTTGCATACACCACCTCGCTACTTCGTATTTCTACACTAACTGTAGTGAGGTTTTTTGCACTACCGGATATTGTTGCGGTAGTGGAGGTTGATGCTGGCATAGTATCGAGCGATATAGTCGCAAGCGCTGCTTCCAAACTTTCAGTGAGTGTTGGGCGCACAGTAGTTCCTGATGTAGTTGTGGTTGTGGTTGGGGTCGTGGTACCGCAACGCGAAGCTAAAAATGCGCGCGTAGCAGATTCAACGACACCAGAACTGAGAGATGAAGCGCTACTTGGGAGAATACTTTCCCGTACCTGTAAACGCTTCACTGCAGATTGAGTTGCAGGACCAAAATAACCAGTCACCAAGCCTTCAGGATAGAGAGTTCTATCTTCCGCCAACGCTTTTTGAAGTTTTGTAACATCACCGCCTGTTTCTTTATCAGAGATTCCAACAGAGAGCGTTCGACTCAATTGAACGCAGAGTGCAGTTTTTGATAGAGGGGGCCTAGTAGCAGACTGCGCCACAATAAGTTCTTGACGCACTTGGTCTACCTCCAAAAGAAGCCGCTGCAACTTTGCGGTAAGCTCATCTACTGTTGCAGCTGACGCGAGGCTTGGAAACACAGCCAAAGCCACAAACGCTAATGAGATAAATGTTTTTTTCATAGTACAAAATAGTTCTTAAGGTATAGAAACAGTATATAGGTAAAGTTACCTTACCCTCATTATCAAAATTCGTTCCTCTCGTGCAAAACCCCCACTCAACGAACCCGACACATGCAAAAAGCACGATATAGTTTAATTTAACGACCGTTAAATTAAACTATATCAAAAAAAAGACATGCGGGGATGGGCAAAAAAATAAATCGAGGAGGAATGTGGAAGAAATCTAGGGTCAATTCCTGATGAATGGATTTTAAAATAACGAACTAAAAATCATTTTATTCATATTCGGTATACTGTTCTTAAATGAATGCGAACGATCCCATCGACTCCCTCACTCGTCTCACGCACATACAGCGTGCAGGACTAAAGCGTCTCCAAATAGAAAGCGTGCGTGACCTCTTGTACCACTTCCCTGTTCGCTACGAATCAGCTGCAGACATCCGCACGGTGTCTGTCGCTGGCGGAGACGAAGTCGCAACACTGTATGGAAAATTCTCAAAGCTCGAGATGAAACGCTCGTGGAAAACAAAAGTGCCTATGGCTGAGGGTACTTTCAGTGATGGCACGGGCAGTATGCGTATCGTGTGGTTTCATCAACCCTATCTTGCAAAAATGATTCCTGTGGAGCAACTGGTGCGCATTCGTGGAAAAGTGAGTGAAAAAGATGGTAAGAAATCAATAATTAACCCAGTCGTCGAACAAGCGTCAGGAGTGCCTTTTATGGAGACTGGCGGTGAGATGTTTCCAGTGTACTCAGAAACCGCAGGTATTACGTCGCTGTGGATTTTCCATGTGATAAAAAAAGCCATTGAAAAAGGTGCGCTCGATACTCTTGAGGATCCACTCCCTCCGAAACTCCTAAAGACATACCACCTCCCCGCTTTAAAGAGTGCACTCATTTGGATTCATGAACCAAAGCGGGAGGGCGATGCAGAGGTTGCCCGCAAACGATTCGCATTTGAAGAGGTGTTTTTGATTCAAATCGCGAGAGCACTTGAACGAGAGAAAAATAAATCCGAGCGTGCGTATGAAATAGATGCAGATGAGGCAAAAGTTTCTGCATTCGTTAAAACATTTCCGTTCGATGCAACTGCGGGACAAAAAAAAGCTATCGGCACTATCATTGCAGACTTTTTAGAGCCGTACCCAATGGCACGACTGCTTGAGGGCGATGTAGGGAGCGGGAAAACAGCAATTGCAGCGGCAACAGCCTACGCTGTTGCGACCTCAAGGCCGAAGAATGCAAAGGGAGCTACACAAACGTTTGGAAATCTCCAAGTTGCCTACATGTGCCCAACAGAAATTCTTGCAAAACAGCACTTCGCAACATTCACCGCATTCTTTAAAAAATATCCGATTGCTATTGGACTGGTAACTTCGTCAGGATGTTTTAAATTTCCTTCAAAAGTAAACCCTGAGAAACCAACAAACATCTCACGAGCACAACTCATGAAGTGGGTGGCAAACGGTGAAATTCCCATTCTTATTGGAACCCATTCACTCATACAAAAGACTGTGGGATTTAAACACCTTGCCTATGTCATCGTGGATGAACAACATCGCTTCGGTACCTTGCAACGCCAAGCCATTATGAAAAAAGGTGGAGCCTCCCCTCACCTCCTATCTATGACCGCAACACCAATTCCCCGCACACTTGCGCTCACTTTGTACGGCGACTTAGATTTGACGGTCTTGGATGAATTACCTGCTGGAAGAAAAATGATTACGACTGAAATAGTCACTCCAGGGGCACGAAATAAAGCATATGAAAAAATACGGGAACTGTTGAAAGAAGGCAGGCAGGCGTATGTCATTTGCCCACGCATTGATGAGCCAGACCCTTCAAAAGCTCTGGCCCTCCAAACTCGCTCAGTTACTGCTGAGGCGAAACGTTTGGAAAAAGAAGTGTTTCCTGAATACATTCTTGAAAAACTCCACAGCAAAATGACACCTAAAGAGAAAGAAGAAACAATGGCGCGATTCGAGCGAGGCGAAACAGATATTCTTGTTGCAACATCTGTAGTTGAAGTGGGAGTCAATGTGCCAAATGCAACTGTCATAATGATTGAGGGTGCTGACCGATTTGGTCTTGCACAATTACACCAACTCCGTGGACGTGTACAACGCTCAGCACACCAACCGTATTGTTTTTTAATGGTTGAAAAATCCGCAGGTGCCAACAATGTACGCTTGAAAGCAATTCAATCTGCAAAGAATGGTTTCGAACTTGCTGAGAAAGATTTAACCATTCGAGGTGCGGGAGAACTCTATGGTAGACGCCAGTGGGGCATCTCTGACATCGGTATGGATGCGCTGAAAAATCTTAAATTGGTGGAAGCCGCGAGAAAAGAAGCGGGAATCATTGTAGAAAAAAATTCTACACTTGAAAGTAATCCCCTACTTCGAGAACGGGCTCTAGAAAAAGCGCGGGAATTGCATTTTGAGTAAAAACTAGAGAGTGTGCTCGCCAAAAAAGCACCTGCCGCACGTTTTTCCTGACTCTGAGACATCCCTCTTGCAACTACACATACAACTACACACAAACGCACCCGCTTCGTGTCTCGATACGCCTACATATTTCTCAGAACGTAGTTTCATATAGTCCACCCTCTTGGACTCGAACCAAGGACCCTCGAGGTATAAGCTCGATGCTCTAACCAACTGAGCTAAGGGTGGATATCCGCACTATATATCCTCAAGTGCGAATAAATCAATCAACGACTGCTTGGCGAGATTCAAAGAAACTCCCGAGAATATCAAGGAGATCTCCTTTGTCAGGATTCCTATCAAACGACTCGATAAGGGGAATAGGAACAATGTCTGGAATACCTCGGAAATATGGGGAGTGAGTTGCTGACCTCACTCCATCAGCGGTAAAAAAGTTTTTCTCTTTACCTTTGTAATTGGACATACACTCTATACCTGATGCTCGATGTCTTTTTTCTTTTTTGGTGTAATACCTCCCGCAATCAAGACTTTCTCAAACTCGTCACGCTCTACCGTCTCTACTTCAACAAGTTTTGCGGCAATCATGTCCAAGAGCTTGCGATGCTTCACAATTAAGTCCTTGGCCTTCTCGTGAGCGTCATCTATTATTTTCTTCACCTCTGAATCAATCTTTGCTGACACTTCTTCTGAATACTCCTTGTCTGAAACACCACGACCGAAAAGCGTGCGACCCCCTTCGCCCTCGAGGGCCATTGGCCCCAAAGTGTCGGACATACCGTACTTAGTAACCATGTCACGAGCAAGTGCCGTTGCTACCTGCAAGTCGTTTGATGGCCCTGTAGTCAAGTCACCAAATACTTCCATTTCAGCAACATACCCACCTAAAGAAACTGCGATGTCATCCAAGAATTCTTTCTTTGATTGCATCTTTGTATCTTCATCTGGCAACTTCAATGTGTACCCAGCAGCACGGCCACGAGAAATGATGGAAATTTTATGCACGGGGTCCGCGTACGGCAAGATGGATGCAACGAGTGCATGTCCTCCTTCGTGATATGCAGTAATTTCTTTTTCTTTTTTATTAAGAAGGTGACTTCTTCTTTCGGGACCAAGCATTACTTTCTCGATGGAACGCACCAAGTCAAACTGTGCAACCTTCTTTCTGTTTTCTCTCGCAGCGAGAATGGCACCCTCGTTCATCAATGAATACAAATCAGCACCAGAAAATCCAGGAGTGCGCTCTGCGATAGTGCGAAGCACCACATCTTCTGCGAGAGGTTTTTTGCGTGCGTGCACCTTCAATATTGCCTCTCGATCGTCACGGTCTGGTAAATCAATGGTGACGCGCCTGTCAAACCTACCAGGGCGGAGAAGTGCTGGATCAAGAACATCGGGGCGGTTAGTTGCCGCCATAATGATAACTTTTTCATTCGGTTCAAAGCCATCCATCTCAACGAGGATTTGGTTCAGTGTTTGCTCTCGTTCATCATTTCCACCACCAACACCTGTGCCACGAATACGACCGACTGCATCAATTTCATCAATGAAGATAATCGCAGGAGCTGCGTGTTTTGCCATATGAAAGAGGTCTCGCACACGAGAAGCACCAACGCCGACAAACATCTCTACGAATTCAGAACCAGAGATTGAAAAGAACGGTACACCTGCTTCACCTGCAACAGCTCGGCCAAGCAATGTCTTACCTGTTCCAGGGGCACCCATAAGAAGAACGCCCTTTGGAATACGTGCACCGATATCCAAGAATTTTTTTGGATTCTTCAAAAAGTCTACGATTTCGGTCAGTTCCTCTTTTGCTTCTCGTGCGCCAGCAACATCACTGAATGTAACGCGTTGATTCAAGTCTTTCGGATCTATCATTCGTGCCTTTGACTGACCGAAGGTGAACGCTTGCATTCCTGCCCCACGAACTTGCTTCGAGAGAAACCAAATGAATACGATGATGAGTATAAGAGGGAGAATGATGGGAGCTAGTGTGAAGAACCAGAATTGAAAACCACTCTGATCTTTAACCTCAATCGAAACTTTTGATATTTCGTCTGCTTTCAAACCGTAGTTTGAAAGTGTTGTTGAAAGTGCGGTGTTGGACTCTTTCTTACTCGATCTCTTGCTGGTGTCAGTGTAGGTAGCGGTTAACTTATCGCCCTCGACGATAATGCTTTTTACGGAATCAGTCTTTATATCTGCGGCAAGCTGTGAAAGGGTTACATCTTTAACGTCCACCTTTTGTCCAAAGAAAAAAGAATAGAGAGATGCGAGAATCAGCACCACCAATACTATTGAGGTTATATTATTCCACCCACCTCCCTTTGCTGGCATACCGGGCATACCTTTTGGAACAAAATTTTTCAAAGGGTTTTTATCTTTGATTGGTTTTTTCTTGTCTGGAGTTTCTTTGAGATTGATTTCAGGCATCTGGCTATTATATACGGCTACTCGCAAGAACACCAAAGATAATAAATAAAACCCCTCTTATGGAGGGGTTTTATTTATTATCTTTTGTCTCCAGTCTTCGGCTTAACTGGCGGGGTTACTGGTGGAGTAGGAGGGTACCCATATCCAGGTGGACGCTTAACGGTAAGTAGATTCCCTTTTGCACTTCCAACATTTACCGCTCCGATCTGATTCCCACATTTTGAGTAACCGTATTTATTCTTATAGCCATATCGAATTGTCTTGCATTGATCGCCCACAGCAGAGCCGGAAGTAATAGATGCCTTGAGTTGAACGGCTTGCATACCCGCTCTTGTATAGGAAGGTTTTCCGACGATGGTAATTGTCCCTGTGGTTTGTGTGAGATAGATAGGGAGGTCTTTCTTAAAGACGAGCACATACGTGTCACCGTTAATGAACGAGACTGAAGTAGGTTCCAAAGATTGCATCATCCCGCAGGCACCGCCTTTATAACCATACCCGTAGGTGACACCTTCATTGACGCAATATGCGTAGTGAAGAGCAAAGTCCGTCACGGAAAGTGATGGAGCCTGGCGACCAGAAACCGGTATCGAAACTGTGAACGAATTGAGTGTTGCTTGCCATTTAACATTCATTGCTTTTACATCAAAAACAGCAAGAATTTGTGATGTGTCATTCACTAGGCTACCTGTTGGACTCTTAGCGGAACGAGCGATGATAACAGTTGGTCTTCCAGAAAAGGATGACAAAACATTTGCAACTAAAACATTGGAATCAGCAACAGCCATCCCAGACACTGCAAAGAAAGAGCCTCCAGTAATCACTCCCGCAACCAGAAGTGAGAGGAAAACTTTCATGGAGTTCCCTTTTTTATTCATTGCTGTCATAAAAATATATAAAGAAAGTACTATTATTAAAATGCCAATAACTCAAAAAGCGTACCATGGGAGCGGGGGTGCCTAATCTATACTGGGGATGAGATACACTAGTGCGAGCATGCAGAAACTCGCACTGTCTCCAAGAAAACAAACTGCCCTATTAGGCACCATTCTCGGATTGGCCTCACTCGCACTCCACGCTATCCCATTTTTCTTATTCGGACGGCACCCGCTTGGCTATGACACAGGGTTTTATAGACGCTACTTGATTGAACCAATTACCTCTTTTCCTAATGCATCAGTCCCCGGCCTCGGAGATGATGCTTTTATAGTGCGAATGTTCTTAGACATCCTGCGATTCCTTCACCTACCTACCGACCTCATTCTCTACGGTAGCTATCTCGCCTTTTGGGCATTAATGCCAGTACTTTTATTTTTCTTTTTAAAACTATATCTACAAAAACATGGCGCCTTTATAGCAGGACTACTCTTAGTGGGCTCATCAGTCGCATACAACGGATACTGGTACTTCCTTCTTAAAAACGCGCTTGCACTTAATTTGATACTTCTCGCATTTATTGCAATTGAGCGAAGGTGGTCAAGCGCGTGGTTTGTACTCGACATTGCAATCGTACTCACACACAAGACGAGTGCCATCATCTACATACTCACTCTTATAGCGCTCTTTATTTTCTCGCGCGGTCGGAGAAATGAGTACGCTCTGCACATCATCATTGCTGGAGCACTCTTTGCACTTATAAACGCACCTACAGTACATGAACTTTCTGTAGCGCTACCTTCAGCTGTTTTTCTCGATTGGCAAACATACCTATGGCTATCACTCCCGTTCATTTTAGCGATTGCGGTAGCAGGAAAAACATTTCTAAAATATAAGATTCCCTCAACACTGCTTGCGCTCGCCGGTGTCAGTCTACTGTTCCCACTTTTTCGACTCCCCTTCTATGAACGGGTATTTATTTTTTTAGACATTACGCTCGCTGGTCTCGCAGGGTATGGAATACACTCGATTCTTTCTTCTGTAAAATCTGCATGGGGTACGAAGCAGGTGTTCATGCCATTCATGTTCCTCGCACTTTTTGTTGGACTCTTTTTGGGAAACCTATGGAATCAAGTAACGAGCACCCTGCCACTGATATCGAATGAACAAATCTTAAGGATTGAGGAAATTGCAAAAGTGATACCGGCAGAAGCAACCATTCTTACCACCTCCGACGAAGCTCCGTGGTTTGAAGGATGGACTAACGCGCACATTGCAGCTCCTGGGATGCTTAATGACAATCACAATCTTGAAGCATGGACTGAGCTGTGGTCTGGAGCATCTACCGAACAAAAAATTAAATTTTTGGATGATTTCCAAAAACCTCTCTATATAAGTACTTTCTACGCAATTGAAGATATCATCGGTAAAGCTCCAGAATGTGTGCACAAAGTTGCAGAAAATCTCTGGCTCGTAGCGTGTGAAAAATCAAAATAGCGGTATGCTGAAGCTGGCATGAAAGCACTGGTAGAAAACAAGAAAGCGCGTCTTGAATATGAAATCCTCGAATCCTACGAGGCGGGGCTTCAATTGCTTGGATTAGAAGTTAAATCCCTCCGTGCCGGCAAGGCATCGCTCGCAGGGTCGCGCGTTGTAGTTCGTGGTGGTGAGGCGTTTCTTTTAGGTGTCACCATTTCTCCTTACCAAGTGGGCAACACAGCAAAAAGCTACGACCCTGAGCGCACCAGAAGACTCCTCATGAGCAAAAAGGAAATTGCCGAGCTTGCCGTAAAAGAAGGCCAGAAGGGTTTGACAATTATACCTATTATGGTGTATAATAAGAATAAGAAATTGAAGGTACAAGTTGCCGTAGTGCGCCACAAGGGCAAACATGACAAGCGTGATACCCTCAAAGGCCGTGACGCAAAGCGAGAGATAGAACGCACTTTGAAAACTGAATATTAAATTAGCCAGTCCCCGAAAACATCCTGAGCAACGTCGAAGGATTTTCCCGGGGGGTGACTGGTTTCGACGGAGAATTTCCTCTGTTGCGCGCAAGACGGTGAATGCTGGAGATCACCTTAAACCTCGAGCACTGAAACGTGCAAACGCTTCTATAAAGAGCCCTTACAATTTCGCTTTTGCGACTGCGTAAGTTCCCTCTTCCGTCCTCGCTTCGGCCGGGACGGCGCTAGGCTTCTGATGTCTAATAGGAAGACTCTAGTGCCATAACATCAGACTCTATTCTTCTTTACTGCTCGTAGAAAAGAATGAAATTGAAGAGCTCGGATAGGTGTCATTTTGTTCGTTCTCTACCCACCTGTCTTAAACCTTGAAACGAACTATGTCTTGTAGAAACGCTTCGGAGACCCTCTCTGTACGGGAGTTCGACTCTCCCCACCTCCACAAATAAAAATTACCTGCGTGCGCAGGTAATTTTTATTTGTGGAGGTGGAACAAGCAAATAGTTTTGCTTGTGTGGAGAGTCGAAAGCCGGAGCCATGCCGTTTACGGCAGGCGAGGCCGGGCAGGAACCACTTAGCGAGTCCGCGAGCTTAGTGAGTTGACGCCGACTCTTCCCAGAAAAATTGCAAACCCGCTTAATGCGGGTTTTTGTATGTGTGGAGAATAGACCCTTGCTTCTCGTTGATAGTCAGCGTATAACAACCTGAATCATGTAGTGGTTTTTACTCACCAATATCATGAACACTAAATCAAACACAGAATCTATGGGAGAAAACGGTGAACATCGTGAGGGGAAACGAATAGAGCGAGCTGAAATAAAAATGCTTGGCCCTATAAGCTATATAGCTCCACACGAAGGGCTATGGACTGGCTCAATATCAAGAAAAGCCCACCAATCTGAACGAGTAACAGGGGCATTGCAAGAAATACCCCATTATTTTGTGATGGCTGATACTGATGCCCCTGAGCGCTGCATTGATGGTCGTCCTAAAGTAAAAAAAGGTGCGCGTGGTCATCTACAAGAAATGCACCTTGGTCCTCAGACTCCCGGAGGCACTCCCGCAATGACATTGGCATACAGAATCATGAATGCTGGGACACTCCCTGAAGGAAAGAAGTTTTGTGACGATTTGAAAGACACTATAGGCCTCTGTAAAAAACACGGAATATCCTTTGGTGGCCACATTGATGACCATAACCATGGGTTCAACTGTGGGTGCGGTGCAATTGATAAAATCCCAGAAATATTCAAGAAGATACTTGAGCCAGAGTTCAAAGAATCGGCTTCTGTATATTTGAAGGCAATTCTTGGGGAGCGATTTGACGCAGATGTTATGCAGAGCTTAATAGGGCGTGCCGATGAGTTAAATGCGCAAAACGGTAACTATCTTGAACAAACAGCAGATGGTGATTATCTCTTCAGAAAAAAAGTGATTGAGACCCTTGAAACGGAAGCAACAAATGTACAGCCAGTAGAAGAATTAATAGGAGACCACCGCGAGATTGCATTGGTCGTAAACTTGGTTCCTGGTAGCACGTTCGACAGGGATGCGTTTACAAAAGCACAGGGTTCTGAGGTACAAGCGTTTAACTATGACTTCTGGGTGAGTGAAGATTTTGCAAATAAACTATTCAAAAGTGAGAAAAAACGTACCGAATTCCTTACTATCCGAGCCATGCTTGGAATTGCTACAGCTATGGTGCTCACAGACGGTTCAATGGAGCTCATTCTCCGCACAAAAAAATAGACTAAGAATGTGCTAGAATAGCCCGAAACAACCTTGAGTACTCAACGAACACGCATCAACGCGCAAATACGCGCACCCGAACTTCGGGTCATCGGACCAAACGGCGAAAACGTCGGCGTTGTTACGCTCGCCGAAGCTATGGCGCAAGCGAAAGCTGTAGAGTTGGACCTAATAGAGGTTTCACCAAACGCGACCCCACCAGTTGCGAAAATAATGGATTATGGTAAATTTCAATACGAGCAACAGAAAAAAGACCGAGAAATAAGGGCTAAATCGCACATTACAGAGACAAAAGCAGTCCAAGTTGAGGTAGGTACCGGAGAAAACGATCTTCTCCGAAAGGCCCGCCAAGCAGCTGGATGGCTCAAAGAAGGACACCGAGTACGAGTAGAGCTCTTCCTTAAGGGACGCTACAAGTACATGGATCCGGCATTTCTCAAGGAAAGATTGAAGCGTTTCGTGCTTTTGGTTCCTGAAGATTACCGTATCGCTGAGGACATACAGAAAGGTCCAAAAGGGTTCAACATGATCCTAGAAAAGGCCGGAAAACAGAAACCAGCAAAATAACAACATGAAAACGAACAAATCATACACAAAGCGTCTCCGCGTAACCCGAAACGGCAAGATTGTTGCACGCAAAGGTGGACAGGATCATTTCAATTCTCGTGACAGCCGAAAAACTCGCACTGTGAAAGCTCGTGCGAAAGCTGTAGAGATGAGTCCTGCAATGCGCGCTCGATTCCTTCCAGGAAACGGCAAGTAAATTTTTCCAACCACTAAATACTAATCACTAATCCATATGTCTAGAGTAAAAGGAGGACCAAAGGCGATGAAGCGCCGTCGCAATATATTGAAAGCCGCAAAAGGCTATCGTTTTGGACGCTCAACAAAGACAAAGCAAGCGCTCGAAGCTTTGAAACACGCTGGTAAGTACGCATTCCGCGATCGCAGAGCTAAGAAAAGAACTATGCGAGGACTCGCAATTGTGCGCATCAACGCAGCACTTCGTGAGAGAGGTTTCAAAAACTACAGCACCTTCATGGGCGCAGTAAAGAAAGCAAATATTGAACTCGACCGCAAAGTACTTGCAGAAATTGCATCAGAATATCCAGAAGCATTCGACCGCGTTTTGAAGAAGGTCACCGGATAACATTCCGAAATTTAAAAATCCCGCAAAAGCGGGATTTTTTTATACAAGAGGAATATCGTATGTTTCCCCTTCCCTCGGCACATCAACAGGAATATTAAGAAACCCGGCGATGCGTTGAGCCAAGAAAGTTGCGGCTTCGGTCTCCCCCAATATTACAAAGACATGCTTCGGATTAACATTTTCAGCGAATGTCATAAGGTCATCTCTGTCAGCGTGCGCAGAAAATCCGTCCGTTGATAGTATTGTTGCTCGCACCTTAACTTCAACACCATCTATAGACACTGTCCATGCACCGTCTTTAAGCCTCCTCCCTAAACTCCCAGGCACCTGATAGCCTACAAGCAAGAGTGTGGTCGATTTCTGTGGGAGATACTTCGCCTCATGCCTTCTAATGCGCCCACCGTGACTCATACCAGCACCAGCAATGATTATTTTAGGCCCTGGATGCCTGTCTATTGCGTCCGACTCATCAGGATGCACACTTACCTTTAGGCTTGGGAATGAAAATGGGTCATCTCCGCTCTCCAGTCGAGTGCGTATGTCAGCACGAAGAAATGCTGGATATTTTCTGTACACATCAGTTACTTTTGCAGCAAGGGGTGAGTCCATAAATACTGCCACCGGAGGTATAACACCGTTCGTGATGGCTTTATCTAATGATGCAAGAATAATTTGCGTACGCTCCAGTGAAAACGCAGGTATAAGAAGTGTGCCTTGGTTGGCAACAACACCTTTCACTGCCGACAGAAGTGCTTGCTCACTCTCTTCAAGTGAACCGTGCGTTTTATTTCCATACACACTTTCTGTCACCAGATACTCCACACCAGTGGGAACTTCCCTATCAGGAACAAGGGCGGCAGGCACACGACCTAAGTCTCCTGTAAACAAAATTTTCTTTCCAAAAATATCAAGCAGCACCGTTGCGGACCCTAAAATATGCCCCGCATTATGGAGTGTTGCAGTAATACCAGGCGCAAGTTCTAAGACCTTCCCGTATGCCACTTCATCAATATATTCAACTGCTCGTATCACATCTTCAGTCGCGTATGGCGGTTCATCGTTACACCGCTTCGCTTCGAGGGCGATTATCTTTACAGAGTCTTCTAGCATTATTGGCGTGAGCGCTTTGGTGGGAGCCGTTGTAAGCGCGCGCCCCTTAAAACCATCCTTAACAAGCTTAGGGAATAACCCAATGTGGTCAGCGTGCGCATGGGTAAAAAAAACAACATTAATAGTTGCAGGGTCGTAGGAGAATACCTCTCTATTGGTTGACTCACAGAACCGCTCACCTTGTGCAAGCCCACAATCAATCAGTATCCGTGTAGTAGTCTCTCCGTCTTTTGCCTCAACAAGAAAATTTGAACCTGTAACGCGCCTGGCTCCGCGTGCAAACGAAATAGAAATAGTTTTTCCCATATTCTCTATAGTAGCAAACGCTAGCGTATATAGATTAGAAAAAATAAAACTCGCCAAAGACGCACAGCGCGTAGCGAGTTTACCAATAGGGTCACTGACGGAGTATTAACCTTAGAGCCGAAGCTCCAGGTGGGTGCTCGCAACATCGTGTGTATCGGATTCTCCGGAGAGATTCGCCAGCACAGAGTGATATAAAGCTCCCTAAAGTTTTTCAACGAGGTTAATACTCCGTCACCAACCCCATTAAAAGCGTACCACGCTTTTAAGCTTTCAGTTCTGGAATTCAATACTCTTCCCTCTGGAAGCTGGAAGCTGGAAGCTGGAAGCTGGAAGCTACTCCATTATTCCATCCAAGTTCACATCGTAAAGAATCTGTTCCTGCACAATACGATACTTCAAAATCTCTTCAGGCTTAAACCACACAGCAATTTCGCGTGATGCTTCTTCAGGACTTTCAGAACAATGAACGAGGTTTCTAACAGCACGACTCTGTACCGATGAGTGGTCGTACGAGTCCACAGTGTAGTCACCGCGGATAGTACCCACATCCGATGTCTTTGGTTCTGTGGCACCTACAAGCTTCTTCACAACGGCTACTGATTCATTCCCTTCAACAACCATCATGAGTACAGGACCTGCGGTCATGAATTTCACTATTGAATCTATTATTTCTTTACCATACCCAAGCGCATCCTTCTCTATTGGCAAGTTATGAGTTGTTCGGTCATTCAATATTCGAGTTCCTTTCTCAAGAAACCACTTTTCGTCCTTGTTGTAATGACGGACAAGTTGGTCCTCTGTCGCAAGTCCAAATTTAAACGCAACAAATTTCAACCCTGTTCTCTCTATACGCTTCATTATCTCTCCGATAAGAGAACGCTGTACTGCGTCAGGCTTCAATATAATAAGCGTACGCTCATTTTCAAATTGTGCATTTGTATTCATTGAGGCGACTATACCACTCTACGGCGCGAAGCGCCACAGAGCAGGTGCTAGGTATTAGGTTATAGGTGCTAGCTTTTCTGATTCTGAATTTAAAGCTAGAACCTAGCACCTATAACCTAAATGATCCCTGCGGATCCGACGAAGCGTCGCCTACGGCTTTTGGTTCTCTCGCATCTGATTATACTTCTGGTGGATATCAGCCTCCACAGCTTCGCGGGCTCGGCCGTAGCGTTGATACGAAATCTGCTTCAATGCATCAATGTTCAAGAAGTCGCCAGGGGTAAACGGAATAGTCTCAATAGTAAAACCAGGGGTAGGCTTTCCTCCAGCAAGAAGCTTTAAATATGAATGGAAGTTGTCAATTTTTAGGAAGTCGGAAACCTCAAAGCCTGGAAACTGTTTCGCAATATACTCAGCATCATCGGGGCCTACACGAAACACTGCCATGGTGCCAACGTTACCAAATACTGAATCCTTAATTTTTGGAAGGAGCTGAGAAATATACTGGTGTGCCATCGTCATAGAGAGACGGAATTTGCGTGCTTCTGAGAGGATTGTGGAAATAGTATCGGTCGTAATATTTTGGAACTCGTCAATGTAGAGATAGAAGTTCGGAGGATTCAAATGCAAATACTCCGTACGCGCAAGTGCGGTCATCATAATTTTGCCCACAATCACAAGACCAATCAAGTTTGCGTTTACATCACCCAGTCGGCCTTTAGACAGGTTTACAAGAAGGATTTTCTTGTTGTCCATAATATCTTTGAAATTAAAAGCGGAGCGTTGCTGTCCGATGATCGGACGCATAATTTCGTTCGCAATGAAGATATCGAATTTTGATGTGATGTACGGCACCACATTGCGCAAATCTCCTTCTCCACGCACATTTTCTGCAATATCTTCCCAGAAGTGCGTTACCACGGGATTTTTACAGCGAGACAACTTCAATGCGCGGAATTCATCGTCAGCCAAAACACGGGAAATATCCATCAAGGTCGAGCCAGTATCAGGATCTTCAAGCACGAGCATTGTGGCATTACGGAAGTACTGCTCAAAGATAGGACCGAAGGCTTCCGGCACATCGCCGTAGAGTTTCTTAAAAATTTTAAACATCTCATCCACCACGAATGTTTTTTGCTCTGGAAAGCGTGGATCATACTCAAGCATGTTGAGTCCCATGGGGCGTGCAGTATAGGCAGGATCAAAATAAATAAGATCATCAATGCGGTCTTTGGGAATACGGGAAAGAATCTCCAATACATCCACACCGTGCGGGTCAATGAAACACACCCCTTCCCCATTCTCAATGTCCTGAATGATCATATTCTTCAGGAAGTTCGTCTTACCAGTACCGGTTTGTCCAATGGTATACATGTGGCGCAGACGGTCATCTGGAGTGAAATGAATTGGTGTTGCAATATTTGAGTAACGATTAATGCCGATGACAATGCCTTTCTCAGGAAGCCCTGGTGGTGCAGGAGCGAGCTTAGCACTTGCAGTTTTTGCTTCACGAGATGCTGTACCTCCTGCAATAGTGAGATGAAAAATAGTTGAGAGCTCTGCCAAATTCATCGGCATGAGTGGAATCTTATGCATCAAAGGTGTTGGGGCAGCCTTGCGTGTCCATTCAAGCCACAGCTGATAGAAAAATCCTTCATGTGCTTGGCGATCAAACATGCGGAAGATGAACAGACGGAGAAACTCCCGCAATTCCTTTCTACCTTTTATATGCTTAAACCGAAGGCGGTTTGCTTTCGCATCTTCATACTGCCCAAAAGTATTTTCAAGTTCCGTCAAAATTGCCATTGCCCTCTCTTTGGTGCGAGCAGACGCAACAATACGCAAATTCACTCCCACAATGACACTCTTGAGCTTTTTTGACACTGCGTCAGCTGCAAAAGAATCAATATTCTTACTATCATCCTTCTTTTTTTCTTCAGAGCTTTCCAAAAAACTAGTGAAGCCTTTGTTCAATCCCTGAAAAAATCGACGCATTGGTGAGTAATGCTCCATATACATATTCTTTCTGAATATGTCATTTGCAGAACCTTTACCTTTGTTGAGCTCATCCAACACATAACGAATACGCTTGGAATGGTAATCACCTGCGGGAGCAACGGTAATTTGAAGCGCAGCCCCCTCACCTTCTTTAGTGATTTTTGAAAGTGCTGCGAGCGTCACATTCATAGGGTCGTGACTAAACTCTTCTGATGTCTTCAAAGGAATTGGTGGCGGGCGCTGGTAGTAGGCGGACGCCGCAACAGTCACACCAAATTGGTTAAAAAGATTGTAGTCATCTTTTTTTTCAACAATACGTGCACGGGGAAACATGGCAAAAATCTGCTTTTCAAATGTTTCACGTTTTGCTCGAGGGACTGACAAATAAAAGACTGCTTCCTCTTTAGTGTGCGAAACAGCAATTTCCATTGTGAAATGCTGGAGGTGAATCTTTTTGCGCTTGTGCCAATCTTTCAAGAAAATTGTATCGGGGAGAGCAACAAAAGGAATCATACTCAAATAAAACTGCTCCATCTGCATGCAAACATCCTTAAGAGACCCTCCTGGTTTCCCTGGGGCAGCTTCAGGTACGGCTATATCCAAGAGAACAAAATCAAGAGCCACAGCGAGCGGATCGTTAGCGCTCAGCCCTGGAATTGGATGTCCAGCTGTCCGGTATTGCACAAGCAGGCGATGAAAATCATCTTCGAGGTGAGGATTATCAATGCGATCAAGCTCCTTCATGACAGCCTTGAATCCTTGAGTATGCAAAATACCCAACAACTCCTCCATGTCTTTGTCGTTCGAGTCAGGTGTAAGTTCAAGAATGATGCCCTGCTTCTGCTCTTGCTCTACCCCCTCTGGTGCCTCCGAAAGTGTAGGGAGAACAGACGCTTCGACAGGTAAGGCCGGATCTCCTCGATGTCCCCTTCCCCCTCCACCCGAGCGCGCGGTCTCACGCAACTTCGTCAGTTGATGCTCAGGCGAAAGTTTCGCTGCTTTTGTATCAATTCCTTTATTAGGATTAAACCCTGGCATGTCTATCAGTATAACGCGTCGCTCGCATGCGTCTGTAATTTTCCTAAGATAAAAATGTGATTCGCTGGTTACGGAACATCAGAACCCAAGATCCGCACTACCTCAAATGCACCGCGAGCGATAGATGAACCATCTTTCCCTACTGATAGTGGTGCTTTTTTCAAAACTAACCTACCTTGTTCTTCAAAGACTCCAATTTCAGTACCTGCAGTCTCAAACCAACACGCCAGTCCAGCTTTTTCACCTTCCAAAAGTGGCCACTCTGGAACACCTATTTCTGCGCATGAACCCTCATATGTCCCGACGGAGGATTCTTTACCATTAAGAGAAAGCGATACAGTAGCGAGTGACGCACCGGCACGGCTTTTACTGCCTGAATCACTCACAATCCAGTTGTACACAGGAACCTCGCATGGAGTAAACTCACATGCTGGACCTGCTCGCCCAACAGTGCTCCCATCTGGACAGATTTTCGCTTCCTCAGTACACGCACTCGTATGTGGCACAACAATGGTGGGGGTACGGACAAAAAAGAACCAAGCACTGATGACCCCAACACATATAACAACACTAAAGAAAGCCCACTGAGACTTTGTCGACATCACACTAGTGTACCTCAAATAGAGAATACAAAAAAAGGCGCCGTCGGCGCCTTTTAGGTAAGTTATTTTTTCTTATCTTTCTTTGGTTTCTTTTTATCCTTACGATGTGTTTCTCCTTTTGCCATAGAGTACATGATATTTAAATAATGTTTTTATACTATCATGTCTTTACTATTACCTTCCTCCCATGACAGACACTGCATATAAGCGACATATGTTGCCATTCACCATTTTGTTTTCTGTATCCGCGCTCTTCAGTACCCCATCCATTACAACGATGACATTTTTCTTCAGTAGAATTCAAAAACACCTCTCTTCCTAAACCTTTAAAAACCATACAATTTCTTACTCTAAAGTTCTGTAAGAATTTGATGGCCATTCTCAGTGATGAGAATAGTGTGTTCAAAATGCGCAGCACGCGAACCATCTTTAGTAACAAATGTATATCCATCCTTCAAGAGCTTCACACGAGGAGTACCCTCCGTAAACATGGGCTCAATTGCAATAACGAGTCCCGGGGTTAATTGTGCTCCAGTACCAGCGTCCCCAACATTCGGCACATACGGCTCTTCATGAACAGAATTCCCCACTCCGTGTCCCCCAAGTTCAAAGACGATGCCGTAGCCTCGCATAACACCAACAGCTTCAATGGCAGCGCTTATGTCTCCAATATACCCACCTGGTTTTGCCATTTTAATACCCGCCATGAGAGCTTCCTCTGTGGCCTCCAATAAGGCTTCTGCACCTACATCGCCTTTCCCTGCGATAACAGTAAGTGCGCTATCCACAAGAAGACCCTTATGCGTTAAAACACAATCAAGCCCCACAACATCGCCCTCTTTGATAATGCTCGGGTTTTCGTTCGGAATCCCGTGCACCACTTCATCGTTAATTGAAATACAGATGGTCGCAGGGTACGGGCGCGTTGCCCCCCGTGGAGTGTAACCAACCAACGATGGTACATCGCCGAAGTCTCGAATCATTTTCTCTGCAAGAGTGTTGAGAGTATCGGTTGATACACCTGGGGTCACTGCGCCCCCTACAGCTTTCAAGACTTCCGCAAGATGTCTTCCGCCTTCCCTAAGAATTGGAATATCTTTTTTTGTTGCAATCATTCTGTCGAGTTATTTCAAAACCTCTGTCACTTTCCTCATTACTTCTTCGTGCACTTCGACTGGTGTTTGTTCACCATTTATGTTGATACATTTTCCCAATTGTTGAAAATATTCAATAGCGGGTTTCGTAAGACGATTATACTCAGCGAGGCGCATACGGATAACAGACTCATCCTTGTCAGTTGAGTCACGGCCACGGAGAAGTGAGCGTTTTACCACCTCATCTTCACTGACATCCAAATTCAATACAGTATATGAACGACCCAACCATGTACACACTTCATCAATGACTTTTGCTTGTTCAACATCACGGCCAGATCCTTCAAATATTGCACCTTTTTCTGGAGCGAGATTAAACAAAAACTCCTCGAGCATGTAATTAGCAACCCACGAAGGCATGAGGAGGCCTCTTTCATAATCTGCCTTGATACGGTTACCGAGAAGCGAGCCTGATGCAACAATTTCACGAAACTTTCCTCCCGTACTAAACACGGTATACCCAAGCTTCTCTGCAAGTTGAACACACTGCGTTTCTTTCCCAGAAGCAATACGCCCCACGAAGAAAAATAAATGTTTCTGCTGTGTATCCATGAATACCTATATTAACCTGCAATAAGAGATTCTACGACTTCTGCAAAACGTTTTTTTGCAGCATCCACTTCTCCCGAATGATTTTCAATAACAAAATCGGCCTCGGACATAAAATTCATTTCATCTTGATATCGTTCTTTTCTTTTCTCTAGTTCCGTTTCCGATATTGGTGCACGAGCCCGAATCCGAGCCTCCATTTCACTCCATGAACCAGCATTCACGAAAATAACAGCTAATTCTTCTTTAGGGATTTTCTTTTGCAATTGTCGAACTCCTTGTACCTCAAGTTCTTTGAGTGCAGTCATACCTCCGTCTAGCAGTGGCATAACTTCGGATGCAAGCGTGCCGTAAAAATGCCCACCATATTCTGCCCACTCTAAAAAATCACCGCTCTCGATGCGTGATTGAAACTCCTCACGAGAAAGAAAATAATAGTGCTCGCCATGCTTCTCATTCGCACGCATAGATCGAGTTGTTGAAGACTTTGGATATTGAAGCGCTGGGAATAGGGGGCGGATATGATTAATAAGCGTTCCTTTTCCAGAACCAGATGGACCAATAACGAGTATGAATTTCCCTTTCATATTTTTGCTATTTAGAAGCTACACACAAACGCTAGCCACTAAACCTTGTCTTAATATTCTCGTAAAGAAATTTGTGCTCCAATCTTACGCACCAAATCCAAGACGACTGACACAACAATGAGGAGCGCTGTACCGCCGATGGCAAGCGTACTTAAGCCTGTGAGAGATTGCATGATAAGCGGGAGAACGGCAACAACACCGAGAAAGAGTGCGCCAACCATAGTGATGCGCGTAATGACGGTGCCAAGATACTCTGCTGTTTGTACTCCTGGGCGTACCCCTGGTACAAAAGCTCCGTTCTTCTGCAGATTGGTTGCGAGCATGTTTGGATCAAAAGTAACTGCGGTATAGAAATAGGTGAAAAGAAACACGAGGAGGAAATAAAACACTGCATAAATCACTGCACCACCACTCCACGAGAGAAGCGCGCTCGCAATTCCTGAAAGCCACACCACAGAAGATTTTGCTGCAAAATTCAAAAGGAGTTGAGGGAACAACAGAATGGAGAGGGCGAAAATAATAGGAATAACCCCTGCCTGATTTAAGCGAAGCGGCAAGTAGGTAGAAACACCGCCATACATTTTATTACCGCGCACTCTCTTGGCGTAGGTCACGGGAACTGGTCGTTCTGCTTCAGTCATCACAACAACCCCATAGATAATAACCAAGGCTGCGACAATAAAGCCCATATAGAGAGGAATTTGCGCAGGGTTAAAGGAGAACAACAGCTGCGCAAAATTCTGCGGAACGCTCGCGACGATACCTGCAAAAATTATGAGCGACACACCATTACCAACACCAAACTCCGTCATAAGCTCTCCAATCCACATCAACAAGACCGAGCCTGCAGCTATGATAAGAACATTCAACATGAACGCCATCCATGGAAGTTGGTCAACGATTCCCTGACTCTGGAATAACGAGAGGTACGCGTAGCCTTGAATAAATGCGAGCGGAATAGAAAGTAATCGTGAGTACTGACTAAACTTCTTGCGTCCTTGGTCTCCCTCCTCCTGATACATCATCTTCAACTTTGGGAACATGATGGTAAGAACCTGCATGATGATAGATGCAGTGATGTACGGCGCAACGCCGAGCATGACTATTGAAAGATTGGAAAGCCCTCCTCCTGAGAAAATGTTGAGGAGACCAAGGAATTGGTTACTTGAAAAGAATTGCGAGAGACGCACTGGATCAATCCCTGGGATTGGTATCGTCGCGAGAAGTCTGAATACGGCAAGTGCCACAATGACAAAACCAATACGCTTGAGAAGCATACCGTCGCTCAGAATGAGTTTGAGTTTTGCAAAGAATCCAGACATGGTAACCAATGTTTAGCTTTTAGCTTTTAGCGAAGAGACGGCTTTCTTAGAAGGCATAACCTTCCTTGAAACAGGGGCGCGGACAGCACCTCCTGCTTTCTCAATTGTAGCTCGTGCTACTTCAGAGATGAAAACATCCTCAAAAGAGAGCTTCACGGTGAGTTCACCTCGCGCAAGAACTTTTATAGGAGGAACCTTACCGGAAATGCGTCTCACAACTCCAGCCTTTACGAGCGCAATAGGAGTAACGATATCCCCTGCCTTAAATTGTCTTGAGAGTGTATCGAAATTGACAGTAGCAAACCTAACGCGAGGCACTGCTGTGCGAGAACGGTTTCTACCATACCCGCGTCGTTTTGGAATTTTCTTGATGATGTCTCGCCATTCTGGGCGAAATTTTGCGCCAGCGCGGGACTTCTGACCTTTAGCGCCACGACCAGATGTCTTACCTCGTTTTCCTCCACGACCAACACGACGACTTGTCGCATTGCTCTTTGTTCTTGCCAATGTGTGAAGTTCCATATTATTTCTTTAGACTTGAAAGTGCCTTAATGGTTGCGCGTGCAATGTTGAGTTTATTTTTAGATGGTGACAAAACTTTTGCGGTCACATCTTTAATTCCTGCGAGCTCCAAAACAATTTTTACTGCAGAACCAGCAACAATACCGCGCTCAGGTGAAGGACGGATAGAAACTATTCCTGAAGAAGTCTTTGCCATCACATCATGTGCAATACTCATGGTCTTTGTCATCCTGACAGTAATCATGTTCTTTTTTGCATCACGGAGAGCCTTCTCAATTGCAAGTGCTGTGTCTCCCCCCTTACCGATACCTATTCCTACACGACCTTTTCTGTCTCCTGCGGCAATAGCTGCAGAGAATGAAAAGCGTCTACCTCCTGCCATAACGCGAGCAACACGACGGATGAGGATGGTTCTTTGATCAAATTCTGCTCGTTCACGAGGTTCACGCTTTCGGTCTCCCCCACGAGAAGGTCGACGATCACCACCGGCAGCACCACCACGAGCAGGTCGGCGACCACGCGGAGCATTTCCGGGTGCACGAGATGCAGGGGAAACAGGTGCCGATGCTGGAGTCGCTTCGGTTGTGTTTTCAGATACTGGTGTGTTTTGTTCGTCGTTCATATACTAAATAGTGAAGCTACATTAAAATTCCAATCCTCCAGCCCTAGCAGCTTCCGCAAGCGCTCGGACGCGTCCTGTGTAAGTGAAGCCTCCTCGATCAAAGACAACCTTCTTTACACCCTTCAAAAGTGCAGCGGCCGCAACGCGTTCACCAACAATTTTTGCGTCTTCCATCATAGTTTTTCCTTTCACATCCATAGACGAAGCGCTTGCAATAGTGACCTGCTTATCATCGTCAATAAGTTGTGCGTAGAAATATTTATTTGAACGAAATACAGCAAGACGAGGGCACGAAGCTGTGCCTTTTACCTTCGCACGGATACGGCGATGGCGACGAGCGCGAAGAGCAGATTGAGTTTTTGGAGTGAGTTTAGACATACAAATTATGCAGATGCTTTCTTACCTTGTTTACGGCGCACATACTCACCATCGTAACGAATTCCCTTACCTTTGTATGGCTCAGGCTTTTTCACGGCGCGAATAACTGCAGAAAACTGACCTACTGCGTCTTTATCAATACCGCTCACCGTGATTTGGTTCTTCTCAACAACAACATCAATGCCCTCAGGGATTGCCAAAATTACTGGATGAGAAAATCCAACGAGGAATTTCATATTCCTTCCCTGCACTTCAACGCGGTACCCGATACCTTCAAGAGTTAATTTCTTTTCGTATTTCTTATTCACACCAGCAATCATATTCTTGAGGTGAGATGCAAATGTTCCCCAGAGAGAGCGCGCAAGCTTTGAAGAATTCAAAGGCGCAACCGTTACGGCTTCACCTTCAACAGTTACCGATACCATCGAGTGTACTGGTCGTGTTATTACGCCCAAAGGACCCTTCACAGTCAACACGCCCTCAGCAACTGAGATGTGCGTATTTGCTGGAATAGTTATTGGATTTTTACCGATGCGTGACATATGTATTTTTGTAGTGATCGTATTGGATTACCAGATTTTGAAAAGAGTCTCCCCTCCGAGTCTATTTTGTCTCGCCTCACGATCAGTGACGATGCCTTGTGGTGTAGAAAGTACCATAAGTCCTTTACCGTACTTCACTGGGAACACTTCGCGAGCTTTTGCATACAAACGGCGACCAGGCTTCGAAATTCTTTTAACACCGTTGATTCTTGGAAGGCCTTCAGCATCGTAGAGCAATTCAACAACGAGAGTCTTATGAATCCCTGAACCTTCTTCAGAAACTTCACCAAGGTATCCTGACTTGCGAAGTGCCAAGGCAACTGCAAGCTTGAGTTTGGAAAATGGCACAGCAACTGATGCCTTACGCACAGCTGTGGCGTTTTTCAGACGAACAATGAAATCTCCAATAGGATCTGTAATCATGATGAAATTATTGCTGTGGTTGAATTACCAAGAAGACTTCTTAACACCTGGGATCTCTCCTCGGCGTGCCATTTCGCGAAACTGAATACGAGAAAGACCGAAATGACGCATATAGCCCTGACCACGGCCAGTAACCGCGCAACGATTCTTCACACGAATTGGTGAAGCATCTTTAGGAAGCTTCTGGAGGCCTTCCCAATCTCCTGCCTCTTTCAAGGTAGCGCGCTTCACAGCAAAACGAGCGACCGTCTTGATACGCTTAGAATTACGAGCCAATTGTGACTTTTTAGCCATTTTGTTTTAGGGAACCGTATTCATTCAGCAGAACTGAGATGAAGGGTATTCGCCTTTTGAGCCCTGTTCCGTATCTCGAGAGCCGAGACCTTAAAGAAAAAGCGCTTCGAAAAGCTATTGCTAGGATAGCAGTAAAGAAGGTGTCGGTCAAATTAACAGAAATCAAAGAAAATATGGCTTCCCGTCTATCTTTTGAGGCCCCGACTAATTGCCGGACTTTGGGGGAAGAAAAGGTCCCGGGAGAGGTTTCCCAGTAAGCCCAAGGGCTTCGAGTAATGCTGGTATAGCTTCTTTTGGAGGAACTGAAAAAGAAGTCGAACCTTTGTACGCCATAAGAATCGAAAAAAAAAAATTATACTGCCTCCTGAAGTGGGACGCCGATGTGGCGGAAAAATGCCTCTGCCTGCTTTGCATCTTTTGCTGTCGTCACAATGGTGATAGCAAGGCCGAATACATCTTTCAATTCTTCATCTGAAGTCTCAGGGAAAATAGTGTGCTCTTTAATACCGAGAGTTATGTTACCCAAGGAATCAATCGCTTTTGCGGAGAGTCCACGGAAGTCACGGGTACGAGGAAGAGAGATATGAACAAGTTTGTCCAAGAAATCATACATGCGAGCACCACGGAGTGTTACTTGGTAACCCACAGGATCCCCTTCACGAACCTTGAATGAAGCAACTGATTTCTTTGCACCACGAACCGCTGCTTTTTGACCAGTAATCAAAGCAAGCCTGTCTTCAATAACTTCAATTTTCTTTTTATCTTTTATCTTTCCAATACCTGTTGAAATAACCACCTTCACAAGGTGTGGTGCTTGAAAGACATTCTTGTAACCAAAATCCCCCTTTAGGGTTTTGAATGCGCTTTTTTCTTGTGTACGAACTGATTGCATATATTTTTTATACTTCTGAACCACTCTTAACAGCGACACGGACACGCTTATTTCCCTTCATTTTAATCGAAATACGAGTACCCTTGCCTGACTTTGGATCAACGAGCATCGCATTTGATACATGGAATGGCATCGACATGTCAACAATCTGACCTTTTTTGTTGCCACGGGGTTTCTGATGCTTTTTCTTCATGTTTAAGCCCTCAACAATAATCTTGCTGACCGCTGGAAGCGCTCTCGTTACCGTACCTGTCTTACCTTTATCCTTACCGGTAATTATGATGACTTTATCTCCTTTTCTTATTTTCATATTGTTTTTGTTTTTCTCTGTACCGCCTATTACTACACAACTTCTGGAGCAAGAGAACCAATCTTTTGGTATCCCATATCGACGATTTCACGAGGGATTGGACCGAAGACACGATTTGCCTTTGGTTCAAAAGGATCTTTTGCATTCTTTGAAAGAATCACCACAGCGTTATCATCGAAGCGAATATAGGAACCATCAACACGGCGGAATGTCTTTCTTTGTCGAACTACTACCGCAGTCAATACATCTTTTTTCTTAACCATTTTTCGTGGTTCAGCAGACTGCACAGAAAGCACTACTCTATCGCCAATCTGAGCAATAGTTTTTTTGGAACCACCAAGCACTTTGAAAATGCGTCCAACCTTTCCGCCGGTGTTATCTGCAATGATGACGAGTGATCGATCTTGAATCATATAACTATAAAGTGCTTATTCTTCGACATTGGGCGACATGGCGCAATTGTGACGCGTTCTCCCTCTTTTTTGGTATTCCCTGCATCATGCGCAAGATACTTCTTTGTTTTCTTCACATACTTTTTATACTTTGAATCCTTCACATAGCGATTTACAGCAACCGTTATCGTGTCTTTCATTTTTGTGGATACGACCACGCCGGTAAGTGTTTTCTGATTTTTTGTGTTTGTTTCCATATAGTTTATGCCTCTCTTTCTGCCATGACTAGCTTAATACGGGCGATGTCGGCACGAATTCCGCGAGCCTTGCGGACATTCTTAGTGCGTGATCCCGACATACCAAAACGAAATTCACGAAGCTCAATTTCGAGCTCACCAAGAGCCTTCATAAGCTCACTATCAGTCTTCTTCCTAACATCTATAGCTTTCATATGCAAATTTAGTGGCGAGCAATTACGGTCGTTTTAACTGACAATTTTGTCGCAGCCTTGCGAAGTGCTTCTCTCGCAATCGCATCAGTAACACCATCGATTTCAAAGAGAATTCTGCCTGGCTTTACCTCAACAACAAAACGGTACGGGTCACCCTTACCCTTACCCATCGGCAACTCACCTCCTTTCTTTGTGTCGGGACGGTCAGGAAATACGCGAATCCAAACACGGCCAGTTTTTCCTAAAAGTCTCGCCCCTGCTCGACGAGCAGCCTCAAGCTGATTTGATGAAATACGATCCGAAGTAAGAGCTTTCAACCCATGAGAACCGAAGGCAAGCGTAATACCACGGGTTGCGACCTGCTTCTTGTTAGGGTTTACGCGTGAGCGTTGCCACTTTCTATATTTAACTTTTTTTGGAAACAACATAAAAATTTATACTTTTGGACGTGACGCATCATCAGCGAAAATATCGCCACGATAAATCCAAACCTTAACGCCGATTTTACCCAAAGGAAGTTGTGCTGCTATCTGTGCATAATCAATGTCTGCACGGAATGTCTGAAGAGGGATACGCCCACGCTTCAATTCTTCAGTGCGTGACATAGAGCCTGAACCGAGCATGCCAGCAACAGCAATACGCACACCCTTCACATCTCTATTTGCCATAACCTTATCAATTGTCTGTTTCAAAACACGTCGGAAAGGAAGGCGCTTCTCGAGACTCTCCACCACCATACCTGCAACAATTGCTGCGTTAGATTCAGGTGATCGAACTTCAATAACATCAAGGTGAAGCGCAGGCACTGATGAAAGTTTCATGCTTTTGAGCATTTGGTGCAAATCCTTTTTCAATTTTGTTGCACCTTCACCTGAACGACCAATAACCATACCTGGGCGTGCTGTATGAATTTGAACTCGCAAATCTTTTTGGGAACGCTCAATTTCAACATGCGACACATAGCTTCCACGAAGACGCTTTGTCAAAAATTGACGAATCATTGCATCAGTGCGAATGAATTCACGGTTCTTTTTTGCAGAACCAGCAAACCAACGACTCTGCCAATCCCTAAGGATGCCAAGACGATGCGCGTATGGATGAACGATTTTTGTCATAAATTATTTTTTCTTCTTTGGCTTTGCTTTCCCTAAAGTCACTGTTATATGGCTCATTCTATGGCGAATTGGGGAAGAACGACCGAACGCACGAGGCATCGAGCGCATAGCAACTAAACCTTTATTGACTGTAATATTTTGGACAACAAGAGTTCTTCCGTCTTCACCTTGCTTCTCCGCGTTTGCGACAGCAGACGAAATGAGTTTAGCCATAGGAGTTGCGGCGCGCTTATCCAAGAACTTTAGTGCGAGAAGTGCCTCCTCGACACCCTTACCCTTCACAAGCTCAGTAACGAGTCTGGTTTTTCGTGGAGTCTGCTTGTAGTTGGAAAGTGTCGCCTTCATATGCTGATTCTAGATGTATGAAAAATTACTTCTTAGCTCCGGCCTTAGCCTTACCATCAGCAGGTGCCTTTGCTGCTTGTGCTGCTGCAATTTCAGACTCTTTCTTCTTCTGCTCAAGTTCTTTCTGCATCTTACCTCCGTGACGAGTAAACTTCGTCGTTGATGAAAATTCACCAAGGCGGTGCCCTACCATTTCCTCTGTAACAAACACTTCAGGAAAATCCTTTCCGTTATGAACAAGGAAAACGAAACCAACCATTTCAGGGCTGATTTCAGATGCACGAGCCCATGTCTTAATAGGTGCTGTTACGCCTGGCTTCTTACCCTCAATCTTCTTTAGAAGCTTGTGGGCGACATACGGACCTTTTTTAAGTGAACGAGACATTGTTGTAGTTTTGACCCAAATCAAGTGCGCACTAAGAAAAATGCGCCCTCACGAGCTTTGAGCATACTATCCCAATCACCCGCCCACTGTCAATCTCATTTGTGCAACCTCCGGAGGTTGCACAAATGAGCACTGAATCCGAAATGAAAAAATTTACAAAATGATACCTTCTAATTCTTCAGCTAGAAGTTTTTTGCTGGTTGTTTTAACAAAGTCGGCGTAATTACTTTTTGCTGTTATAGCAAACTGCCCTGTGATAATTTCGGGGACAATGAGCCCTCCCCATCGGTTCGCGTCACTAAAATCTTGGAGCGACGACCAAGGATACTCGAATTCCTTTCCTGACCATTCTCGTATGTCACTGGGGTTTCTATGAATATAGGCGGATGCATATAAAAGCTGGGAATCTGTTTTTACATGCACCGCTTTGTACGGACCCTGAAATACATGCCCCGAGGTTTCATACTTAGTATTATAATATTTTGTATATCCGTCAGATACGCGTTGCATGTAGCGTGCCATTCCCCCTTCAATAGTTTCTTTGACCAACAAGTGAAAATGGTTGGACATCAGACAAAAACAAACCACTTCCACAAAACGACTCTCGATAATGGACTCGATATCTTCGTTAGGAACGGAAAAACCAATTTCTGGAATAAAACTTTCAGTAATGCGCGATAGGTTTTTAAATTGATGGGGAGATTGCAGAAACAAAACATTAAAAAGGAACCGGTGCCAGTCACGCTTATCTTTAAAAATAGTCTGCCTATGCGCACCGCGATTGAACACATGATAGTACTCCCCCGGAGCAATACCTTCTCGTGACTTTGATACGGCCTTACGCATTACTGTAGGCTAGCATATCCCTGTGCAACCTCCGGAGGTTGCACAGGGGGTTCTGAAAACAAGAAAAATTACTTCGAATTAGAACTCATCGAAGCGAGGAGTAACACCTATAGTCACTGACTTTGAGCTCGGCACTCCTCCAGTCAAACAATTCATGGTGTAGGTGCTTTGTTGATTTATGATCACAGACTGTGCGCCCGAAAAAGCTGTTGAGGAAAGACCGGGACCGGAGATTGAACATGTATCAGGAGTGCCTACCACTCCCCACGACACCGTTGCAGGGTCGCCTTGGCGAACAGTAACACTTGGACTTATGGTGAGAGTAATGTCGGCAGGATTTACAGTAACCGTGGCACTTGAAGATGCGCTTCGTGTACCATTAGTACAAGTGATACCGTAGGTTGTAGTAACTGGAGGGGAAACAGTAACCGAACCAACGGTTGCGCCCCCTGTTGGGAAGTTAGTTCCTGTACAAGAAGTGGTGTAAGAAGATGTCCAGTCAATGCGTGGAGAGGTTACTCCCTTAATAATAACAGGTGGTGAGACAGTAATAATCACTGTTGGAGTGTTCTGTATAGTTCCCGTTGCGCATGTCGCAGTAACTGACCCTGTACCTGAGGTCACAATAACTGAAGCCGATTTCGTACCAGCGCTACCATATGTCTTCGAGACAGTTGCACCTGTGCCAAGAAGTCCGTCAGTACCACTCCACACATAGGTGTATGAACCTACTCCTCCTGAAGGTGTGACAGACCATGTTAATGAATCCCCCACATATCCAGTACTTGGTGATGGGGAACACGATGCTGAGAGTGCTCCGGGGTTCACTGATAATGATGTCCACGCACTACAATTATCAAGCTCATTGGACTCACTCACTTCATTAAGTGGTGTGTCGGCACAAAAACGCATCTGGTACGAACCCGGTGAAGGAAATGTGTAGCTACCTGTTTGTGTACCGCTACCCCCAGCTACAATCGATATTCGACTTAAAGCAATCTTAATTGACGTATTGGCTTCGGCAAAATTAATAAAGAAACTAAAAATACGACTCCAAATAGAATCTGATTGGGTGAGGTAATTATTAAGACAAGCACTATCTGAACTAAGGCACACATACATCCTTGAACCGAAAACTGGAGTCGCTGCACCACCAATATTGGTAACACCCGCAGTGAATGTGGTATTTACTCCTGCGGTTACACTCGTAGGAGAAAGAGACCCTGTAGTTAAATCTGCCAAAGAAACGCCAACTACTACAGAGTTGGAGCAACTTGCGGTTGTTGATAGTGGCGCTGACGCAGTTGCCATACCTGCAAAATAATTATGTCTCGTTGTGTTACCAGTAGTTGAGGTTTTTGAGGCAAGAGAGGCATTCGAATATGCTTCGTAGCGATAGTAGGTGTTAACTGGTTGCCCAGTTGAATTCACAGTCTCTCGTACATCAACACTACAGCAACCACCTGCAGGAGTTATATCTGCACACGATCCTGCCATAGAGCTAGTATTGAGAGTAAATCCGACACCATCCTCGGTAGTACCATAACTACCTACCTTCGTACCTCCAGAGCAGTGCTTTTCCCCTTGAAGCGTAACAGAAGTTGCGCCGGAAGGGCTAGTGATAGTGATTGAGGCTGTTTTTGTACCGACAGTTGTATATGTTTTTGAAATAGACGCAACAGCACCCGAGAGACTATCAGTACCACTCCATAAATACGTGTATGAACCAGTTCCACCCGATGCAGAGGCAGTCCAAGCCACGGGACTACCGGTATAGACACTCGTTGGAGATACCGAACATGACCCAGAAAGAGTGCCAGGGGGAGGTGAATTTACCTGAACATTTGCGGTAGCGAAAGCGGTCTGGGGAGTCGTAGCAGGAGAGGCACCAACACACTGGTACACAGCTGTTTCAATTTGACACGAATCATTGGCCACATTTATTTTACATACATTACCGCTTCCTACCCCACTGCAAGATTTCCCTGCTGGACTTGAGGGGCACCATGCTAATCCAGAATAAGCAATTTCAAGACTTGACACTCTGGTTACACCTACATTACAAGCAAAATCACTGATGTCATTATATGAAAGCTGCCACGTACCTGATGACGCGGCACTCGCCCCCGTACAGGTAATAGAATAGTTAGTCGTTGCACTTAACGCTCCAGTCGAAATAGAGCCTGATGTGTTACCTCCAGTCTCAAATCCACCACCAACACAAGAAATCGCATTGGTTGAGGACCATGTGAGAGTAGCGGAAGATCCAGAATTCAAACTTGTTGGAGTTGCAGAGAGTGAAACCGTGGGTGATGCAATAGCACTAACAGTAACTGTTTGCGACGCTGAGGCGGACCCACCAGCACCAGTACATGAAACAAGATAACTGGTTGTTTGCGATGGAGTAACTGTTACAGAGCCTGCGGTTGCAGAGGATGTTGAGAAGTTAGTTCCTGTGCAGGAAGTTGCATTAGTTGAACTCCAGGTGATAACTGACGACGCACCCACTACAAGAGAAGTTGGGTTTGCAGAAAGTGATGCAGTTGGTGCAACCACAGGCGCACTAACGGTAACCGTTGCGAAAGAAGACACTGTCTGGGAACCATCGGTACAGGTAATTGAATAAGTTATTGAAGAGGGAGGTGAAACGATAAGTGAACCTGCAGTAGCACCTCCCGTTGAAAAGTTGGTGCCGGTGCACGAAGTCACATAATCCGAAGTCCATGTTAAGAGAGCCGAACCTCCACTAGATATAGAAGAAGGAGTGGCAATAATGCCTACATAGGGTGTTGTTGGTTCCACAACACAACCTTCATCTATGTCGCCGATAGTCGCAACCTGGTAGGTACTTTGCACTGTATAACTATCCCCGCCATATACTGCGCGAAATGCTGCTTCACCTGCACTACCTGGAGGGAAAGGATTAGTCACTACTGTGTAGTCATACTCCCATGTGGTACCTGTACAGTCACCGCCTCCTGTTGGACCAGCATATGCTAATTGAGGAATCGCACTGAATACAGCGAGCATAAAAATGGCACCAATGAAAAAAGTTTTAAAAGCGGGAATAGTAAGTTGGCGGAGAGCTTGCATTGCATTCATTGTACAGGGAATTTATACCTACCGTTAAAGTAAAGTCGCGAGAGGTGGAATAACAAAAAACTCTCCACATGGTGGAGAGTTTTTTGTTTTAGCTTCCTGATTTTCGCTTTTTCCCGACACGACGACGAGAAACAATGAATGGATTTGAGTATTTCTTTGGAGTTCGTGTTTTCTGACCCTTTCCTGACGGCTTGCCCCACATGGTGCGCTGTCTTCGGTGACCACGACCCTGACGGCCTTCACCTCCTCCATGTGGGTGGTCCACTGGGTTCATTGCAGTACCACGAACCGTTGGGCGAATACCCATGTGTCGTGCGCGACCTGCTTTACCAATGATGACGAGGTGATGTGCATCATTTGAAACTTCACCGATAGATGCCCACGCAGTATCAACTACTTTACGAACTTCAGTCGAAGGGAGTTTTATTTGAGCGTAGCCAGCATCGAGCGCAATCAATTCAGCGTGGTTACCTGCACTTCGTGCCATTTTTGCACCACCATTTGCATGCACTTCAATATTGTAGATGAATGTACCGATTGGGATGTTCTTCAAAGGAAGTCGGTTACCGGGAGTGATAGGAGCAGTTTCTGAAGTAATGACTTTATCGCCAACCTTTAAAGATTTTGGTGCGAGTATGTATCGGCGCTCACCGTCAACATCTACAATACGAGCAATAAAGCCTGTGCGTGTAGGATCGTATTCAATGTGCTCAACTTTTCCTGGAATATTTTTCTTAGCGAACATGAAATCAACCACACGCATCTGTTGCTTGTGTCCACCTCCTTGGTGACGGGTGGTGATGCGACCAAGTGAGTTTCTACCTGCGTGATTTTTCTTTCCTTTCGTCAAAGATTTCAATGGCTTGCCGGTCGTCAAGACATCGCGATAACGAATCACGCTCATGTGGCGAGTGGATGCGGTTCGTGCTTTGTAATTTCGTGTAGTAGACATATTCGTGTATTAAAAATTTATGAGAAACGGATAGTGTCTCCTTTCTTTAAAAATACCAAAGCCTTTCTTGTTGCAGAAGTCTTACCAAAACCTCGCTTCTTTCTCATTTGCACTCGCTTTGCTGGAGTATTCACTACATTTACCTTGATTGGCATAACTTTGTAGAGAGCATTGACTGCCATAGCGACATCCTTCTTTGTTGCTGATTTGCGAATATCAAATGTATAGACTCCGTTTGCAGTCATGTTTGCTGCCTTCTCCGTAATGCGGGGACGCACCAAAATATTTGCGTACTCAGCAAGAGCTGAAGGACGATCAGTTTTTTTAGTAGCAGAAACTTTTGTTTCAACTTTTTTGACTTCTGCCTTTGGAGCATCAGTCTTCTTTGTATTCGTTTTTGATTTAAAAATTGCCATAAAAATTTATTTCTCTAGTCGTTCTGTAAGCGTTTTAACAGACACCTTCGGATCTACAACGAGAATATAACGGTAGGTGAGCAAGTCAACTGGATTTGCGTTTCTCGCCTCATCAACCATCACGTTCTTCATGTTGCGGAAGCTCTTTACTACCGCGACATCATGCTTCGAAAGAAGGATGAGTGCTGCGTTGTTTCTGCGTGTAGCGAGCTCAGCAAATCCTTCTATTTTAGCAAGGCCACCGAGGGTTGCCTTTGCATCCTTTGTTTTTGGAGCCTTGAAAGAAAGCGAGTCAACAAAAATCATTTTTCCTTTACGGAGTTTTTCTGAAAGAACTGTTGCGACTGCCTTCGCACGCATCTTCTTATTGATTTTCTGTGAGAAATCGCGTTCCTTTACTGGTCCGTGAGTCGTACCTCCTCCTCTCCAGATTGGAGATCGAATAGAACCGTGACGAGCTCGGCCAGTACCCTTTTGCTTCCATGGCTTCTTACCGCCACCACGTACCTCACCACGACCCTTCGTGTGAGCAACAGGAGTGCGAGCGTTCGCTTGCATAGCAAGAACAACCTGATGCACCAAAGCATCATTTCTCTTTGCATCAAAAATGCCCTCTGGGAGTTCAATCTCCCCTACTTCTTTTGCGCTTGTATTGTAAATTGAAGCTTTCATATATTTATTTTCCTCGAATTTCAATCACGGTACCTTTGCGTCCTGGAACTGCTCCACGAACAAAAATTTCATTCTTTACGCCGTCAACACGAATGACCTCAAGGTTTGGAACAGTCACACGGTCAGAACCCATTCGTCCTGCCATGCGCATACCTTTCACCACACGACCTCCTGCTCGGCCTGGACCTCCTCCTGAAGAACCGCGCTCTCTTTCAGAATGTTTCTGACCGTGTGTGCGGGGACCTCCTTTGAAGCCGTAGCGCTTCACAACGCCCTGGAAACCTTTTCCTTTTGAAATTCCTGAAACGACAACGCTTTCACCTTCTGAGAAAGCAGTGACATCAAAAGTTGCACCTACTTCAAGTGCCTCAGCACCATCAAAGCGAAATTCACGAAGTCCACGAACATTTCCCTTAGGTTGCTGTGGTTTTGCAATGCGTGATTGCTTCTGCTCACCGTAACCCACCTGTACTGCCTTGTAGCCGTCAGTATCAATATTCTTAACTTGGGTCACTGTAACCTTTGGTGCATGTATAACGGTAACAGGCACAGCGTGACCCGCTGCATTGAAGACCTGTGTCATTCCTTGTTTTGTTCCTATGATGAATTTCATTAGTTTTTTGTTGGCGAGTCCTTGAGTCTAGAAAAATCTAACCCTGTTAAATCCCCGTTCCGGGGACGCTTCGTACTCGAAGCGTATTTAACAGGGTTCTGAGAATCTAATCGCTACGCTCAAGATTCTCTAGAAAAAAACGCACACCGGTATTCGCAGTGTGCGATATACCATTGGTTTACCCTGAGCTTGTCGAAGGGTCCGATCCTTTCGATGTTTCGGAGGCAAACGTAGCGTTTCAGCTACTATACACAAAGCATCTAAAAGATGCAAGAAACCAAGTACCGAGACGAAACCTAGGTACTTTTACACGTATCTGATACAGATATTTCAGCCGTGAAGTATGCTTTGAACACGAGACCGCGAAAGAGGCTCGGTTGGAAAACTCCTCTAGAAATCTAGAGTGGTGCACTTACCTGTTGAACTTAAGATAGAAATACTTGACAGAAGGTTTCTAATATGCTATTATTCACACATCGTTTAAACACTTAAATTTTTTCTATGAAAGAGGGACTCAAATTAATTTCACGACAAGGTGGTTTTAAAACGACCGGTCCAGGTTTAGAACACTGCCCCGATCCTGATGCTATCGTATCCGGTTATGTATACAATAAACTTAACAAATTATGGTATAAAAAGGCCTAAGAACAGGAGAAAATAGAACGTGTACGCAACACAAACTAAAAACCGCCCTTTTGGGCGGTTTTTTCGATCTTTTTTACAGCCCTCCACAATTTCTCTGAGATGAGAAATTGGGAGGACTTAAGAAAATCTAAGCAAGCTTTGCTTTAAGGTCTCTAAAGGCCGAAGCGAAACGCTTCGGCACTCAACAAATTCTAAATCGCAACGCGATTAAGAATTTCTAGAGCATTCTGACATCAACCGAGACGCCGGATGGCAATGACAAGTTCGTCAAAGCATCAATGATTTTTGGAGTTGGATTCACAATGTCCAAGATACGCTTATGAGTACGAATCTCAAACTGCTCACGAGCATCTTTGTAGACGAACGATGAGGCATTGACCGTGAATTTCTTGATATCAGTTGGAAGTGGGATGGGCCCTACAACCTCCGCATCAAAGCGAAGCGCTGTGTCAATAATTTGCTTTACCGAAGCATCCAAGACTTTGTGGTCATATGCGCGAACACGGAGACGCAATTTGCCTACACCCGCAACTGGAGCCGCAGATTTCGCTGTCTTTGCTCCTGCTTTTGGTGCCTTGCGGACAGGCGTCTTTTTTTCTTTAGTGTCGGACATAGATTTTCAAAGTTCGTGAATACTAGGCTTTAGGCAACAATCTTGGTTACGACGCCAGCACCGACAGTCTTACCTCCTTCACGGATAGCAAAGCGCTGTTGTTCTTCAAGGGCGACTGGGGCAACAAGTTTTACTTTGAACTTAATAGTGTCTCCTGGCATAACCATTTCGACTCCGTCAGGAAGTGTTACATCGCCAGTGACGTCAGTAGTGCGGATGTAAAACTGTGGCTTGTAGCCAGAGAAGAATGGTGTGTGACGACCTCCTTCTTCCTTTGAGAGAATGTAAACTTCTGCTTCGAAGTCAGTGTGCGGAGTAACAGTGCCAGTCTTTCCGAGAACCTGACCACGGTGCACGTCTTCTTTCTTTGTACCGCGGAGCAAAATGCCTGCGTTGTCACCTGCCATACCCTCTTGGAGTGACTTGTTGAACATTTCAATACCAGTGATGGTTGTCTTGACTGTTGGTTGAAGACCGACAATTTCAACTTCTTCACCAACCTTGATCTGACCACGCTCAATACGGCCAGTAACAACGGTACCGCGTCCTTCAATTGAGAAGATGTCTTCAATTGGCATAAGGAATGGCTTAGAAACATCGCGTTCAGGCTGTGGAATGTATTCGTCGAGTGCCTTTACAAGCTCCATGACCTTCTCAGACCATTCATTTCCTGGTGCTGGGTTCTCAAGAGCCTTGAGGCCTGAACCACGGATAACTGGAGTTGCAGCGCCATCGAAACCTTGCTTCGTAAGAAGTTCACGAACTTCTTCTTCAACGAGCTCAACGAGGTCTTTGTCGTCAACCATGTCAACCTTGTTCAAGAAAACAATGACTTTTGGTACGCCGACTTGTTTAGCGAGGAGAATGTGTTCACGCGTTTGGGGCATCACACCGTCTGTTGCAGCAACAACGAGAATTGCACCGTCCATTTGAGCGGCACCAGTGATCATGTTCTTGATGTAGTCAGCGTGGCCAGGAGCATCGATGTGTGCGTAGTGGCGAGCTGGTGTCTCGTACTCAGAGTGTGAGAGCGAAATAGTAATACCACGAGCCTTTTCTTCAGGCGCGTTGTCAATCTGTGTGACATCCTTCACTGAAGCGCTGTATCCGTTTCCTGCCTTTGCAAGAACAGAAAGAATAGCTGCTGTGAGAGTTGTCTTGCCATGGTCGACGTGGCCGATAGTACCAACGTTAACGTGAGGCTTAGTTCGTGCAAAATCTGCCATATAATTAATTATTAGTGCGTAGTAATAGTAATCTTAGTAAAAACAAATCAAAGAGCCCGAGAGCTCTTGCCGTCGATAGTCCTCGCACAACGTTAGTGAGGAGTCTATAGACGAAAAGAACGCGTGAAGCGTTACGAGGTACTGTATCTGAAAGCTACAAAAGAGTCAAGAAAACGGGCGTATCTTTGGATATCTAGACACGGAACTCAACCCCTTTTAATTACCAATTTCACGATTGTTTCCGTCGCACCCCGTTAAAACACCATTCTCTCGAGAGAAATGAGGCAAAATAACAAATTTCAGTCCATTTTGAACAACCATGACAATTTTTGAGCACACGGGACAGAAATGTGTAGGTCGAGCTTCTTTTTGTATTGAATCAAACGACATATGGGTTTCTACAAGGCACACAGACTTAGTCATTACTGAATCCAACCCTTGAGAGGTGCGCAGGGGTCGCAATACCAAGCCCTATCTATATAAACGTCTGCAGTGTTTGAGCAGAGCTTACACTTCGGGTTTTCTGGAGGCAATCCAGAAATTTCTCTATCCCCCATACTTTCATGCCCTCCCCGCATAGTAATTAAGAAAATAGCCTAGAGAAAACTCTACTTGCGAGATGCTTTGATAGTCTCAGCAACATTTTGTGGCACCACTTCGTAGTGATCGAACTCCATTGCCATAACACCACGACCCTCGGTCATTGAGCGGAGTGCTGTGGTGTAGCCAAACATTTCTGAAAGTGGAACTTTTGCATTTACTACCTTTGCCATACCGCGCTCTTCAATTGAATCAATAGCGCCTCGCTTTGAAGTGATGTGCCCAGTAATGTCGCCCATGAATTTTTCAGGAACTACCACCTCAACCTTCATGACTGGCTCGAGCAATACTGGTCGTGCACGCTCAGCAGCTTCTTTGAATGCCATCGATGCTGCAATTTTGAATGCAATTTCTGATGAGTCGACATCGTGAGATGAACCATCAAAGAGATCGATTGAAATGTCTTCCATCTTGAAGCCGGCGACAATACCTCTCTCCATAGCTTCACGAATACCCTTCTCAACTGCAGGAATAAATTCTTGTGGAATAACGCCCCCCTTAATGTTGTTGATGAATTCGAAATGCGCCTCACGCTTCACGTTGTTCTTTACCTTTGCACCAGGATCAAGTGGTTCCATAGGTCGAATTTTGATCGCCACGTGACCATACTGACCCTTACCTCCAGTTTGTTTAATATATTTGTGGTTTGCTTCTGCTTCTTTTTGAATTGTTTCGCGGTACGCAACCTGTGGTTTGCCAGTATTCGCATCCACATTGAACTCACGCTTCATACGATCTACCAAAATTTCCAAGTGGAGCTCACCCATGCCTGCAATAATTGTTTCCATGGTTTCAGCGTCTGAAGTGACACGGAAACTTGGATCTTCATCAGAAAGTTTTTTGAGTGCCATACCCATTCTTTCTTGGTCACCCTTTGTTTTTGGTTCAATGCGCATCGACACCACTGGGTCTGGCGCCTTGATGACTTCGAGAATCATTGGATGTGCTTCATCAGCAAGCGTATTAGAAGTTTTTGCTTCTTTAAGTCCCACCGCTGCAGCAATTTCTCCTGTGAACACTTCTTTCACTTCTTCACGCTTGTCAGCTTGGAGACGCACAATGCGTCCTAAGCGTTCTTTTACACCAGTTGATGCGTTGTATACATATGAACCTGCTTCAATTTTTCCTGAGTACACACGGAAGAACGAAAGCGCTCCCACGAATGGGTCAGTCTGAAGTTTAAATACGAGTGCACAAAATGGTTCATCATCAGATGCAGTGCGGAAAACTTCTTCACCAGTGTCTGGATTAATACCTTTAGTTGGAGGCAAATCGAGTGGCGATGGAAGATATTCAACAACTGCGTCGAGTACGAGCTGTACACCTTTGTTCTTCAATGCAGAACCTGTGTACACAGGAACAATTTTATTATCAATGACTGCTTTGCGAAGTGTCTTTTTCAAGTCAGCAAGAGATGGTTCAACGCCATCCAAATAGCTACTCATCATTGCATCATCCTCTGAAACAATTTTCTCAATGAGCTCGGCGCGATACTTTTCAACATCTGCTTTCAAATTTTCAGGGATTTCTTTTTCACGACGAACAACCTCACCCATGTCGCCATCGAAGTACACTGCTTCGCGAGTCAAAAGTTCAATAACGCCAACATGCTCTCCTTCCTCACCGATAGGAACTTGCATGCGAACTGCATCTTTTGTAAGACGGTCAAGAATAGATGCGTATGAGCGTTCAAATGATGCGCCCGTTCGGTCGAGTTTATTTATGAAACAAATGCGAGGAACTTTTCCTTCGTCAGCGTAGCGCCAGTTTGTTTCTGATTGTGGCTCTACGCCTGCAACGCCGTCAAAAACAACAACCGCGCCGTCAAGAACGCGAAGTGATCGCTTCACTTCAATGGTGAAGTCGATGTGCCCAGGAGTGTCGATAACATTAAAACGAATTTTCTTCGAGGTATCTTTTTTGTCTGTCTCTTCAGTAGGTGTCCAGAAACAAGTAATAGCAGCCGAGGTGATGGTGATACCACGCTCACGCTCCTGCTCCATCCAGTCGGTCGTCGTTTCTCCTTCGTGCACTTCGCCGATTTTGTGCTGAGAACCCGTGTAGTACAAAACACGCTCTGAAGTTGTTGTCTTGCCTGCATCAATGTGCGCAATGATGCCGAAGTTTCGAACGCGATCCAATGGATAGTCTCTTTTGCCCATAAAATATTTTTACAGCGAACTTATTAATTTGATTTTCCTGTGCCTCTGCGTTTATTTCCTCCAATTTCTTGTTTTAAAAGTCCTTGTCCTTCTTCGTAAATTTCCTGCGCTTCACTATCTGGCACTCCAATAACATCAATACCATGATGTGATGCATTAAGTAGACGTTTTAGACCATCCCAAATAGTCTCTGCGTCAGTATCGTTTGCCGGACGCTCACCGCTAAAGATACCCATGAATCACCAAGCCAAGTGAGCGAACGCACGGTTTGATTCCGCCATGCGATGGACATCTTCGCGTTTTTTAACTGCTGAACCTTCTCCTTTCGCTGCTGCCATCAACTCATCAGCAAGCTTCAAAGCCATCGGCTTTCCTTTCTTTGCGCGAGCTGCTGAAACAATCCAACGGAATGCGAGTGAGCGACGGCGCTCAGGTCGGACTTCACGAGGAACTTGATAGTTTGCACCACCAACGCGTCTCGAGCGTACTTCAATTGTTGGGCTTACATTAGAAATTGCTGTATCAAAAACAACTATTGGGTCGAGTGTTTCATCTCGTTTTTTTATTTCATCGAGGGCATCGTACACAATTGTTTGCGCAACGCTTTTCTTTCCATCCCACATAACGGTGTTGATGAAGCGTGCCAAAAATTCTGAGTCGTATTTCGAGTCAGGATTAATGACATTTTGTTTTTTGAGTCGTCTACGCATATATTATTTTGCCTTTGGGCGCTTACTTCCGTAACGGCTTCGTCCACGGCGACGCTTTTCAAGACCTGCTGCGTCAAGGCGTCCACGGACAACCTTGTAACGAAGTGAGAGGTCTTTAGTACGACCACCGCGAAGCATAACCACTGAGTGTTCCTGCAAATTGTGACCCTCTCCAGGAATGTAGGCAGTTACTTCCATTCCGTTTGTTAAGCGGACACGAGCAATTTTACGAACAGCTGAGTTTGGCTTTCTTGGAGTTTTTGTTGTTACTTTTGTACAAACACCTCGTTTAAATGGTGAAGGGTAGAAGGTGGGGCGATTCTTTAATACATTGAAACCACGCGACAAAGCAACGGTTTTCGTCTTACGAGATGTTTTTTTGCGAGGGTTTTTCCTCAGTTGATTTATGGTAGCCATTGTTACGAAAAAACTGCGCAAGGGCAGTTCGGATACTATACAAGGCAAGGCTCAAAAACGCAACAGCAGAAAGCTTATGTACCGACGATTACTGAGAAAAGGGTCTGCACAAAGCCCGAAAGGTACGGCCATAGTAGGTATATAGCAACAAGACTGACCATAATGAGGCCGAATGGGCCAAGCGCATACATTGAGGTTTCAAGGCGTCCGTAGGCAAGAGCGAGCTTGCTTGGAAGGATAGAACGAAGGACTTTTGAGCCATCGAGAGGGGGTATTGGAATGAGATTATAGATTGCCAGCACGAGGTTGGCATATACCACCGTTACACATACACCGAGAAATGCCCCTGAAAGTCCTAAAGACCCAGAAAAACGCAAAATAAGGCCAAATATAAGGGCAATAAGGATGTTGGTGAGCGGACCTGCTACTCCGACCATCGCCTCTCCCCATCGCTGATTCTTTAAATTGTAAGGATTATACGGAACAGGCTTTGCCCAGCCGATTAAAAAAGATGAGCCTGTTAAGGCAAGTATGCCCGGAATGAGAATAGAGCCTACTGGATCTATGTGGGGCAATGGGTTTAGGGTCAATCTCCCTGCATAGCGCGCCGTTGGGTCACCGAGCCAGTTTGCCGCAAAACCGTGCGCAATCTCATGAAGAATAATTGAGAAAATAACTATAACGATGCCGATGAGGAATTCCATAGAGAGTAGTGTATCAGGTTACAGCTTTCAGGTGCCAGAGTTTAATCCAAGCCGAGACCTGGAAGCTCTTCGATGCTACACTCGCACTATGCAACGAGAGAAAGTCTATATATATGGGAAGCATGCGGTCGCTGAAGCGGTCGAGCACGCTACACATGTGGTTAAGAAAGTATTCCTTTCCCCCGTCTTTGATGATGAGAAAATAAAAAATCTCTTGGAGAAGAAAAAAATAACCATCGCCACACTCAAAGGGAGCGACATGGTTGGAAATGATGCGGTTCACCAAGGTATTGTCGCAATTATCGACACTGAAGCGCTCTTGGTTCCTTTTGAAACTTTCATACAAACTCTCAACATTTCTAAAAAGCCGGCATTGGTACTTCTAGGAGAATTGCAGGATCCACACAATGTCGGCGCAATCATCCGCTCAGCGGCAGCAATGGGACTTTCCGCCGTCTTAATCCCTGAACACCGAAACGCACCAATAACAGGAGCGGTTGTAAAAACATCAGCAGGTATGGCGTTTCGTATTCCTCTCGTCACTATTGGTAACGTGAACCAAACTATTCGTCTTCTGAAAGACAAGGGATTTTGGACATACGGCCTTGCAGGTAAAGGCGCACAATCCCTCATTGATGAATCTTTCAGCGAACCATCGCTATTTATTGTAGGCAACGAAGGGAAAGGTATCCGCGAAAAAACCGAAGAACTGTGCGATATTTTGCTTCGCATTCCTGTACATCCACGCACTGAATCACTCAATGCTGCCGCTTCCGCCGCAATTGTATTTTATGAATGGAGCCGCGGACATCAAGGCGCTCTCAAATAAAAGATTAGAGTTCCAAATTTAAAGCTGAAAGCTAACACCTGAAAGCTGGAAGCTACCCCCATCTCATGAGCCGACAAAACAATTTCTGGAATAAAGAATACGGTAAATCAGACCGCACTGGTGGAGCAAACCCTCATCTTGCACTCTCTGTCGAACCATCTGAAGACTTGGAAAAGTTCGGGCGATTCTTGATGCGCGAATATGGAAAAAAATTCCTTAATGTAACTGCGCAAGCACTTGATATTGGATGCGGTAACGGACGCAACCTCATATATCTTGCAAACACATTTGGCATGCGTGGCGTCGGGTACGATCTTTCAGAAGTAGCAATTACTGTTGCCAAAAAAGCGGGAGAAGGTTTGCCTCTCAAATTTTTTGTGCAAGACATGGAAAAACCAATTCCCTTGCCGGATGCGTCAGTCACTATTGCGCTCGACATGATGAGCTCGCATGTTTTGAAGACTGCCGAGCGTGAACAACTCCGAAGCGAAATTCTTCGTGTCTTAAAACCAGGTGGGTGGCTTTTCTTTAAGTCGTTCCTTCTTGATGACGATTCTCATGCCAAGCGCCTACTCCGTGAAAGCCCAGGAGATGAAGTGGGGATGTATATTCATCCAGAAATTCATACCGCCGAGTATGTGTGGACAGAAGAAGCCCTGCGCGAGTTCTTCGAGCCCTATTTCACTATCCACAAAATCGAAAAATCCTTCAAACACAAGCACGCTGACGGCTCCGCATGGAAACGCCGAACTATCGTTGCATATCTTGAGAAGAGCAACTAGCTAATCAGCACTCTATAAATCCTAAGCGTGGGATTTACTTTTCATTTTTAGGATGGTATCCTCTAAAAACTATGGCTAAGGCATGCGCTGTAACAGGTAAATCATCTCTCGTTGGAGGGAGATATTCAAATCGCACTCGTGCGACGCAGTACAACCCATGCGGTAAGGTACGCCGCAAGGCAAACCTACAAAAGCACAAAATCTTTGTGCCTGAGCTTAATAAGCATATTTCGCTTCTTCTTTCAGCTCGTGCTGTAAAGACTATTGCGAAGCGTGGTGCTTTTAAGACCCTCAAGAAAGCTAATATTATTTAACCGCTCTTTAAGGTAGACGGTACGCCGTTTACGTTAGGGAGTTTTTTTATTGTGAAATATATGTCAGAAAAAAGATTTCCACCAACTAAGGGCAACAGCGGACGCTCATTCCACGAAGAGTCGAAAACTCGACAATGCTTAAGCATTGATTGTTTAAAAGATGTTCCTCTGTATGTGCTCATGTTTACAGGTGGCACATGCCTTGGGTGCAGAACGGCTTAGTTATCTAAAGCGCTTACTCTCAGACCGTCTGATACAAAAGTGACCCTGCCGTCCTTGCAGGTATCGAAGATAGAAATACTGAGGCTCTGAAATAAATCTACAACCTGAGGTGCTGGGTGTCCGTACTTGTTATCGCATCCACGAGAGAAGACTCCGTATGTGGGATTAACTGCTTTCACAAATTCAGGTGCACTGGAATTTTTTGAGCCATGGTGCCCCGCTTTCAGTACGGTGCTCTGAAGATTTTTCCCGTCAATAGAAACTAAATATTTTTCAATTACCTGTGGAGAATCCCCGTTGAGTAGAAACGATGTGTTTCCATATACAACGCGCATCACTATTGAGCCCGTATTTGTTTCAATATTGGGTACATCCCTGTCTGGAAAAAGAATATCCGCATACGCACCGCCACCAAGATCAAGACGCATACCACGCCTAGCAATAATTTTTTTCACTCCTGATTTTTGTACTGCCAGAACGGTAGCCTTCGTTGCTTTCGTATCGTTCGGAATGCCCGGCTCCAAAAATGTTCCGACCTGATATCGTTCAAATACATCAGGGATGCCTCCAAGATGATCTTGGTCTGGGTGTGTCTCAACTACCGCATCAATGGAGCGGTCAAAAAGAGGCATCACACTCCCAAGCTCCCGAAGCACTGACTTGTCTGGTGGTCCCGCATCGATAAGCATTTGTATCCCCGTAGGCCCTTCTATAAAAATAGAATCTCCTTGTCCTATATTTAAGAACGAAACCTTGAGCCCCTGAGGAACGGGAATCGTCCATACAAAAATATTCCCAAAAATAAGTAGACCGATAAGAAAAACGCGTCCCATGCCCACAATGATATACTGCCACCGGAGCTAAAATAGCCATTCAGAAAATGTTTCACTAAACACTAACCACTAAACCCTCTCCCCTCATTCATATGTACACTGCAAAAAAATTCACCTTCGGAAATTTGGACGGTATTTCACCCAAACAACTTGAAGTACACATCAAGCTCTATGAGGGATATGTAAAATTCCTAAACACCCTTGAGGAAACTGTTGCCGATTTAAAAAAAGACTCTGAAAAAAACGCGTATGCCCTTGCTGAAGTTACGCGTCGCATCGGTTTTGAATGGAACGGTATGCGCATGCATGAGCACTACTTCTCACAGTGGGAAGGCACACCTTCTCCTATTGGCGGAGCACTTAGAGATGCACTAGCAGTGCAATACAGCAGTTACGAAAAATGGGAAAATGAATTTAAAGCAGTCGGAATGATGCGCGGTATTGGCTGGGCAATGCTTTCCTATGATGCAACAACCAAAAACTTCCTTACTCACTTTGTTGCTGACCACGAGTTGGGGCAACTCAATGACACAAAGACAATTTTAGCTCTCGATATGTGGGAACACGCCTACATGGTGGACTACACTCCAGCCGAGAAGAAACAATATATAGAAGCGTTTTTTAAGAATTTGAATGGCAAATTGACTGAGTCGCGTTTCGAATGATAGATTGTATTAATGGTAGAAAGAGCTCCTAAAGTACCAAAGCCTGTGAGAGAGGCACCACCTTCAGCATTTGATCGAGGTAACCTCCATGGGGGAGATAGCGGCTGGGGACTTTTTTCACAAAGCTACAATCGGCGCACCCAGCCTCCTGCCAAAAAACCTGAAAATAAAGAACCTGATTAAAAGCCCCTTAAGGGGCTTTTGTTTTTGTAATCAAAGGATAATTTTTTCTGAAACGGAACACTAGCAAGCCTACCGCTCCATACAAAAACCCGAGCATCATCAAAAGTGGCCACATCCACTCTCGTGGGATAGGAAGAGAGGCAAACGGTAGTGACCCAAAAAACGTTGCAACAGAAATAATATAAGAAAGGACCCCGTACGCAAAGATACTTAATGGAAAAGCTAGTACGGGTGAAATAAGTGCGGTAATCGATGCAAAGAAACCAACAAACATTGCCACAGGAACTGCAGGTAAGACGAGAACATTTGCAGGAAGAAATACTAGAGAGACTGCGCCGACAGAAAATATAAGAAGTGGCAACACAGTCACCTGCGTTGCAAGGGTAGTTGAAACAATTTCACGAAACGGAAAATATTTGAAGTCAGGGATACATGTGAGACGGTTCGCAATTTTTTCAGAAAATAATATAAGTCCGAGCGTTGCAAGAATAGAGAGCTGAAACGAAAGATCATACAGAACAATGTATGGATTCCAGAGAGCCATCACTGCAGCCGCAATGGCAAGCATACGAAGCGCTGCCTTTGGCCGATGCAACACAGTGGCAACCATCATTAAAAGCGCCATGATGAGTGCGCGAATAGTTGTTTCAGATCCGCCAGTCATCACCGCGAAACCAACAACAAAAAGTGCAGAGAAGCTGTATGCAACTTTGCGTGAAAACATTTTTAGGAAAACAAAAGAGATCCACTGAATCACGAGTGCAACGTTGTAGCCAGAGAGAACAATGATGTGCACCACACCAGCATTCCTAAATGCTCCTGTTATTTTTTCTCCAAGCGATTGTTTTTCACCAAGAAGTAGCCCTGCAAGAAGTGCTGACTCAGGTTCTGGAACCGCACACTCGATACCTTTGATAAATACATGTTTAATAGATAGGAGTCCTGCGACAATTGGATTTCCTCTTCCTTCTTCTAGTTTCGTAACCTGCGGAAATGAGATTGTGTAGAGAATGCTATGCGCACGAAGATACTTTGGATAATTAAATGTTCGTCCTGAATCAGTTTCAAATAACTCTGGTTTTTTAAATTTTCCTTTCGCACTAATGCGATCCCCAAAGACGGCGGTCTCAAACGAATCTGCAAAAAGAAGCACACGCACTTTTTCTGAAATAGAAATACCATTCAACTTTTGAACCTCTACTGTGAGATGTATGGTGCGTTCGCGCTGATCAGGGTCTCTCACTACAACACCTTCAATAACAACGCTAGTACCAACTGCATCTTCAAAAAGCGGATAGAGTTTTTCAGGAACAAGAACTGAATACACTCCTGCACCAATAACAGCTCCAATACAGAGTATCGGAATGATGTAGCGCAGTAGCCAATCGGCGAACATGTTTAAAATCCTCGATCCATTGCTTCGTTTGCCAGTTGGTCCGCTTCGCTGTTTTCTTCGCGCGGTATATGCATAAATTTTATTTGAGGAAATGATTCTGCAATGAGCACACGCACCTTTGTATACTGCTCTTTTAATACTGGGTGTTTGACTTTGTACTCCCCTTTCATTTGTCGGACAATTAATTCGGAATCCATGCGCACCACAACCCCATGTGGCACAGGGCTCCCAAATGAATCGACTGTCGCCCGAAGTGCCAAAATGAGTGCTTCATATTCTGCCCAATTATTAGTACGCACTCCCAAGAATGCTGAGATGCTTGCCGCATTCTTTCCTTTCAAATCTTTCACCACCGCACCAGCACCCGATGGCCCTGGATTTCCTCGTGAGCCTCCATCGGTATAAATAATTATGTGCGACATTTGGGTATTGTATCGTATACCTCAATCAAAACTTCTACAGACAGCGTACGCTAAACAACTACATTCTCTATCCGTAGTCGCAACTCCTTCCTACCTGCGAAGTAAGAGCGTTCCACAGAGGCTTCAATGGTGCAGACATCGCCAACCGAAAGAAGTTCAAGTTTCTCCTTAAAAAGAGAGCGTGGAACGAAAAAGACTATTGCATCCGCCTTGCGTCCTGAGTCGTCAGCGAGAGTAAGTCTGATATGTTCTTTTGCTTTACCAAAATAATTAATGCCAGCAATTGAAACATTGTGAAATCTAAAAAATGGCTTGGGATTCTCCATTCCGAAAGGACCAAGGGAACGGAGTGCATCGAACGCAACATCATTTACTTCGGCTAGGGTGAGCGAACTTTCAACTATTCCTTTATTCCTGCCACCCGAATCTATCTCCCCACCTCCTTTTGTTGTAATCAACTCAAGCGCTTGTTGAAGCTTTAATGGTAGGTCATGAATTTTTTCAGGAGAAACAGAAAATCCGCCCGCAAGTTCGTGCCCACCAAAATCCAAAAACGCATCTTTGGCTTCCACCATTAACGAAACAATGTTCACGCTACCGTTTGATCGGCATGAGCCTTTTATCAAACCGCCATCCATTCCCCACAAACACACCGTGCGTTGATATGTCTCAACAACACTCGTTGCCGCGATACCTAAAAGCGATGGGCGCCACGATTGGCTCCCCATCACAATGACCGAGTCCGATGTAGGTGTCATTTCCATGCGCTTCTTTACATCTTTTGCTACACGCATGCCTTCAATTTTTCGCTCTTGGTTTAATTGCACCAACTCTTTTGCAATTTCGCGTGCTCGCACCTCTGACTCGGTAGTTAACAATTCAAAAGAAAGCTTTGGGCTTTTCATACGCGATGCCGCATTTATTTTTGGCGCAATTGAAAAAGCTATGTCATCTTCTGCGACAGCCATAAGCGGTATGCGCTCAGCTTCAAGTAATGCTTTGAGTCCAGGGCGTCTTCCTTTTCTAAGAACGGTGAGTCCAAATTTTACGAGCGTTCGATTTTCTCCAGTTAGCGGAACCATGTCGGCAACTGTTGCAACAGCCACTAAATCTAAAAGCCATTTCTCCGAGCCTTCCGGAATATCAAACGAACCTTTTTGAATAAGTGCCTCTACTAACTTAAATGCAACACCGGTACCACAAAGTCCTTTGAACGGATACACATCGTCCGATTGATGTGCATTGATAACTGCAAGCGCTGGGGGAAGAACTGCCTGCGGGAGATGGTGATCAGTAATAATTGTTTCAATGCCGAGAGTGCTTGCATGTGCCACCTCTACAACATCAGTGATTCCACAATCAACAGTAACAATGAGTGAGACACCTTTTTCTTTCAGAGAATCAATACCAGAAATATTCAAACCATACCCTTCGCTTCGCTCGGGCACATAGGTTTCCACTTCATATCCAATACGACGAAAAAAATCAAATAAGAGTGCGCCTCCAGGAATACCATCGCAATCGTAGTCATGCCACACACAAATCTTTTCTTCATTTTTTATTGCCTCAAGAATGCGAGCTACTGCAACATCCATTCCCTTCAAAAGAAACGGATCATGGCGGGCATCGTAGAGAGGGTTCAAGAACAATTCTTTGTCTGTAATTTTCCTATTCTCCAATATTCGCTCTACAAGAGGGTGCAAGATACTCATTACAAGCTATGGTAGCATTTCCGCTATGGATGATCTTTTCTTGAAAATTGTACGGCGAGAAATACCCGCAGAAATAGTCTATGAGGACGAAAAAACATTCGCATTTTTAGACATCCGACCCAACAATCACGGACATACGCTCGTCATTCCTAAAGAACGGTACAGAAATATCTTAGACATACCAGAAGACCTCTGGCTCGCGGTTATGAAAACCGTACACATGCTTGCACCAGTTATAAAAAAAGCAGTTGGAGCAGATGGCATTAACATTGCAATGAATAACGAACCCGCTGCACATCAGCTCGTCTTTCATGCGCACGTGCACATCATTCCCCGCTTTGAGGGCGACCAGTACCAGCCATGGACCGGCACTCCTTATAAAGAAGGTGAAGCAAAAATGATTGCAGAAAAAATACGGGGTTCTTTGAGTTAAGTTTTTTTCTCAAGTGCATCTATCCCCGGCAACGTACCGTTTGCAAGAAAATCTAACATCGCGCCACCAGCAGTTGAAACGAATGTAAATTTATCCATGAGCCCGAGATTCTGAATTGAAGAAAGTGTGTCTCCTCCGCCAACGATAGATTTTGCGGACGATCCAGCAATAGCGATAGCAAGAGCGTCAGTGCCTGCAGTAAATCCTTTCTCAAAATTCCCCATCGGCCCATTCCACAGTATTGAATGTGATGCATTAATAATAGATTGAAGCGCTTGAATAGAAGCTGGAGCAATATCTAAAATAGCTTCATTCTTCCCAACCTCGCTGGCAAGAATATCTCGTCGTCCATTCGGCCCTTCTACTGTGACGAACTCCGGGAGAATTATTTTTGAATTACCGAGCATGGCCTTGGCAGTATCATTGTCCGACACGAGAGACATTCCTACTTCATACCCTTTCGCTTTGAAAAAATCATTGGCGATTGCCCCACCGACAAACACACGATCATATTTTTTAAGTAGTGTCTCTATTAATGCAACTTTCGTGGTGAGCTTTGCGCCACCAACTATTGCGAGAGACGGACTCTCTGGTGTAAGCGCGGGAGTAAGACCCGCAACTTCATCAAAAAATTGAAAGCCTGCATACGCTGGTAAAATTCCCGCAACACCGACAATGGATGCGTGGATACGATGAGATGCGGGGAATGCATCGTTTATATACATATCAGCGAGTGAAGCAAGTTCGCGAGTAAAATGTGCATCGTTCTTTTTTTCATCATCGCTCATGCGGATGTTTTGTAAGAGTACCGCTTCTCCATCCTGAAGTGCCTCAACAGCCTGATGTGCTTCTACACCCGCTATGTCATCAACAAATGTGAGTGGCATTTTTTTCTTGAGATATTCATACACTGGAACCAGTGACCCTCTACTATCACTCAGGTGACTCACGAGAACCACTCGTGCCTCTCGAGCAATAAGAAACTGTATAGATTTCAATGCTCTATCAATACGAAATGGATCGGTAATCGCACCATTCACTATCGGAGCATTCAAATCCAAACGCAACAAGATGCGTTTGCCTTTGAGGTTTTTTAACTCATCAATTGAATGCATAGAAATGCTGACTACTTTTGAAATGCACGAATAATATTTGTAAATTCTTCAGCATTAACACTTGCACGCCCAGCAAGAAGTCCCTGTATACCAGGAGTCGTTGCAAACAATGTGGCACTTTCTGTATTGACCGACCCTCCATAAATAATACGCACCTTGAGCGCCCGCTCTCGCCCCCACATGTCAGCAATAGTTTTTCTGATGAACATAACCGCCTCTGCAACGACACGGGGCGACGGAGCTTGCGGAGCACCAATCGCCCACAGTGGGTCATAGGCTATCGTAAATTTCGAAGCGTCTACTGCGTTAATGCGTGCAAGTGAGGAAGTTACATTGTTGCTCAGGTAGGTGAGATATGCGCCCTCAGTATCTCGCACAGGTTCCCCCACACATACAATTGGATGCAGTTTTGCTTGTATAGCTGTCACTGCCTTTTTTGCAACAATGTCATCGGTGTCACCTTCCGCTCGACGCTCTGCGTGTCCAACAATCACATACTTAATTCCTGAAGTAACGAGAGATTTTGGGGAGACCTGCCCTGTATGCGCTCCACTCTCTTCAAAAAATACATCCTGCGTGCCAAAGGACATACGTTTTCCTCCGTATGTACTCTTCAAAAGCGGTGCGAGCGACACCTGAGGACAAAGAACCACTTCTACCTTTAGTCCACGTGGCAATTTCTTATCAATGTCATGGATGAGCTTTTTCCCTTCAGTGGAGGTATTGATATATAACTTCCAATTTCCAACAATGAGCTTTTTCATACCAAAAGTAGAGCTTCTCCCGTACATGTTCGAGCAAAGCGAGTTACATGTCCGAGGACCCCGTACACCCAGCCAACTATATATTCAATATATCGCATACCCTGTGTCGAACAAGACGGGACCTTACAAACACTACCGCCGATGACGGCGGGTGTTCTGGGGCAATTACCAACTATCAATTTCTTCATTGGGAAATCGTAACACACGGAAGCTTTAAGGCTCCCGATTTGTCCAAGAGTGAAGCGATTGAGTACAAATTGCAGTCCCCTTAGGGGGTGTCAGCTTATAGCTTTCAGCTTTTCCGATACACAGTGTAAGCCATCCGCTGGAAGCTGGAAGCTGGAAGCTGGAAGCTTTGAATTATCAATCCTGCGTACGCCAATCAACAATACGAAACCCGCTGACTGTTGTTGGAGTGAATGGTGGTGGCAATTGTGCCAAGAGGGCATCGTGGACATCTGTCCGAATGCTATAGCCTGAGATAAAGGCACCAGACGATGTCCATTTTGTGTTTACGACACCACGGGAAGCAAAAGTACCGAAGGTATTCAGCGTGGAACGAAGCACATATGACTGCAGGTCGGTAGGAACAGCGTGCGTACCCGAGGCATCATACCGATGTCGTCCAAAGTGACCAGTACCTGCCACAAAAACACCATTCAGCTGTAATACATCGGGTGATTGGAGTGAAATCAAAACTGATCGCTCAGCAATTGTCGTTAACCCATCGTCATATGCGTGCGCATAGGTAATGTTCCCGGTAATAACAATGTCAGGCTTACTACTGGGACTCGCCACATTTGCAGCGGCGAATGTAACTTTTCCAGATACGACCCCCTCAAGCCAAACAGAATCTTCTACAAACACAACAGGACACCCTGCGGGTATGGCGTAATTTGTGGTGGCGCCAACTGAAGCAATTATTGTATTTTCTTCCTCCCAACCTTCATCATCTGAATATCCCATTATCTCAGTAACTGCGGTAACAGGGCTTGCATCAAATGTTCCGTTCGACTTGAAAACAATTTTGTACCCATACGCTCCACCCGATGCAGGAGCGAGATATACACCCGATGCTTGCGCATATGTTTTTAAATTTGTGAGGGTGGCAGTAATCACTGATGTGTCAGACTTTGCTGGACTTGTTGATGCCGCAAGCGTCTGTGTTCCATACTGAGCAATAAGTGTTTTTGTATGTGATGCACTTTCCAATGCCCATCCCGTTGAACGCACTGATGCGGATGTAAGTACTCCGCAAGAAGTTATACCTGAAATAGCGAGAGAAAAATTCCCGACAGTATTTCCGTTTTCTGGATCCAAAACTGCATGTACATATGGCCCAGACAAACCAGTACCATCTTGTATATCAGTGGGAAATTCTGAAAAGTGCCATCGGTAGTACTCAAGCCCTGCTTCAGAAATACTGAGTGCTTTGTCGGCCTCAGATCCAAAACGCTCTTTAGTTCTCTCAAGCGTCAACGCACTCATAAAATCAGACAACAGGAAGAAAAAAACAGCAGAAGCAATGAGTACAAAAACAGTCATAAACCCTCCCACACTTCTTACGCTCCCCCCTGAGAGCTGAAAGCTGGAACCTGAAAACTTCTTATTCCTCATATCGCCTTTAAATTACGAAGCGTGGTAGTGGCAGTAAGTATGAATGGGGTCGTCATTCCAGGACTTCGCACATCAATAGAAATTAGTACGGACGCTACAGCGGTCACTCGACTCATATCAGTAATTTCAACGCCGGAACTGTCGTAATAACGGAAAAGCGGGATCGAGTCAGTTGTATTCTGTACGTATGTTGCTAAAGACTCACTCATAGGCGCCCCGCTGTATGTTGGCGGAGTACCTGGACTCACAGAACTCCGAGAAAGTGTAGTCCCATTAATTTGATATTGAAATCGCGTAGCTCCAATGCTGTTTGGAATATTACTAAAAAAAGTTAACGAGTATGCGGACATGGAAACAATTGGGTACGAACCATCATTGCCATGCGCAATGCTACGCACATCTGTCATTAGTGCGGTCAGTGCAGATCTGGCACTACTAATTTGCGTTAGAGCACGAGTCCCTGTGTTATTTGTTTTATAGAGTGCTAATACTGAATTTGATGCGCTCACCATAATCAATGAAACAACTGCGAGCGTTACCAAAACCTCTATTAAACTCATTCCTCGCTCTGTATTGTTTTTATGGTGCAACATAGGTAACCGCAGACATGCTGTGCGAGAATCCGCGTATATTCCAAATGGCTTCGACTTTCATCACCTTATAATCGCCCGCCCCTGCGCCATTCGCTGGATCATCCTTATACGACACAACCGTTCGAAGTGTGTATGGAATATTATTAACAAGTCGTGATTCAGTAGACACCAAAACTCCCGAAGGAGTGCCGCCAACGGTCCCAACACTCGCATACGGAAGTCCTCTCGCATACTCGATAGTGCCTGCAATAAGCGCGCTCGCATTGGTGCGCGACGCGATGCTCTGCACGAGAGTAGCGGACGCAGCATACGCACCAAAAAAACCTAAAAAGATTACAAGCATCAAAGATACGGCGACAACTACTTCAATGAGTGTCATTCCCCGAGAAGTTTTGTTCCTTCCTCTCTGAAAGCTGAAAGCTGAAAGCTGGCACCTCATCTAGATATGACTCGACAGCGAGTAGATAGGAGCAATCATCGAAATCGCAAAAAATCCAACCATGGCGCCAATGATAACCATGAGAAATGGTTCAATGACGGTAGAGAGATCTTTTGTTTTTCGCTCAACCGATTCTTCATAAAATTCAGCGGTTTCTTTAAGCAGACTTGAAAGACGTCCCGTTTCTTCACCAACAGCAACAATCTCAGCAACTAACGGCGGAAAAAGAAGAGTATGTTTTGCAAGAGATAGTGAGAGAGGCGACCCTTCGGTAAGACTCTTCTCAGCTTCAACAAAAACCTTTTTATACTGACTATTCTCTAACACATCGTGGGTAATTTTGACCGATAAAACCATATCCACTCCTGATGAAAACAACGAGGCGAGTGTGCGGGTCGCACGAGCAACATTAATTTCAACAATCAATCCACCGATGATAGGAATCTTTAGCAGAAACCAGTCCAAGAAGACTTTCCCCTTAGCTGATCGAATTGCCAAAAGTGATACAAATATAAAAAAACTAAATAATATCAACGCGATAAATGTATTGTGAATCAAAAAATCACTAGCACTAATTATGAATTGAGTTGTGGGTGGAAGAGATGCATGTAATTCCCTAAAAGTTCCTGACAGTGTAGGGACAACATAAATCAACATCAGTATGCCAATACCAACCATTGCACTCAAAACAATGCTCGGGTAAATAAGTGCGCTTTTAATTTTTTTCTGTAAATTAGAGGCGCGCTCCATTTGAGTAGATGCAACTCGGAGCGACTCAGTTAATTTTCCTGATTCTTCTCCGGCACGCACCATAGAAACTAACAGGGAGGAAAACATTTTGGGAAACGCAGAAAGAGCAGTAGAGAAAGTCTCTCCTTTCTTTACACTGGTGATTATCTCAATCAAAACCTCTTGCAAGTGGACATTGCGTGTCTGTCGCTTTGCTACCTCAAGTGAACGGGAAATAGTTAAGCCTGCATCAAGCATGGTGGCAAGATTGCGTATGAGAATTACTTTTTCATCAAGTGAAACGGTGTGAAAAATTTCTAAAATAGAGTCGAGTGAAAATAAGTTGTTCGCGCGCACCTCTTTGAGTTCCAGCACTCGGTCACCTCGTTCACGTATGTCGTGGTGCACTGCAAAACGATCGACTCCGTCAATGATATCGGAATATGTTTCACCGGTCTGACTGATCGCAGTAACTTTGAATTTCACTTTTTCAGTATAGCGCCAAAAATAATTACTAGCGTACTAACGCGTACACCATGTGTACCTTTTTACTCACTAATAACTCGAAGCACTTCTTCAATTGTTGTAACTCCAGTAGCTGCTTTGAAAATACCGTCCTCAACCATAGTAAGCATACCTTCACGCTTTGCTTGTAATTCAATATCATCGGCTGAAACCCGCTTGAGAATAAGTTCTCGTATTTCATGCGTCACGGGCAACACTTCATGTATCCCAATACGCCCTGAATATCCATCCGGAGAGACACCATTTTCTTTTGGTTTAAAGAATGGAATCTCTTTAATGGTTGCCTCTTTAGGAATAAGTTTTTCTTCTTTCAAAACAGCAAGCACTCGGTCAATGTCTACGGCAGATTTTAATTGTGCAATTTCCTCTTCAGAAAGAATGTACTCAGTACGGTCCGATGCCAGGCGACGAACAAGCCTCTGCCCGACAATGACGCGGAGAGTAGACACGAGGAGGAACGGCTCTGCTTCCATATCCATGAGTCTGGGAATAGTCGCTGCCGCTGAATTAGTGTGTAGTGTTGAAAGAACTAAGTGTCCAGTGAGCGCTGCGTTAATAGCAAGAGATGCAGTTTCAATGTCGCGAATTTCTCCAACCATGATGATGTCCGGATCTTGGCGCACAAGTGAGCGGAGTCCCGACGCAAAAGTAAATCCTATGTCCGCCCTCACTTGCGTTTGATTCACGCGAGGCATCTGGTATTCAATGGGATCTTCAATGGTTGCAATATTCACATCAGGCGTATTTAAAATATCCAAAATCGTATACAGAGTTGTTGTCTTTCCACTACCAGTCGGCCCCGTCATCAAAATCATTCCTGTCGACTGCTTAGAGGCTGCATGTATTCGCTCTAGTGCAGCACCGTGGAAACCTAATGATTCAAGAGTAAAGCCCCCACCCCCCTCTCGAAGAAGACGCATCACTGTTTTTTCTCCAAAATAGGTTGGCATCACGGACACACGCAAAGATACGCGCTCTTTATCTGCCTCCATTTTAAAACGACCGTCTTGCGGTAGACGCTTCTCATCAAGTTTCAGGTTTGCCAAAACTTTGATGCGTGCAGTAACTCCTGCTGCAATATTTTTTGGCAATTCCATTGCGTCATGCAAAAGACCATCAATACGGTAGCGAACCAAAAGCATTTCTTCCAAAGGCTCAATGTGTATGTCAGATGCGCCCTGAACAATTGCGTGCCGGAGAAGCGTATCAACTACTTTTATAACCGGCAGATCATCAGCAAGTTTTTTTAATCCGGCAGTATCTAGAGAAGGATTATCTTCTATTGATAGCGACGCGCCTTGAATAATATTGCCAAATTCTTCTTTGAGAGATTTTTGATATTGCAGTAAAGCGCTCTTAAGAGACGCGGTGTCAGTAAGTCGAGGCAGAATTTTTAAACCTATTTTCTTTTTTATGAAATTAAGTGGCTCCAAGTCGCCCGTATAGAGCATGGCAACTTCCAATGCATCTGCAGTCTTTTTGTAGGCAATAACATTGTGCTTGCGGGCAATAGGCTCAGGGATAAGCGAAAGGACTTCAAAATCTATCTTTATGCCGGAAAGAGATATAAAAGGAATGCCGAGGATATGTGCCTGCATACGGCGAAGTTCATCTTCACCCAAAACCCCTCCTGAAACGAGAGCGTCACTCAAAGGTTGTCCTGTGTCTTTTGCATCCCTTTCTGCAGTTTCAAAATCTTTACGGGACACTAACCCAGAATCAATTATGAAAGTCTTTAATTGTGCGTCAGGAACAATCATTCTTTGGTAAGAATAACATCAGCAAAGGTTTCAGGTGTGAGGTTTCAGGTGTCAGTGAGGAAAAAGAAGGAACGGAAATGAGAAATGAAATATCAAGAAGAAAAAAATAAAAGATGGTGCAAAAAATACCAAAAAGTTGCACTAAAAATGTCTGAGGAGGAGTACTTGACAGAGTGATTTAAGTGTAGTACCCTGCGCAGATTAGAAATGCGAGAAATTTGTTAAAGAAATTATATTATGACTGACATTACTGCTGAGGGATTCAGATTCGACAGACCACGAGCTGCTCGTGTTTCAGGACAATCTGAACAATTTTTGCACACAGGAGAAATTCCTATGCTTAAACATCTTCCGTCTATGCCTGGAAGTAGAGTCCCCGAAGGACAGAACGTTTCACTAGTGCCATACCTCGGAGAGATTATTGGGGCAAACGCAGAGATGATAAGAGATGGATTTGATGGGGTTGTAAACCACAAAGAAGTTATTGCGTTCGATGTTGCAGCTTGGTTTGCACTGAGTTGGGCCGGTAAGCTTTGGCGTAGAATTACCCAACCTCGAGATCGATACTAGACTCTGGAATCTGTAAAACAAAAAGACACTCACAGTGTCTTTTTGTTTTACTTGATTGACAGCCACACCTCCCTACGTTACACTCTTGGAGTCAGTTTCCCTCCATGGGTCCGCGTAGCGGGCCTCTTTTTTTGGAAAATTGACACTTTCTTATCCCTAAACCCTAGCCACTAAACGCTAACCCCTAATTAAATATGTTCGACCTAAAAACAATAAACCTCGTCATCGATCAGCTCTCTGAAGAGCGTGGTATCCCTCGTGACAAAATGATAGAAGCAATCGAAGGTGCCGTCGCAACCGCATATAAGCGTGAGTACGGTAAACGCGACCAAATCGTTCGTGCGCATTTTGATATTTCAACGGGCGGAGTTGATTTCTACCAAGTAAAAATGGTTGTCGCGCCTGAAGAAGTGCGTATGGATGGCGACGAGTCTCCAGTGGAAGAAGGCGACGACCGCCCACACTACAATGAAGAGCGATTCCTTTTCCTTGAAGATGCTAAGAGAATTAAAAGAGATGTCGCTGTAGGTGATGAGCTCATATTCCCTCTAGAAAAGAAGACCGACTTCGGACGGATTGCCGCACAAACAGCAAAGCAGGTCATTATGCAGAAAATCCGTGAAGCAGAACGAGCTTCAGTTGTTGAAGAATACGGTGGAAAAGAAGGCGATATCGTTCACGGTATCGTGCAACGCATTGAGCGTGGAAACCTCTATGTCGACTTGGGTCGTGCAACAGGCATCATGCCGTACCACGAACAAATCCCAGGAGAGCGTTACCGTGCGGGTGAACGCGTTCGCGCATATCTCTTCTCAGTTGAAGAGGGAGTACGCGGAGTATTCTTGCGTTTGTCCCGTGCGCATCCAAAATTCTTGGAAAAACTTTTTGAACTTGAAGTTCCTGAAATCGCAAGCGGTGCCGTCGTCATAAAAGCAATTGCCCGTGAAGCTGGCGGCCGCTCAAAGGTTGCGGTGCATGCAACAGATTCTCGTATCGACCCAGTAGGTGCACTTGTAGGTCAGCGAGGTGTTCGTGTTTCAACCGTCATGAGTGAACTTGGAGGTGAACGCATCGACATCATTGAGTGGTCAGAAGAAATAAAACAATTTATTGAAGATGCACTTTCCCCTGCTCAAATTCTTTCAATCGAACTCGATGAAGAAACACACCGCGCAGTTGCTGAAGTCTCTGAAGATCAGCAATCTCTTGCTATTGGTCGTGGTGGTCAAAATGTACGCCTCGCCGCAAAACTAACCGGTTGGTCAATCGATATCCGCCCAGTAGGAGGTGCCGTAGCTGCTGAAACTGATGAAAACGTAGCAAAGGCGGAGGAAGAAACTGAAACCAACGAAGAAAAATCTGATACTGTAGAAGAAGCCGGCGACGCAGAAGTCAAAAGCTAAACCCTTTACACTAACCCCTAAACGCTAACGAATATGAATCTTTGGCACGACATAGACCCAGGAACCGCAGATGAGATAAATGTCATCGTTGAAATACCGAAGGGCTCAAAAAACAAATACGAAATCGATAAAAAAACCGGGCTTATCGCTCTCGACCGTGTGATGCATTCCTCACAAGACTTCCCTTTTGATTACGGTTTTGTACCACAAACACTCTGGCACGATGGCGATGCACTCGATGTAATGTTGCTCACTACACACCCTCTTCTTTCAGGTATTTTAGTGCGCGCACGCCCTGTGGCAATCATGGGTATGATTGACGGTGGCGATAACGACAATAAAATTCTCGCCGTTCCGTGTGACGATGTGCGCTGGGACAATGTGAAAGACTTGAATGATGTGAATCCTCATACCATCAAGGAAATAGAGCACTTCTACTCAACCTATAAAAAAGTTCAAAATAAAGAAGTGACGGTAACTGGCTTCAAAGGGAAATCTGAGGCGGTAGAAGCATTTAATGAAGCTCAAAAGCTCTATCAAGAAAAATTTGCGAAATAGCCTCAAAATCCCCACTTTTCTTTCAAGAAAAGTGGGGATTTTGCTTTTTCACTTCCCAACACCAACAGAGCCCATATAATGTATAGAAACACCCAGATAGAGATTTGGATGGTTTCTTTTGTAAAAAATAATAATCACACACTATGAAACGCACATGGACATATAATGCACTCGCCCTTATTGCGGTAGTGCTTGTTGCTAGTTCTGCAACAATTGCATCAGCAGAAGAAACGGGCGGAAGGATGTTACCAAAAATACCTTCCGCAAAGGCATATTTGGATAATTTAGGAAACAACCAAAAAACAGATCCTCGAGCTGGCTACACTGATCCAGTAAGACCAGGGCACCAACCAGATCGACCAACTGTAGTTGGAGGCAACGGATCCACAACAGTGGGGGTACCTCCTCGTCCAATGCCACCACGCGCTTCAACAACACCAATGCGTGATCGCATGGATGATAGAAATGACCGAATGGGTTCAACTACGCGCCCAGTAGTGCGCCCCGGGATTGCCTCAACAACTCGCCCAGGACATATGAGCACTACTACCCGCGAACGCAACGAGCAAAGAATCAAAGAGGAAATGAAACGCCTTGCTGAGAGACTCCTCGCTGTAATCCATCGACTGGAGGAGCTCATTGTACGAATTGAATCGCGCGCAACAAAAATAGATCAGGCAGGTGGAAACACTACGGAGGCTCGAGCTGATATCGCGATTGCAAAAACTGAAATCGCCTCAGCAAAGCAAGACCTATCAACCATACAAGCAGTGGCGGTAAGTATACTGAATGCGTCCAACATGGCAGCTGTTTCAGCAAGTCTCGCCCCTATCCGCACCACTACAGACAGTGCACAGATGCATATAAAGAAAGCGCGCGAAGCGATTGAAAGCGCAGTTAAGAAACTTGGTGTAGCAGCTCGTGCTATCCGTCAGAACGCAACCACAACACCAAGAACATAAATTCTTTATTAGAAACTAAAATAAAAAATATGGACACAAACGAAACGACACAGACTCCTCATCCAACCTCAACGCCACCAGCTGGAATACCGAAGAAAAGCGCTATGGCTGTTGGTCCAATTGCCGTCATCGTAATCATTGTTGGCATTCTCGCAGCAGGCGCTTGGTACTTCTTGAATCAGAACCTTGAGAAGCTATCGGCCAACGCACCAGCAGGGACGGTTGAGGAACTCCAAGCCTCTAACGATCCAGATGTGCAAGGTGCTTTGAGCCAAAGCTCATCGGACGAACTAGATAGCATTCAAGCTGATGTTTCTGCTACTGATTTTTCAGGTATTGAAAACTCTGCAGCGGCAATAAACGCAGGAGCGAATTAATTTCCTGCCACTACCAAAAGCCCGCCCTCAAGCATTGAGGGCGGGCTTTTGCTTTACCATGACGATGCGTTAGGATAGACACTTATGCAAACAAAAAAAGACACCCGTCCAAACGCTGAAGTTTCGATTTCAGGCACAATTCCAAAAGACCTCGTCATACAGACGCAAGAAAGAACTCTCACAGCCATTCACCGTGAAATAACTTTACCAGGGTTCCGCAAAGGCACAGCGCCAATTGAAAAAGTGCGCGAGCATGTTGGAGAAAAAGCTCTCTGGAGAGAGGCGGCGGAAGACGCACTGAAATCAAAAGTGGAAGAGCTACTAAAAGAGCATGCGGTTATGCCAATCATGCCCGTTGCCGCAACCTTAGGTGCTTCTGACATAGATACTGATGTTCCATTTGAAATTGTTGCAATTGTTGCACCAAGCTGCTCAATTGAGAACTTCAAAGATGTTGCAAAAAAAGCATCTACCAAACTCCCTGCGCTCGATGAGGAAAAAGAACAAGAAGCTGCACTCCAGGCACTCCGCATGCAGGCACGACAAATGACGCAATCCACGGGAGACGCAACCACCATCCTCTCTGACGACGAGGCAAAGAAGCTTGGTTTCGAAAACTCGCTCGCTGTTGAACACTTCCTCAAAGAAGAGTCGGTGCGTGCGGTGAAAGAGCGAGAACTCCAAAAGAAAAGAGGTGCTATAGCGGAAGCGCTGATTGAAAAGGCATCGTGTGCAATTCCTAAACTCATAATCGGTGAGGAAGCAGGGGCACTTTTGGAGGCAACGAAACGCGATGTCGCAGCACAAGGTGTTCCCTTCAATGACTACCTAAAGCGCATTGGTAAAACTGAAGACACTATCCGTGCAGAACTCCAAGTGCCTGCAGAAAAGCGTGTCGCACTCGACCTTATCTTTGGTGAAATAGCCCGTGCAGAAAAAATAGAAGCTGACTCAAAAGATGAAGAACGACTTGCTCATGCACTCATTGAGCAAGGTGTAGAACACGACCGCGCGCACCAGTATGTCCGTGCAACCGTCATGCGTGAAAAAGTCTGGGAACTCCTCGGTGCTCGTTCAATTTCAAAAGAACCAACCGAACTTATTGAAACCAACGAAGAAAAACCTGAAGATAAAGCTGCTGAAGTAACGTAGTTCTTCCTCTCTTAATTGCATTTCTTGAATCAACCCTCCTCGGGAGGTATAGTGATTCCTATGACGAACAAAAAAGTACAATCTCATTCGAACAGTGTCATTCCAATGGTTATTGAAAAGACCGCTCTCGGTGAGCGTGCGTATGACATCTATTCGCGTCTCCTTAAAGAGCGTATCGTTTTCTTGGGAGGTCCAATTGACGACTACACCGCTAACCTTGTGATTGCCCAACTTCTTTTCCTTGAAGCAGAGGATCCTAAAAAAGATGTATTCCTCTATATAAACTCTCCAGGTGGCTCAGTATCTGCAGGCTTGGCAATTCTCGACACCATGAACTATGTGAAGCCTGACATCGCGACGGTCTGTGTTGGTATTGCAGCTTCAGCTGCTGCCGTCATTCTTTCGGCGGGTAAAAAAGGCAAGCGATTCACGCTTCCGAACTCAGAAGTGATGATTCATCAGGTTATGGGTGGAGTAGAAGGACAAGCAACAGACATCGCTATCGCCGCAAAGCACATCCTCCGCACTAAAGAGAATCTCAATAAAATTCTCGCAAAGAATACTGGCAAAACCTTCGCACAAGTGGAAGCTGATGCTGAGCGTGACTATTGGATGACCTCCGACGAGGCCAAGAAATACGGTATTATCGACGATATCTACAAGAGAGGATCCTAAATTAGCGTTTAGGGGATAACGCAAGAAATTCTTTGCGCCCTACTCCATGCCCTGATACACTGAGAAAGTCCCTTTTATGATCAAATTTGAATAGTAGCGATAACGACCGATAATGCAAAAACAGAGCAGATACATGACGAACAGTGTTATTTTAGCCAGAATTTTCAGTACTCTACCTAGAGACGTACACTTCGTTTAAGTTTGAACTATTTTTGTATACATCGGCACGCCGCGCGTGACCTATGTCTACAACCACACTCCTCATTGTCCTCGCCCTCACGGGTCTTACTGGTATTGGTGCAGGGTATGCACTCCGCTGGCTCGTTGCCCTTGGGCAAAAGGGTTCAGTAGAACTTCAAATCAAGCAACGACTGCTTGAAGCGAGAGAAGAAGCAAAAAGAATTATCTCCGAAGGAGAAAAAGAATCTGGCAAACTAGAAGCGGGTCTTCGTGATGAACTCCGTCTTAAAGAAGAGGCGGCGCTTCTTAAAGAAAAGCGTATTGCGGAAAAAGAAACATTCCTCGATAAACGACAGCTTGATATCGACAAAGAAGCTGAGCGTATCAAGGCGCAAATAGAAGAAGTGAAGCGCATTAAAGAGCGTGCTGACAAACTTATTCTTGACCGCGAGAAGTCTCTCCAAGATGTGGCAAGACTTACCGAAGAAGAAGCTAAGGCCGAACTTTTTAGAGAGTTAGAAAAGAACCATGAGGAAGATATGATGGTTCGTGTTCAGAAACTCGAAATTGATGGGAAGGAAAGGCTCGATACGAAAGCCCGCGAAATACTCACCACTGCAATTCATCGCATGGGCAACTCAGTACACTCCGACGTACTCACCTCTTCGGTTCCTATTCCTTCAGACGATATCAAAGGAAAAATTATCGGCAGAGAAGGCAGAAACATTCGTGCGTTCGAAAGAGCGACGGGTGTTGATTTGATTGTTGACGATACACCAGGGGCTATTACCCTTTCATGCTTCGACCCAGTACGAAGAAACATCGCGCGCGTTGCTCTTGAGAACCTCATTATCGATGCCCGCATACAGCCAGCTCGTATTGAAGATGCTGTTGAAAAAGCGAAGGAAGAAATCGGCAAAGTAATGAAGGAAAAAGCTGAGCAAGCTGCCTATGAATGTGGTATTCACGGCCTTGATCCTCGCCTTATGTCTATTCTTGGCCGTTTGTACTTCCGCACCAGCTACGGACAAAATGTTCTTCAACACTCGATAGAGATGGCGCACATCGCGGGCGTATTGGCGACAGAACTAGGGCTCGACGTGAAGGTCGCAAAAGCAGGAGCGTTGCTTCATGACATTGGCAAAGCAGTGGACCATGCAGTCCAGGGCACGCACGTAGAAATTGGCCGAAGAATTCTTGAAAAATTTGGCGTTGATAAGCGTGTCATTCAGGCAATGCAGGCACATCATGAGGAATATCCGTACGAAACTATGGAATCCCTTATTGTGCAGGTGGCAGATTCAATCTCAGGTGGTCGCCCAGGCGCACGCCGAGACTCTGTAGAAAACTACATTAAACGATTGCAGGAACTTGAAGCGATTGCTACATCATTCGCTGGTGTTGAAAAGGCATATGCAATTCAGGCGGGTCGTGAAGTCCGAATCTTCGTAAAACCAGAAGAAATTTCTGACCTCCAAGCTCACGATTTGGCTCGAAACATCGCTATGCGCGTTGAAAATGAGATGCACTACCCTGGTGAAGTGAAAATCAATGTTATCCGGGAGACGCGAACAATAGAGTTTGCCCACTAATATTGGAGCGAGAAACTAAAAAACGCCCCATTCGGGGCGTTTTTATATTGTATATAAACAATGAAGCGTTTTATTTTTCCAACGCCTCATCGAGAACCTCCTGAATTGTTCGAGGAAGTCTTCCTCTCCTCTTTCCTACTGGAGTAAGTTGTACGGATCGCTCAGGCATACCACCTGAATCATTCAAATTGTCATCGAGAACATCCCTTAATACTCTCTGTGATAAATCTTTGTGTAGTATTCCCTCAGCCATGGTGAGTACTATACATCTTTATTCAAAAACATCAATATACCTGCATGCTATTGCATGAAAAAAGCCTATGTATATAATGTTTTAACGCCCTTTAGAAAATAATGGCGATTAGCCACTAGTTTATATTTCATGAATAAAGCAGATCTCGCAGGAAAAGTTCACGATATGCTCGGCGGTACTAAGACACAGTCTGAGGCTGTTGTTGAAACCGTAGTTGATTCTATTATTGCTGCCCTTAAGAAAGGCGATGAAGTATCAATCGCAGGATTGGGTATCTTCTCAACAAAGATGCGTCCAGCTCGCACTGGCCGTAATCCTCGCACAGGCGAGAGCATCAAGGTTCCTTCTATGCGCGTACCAAAATTCCGCGCAGCAAAAGGCCTTAAAGATGCGGTGAAGTAACAACTTCTATCAATTCTTTTAAAAACCCGCCATATGGCGGGTTTTTAAATTAATGGGAGAGAATTTTTGGGATTGACGGGGTAATTTTCGCTTTCTTGCCGCGCCGACATGTACAAGGTGTCTGTCCCATATCAATAAAACAGATGCCAGTATCGCGACACTTTTGGCAAGAATATTCTCTTCTGACAAATGCTGATTCTGTCGATGTCTTCATATCATGAGAAATGTTATACCTACTGAAAAATTAAGCAAGTGAGAGTATCTTGCCCCAAGGGAATCGGGGTCAAGTTGCTAAGCTCAGACTTCGTCCGATGGACTCGTCTTTACTAAGCACTTTCTCCCCGGGCTCGACCTTCAATCTTGAAGTCTGACTTCAAGATTGGCTTCGCGGTCTCCGCCTTTCGATTCCCTACGAAACATGCACTTGCATGCTTCTAATCCCTTCTTCGTTTCACTCAGTGCGGGATAAGGGAATCGAACCCTTGCTATCAGTTTGGAAAACTGATGTTCTACCATTAAACTAATCCCGCGTAGAGCGTACTCTAGCAAAATATGTTCTGTTTTGAAAGCTGGGCACTAGTCCCTAACACCTTGAACCTGTATCCTACTGAGATGCCCCATTTCTTACGTACGTTCTTGTTTGCATTTGCAGGACTCGTGTTCGCCATAGTTGCTGGTTTATCGACCTCTCCTGATCATGTTTCGATTTCACAAGAAAATACAGCAGTGAGTCCAGAAAACACCCCAACTACATTTGGAACGACAACAATCACCGAGGTTATTGCCGAGGCAACAAAAGGAATAGAAAGTGGTGTAAGTAAGATTACTCCGACAAAAAAAACGACACCGGTTACCGCTCCAAAAACCACCACTGCAGTTATCACACCACCTATACCTGTAAAAGAGCCCGTAAATCAAATAGCGCTCAATAATAAGGTGCGCGAGGCCATTGTTAATATCATCTGTGTAACAAAAAACGCAGGGCCTTTAAATTCTATTTCTGCCAGCGGTGTCATTATCGATCCAAGGGGAACCATCATTACAAACTCCCATGTTGGGCAGTATCTCCTCCTTAAAGATTACCCAAGTGCTGGCTTTATAGAATGCACTATTCGAACAGGGAGTCCCGCGCAACCAAAATACACAGCAGAGCTTCTTTTCCTTCCTCCTTCGTGGATTGCTGACAACGCAAAAAAAATAAACCAATCAAAACCAACAGGAAACGGCGAGCACGATTATGCATTCTTACGCATTACAGGAACAGTGCACCCAAACATCACACTGCCCACAGCATTTTCATTTCTCTCGGTATCTATTACTCCACCTGAGGAAGGACAGAGCCTAATCGCCGCAGGCTACCCTGCAGGATTTTTAGGAGGTATTACGGTACAAAAAGACCTCTATGCCAGCTCGGCAATAACGCATGTCGGAGAATTATTTACTTTCAAAGCAGACACTATTGATCTTTTCTCTTTGGGGGGCTCCATCGTTGCCCAGCAAGGGGCATCCGGAGGCGCTGCAGTGAACGACATTGGCTCTCTCATAGGTATTATCGTAACGGCAACTGATGCGCCCGACACTGCTTCCCGCGATCTACGTGCAATTACAACCTCCTATATCATTCGAGACTTCAAAAAAGAATCTGGTGTAGGTATTGATACCTACCTTAATGGTGATACTGCAGCGGCAGCGCAAACTTTTGCCAACGCTGTAGCTCCAGCGCTCACTGCACAGCTCATACAAGCAATAGAAAACCGATAGCCATTTAAAAATCCTCAAGACACAAAGCCCTAAGACCACACTTGACTTGGTCCCTCCACTCCTGATAGAGTATGTATCACTGTAGTACTACAGTGATACATACTATGAATAGAGCGAGTACAAAAAATAAAGTAGGCGGTAAAGAGGTACTTGGTTCAAAACAAAACCTAGAAGCTTTATATACTGCCTTTCTTTCACTAAAAAACCGCGAGGAGTGCTCTGCATTCATGCGTGACCTTTGCACCAAGGCAGAGCTGGAAGCGTTTGCTGAGCGTTTTGCCATTGCCCGCCTCCTTACCAAAGATGTTTCGTACCGCAACGCCGCAGATGAGACTGGCGCATCAACCACCACTGTTAGTCGTGTCTCCCATTGGCTTCACCATGGACGGGGCGGCTATAGCACCATCATTTCTCGATTGCATAAAAAATAATCTGACCCAAATCAGAAGCAAGAGAAGAAAAAATGAACTGCATACCGCCCCACAGGCGGTTTTTTAGTATATAGAAAATAAAAACATCATGAAAAACAAAGAAACAAAAAATGTAGGTGAAGCAGATGCTCGTTCCTCAAAAGATAAAAACTATCAGTTCAAATGCAGAATGGGGTCGTTCGCTAAGGAAGACGCGGAAACACAGAAGCTGTTAGAGAGTGGAGTAGACCCTTGGGATCTACTCCGTGAAGGATAGTGAGCGACTGAATCCTCATCGTTAAACACAAAAATGTTTTCCGCTATGTATCACTGTAGTACTACAGTGATACATAAGTAAAGAAGGAAATGAAGAGAGGAAGTAGAGGAGTAAAAAAAATAAAAAATCTAACAATAAAAACATGAACGAAACACTAAAAAGACCGCAGCCAGATGTTTCACGCATAGCACGAGTGATTCCTGGCTCAAGAGCCGACAGACTCAACTGGCAACGTGAAGAAGAAGATCGTGCTCGCTACACACCAAGAATTCTTCCACCTGAACCCGAGGCAATTCTTGAGTACTACCAACAAAGACAAGCAGGGCGTGAACGAGCTAAAAAAATAATCACCGAGATGGCTCAATCGGGAAACGAAGTACGCGTCGCTATACAAAAAAATGGACGGCTCTCAGCTATTGCATGGGGACTCCTTGAGACATGTCTAGAAGCAGCTGGAGTCCCAGTCACTGAAGAAGAGCGCCAACTACAACGGAAAAATAGAACGCTCGTATACGAAATACCAAAACTACCTAACGTAAAAATAGTATCTGCACGATCAGGCGATATTGCGTGGTATATCGAGAGCGGCAACGCAGATATTGGAATCATTGGCGAAGACCAGGTACTTGAGAAAAATTCTAAGGTCGAGATTGTGGCACGCCTGGGCTTAGGAGAATGTTCACTCGCAATTGCCGTGCCGGAGGGCTCGCAAATTACGACACTCAAAGATCTGAATGGTAAAACCATTGCCACATCCTTGCCGTCAATTCTGAAGCAGTATCTGAAGGAAAAACAGGTGAAACCAAAAAACATTATCGAGCTTGGTGGCTCCGTCGAAGCAGCAACAGCGCTCGGCTTTGCAGATGCCGTCTGCGACATCACGGAAACGGGGAGTTCGTTCGTGGCAAATGGGCTTACCGAACTTGAAACAGTTCGTGATTTTGAGGCAGTTGTCATAACTGCCAAAAAACCAAAAGTGAAATTAAAACGCTAAAAATATGGAATCCAAAGAACTTGTTAGAGAAATGAACTGGGAGAAAGTGGGGGGTCTCGTGCCAGCAATTATTCAAGATACCGAAAACGGTTTGGTGCTCATGCTTGGATATATGAACGAAGAAGCACTGAGACGAACTTTGGACACTGGATTTGTGTGGTTTTACAGCCGTACCAGAAAGACTCTGTGGAAGAAGGGTGAAACGTCAGGCAACGTGCTTTCCGTCGAAGATATACGAGTAGACTGCGACAACGACACCGTCCTCGTAAAAGCCCGCCCCACTGGACCTGTGTGCCACACGGGCGATACAACCTGCTTCAAAGAAGAAGCAACAAGAAACGAGCTCTCTCTACTTTTCGGAGTACTTGAGCAACGTAAACGAGATTTACCAAAGGGCTCATATACCACAAAACTCTTTGAAGCAGGGCTCGACAGAATTGCACTCAAGGTTGCCGAAGAGTCACTTGAGGTAATCCAAGCCGCCACCAAAGAAACACGAGAGAGGACAATAGAAGAGACCACTGATCTTCTCTATCACCTTTTCGTTCTCTTGATTGAGAAAAACGTGACATTAAGAGATGTAGAAAAAGAACTTCAAAATCGAGCCGGAAGAAAGCCTCGGGAAGAAAAAATTGCGATTCCTATCGCTCCCGATCCTCTACCTGCACGTATTCCAAACACTTCCGCTAAATAAAAATAACCAAACTAATCATGCAAGAAAAGAAAACAGCTCCGTGGCCATACACCAACGATGGACGAGCATTCGTCGGAGAAGGCCGTGGTGCACCTGAAGCAAAAATAAAACCAAAAACGAAAGAAAAGAATACACCAAGAAGAAAAATCTGAGAGAAAAGTGTCCAATGTATCACTGTAGTACTACAGTGATACATTGGGTTTTCGGAAAGGGGAAAATAAAAATGGCGCCTTAAAAACTACTCGTACTCAATAGTTGCAGGAGGTTTTTGGGTGACATCGTACAAAACACGATTCACACCACGCACCTTACCTACAATGGCACTTGAAATTTTTTCAAGGAGTTCGTGCGGCATTTTGTGCCAGTCCGCACTCATGCCATCAATAGAGTCAACTGCACGAAGTGCAATAATGTACTCGTAGGTACGAGCATCCCCCATCACGCCCACAACTTTGAGCGGTAACAGTGCTGCGAATGATTGCCAAATCTTTTCGTACTCACCTGCCTCTTTAAGCTCTTCCGTAAATACAGCGTCTGCTTCTCGCAAGATCACGAGGCGTTCAGGTGTAATTTCACCAACAATACGAATCGCAAGTCCTGGGCCTGGAAATGGATGGCGCCAGACTAGCGCATGCGGTAACCCTAACTCTTCGCCAACACGACGCACTTCATCTTTATAGAGATCCTTCACTGGTTCAACTATTTTCAATTTCATTCGCTCTGGCAATGTGAGATTGTGATGACTCTTTATTTTAGATGCATGTTTCGATGTTGAAGCAGACTCAACACGATCAGGATAAATAGTCCCCTGTGCAAGATACGCAATGGGAAATGCCTTTAATTCTTCAGTCAATGCTTTTTCAAAAACCTCTACAAACGAGTGGCCAATAATTTTGCGTTTTTCTTCTGGCTCAGTAACTCCTACCAAGCGTGACAAAAACATTTCGCTCGCATCAATAACATGGAGATTTTTAAATCCTTGTGAGCGCAGAGATTTAGAAACGCTTTCCACTTCTCCCTTACGGAGGAGTCCTGTGTCAACAAACACTGCATGTAAGCGATTCCCTATCGCTTTATAGAGAAGGGTGGCGGCAACGAGCGAATCTACACCGCCAGAAATTCCAACAACAACATGACCATCACCAATTTCTTTTTTTAAATCTGCAATAATATTTTTCGCAACAGACTTCATATCCCAATCTTTCTTAGCTTTGCAGATGCCAAAAATAAAATTCGAGATTATTTTTTTACCGTGAATTGTATGGGTTACTTCCGGATGAAATTGAATACCAAAGAACCGGCGTTTCTCGTCAGCAAATCCAGCGTGTGCGCAGGTTTTAGTAGAAGCAGTCACTACAAAACCTTTTGGCAATTTTGTTGCTTGATCTCCGTGCGAAAACCACACCGTTTCTTTAACCGTGAGACCTTTGAGGATGCCTGTTTTCTTTTTTATTGAAACAACTTCTTTTCCAAACTCTTTATTTTCTTTATTTTGTACCTTTCCGCCTAGCAGATGCGCCATAAGCTGGTGTCCATAACAAATACCAAGAACAGGGATACCGAGCTCAAATACTCGTTTGTCTGGCAGAGGACCATTTTCCAGCACTGAATGAGGGCTTCCTGAGAGAATGATGCCAACGGGGTTCAAAGCTTGAATCTCCTCAATGCTCGCATCTCCATGCAAAATCTCGGCCTTCACGCCGAGATCACGGACCCTTCTTGCAATAAGGTGAGCAAACTGTCCTCCAAAATTGAGAACTACAATCATGCTTTATTTTACCTCGGCTCCGAACTTTTTTCAAATCCATACAAAATCCCGCCAATGGCGGGATTTATGTGAGAGAAAATATAGTCTTTCTATCTAAAAACCAAAAAAATCTTTCGAGCTGTCTGCGTACTTCTGACCATACTGCGCAGCATTGCTTGCGTTTTGTCTCGAGTCAATGCCCTCCATAATCTTATTCCACTCTTCTGGGGAATATTTACTTAATCCTTCAGCCATAATATTTTGTTATTACAAAATCTTATAATAATTCCAAGTAGGTTCGACTGAACCTACTCTTTAATACTATATAGTAATTGATACTATTTGTCAAGCATTAACAAGACTATTCGTTAGTAATGTAATTTCAATAACACACACCAAAAAACATCCCTACGTAAGCATTGTTGGCGAAATTTTAGTGAAAAAGGTCACAATTTCTTAGATTCCAACATTAACGCGGACCCTTCCTTCTCCCCCAACATTTACACTCCCTGTGTGTACCTTTGACTCAATATCTATCTGACTACTGTCTTCAACCTGTCTTGATTCTGAATTACCCTCAGTATTCTGACGATTTTCAACAGATTTGTTTTTCTTTTCGTCATCAAGAGCTTTCTCGTTCGGATGAAAAATGTTTATTCGAACCTTTTTTGACACATTCAGATATACTGACAATCTTTTCACTGCCACTAATGCATTCTGGTATGACTGGAATGCGCTGGTGAAATCCTTTTTTTCGAAAAATGCATCACCTTTTACCAAAAGCTCTGACGCAGTCTTCACTTGCGCTTGTGCATTTAGGTTTGCGGATGCTTCAAGATTCCCCGAAACGCGCGCCAATAGAACAGCAGAGTCTTTAACTGCAGTTTTTGCCACCCCTCCCATTGCAAGAGCGGCTCTTTCTTTAGTATCTACTTCCTCTATGTTTTTTGCTGCTATTGCACTAGATGCTGAAGTGTCTTCGGAAGTATGTGCTCTCACATACACGCCACTCTCAGCCTTCATACGAAGCTCTCCTATCGTGTGCGATTTCGCACGAATAAGTTGCACGAGATCATCTGCGTCACCTTGTGTATCAATCTGAACGAGAAGCGCTTCATGAGCAGAGAGATTGCTTTCAAAATTTGACGCGAGACCGATGGCAATGGATGCATTTTTCTTTTCTAAGTCTTTCGTTCGCGCTACCGCTGAGTCAGCGTGTTTTGCAAAGTCGTCTGAAAGTTTTGCTCGTATGTGAGCCGTCAACTTATTATCAACCGCTAGATTCGTAGCCTCGACAAGACGGCGCTCTGCAAATTTTGCTTCAAGTGTAGCTTTAGATTCAGCAGAGACTGCGAGTGTGCTCACCACCTTTTCATTGACTCCCACTTTTACTGGGTAGAGTAAATCTCCAGGCATAGCACCCTCTGCTGCATATGACGCAGTTCCCGAAAGAAGGAGCCCTAGAATTATTGCAATGGGAATATATTTTCTTTTGGAATGCATAAAAAATAAACCCGGGAATAAACTATCTTTCGCCTCCATATAGTTCTTACCCTGAGCCGAATCTACAGTCCGTAGTGGCTTCATCGCCATGTATTCAGTCAACCCACTCTCAAGCTTTTCTTGCTCCAATGCCGAGAGCGATGTGGCATCACCAACTTTTTTTATGTAATCAATGAGATTAATTTTCATATGCAAATTATGAGAGCATAGTGCGAAGTTTGATAATGGCACGATGAAGTCTGACTGATACTGTATTTTCTGTTTCACCCGTCATCTGTGAAATTTCCTTTGGAGAAAATCCGTCTATGTAGCGCATCGTTACGACTGAACAATACTCTGGTGAAAGATTCGTGAGCTGTTCCCGCACCTTCACTACAAGCGCTTCTTCATCAATATGCTCTTCCGTTTCCCATACACCACCCTCAGCCATGTCTGCGTCTATATGCGCTCGGCGTTCATCACTCATACTATCAAGCGACTCTGCTTTTTTGCGACGGTACTCGTCAATGATGAGGTTGTGCATAATGCGGTACAAAAATCCCTTAAACTGCTTTACTTCTCCACCGCCACGAAGATAATCCCATGCCTTGATAAAAGTATCTTGCGTAAGATCGAGAGCCTTCTCTCTAGAGCTCACCCTAAAGAAGGCGTGTCGAAAAAGTCCGTCATAGTGTTCACGGAATACCGCCAGAAAAGCCTCTTCAGTACTTCCCTTCATGTTCTCCTATTGTAAGACGGAAAAGAAGGGTCACACTTACTGCCGACGAAAGCGAGGAGAACGGGAAAGTCCTCTTTTACATTCTCGAGCTAAGGATGGCAGAAAAACTCTTGAGGTTTCCGTAGAGAGTTTTACAAGTCGGCGAGCGAGAAAGAACATGGGAGTTTTATTTTCATGTTTTTCGAGCGAAGACGGGGCAAAGATTCGGAAGCACTCATCCGAATCTTTGCTATTTTTAAAGTGACAGTCTTTTATTCCAATTTTCAGCAACAGCTTTCGCTTTTTTCTCCGCAATGCCTGTATATAAGGATGGATTTTTAAGAATATTTTTCTGCGCTTCAGTCATCCTTAAAAGATACGGCGCCATTTCAGCATCGCTGAGCGCCACCTCCTCTAGCCCTTTTCCTTCCTGTCCTGCTGTAAGTGTAAGATTTCGAACTTTTTCATGTGCATCAGGGTGACCTAAAGACGCAAGAATAATATAAAGAGGTTCCGCAGCCACTGACCCACGGCCGAGAGCAAGATTCTTTTCAAGATTCACTGTGTCTACTTTCAACTTCGACATTGTTTTAGTTAAACGCTTCACCGCAGACACCGTATATGCGATTGATTCACCGTAGGTGCGAGATGAAGCCGAATTCGTGAGGTCTCGTTGATGCTCGCTAATTTGATCGAGAAAAACAGTGACGGCGCGAGGCATTACTATCTTCCAAATGCTTTTTACATTTTCAAAATTTATAGGGTTTCTCTTTTGTGGCATCGTTGAAGATCCAACTTGAGAAGCTTCAAATTCCTCCCCTATCTCCCCTATTTCTGTACGCTGTAGTGCACGCATATCATCAGAAAGATTTGCAAGTACACCGAGAGTAATAGAAACCTCTGCCATCAAACGCGCCATTGGTTCTGGCTGTGTTACTTGCGTTGATTGCTCTGATGCTTGAAGACCGAGCCCTGCCAATACATCATTCTCAAAACCTTCAGGGTCAGCAAAGAAAAGTGACGACGCATTGTACGCGCCAACCGCACCTGAAAACTTCCCTCGTAGTTCTTTTGCAAGGGCGTCGAGCGCTTCGATACAAACACCAAGACGACTCACATAGCCTGATAGTGCAAAGCCAAATGTTATAGGAACCGCATGCTGTCCATGTGTACGCCCAACCTGCACCGTACCAGCTTCGCGAAGTGTTAAATCAATGAGTACTTTTTCAAGATCTTTCAGTGCAGGAACGAGAACTTTCTGCGTTGCATCACGAAATCGTGCAGCATTTGCGGTATCAATAATGTCGTACGAAGTCGCCGTCATGTGTACAAATGGTTTTGCACTGTCAGAAACTTTTGAACGAATAACATTCACAAGCGCCCTGATGTCATGCTTGATGCGCTCCTCTTCTGCGTACACTTCCTCAGAAGTAACAGATTTGCATGCGGTTTCTACTTCCTGAACAACCGCAGTCGGACACATCTTGTGTTTTTCGAGAGCCTTCAAAAGAGCAATTTCTGCTCGCATTTTGTAGTCTAAAAATCCCCTATCAGAAAAATAAGGAAGGAGTGACTCATCCCAGTATCGGTAATCAATTGGGGAAAATGAATCAAAGGAGGTGGTTGGTCTCATTTGGGCAGTATAGCAACACTATAGTCAATCTTCTAAAGGACAGAAGAATTCTACTTAACAATAGAGCTTTTTTTTGAAAAAAGTGGTATTGTTTTGGGTGAAAGAAGGAGAGGAAGCAGCGTTCGGGGCGTAAGGAAGCCTTTCGCCCTCGCTCCTCGAAAAGAATACATGCGAGCATGATATTCTCTTTCTCGTCGCGGGGCGTAGTATACCGGTAGTACGTCTGCTTTGGGAGCAGATAGACCGAGTTCGATTCTCGGCGCCCCGACAGAGTGAAACGAAGGAGAGGCGGAGGAAAGCACCTGCGTGCTTTCCTCCGAGAATCGAAGCGCGGAACGATGTTTTTCGTTGCGAAAAACCGTGAGCGGGCGATTAGAGAATCGTGCCGAGAGGCTCTGCGACCGAGCCGAACAGTTGCACTCGCCAGTATGACGAAGCGTCAGGTGAGGCGAGAGTTGTAGGCAATTCTCCTCCTCCCCGACTAAGTTAAAGCTAGGATTCCAAAATTATATTTTTTAGGTGCCTTACTTTGGCAGTTTTGTTTTTCTGGTCAAGAAAGACTGCAATTACATCAAATTGCCAATCCCCTACCATTTCATGTGAAACAAGGTAGGTTTGTATAACTCGCTTCAATCTTTGAATCTTTTGTGGGTGAATGTTCTCCTCAGGGCGATGCGTTTCATGGGAAACGGAAGAACTATGGGGATCTGGCGTTTCCCATGAAACAGTCTTAACCTCAATAAATATAAGCTTATTTGAGATGTCCTTGAAGATAAGGTCTATTTCCCCATATGGTTTACGGTAGTTAGCGGATACAAATATAAACCCTTTTCCTATAAGGAATTCTCTTGCTACATCTTCCCCGACTCTACCTACTTCGTTATGCTTAGCCATGTTTCACGTGAAACTACTTAAACTGTCTTTTACAAAAAATCTTTATTTAAAGCCATTTTATAGAATCATCAAACATTCACGGACAATCTATTATGTCCTTTATACACATAAGGCACAGTGTTATCCACAAAAACCGCCATAAAGGTCAATAATTTCACGTGAAACGCGTTTCCTGTGAAATATAGCCTCAAAAGATGGGCTGGGGGTAGAAAAGCACCGCATGTCCTATTAAATTGATACCTCCCCAACAAAAAATAGATGCTCAGGCATCTATTTTTAGAAAGTTTATCTTTGTGCGGGTATCGGGAATCGAACCCGAGTCTGATCCTTGGCAAGGATCCATTCTACCACTAAACCATACCCGCAATGTGCTTATTTATAGCACACTTCGAGTCAGTGAGACTAGGGGAATGCTCTACAGAAACACTAATCTTATTTTGAGTGGATATTTGTTTGAAGCGAATGTGTAGCGTAGGATAGAACAGTTGCTCCTGTAGTGAAATGGATATCATAACTGCCTTCGAAGCAGTCGTTGGGGGTTCGAATCCCTCCGGGAGCACAAAATAAAGGATGAGAATGCGAAGCATTATGGGACTATTATTTTGTAGCTCCCGGAGGGATTCGAATGGCGGAGGCGGCGAAGCCGCGAGCGAGTAGCGAGCGCACGCCGAGCCGGGATCGCGCAAATTTTCGACAGAAAATTATGCGTGATCGAATGCCTTTTGAGCTGTCTTGCTGGCAGATTCCTATCGTACAATGAGCCTATGACGAAACTAGCAATCCCCAAAGAAGTCCTGATTGTTGCTGACGGTCTTGAAAATGCCGGATTTGAAGCCTACCTAGTAGGGGGTTGCGTGCGCGATATAGTTCTCGAGAAAAAACCAAAAGACTGGGATCTCACCACAAATGCAACGCCAGAAGAAATACAAAAAATATTTCCTGAAACTTTCTATGAAAATACATATGGGACTGTTGGTGTAGTAGGGGAGTCAGAAGACCCAACACTTAAAGTTATTGAAGTCACGCCGTATCGCAAAGAAGGAACCTACTCAGATGCTCGAAGGCCTGACATGGTGGAGTTTGGTGTTTCTTTGGAAGAAGATTTAAAACGACGAGATTTTACTGTCAACGCCATTGCGTACCGACCAAAAACAGGGGAGATGGTGGACCTACACGGAGGCCATGAAGACATAAAAAACCGCTTAATTAGAGCCGTAGGAAACCCAAACACACGATTTCAAGAAGATGCTCTTCGCATGATGCGTGCCGTTCGTCTTTCTGCAGAATTAGGATTTGCTATCGAACAAGAAACGGCTGAGGCATTGCATACAAATGCTTCACAACTTGAAAAAATATCTAAAGAAAGAATTCGCGACGAATTTGTTCGCATCCTTGAAACTGCAACGCCAATGCAGGCAATCTTTCTTTCACAAAAACTAGGGCTTCTAAAATATATTGCCCCCGACTTAGAGCTCGGTATCGGCATAGGACAAAACCAAGCACATTCATTCGATGTGTTTGAGCACCTCGTGCGCGCCATGCAACACGCAGCTGATAAAGAATGGACAACTACTATTCGCTTAGCGGCACTCTTTCATGATGTTGGTAAGCCAGAAACACGTCGATGGTCTGACGAAAAGAAAGATTGGACATTCCATGGACATGAAGTCATCGGCGCCCGAATCACAAAAAAAGCCCTGCGCGAGCTCAAGTTCCCCAATGAGGTGATAGAAATAGCCGTCAAATTAGTGCGTTGGCACATGTTCTTTTCAGACCCCGACAAAATTACGCTTTCAGCCGTTAGGCGCATGATAGTTAATGTTGGACAGGAAAATATTTGGGACCTACTGAATCTCCGCATCTGTGACCGCATTGGTACTGGTCGGCCCAAAGAACAGCCGTTCCGTTTTCGTAAATATAAATCGATGGTAGATGAAGCGTTGCGTGACCCTATTTCAGTTGCAATGCTGGCAGTTGATGGAGAGATGGTTATAAAAATACTTGGCGAAAAACCAGGGCCCCGCGTTGGTTGGATACTGCATGCATTACTAGAGGAGGTACTAGAGGACCCAAAAAAGAATACAAAAGAGTACCTAGAAGAAAAAGTTAAAGTTCTTTCTCTAATGGAAGACTCTGCATTAAAAGAAATGGGTGAGGAAGGTAAGAAAGCCCGCGAAAAAGCGGAGGAGAAAGAGCTCGAAGAAATTCGAGCGAAATATCATGTCTAAGTGAAGAGGGATTAGGCGATGCCACATCGGGTCCGTAGGGACCATTTAGCGTTTAGGGTCTAGGGGAAGAAAAGACTGATGTGCTAAACCCGGGTTTAGCACATTTTGATGTCCTTTAAAATAGAAAAAGCTCGCTGTACGGAATCCCCGTATAGCGAGCTTTTAAGGGCAGATGCCTTTATAGCGCCTCTTTATCAATGTTTTTTGAAAGCGCGTATAACTTGGGCTTCTGATCTGCCTCAAGAAAGAACTGTCCTATATGATTATCTCCTGTCCTTTAAAAATTCCTAGTCTCACCCTGTGCATATCATGCCCAGATATTCACTCAAATCCTTAATGTGCAACCTCCGGAGGTTGCACATGTAGTGCTGTGCTAAACCCGGGTTTAGCACACTTACTGGAGCTTGATTTCGAGGGTGACAGGGCAGTGGTCAGAGCCTAAAACTTGTGGGAGGATTTCTGCTTTTTTTACAGAAGAAGTAAGTGCTTTGCTTACAAAAAAGTAATCAATACGCCAACCAACATTTCGCTCACGAGACTTTGCAAAATGACTCCACCAACTGTAATTGCCATTCCCTTTAGTAAAAATTCGGAATGAATCAACAAAGCCTGCTTTTACGACCGCATCTATTCCTTCTCGTTCTTCTTTTGTGAATCCATGTTCACCCTCATTTGCCTTCGGGTTCGCCAAATCGTCTTCGGTGTGTGCCACATTCAAATCACCGCAGAAAATGACCGGTTTCTTCTTTTCTAACTCTTTCATGTATTGGAGGAATGCTTTATCCCACGCCACGTGACGGAGCTCTAGACGGCTTAAATCACCCTTTGAGTTTGGCGTGTATACGGTAACTACAAAAAAATCTTCAAATTCAAGCGCTAGCACACGACCTTCTTTGTTTGTGTCTCCGTATGAATCTTGAAGCTTAAATTTTGAAACAATGTTGCTTGGAAAATCGAGAAGGACACTCTCGGGTTTCACGCGCGTAAAAATTGCTGTTCCTGCATAGCCTTTTTTCACCGCTGAGTTCCAATACTCTTCGTAGTCAGGTAAATCGACTTCAGACTGATACTGTTCTGCCTTTGTTTCTTGTAAACAGAGAATGTCTGGCTTGTATTTCTCTACAAACGGTACAAAAAGATCCTTCCTATGGACTGCCCGAATGCCGTTCACGTTCCACGATATGAGTTTCATACTTCAAAACATGTTACTTCACTCTTTTCTTTCCATGAAACGCCTTATGGACATCGAGGAGGTGTTTGTCAGTAACATGGGTGTAAATCTGGGTAGTGGCAATATTTGCATGACCTAAAAGGGCTTGAACGCTACGCAAATCAGCCCCATTTTCCAAAAGATCAGTTGCAAATGAGTGCCGTATGACATGCGGAGTGACTTTTTTTGTAATACCCGCCTTAATGGCGCAACTCTTTATAATGTTCTCTATAGAACGAGGCGTAAGGCGTGAAGGAATTTTTTTTCCTGTACTGTGTCGAACAAACAAAGCTTCCGCCATATCTTGTCGTGCTTTTAAATATGCAGACACGCTGGTCTTTGCGGTAGGGGAGAGAAATACTACACGCACCTTATCGCCCTTCCCACGAACAGAAAGTTCGTCACGGGAAAGGTCTAAATCGGTATCAAGGGCACACAATTCGGAAACACGAAGTCCTGTTGAAAAAAACATTTCCATAATTGCTCTGTCTCGAAGCTCTTTTAATCCATTACCAACCGGAGCTTTCATTAACCGCTCTAACTCGGTTGCCGTAATGAGGTCGAGCGAACGCTCAGGAACCTTTGCAAGTTCAATGTGCTCAGGTGGAAGCGCTTTAATACCTCGTTTGGCTAAAAACTTTAGAAATGCACGGAGTGCAATGAGATAGTAGTTCTGAGTCTTGCGTTTCATCATGTTGCCATTCGTACCTGGCTGGCGATTGAGCCACAAGCGAAATTCACGAAGTTTTTCTTCACTTACATCAGCAACATCACTCGCTTTTGAAAATTCGAGGAAGCGAGAAAGGTAGTGGTCGTAATTTTCAACAGTTTTTATGCTCCGACCTTTAGTGATCTCAATATATTCAAGAAATTCTCGTTTCAGGTTCTGAATATCCATATATAAAGTATATCGTGAACTTCGCACAATATTCTTGCGAAAAGCCTAAGTGCGTGGTATATTGGCGCACATGCTCACCAAAACGCAGAAAGCACGGGTTATGAAGACCGTACAGAAACACCAGACTGATACTGGCTCAGCATCTGTTCAAGTTGCCCTTTTAACGAAACAAATCGGTGAATTAACTACTCACTTACGCAAGCACCTTAAGGATAAGCACTCTCGCCGAGGCCTTCTTCAAATGGTTGCCGACCGCCGAAGCCACCTCAAATACCTCGAAAAGTCCGACAAAAAAGAATACAACAAGGTCATCAAGAACTTGGGCTTGAAAAAGTAGTTTGTCCTCACTTATTTAGTGAATTTGTTTTTTGAGTTTGCTACTGAAGTAGTATAGTTACTACTTAGGAAAGTAGTTTTCATACTTAATCCATATGGGAGAAGCAGGAACATTTCGTGAAGGCAGTGGATTACTCAGGAGCCCTGGCCGTAATGAACGAGCTCAAGAGGCGCGAGACGCCATAACCAGGCTCATCAACGGACCTAGAGATCCTCGTACCAAAGATGGACGACGACGGACCTTGGGAACAGCCTGAATCTTTTTTACTCGACAGGAAGTAGTATGAAGAGACGGCTACATCCGTTCTTCTTGTAAACTACTCTGACCCTAGACCGTCTATACTCAAGAGGTCGATATTTTTAAATTAATTATTTATTTTCATTAAGCTAGTTCCTAGAAGCTAGCACCTAAAACCTAATTTATATGGCAGCAATTAAACACAAAGCACAGAGGGTAGGCGTTTTCATAGACACACAAAATCTCTACCACAGTGCAAAAAACTTATACAAAGCACGCGTCAATTTCGCAAATGTTCTTAAAGAATCAGTAGCAGGGCGCATTCTCATTCGCGCAGTTGCCTATGTAGTGACAACAGAATCTGGCGAAGAGAAAGCGTTTTTTGACGCACTTACAAAAATCGGTATCGAAACTAAAACAAAAGACCTCCAAATTTTCTATGGTGGCGCAAAGAAGGCAGACTGGGATGTTGGTATGGCAGTTGACGCTGTGAAGATGGCTCCTAAATTGGACGCCGTTATTCTCGCAACAGGGGATGGCGACTTCGTACCGCTCGTTGAATATCTAAAAAATAGCCACGGTACGCAAGTAGAAGTAATCTCCTTTGGTAAATCATCTTCGGCACGACTCATAGAGTCAGCAAATGACTTCATAGATATGTCAGAGGAGCCTAAAAAATTCCTCATGCCTCACGGCAAAAACTTCCTCGATATGGCAGCAGAAGCAATTGGCACTGCTCCAAAACACGAAACATTCGATGATGACGACTCTGCTCCTATGGTAGTTGGGTCAGATACGGATGAGAGATAGACGGGAAGCTTTCAGGTTCCAGCTGTCAGCTTCCAGCTTTTTCTAAAAAGCGAACATCAAAGAAAAACGTCTTTCACAAAAGGCGTTTTTTGCTATACTCAACATATTAAAAGCGAGGTTCTCAGATAGGCAGGACGGCTCGCCGAACCTGAAATCTGCGAATCTCATAACAAAGAGATACATGCAAAAAAAAGAATTCTCGACTGAGATTGGCGGGAAGAAGTTAACCGCTACGTTTACCGACCTTGCGGAGCAAGCGCACGGTAGTGTCATGGTTCGCTATGGCAACACAATAGTGTTTGCAACGGCAGTCATGAGTAAGAAAGAACGCAATGACATTGATTATTTTCCACTCACTGTTGAGTATGAGGAGAAGTTTTATGCAGCAGGATCTATCTTAGGTTCGCAATATATCCGCAGAGAAGGCCGACCCTCTGAGGATGCGATTCTTTCTGGACGTGTCATTGACCGCACCGTGCGTCCACTCTTTGATAGCAATCTTCGCCAAGAAGTACAGGTAGTTACTACGGTGCTTTCAATTGAAGAAGACGACCCAGATATTCTTGCAGTGAATGCTGCATCAATCGCACTCGCCATATCTCCAACTCCATGGAATGGCCCAGTGTCCGCAGTGCGCATTGGAAGAAAAAAAGGGGCGACTGATTTTATTGTGAACCCTACCTACGCAATGAGAAATGCCGATGATGCGGAGCTCGACTTACTCGTGTGCGGTAAAGATGGCGTAGTTACGATGGTTGAAGTTGGGGCGAAGGAAATTGATGAAGATGTACTTACAGCTGCGCTCGCAAGAGGTGTTGAAGAAATTGAAAAAATACAGAAATTCCAAAAGGAAATAATCACCGCTATAGGCAAGCAGAAAAAAATAGTACCGACACGTGTCGTCGATCCACAAATTCCTGAATTCTTTAAGGCAGTAGAAGGAGAATTTGGCAAAGCAGTATTCTCAGGAGTCCCTGGTAAAGAGGCGATGGGGGAATTGAAAGATAGATTTTTGAAAACCGTTGCTGAGACCGCTCCAGAAATAGTAAAAATGGCTGATTCATATTTTGAAGATCAGGTTGCTGAGGCAATGCGTACCCGCGCCATTGATAATAAAGAGCGCGTTGACGGAAGAGCGCTCGATGAACTTCGTCCATTGTTCGCTGAGGCAGGTGGTTTGTCCCCAATACTTCACGGTTCGGGAATTTTCTATCGAGGAGGAACGCATGTGTTCTCAGCCCTCACCTTGGGCGGACCCGATGATTCACAAGTGGTGGATTCTATCGAAGGCAAGAAAGTAAAAAAGCACTTCATGCACCACTACAACTTTCCTCCATTTTCAGTTGGAGAAACCGGACGCATGGGTGGTATGAATCGTCGCATGATTGGTCACGGCGCACTTGCAGAAAAAGCACTCTCAGCTGCTATTCCATCAAGAGAAATCTTCCCCTACACAATTCGTTTAGTGTCTGAAGCGCTCGCATCAAATGGTTCCACATCCATGGCTTCTGTGTGCGCATCAACGCTTGCACTCATGGACGGAGGCGTACCAATGACATCTCCAGTAGCTGGTATTGCTATGGGTGTCATGTATGACAGCCCAACTCGTTACGCAATAATGACTGACATCCAAGGACCTGAAGACCATCACGGCGACATGGACTTTAAAGTAGCAGGCACAAAAAACGGAGTAACTGCAATTCAGCTCGATGTAAAAGTTGAAGGTGTGCCAGTAGCAGTATTGGCAGAAGGACTTATTGCGGCAAAAAAGGCGCGCCTGAGTATTCTTGAAGTTATGGCTGGCGCTATTGCAGAACCACGCAAAGATATTTCACCACGTGCACCAAAAATAGTTTCCATCTCGATTCCTGTCGACATGATTGGTATGGTCATCGGCCCACAAGGAAAAAATATCAGAAAAATCGAAGAGGAAACTGGCGTCGCCTCAGTGACGATAGAAGATGACGGTACGGTATTTCTTACAGGGCTCGCTGATGCACCAGAGAAAGCTGCTCAAATAATTCGTGACATGACGCGAGTATTCAAGGCGGGTGACATTATTGAAGGACCAGTTACTCGTCTCATGAACTTCGGCGCATTCATCAAACTCAGTGCTAAAGCTGAGGGGTTGGTGCATATTTCTGAAGTTGCGCCATTTAGAATAGCGACAGTAGACGAAGCATTTAAAGTCGGAGACATTGTAAAAGTAGTAGTAAAAGAAGTAGACGATCAAGGACGCGTGAATCTCTCAATAAAAATGATTGATCCGGAATTTGCGACACGCAAAGGATTGAAGCCAGCTGCATAGGACACAAGAAGGGAAGGGTTAGGTGGGGGTTACAATGATAGACGAAATGGAAATAGACGAGGAGAACAAAAAAGCACTTGTCGACAACACTCTTCCATCTAAAGACGAGCTTCTATTGGTTGCGCCGACACAGGAACCTCACTCCGTAATGGTAGTGAATACCCCGACACAACCTATCACTCCACCTAAACCACTCCCTGTCATTGAAAAAAATGTAGAGAAGCCGATAATGCAGGCGCCTCCATTGCCGAAATTTAAAACAGTAGAAGCATTAGCAAAAGCGGTAAGTTCTTTGTATACAGGCAATGCGGTAGTTGAAGCAACGAAGAAAATTTTTCCTGTTGCAAAAGTTGAAAAGGAAGTCGAGAAGTCACCTTTGCAATCTACAGCTGCCGCAAATCCTTTTGAAAGAAGCGCCCGTGAGATAGGTCTCGAGGAAGAGCCGGTGAGGGAGAAAAACCCACCACCAGAAATTAACGCAATAAAAAAATCCGCTGAGACCGATACCGGGCTTCCTCGTGTGCGTACCTATGCAAACGACATCAGCACTGAAATCAGGAAACGAAACACCACACTCACTTCAATTGTGGGAGCAGAACAACAGCGAACAATAACCGAGGGCCCATACGAAGATACTGCGGCAATAACCAAACGCGCTAACCGCATGCGAATGTTTTTAATGGGATCAGTTTTTCTTATCGCCATTGGAATACTGAGCCTCGGCGCAGCGTTCGTTTTTAATAAACAAACAAACATAACCGCATCGGAGCGGTTACTCATACCTGCAAATCATTCAAGAGCGGTAGAATACTCACCTGAGGAAGCTCTACCTATCACGCTTGGAAAAATAAAAAACTCTGCAACGCTCAACCTTGGGGAAGTGGAGGCATTTGTTATCACTAAAAACGGCATTCCACTTACCACCACCGACATCCTCGGTCTTTTTGGTGCACCAAATGAACTAGTGCGGAATGCACGGAGCGTCATGGTTGGTGTACATGCATTTGATCGCAACCAGCCATTTATTTTAATCACGGTGTCTGCATACGACCATGCATTCGATGCAATGCTTTCATGGGAAACTCGTATGAATGAAGGGTTGGGGAATTTCTTCAGGCCGTCATCGCTTGCTCCCGCAAGCATCGCATCTACTCCTCCTGCGCTCATATTCACTGACCGTACTATTAAAAATACTGACGTCCGAGAAAGTCAGTTGGAGTGGCACATTATGTATGCCTTCCTTCGCCCCGATCTCATTCTCATCACCACAAACGAAAGCACGCTTCGTGAGGTAATAACTCGACTTTCACTGCAAAGCAGTAAATAGAAAGGTTCAAGGGGCTAGGCTTTAGCTTCTGGGGAGAGGTTTGAAGCTGACAGCTGGAACCTGACACCTATGACCTGTCTATGTTAGGATACCCGAATGCTCACACAAAATGACCTCGTAAAATTTAAGAAATTACTTGAAGAGGAGAAGGTACTCCTTGAAACTGAGCTTTCTGAGCTTGGAAGTAGAAACCCTTCAAACGCATCGGATTGGGTACCATCAAAGCCTGCAGGAGATGAGTTTGGCGCCGACCGAAACGACAACGCCGATATCATTGAAGATATGCAGGACAACAATGCTGCTCTCAATGAACTTGAAGGTAGATTGAATCAAGTGGTAAGTGCACTTTTAAAAATCACCGAGGGTACTTATGGTACGTGTGAAATTTCTGGTGAAGCGATTGAAATGGACCGTCTCGAAGCAAACCCAGCCTCTCCTACCTGCAAAAAGCACATGCGAGAAGTTATATAAAAATTCTATTCCGATTTAAAAAACACCTCCCTAAAGAGGTGTTTTTTTATAAATTAACATCAATCGATACAGAATGCCTGCTATCATGCGCACTATGTTTGCGCGCGTGTATAGCGTTCAGCCCGGATTTCCTCACTCTGAAATTGTTACCGTGGAAGCTGATGTCACTGAAAAAACACTGTACGCATTTTCAGTTGTTGGTCTCGCTGATAAAGCTGTTGAGGAGGCGCGTGACCGTCTCTCCGCTGCAATAAAACATTCTGGTTTTAAATCACCGAAGACATTCAATCACAAAATAGTTATCTCACTTGCCCCCGCCGGACTTAAAAAGGAAGGGGCGGTCTTTGATTTACCAATGGCACTTTCATATCTCTTGTCTGCCGAAGAAATTTCATTCGACCCTACAAAAACCGCATTCCTAGGAGAATTAGCACTCGACGGAACACTTCGAGAGGTTCGGGGAATCTTACCAGCAACCCTCACTGCAAAGGCAAAAGGTTTTACTACAATATTTGTCCCTGAAAAAAACGCACGCGAAGCTGCTCTCGTTCAAGGCATTAAGGTCTTCGGAGCAACATCGCTTCGGGAAGTTATTGACCATGTAACGGGGAACAAAGAATTAGTGGAGACTGCACATCATGCAGGAGAAAGCCTAGACAGTGAACTTCCTCACGTCGACATTGCTGACATAAAAGGACAAGAAACTGCAAAGCGCGGCCTCGAAATTGCGGCAGCGGGTAGACACAACATTGCCTTTGTAGGACCGCCTGGCACAGGAAAAACAATGCTCACTCATGCACTTGCAGGAATACTCCCACCATTATCTTTTGAAGAAGCCGTGGAAGTAACAGCAATCCATTCAGTTGCAGGCACTCTTACAGAAACACTTATACGCTTTGCTCCTATCCGGGCACCGCACCACACCTCATCGTATGTTGCGCTCGTGGGCGGAGGTAACGCACTTCGTCCAGGAGAAATAACACTCGCACATCGTGGTGTTCTTTTCCTTGATGAATTTCCTGAATTTGATAGGCGAACACTTGAGGCACTCCGGGAACCTTTGGAAAATCGCGCAGTAACAATATCTAGAGCCATCGGTTCAACAACATTTCCAGCAAACATCATGTTAGTGGCGGCAATGAACCCGCCCGAAAATAATGCCGACCCGCGAGAGATGGCGCGTTTTCAAAAAAAGCTTTCTGGTGCCATTATTGATCGCATTGATGTGTGGATTGATGTCCCTCATGTACCCCATGAAAAACTTGGGAGTAAAAACGAATCTGAAAAATCATTTACGGTACGGAAGCGTATTATGGGTGCCAGAGAAAAACAAATCGCACGGTCTAAAAAATTAAAACTGAGCACTCATACAAACAGTGAGCTCCCCTCAAAAGTTCTTGACGAACGAGCCGGTATTTCTGTTGACGCACAAAATACCCTCACTGGTGCTGCAAAAAATCTCAAACTTTCGCCTCGCTCATACCACCGTGTGCTTCGACTGGCACGCACCATTGCTGACCTTGGAAATTCTGAACTCGTTGGCTCGGAGCATGTGCTTGAAGCACTCCAGTACCGTCCACGCATTTTACGTGCGTAGACGATAGCAAACAAGGTTACAATACAGGCATGGCGGAAGGATCAAAAAGCAACATGTTTTCCATTTTCGGTGGCAAGAAACGCATACCGAAAGACTCCTATAAAGCCTACCTTACTTGGGCGATTGCTGTAGACGCAGCACTCTTTTGGCTTCCTGGGGCAGGTGATTTCTTTATTCTATATTGCCGTGGCATGTGGTGGCTTAATGGATACAACACTGACAAAATGATGGCCGAAACACTACTCAACGCAGCAGGAGAACTACTTCCATTCGTGCCATGTTCAACATCATTCGTATTTATTTCATACCGCATTAACAAAGCAAACACCGAGCCATTAGCTGGAGAAGAAAGCGAAGGAAAATCGAGAACGGAAGAGGCTGAGGGAAAAGCCATTCGTGCACTCCAAGGAAAAAATCCTGGAACACAAGGTGGTGGACCAGAAAAACAAACGACTCCAGAAAAGAGTGGCGGTCCTGAAAACAGAGCGGGTGGGACAGGTGGGAATCGAGACGCTGAGCACTTGGTAAATAAAGATAGCGGTCGCCCGCAAAGTCAGTCATTAAAAGAGACCCCGAACAAAAGTACTCCAACATCAAATAAATCAGTCGATGGTGTCAATCCACAGAAAAAAAATGAACCCGCACAAAACCCTGCTTACCAACCAACACAACCTGCCTTTAGGCGACCCCCCGCAAATGACAATGCACCAATAGAAGCACCGGAATCAGAGGAATTACCTGATACTGACATAGAAGAACCTGAGGAAACAGCGACCCCAAACAACGATGAGGGAGAATTTTTTGATAACGCAAGACGCGTTGCTTAAAATTTAAAAAGGATTTGTCGCCCCACGAATCTCGAAGTGAAGGTGTGCACCCGTTGAACGACCAGTGTTACCAGAAAGGCCGATTACCTGCCCCTGAACCACTGATGCGCCTGCAGACACCTCTGTTTTGGACAGGTGACCGTACACTGTTTGCGTTCCATTTGAACACTGAACAACAATGTAATCACCGTATCCTCCGTTCCAACCTGAGTCTCTACTTACCAGAACCGTGCCGGGACATGATGCCATAACCGATGTTCCAATTGGAACACTAATATCAACCCCGTTGTAGCCGTGGAGACCTTGGGACTTTCTACCGCCAATGAGAGGTCGAAGGTAATAACCTTCAACTACAGGCCCCCCTGCACCACGAATGAGCTTTGAGTTGCCTGCCGATGTTGGAGTGGAAGATTTTGTTACCTGTGGGGCATCAACACCATCAGGGATAACGATTGAGTCACCGACCGCCAACTTTGCTCCTGCGGATAAGCTATTAAAGTCTAGTACCTCTTGCATGTCGCCCTTATACTTCTTAACAATAGACGCGAGCGTTTCGCCTTTTAAAACAACATGCTCAACTCCAGTAACAGGAAGAATAACAAGGGTATCTCCAGGACGAACTGATTTAGCGTTTGTCAGGTTATTTGCCCAAAGAATGGTATTGGGAGAAACATGAAACATTCCAGCTATTTCTGAAAGAGAATCTCCTTCACGAACGACGTATATTGAAATCTGATTTGAGTGTGGCTTCTGATCCTGTATGTCAGCGAGAGTCCCTTCTGGTCCAGTTTCTGGAACAAGAGCTACTCCTCCAACTATAGTTATATCTCCACCACCCTTTGCTGGATTCGGATCTACATTCACTGCCGCCCGAAGAGCGGGAGTTTTTGAAGCAGAAAAGGCTGTAATAGAAGGGGTCTCTGATACGGCAGAAGATAGGGGAGCAAAAAAGTCCGACAATGAAGAGAAGAAAGAAGCATGAGCTTCTTTAAATGTACCGAGACACGAAAAAAGGACTATCACGGCAATGAAAGCCGAAACAAACTTTCTTTGTGTAGCTCGGGAACCTGCATGTGCAATGTCGCGGGCGTTGTTCTCTTTTGTTTTTATATGTAATCCCCACTCAGGGTAGCCAACAGATGTTTCAAGTAAAATGGCTCTATTAAGCCAAAACAAGAAACGCGAACGAACAGTCGTTCATTCACTATACCGAGCTGAAAATCGAAGTCAATCAATTTTTAATACCCTGGGGGACAACAAAAAAATGCCCTAAAAATTGACAGATGATTCTAAAAATATCGTAATACATAAACTGTGGCCTAGAGGGAATTAAATCCTCAGGCCTATTTTGCAACCATACTGTTATAGTGAGTTTCTGTGGATCACCTTAAACACCTAAACGAAGCTCAAAAGAAGGCGGTTCTGCATTCCAAGGGGGCACTCCTTATATTAGCGGGAGCAGGAGCGGGTAAAACGAGGGTTATTGTGCACCGTATAGCTGAAATAATCCGCGAAGGTACAGCACCACAGCGTATTTTGGCAGTTACATTCACCAACAAGGCAGCGAAGGAGATGAAAGAGCGTGTTTCCCACCTTATAAAGACCGATTTGGTTCTTTCTCCGTATGACACCCCGAGGCACGACCCCTTTATAGGCACATTTCATAGGCTGGCCTTAGAAATAATAAAAACATTCCACGGTGCAGTGGGGTTGCCAGCGCGTTTCACTATTTATGACCGCGCAGACTCTACCCGTGCCATGAGGGAAGCTATCACTGCTGCTGGCTTCGACCCAAAACAACTAGAACCGCGCAAAGTAATTTCTATAATGAGCCGAAAGAAAGGGGAGGCCGTCGGGCAAAGAGAATTTCAAAATGAGCACGCTTCTTCATATATAGATGAAGCAGTTGGGGAAGTGTGGGGGCGATATGAAGCCATTTTGAAAAAAGAAAAAGCGCTCGATTTTGATGACATTCTCCTTACGGCGCATTGGCTTCTTACTAACCATCCTCCTGCGCGAGAACATTTTCAAAGCGCATGGGACTACGTTCATGTAGATGAGTACCAAGACACCAACCGCGTGCAGTACGAAATTGTAAAATTACTGAGCGAGCGCCATGGCAACATCGCGGCCGTTGGTGATGTTGATCAAAACATTTATAGCTGGCGAGGAGCTTCCATTGAACACATTATGAATTTTGAAAAAGCATTTCCAAATGCAGAAATCATTTTACTCACAGAAAACTACCGTTCCACCAAAACAATTTTGTCTGCCGCAAACGATGCCATAGCAAAAAATGTAAATCGCCGAGACAAGGAATTGCACACAAATAATGAGGACGGAGAAAAAATACAGGTGGCAGGATTTGCAGATGAAAATGAAGAATCAAACTTTATTGCGCGTGAAGCACGGAACTTGATAGGGAAAGGGCTTCGTGCAGAAGATATTGCAGTTTTGTACCGTGCAAACTTTCAATCGAGAGTCTTGGAAGAAGGATTTTTGCGAGCCGGAGTTCCATACCAAGTTCTTGGCACTCGATTTTTTGAACGCAAAGAAGTGAAAGATGCACTCTCCTATTTGCGCGCAGCCCTAAATCCTGACTCTGCGGCCGATATAACACGCGCAATTGCAACGCCGTCTCGTGGCATTGGTAAGGTCACACTCGCAAAAATAATTAATCATCAAGAGGAAAACCTTCCTGCTTCAGCAAAAGAAAAAATACATCTCTTTCGCCAGACACTTTCTCGCATCGCAAAAGCCATAGAGGAAAAAAGCGCATCAGAAGCCGTATATTTTGCTCTCACCGAAAGTGGCATGTGGCGTTTGTATTCTGAAAAAAATGTTGAGGATGCAGAAAGACTTGAAAACCTAAAAGAACTCGTTACTGTTGCCACAAAATACGACACGCTTCCACTGGGAACTGGTATTGAACGCCTTATAGAAGAAGCCGTACTACAGTCAGACCAGGATGAATTAGAAAAACCAAAAGCTGGGGTAAAGCTCATGACCGTACACGCCGCAAAAGGTTTGGAATTTAGCGTTGTCTTTATTGCTGGCTTAGAAGAAGGGTTATTTCCTCATGAGCGAGATGGTGCAGACGGCGTAGACACTGAAGAAGAGCGACGACTTTTTTATGTTGCTCTCACGCGCGCAAAAAGTATTGTATACACAACCTATGCGCGAACGCGTCGAATATTTGGCACACGCTCGGAAAATATGCCTTCAGTTTTCATTACTGAGCTCGATCCCGAGTATCGCGATGTGGTAGTGTTTCCTTTCTGGAATGATGAAATCCCCTCGATCACCTAAAGCGCGCCGAGGTGCAAAACTCGGACAACATCTACTCACTAATGTTGGCATTGCTCGCGCTGTAGCTGTTGCTGCAAATGTTACCCATGGAGACAGAGTGCTTGAGATAGGGCCAGGGAAAGGGATGCTCACTAAAGAAATACTTTTGCTTGGAGGAATAGTAACCGCAGTTGAAAAAGATCCCGCAATGGTTTCGGTGCTCAAAGAAAAATTTACTGACGAACTTAGTTCGGGTTTACTTACACTGATTGAGGGCGATGCTCGCGACTATACGCCTGATAAAGTATTTCCAAAAGGCGCATACAAAATTGCCGCAAACATTCCGTACTACATTACAGGAGAATTAATTCGTTCATGCTTAACTGCAAAAAATAAACCTGTCTCGCTTGCACTTCTGGTACAAAAAGAAGTTGCGGAAAGAATTGCACGAGGTAAAAAAGAAAGTATTCTTTCGCTCTCCGTAAAAGCATATGGCGCTCCAAAATATGTAAAAACAGTTTCTCGAGGAAGCTTCAATCCACCACCATCAGTTGATTCAGCGATACTTGCCGTGTATGACATTTCAAATAAAAATTTCAAGAAGATTGAAGAGGAAGATTTTTTTCGCATCGTAAAAGCAGGTTTCGCGCAGAAAAGAAAAACGCTCGCAGGAAATCTA
>SCTS01000007.1 GCA_004322365.1 Patescibacteria group bacterium
GATTTCAACAAACCCTGCCCAATCGCGGACATTCTTTAACTGCAAGTCATGCTTGAGTGATGGCACAACACAAATTGGAAAGTCTGCTGCAATACCGCCACCGAGTTGCAAAAATGCTATTGGAGCATTTTTGGACTCCTTCATGTACCAGTCGTACATAAGGTGGAAATAATCCAATCCTGATTTCATGACACTTGCCTCGACACTCGTGTCCCCTTTCTTTTTGTGTGGACCATTGTAGGTGTAGCTTGCAAAAATGTTACCCATTGTTGAATCCTCAAACCCTGGCACTACAATCGGAATATCTTTTTCGTACGCAGCGAGCGTCCAACAATCAGCAGGGTTTGCCTTTGCGTCAGGTTTGATTAACTTCTCCGCAAAGAGTCTGCGGAAGTATTCATGTGGGTAGTGGCTCTCCCCTTTTTTTGCAGCCTCATGCCACATCTTCAAAAGGTGCGGTTCCATAATGCGTACACTTTCATCTTCAGGGAGGAAAGTGTCGGTAATGCGACGAAGTCCTGCGTCTCGAAGTTCTGCTTCTTGTGCAGGTGTGAGTTCGGTGTAGCGAGGAATGTTTGCGTAGTGCGAGTGTGCCACATAGCGGTAGTAAGACTCTTCGTGGTTTGCTCCTGTTGCCGATACCAAGTGCACTTTGTTTTGACGAATCAATTCCGCAAGCATGATTCCTATCTGGAATGAGCTGAGTGCTCCAGCGAGCGTCACTACCAGTTTTCCGCCGTTTGCGAGGTGGTCTTTGAGCCACAGCGCTGCCTCCATCGTCGCTCCCCCGTTGGTGTGATTGAGTGTTCGCTCTGCAAATGCGCTCACAGGTGTTTTACTCTTTTTGATGTTTGCCGAAAGAGTGCCTGAGGTGGCACGAGTGTCAGGCTCAATAAATTTCTTGAGGGCTGGAGAGAGCTTGTCTATCTTCTTTTTTGATGAGTTTTTTTTCATAGTTGAAATCGTGCTAATGGTATCTCACATGAGAGGTGTGTCAATTGTGCCTCGAAGGAGCCAGCCCCAAAACAGTGGACATCAGAACTCTAAAATATATAATTAAATCCTAGACAAAAATGAAAAAGAACTCCCTCGTTACTATTGGAGCAGTGCAGAGCAAGGTCTCTGCCGATATGCACAAAAACCTTGCTCATACGCTTACGCTCGTGCGGACTGCTGCAAAAAAGGGAGCAAAAATAATCTCTCTCCAAGAGCTCTACCGAACCGAATACTTCCCTCAGTACAAGAAAAACAGCTTCGATAAGTACTCAGAAACCATTCCGGGTGAATCTACAAAGGCATTCAGCATGCTCGCGAAAGAGCTTGGTGTTGTTATCATCGTTCCCCTATTTGAGAAAACAAAAGACGGCCACTATTATAACTCAGCTGTGGTGATTGATCACACGGGTAAAATCTTGCCTACCTACCGCAAAATCCATATTCCACAAGATGCACTCTTCTATGAGAAGAATTATTTCAAACAAAGCACTGACGGCTACAAAATCTACAAAACAAAGTTTGGTACCTTTGCCGTTCTCATTTGCTACGACCAGTGGTTCCCTGAGGCGGCACGCATGGCAACTTTGGCAGGCGCCGACATCATCTTCTACCCTACTGCTATCGGCAATGTCGTCGGCTACAAGTCCCCTGACGGCGACTGGCATGACGCATGGGAAACAATAATGCGTGGACACGCCATCGCAAACGGCGTGCATGTCGTTGCGATAAACCGTACTGGCAAAGAAGACAAATTAAATTTCTGGGGGCAATCATTTGCGTGCGACTCATTCGGAAAAGTATTGAAGCGTGCAAGTGCCACCAAAGAAGAGGTACTCGTTGCAACGCTCGACCTCAGCCATAACAAACGCATTCGTGACGGATGGGGGTTTTTCCGCAATCGCCGTCCCGACACCTACCAGTTCAATCCTGCAAAATAAATGGATACTTCAAAAAAGCCAGTTGAGTTAGGTTTCTCTATGCCTGCAGAGTGGGAAAAACACTCCGCTGTGTGGCTCTCATGGCCTCACGACACCACCTCATTTCCCCACCTCAAAGAAGCAGAAGAATCTTTTGTTGAATTTATAAAAGAGATTTCCACTTCAGAGAAAGTTGAACTACAGGTTCTGAATGAGGTCATGCTCGACCATGTAACTGACCTACTGGAAGAAAAAGGTGTAGACATGGAAAGAGTTACATTCCATCCCGCTAACTACGCTGACATTTGGTTTAGAGACTATGGACCTATTTTTGTAACAAACCAAAAAACCAAAGAGCTCGCTATGGCGAAATGGACTTTCAATGCGTGGGGTAACAAATACAAAATACTCCTGAAAGATAACGAGATTCCCTACGCCATGAACGCTGGAATGAAATTGCCGATGTTCGAAGCAGGCATTGTTATGGAAGGAGGTTCTATTGAAGTGAATGGTAAAGGAACTCTGATGACTACCGAGCAATGCCTTTTAAATAAAAACAGAAACCCAAACCTAAGCCGTGAAGAAATAGAAAAATACTTGAGCGATTACCTTGGTGTTCGCCACTTCATATGGCTCAAAGAAGGTATTGAGGGAGACGACACGGATGGACACATTGACGATATCGCTCGATTTGTAAACCCTACAACAGTCTTGTGTGCATACGATGAAGACACCGCAAGCCCTAATCATGCAATTCTAAAAGAAAACTTTGAGATTCTAGAAAATGCTACCGATCAAGATGGTACAAAACTAACCGTCATAAAACTTCCTATGCCAGGAAAAATCTCTGCCCACAAAACACCTCTACCAGCGAGCTATACAAATTTCTATATTGGAAATACAAAAGTACTCGTGCCTATATTCGGCACCGAGAACGACGCAAAAGCTCTTGAAATAATTCAATCAGTTTTTCCTGACAGAAAAGTAGTAGGCATTGATGCCACCTATCTTGTGTACGGTTTTGGTACCTTCCACTGCATGACCCAGCAACAGCCGGAGGTATAAGTGGGTGTGAGAGGATTCGAACCTCCAAGGATTGCTCCATACGCTTCTGAGGCGTACGCGTATTCCAGTTCCGCCACACACCCTTGAAGGGAGACTATATCAAATTGGGAAAATTTTTGTTGGTGAGTATATAGGATTCGGTCACGAGTCACTAAGCAGTTTGCTCCATGAGCTCGCAAACCACTAAGTGCTCTCGACCCCGGCTCGACGTTCGCTCGCTTCGCTCACGGCTTTGCCGTCTCCGCCTTTCGAATCCTAGAGCGCGCTACAAACAAAATCACCCAGCATTCCATGCTGGGTTTAGTTGTTTTGTGCGCGCTCTAGGATTCGAACCTAGGACCCTCCGAGTATCAGTCGAATGCTCTACCAACTGAGCTAAGCGCGCATTTACTGTTGAGCCAATTGCCCGCGAGTATCGGAAATACTAACAAAAATCAGCTTTTAAAACAATGATTGGCGAATTGACAATCATTTTGTGCTTGCTATCGTCATAAGGCAATGAGTTTTACTTCGCACAGCGCAACTTCCTACTATTACCGCCAAACAGGCGGGTTAGCTTCCTATTGATTAGGAAACATTTGAATTCTATTCAAACCCGCCTCACAAAGGCGGGTTTTTATTTTTCTAACTAACACATATGAAACCAACAAAAAAAGACATTACTCTCCTTTCGCTCGACCACCCCGGTGCTAATGACCCCACCTACAGAAAAAGAAGAAAATTCATAGCGGATAAAGCAGATGCATTTCTTGAGAATCCAACAGTATTCCCTCGTATTCGCTACAACAAAAAAGAAAAAGAAACATGGCATACGGTACTGAAGAACTTGGTTCCCCTTCACGCACGCTACGCTTCATCCACGTACCTTGATGCACAAAAGAAACTCAAGCTTACAAAACACGAGATACCACAGCTTGATGAATTAAGTGAGCGCCTCCGGAAACTAAATAACTTCCAAGTAGAACCTATTGGAGGCTTGGTTGATGTGCGTTGGTTTTTGGGAAGCTTGGGTCGTCGCACCATGATTTCAACGCAGTACCTCAGACACCACTCTCGCCCCGACTACACACCAGAGCCTGACATGATTCATGAGGTCGTGGGACACGTGCCTATGTTTGTAAATCCAGAGTTTGCCCACTTCTCAGAGCGACTAGGTAAAGCTGCACTGAAAGCCTCTAAGCGACAACTACGTAAGATTGAAACCCTCTACTGGTTCACCATTGAGTTCGGACTCATCAAAGAGCGCGGGGACCTGAAAGCATTCGGGGCGGGCTTACTCTCTTCCTTTGGAGAGCTACCGCATGCATTCTCAAAGAATGTGACACGAAAGCCTTTCAACATTGAGGGAATAATAAAAACTCCGTACATCTACACAGAGATGCAAAAAACACTCTTTGTCATTCCTTCATTCTCTGTACTCCAAAAAGAAACAGAAAAATTCCTCCGTCACGAAGGCCTGTAAGTTAGACATGGTCTAAGCAATAAGAAAACGCCGCCCTTTTCAGGTGCAGCTTTCTCAAACCAAAGTAACTAATCAAGTTCCTCTCTTTCTTCTGTTCCGCATATCCCCGTTTCGACAATCGGGGTGCCGGATACCATTTAGAGTTGTGTATCAATACTCTGTACCTGACAATCGACCGGATTAATTTTGAACAGAATAAATTCTGAGCAAAACATTTTCCGCATGGAATTGTTCCACGACCAGCTTCCGCTAGCCGTGCCTTGTTACAACTTACTCCCTGTTACCGAGCTTACCGTAGACCGTGATAAACACGGGCGTCGGGTCCTCCCGGCTCCCTTGAGTTGATGGGCGGTGAGTACAAAATTCGAGAACGTATTCACCGTAGTATAGCTGACCTACGATTACTAGCGATTCCAGCTTCAAGAGGTCGAGTTGCAGACCTCTATCCGTACTGAGGACGCGTTTTGGGATTTGCTCCACCTTACGGTATTGCTTCCTTTTGTCGCGCCCATTGTATCACGTGTGCAGCCCAGGGCATCAGAGGGACATGCTGATCTGGCGTCATCCCCTCCTTCCTCTCCCGTGAGGGAGCAGTCTCGTCTGACATATAAAACAGACAACGGGGGTTGCGTTCGTTTCCCCACTTAAGGGAACAGCTCAAGCCACGAACTGACGACGACCATGCATCACCTGCCATACACCCTCGAAGGCTCCCAATGTTTCTACTGGGATGCAGTATGGTTTCAAGCCCTGGTAAGGTTCTTCGTTTACCGACGAATTAAGCCACATGATCCACCGCTTGTGCGAATTCCCGTCTATTCCTTTGAGTTTTAGTCTTGCGACCGTACTACCCAGGCGGTTCCCTTAACGCGTTAGCTACGCCACGAAGAGGGTCGATACTCCTCATAGCTAGGGAACATGGTTTAGGGCGTGGACTACAAGGGTATCTAATCCTTTTCGCTACCCACGCTTTCGTGCCTCAGTGTCAGGAATGTCCTAGTATGCTGCCTTCGCATTCGGTGTTCCCCATGATATCAACGGATTTCACCCCTACACCATGAGTTCCACATACCTCTTACATCCTCTAGCGTTACCGTTTCCCCTCGAGCCTCGGAGTTGAGCTCCGAGGATTTAAAAGAGGACTAATAACGCCACCTACGCACCCTTTACGCCCAGTAATTCCGGATAATGCTTGGGGCCTCTGTATTACCGCTCCTGCTGGCACAGAGTTAGGAGCCCCTTATTCATGAGGTACTGTCAAAACTTCATCCCTCATAAAAGGTGTTTACGTCCCGAAGGACTTCATCCACCACGCGGCGTCGCTCCGTCAGACTTTCGTCCATTGCGGAAGATTCTCGACTGCGGCCTCCCGTAGGAGTAAGGACCGTATCTCAGTTCCATCGGTGGGGGTCAGCCTCTCAGCTCCCCTAAACGTCATAGCCTTGGTGAGCCATTACCTCACCAACTAGCTGATATTACGCAGGCTCCTCCTAGAGCGAATTGCTCCTTTACACCTTAGTGACTATCGAGAATTGCGCCATCTTTCGATGGAATATGCTCGACTCTAGGGTAGATTCCTACGTGTTACTACCTCGTCTGCCGTGGGTCTAAACCCACTCGACTTGCATGCCTTATCCACGCCGCCAGCATTCATCCTGAGCTAGGATCAAACTCTAATTTAAGATCTCATGCCTCCAATTGAAGGGCACGAAATCAATACACGGAACAGAAGAAAAAGAAGAAAATCTTTTATCTTCGGATCTTTTGATTTCTTGGCTCTTGATTACTACTTACTTTTTTGTGTTTTACGATCGGCTCCTATGCTAATCGCAAAACTTACTGGTCTTCGTACTTTTACGTACGTATTCAATTTTCAAAGATCTCTGTGGGATTCGAGCTAAAGCTCTCACCTGACTGCATTCGCTCGGAAATGAAAAAGAATTTTCATTTCCCTCGCTCACTAGTCAGAAAAAAAGCCGAAGCTTTTTCTTTACTCCGGCATACGGGTGAATCGTCTTTCGTTGAATCAGTTTGTTCCCATATGACAAATATAACCGCATGCCACAGCAAGCGTTTGTCTATACTACTCCCCCGCCCTAAAGCCGTCAAGCTGGGCTTTTGAAGCCAGCTTTCAGGTTTCAGGTGCCAGGTTTTAGCTTTAAATTAAAGGCGAAAACCCTTTAAATCTAATGGATTAGCGGCCTTCGCCATTCAAAGCCTTAAACATAGTAGCGAGTGGTACGGTCATTTTTTCACATTGATAGGGGGCGAGGTCTTGCTGTACCCCGTCTTTATATACAGCAACAAATTCGTTAGTAAGGCGTAACTGTCTTTGCCCATTACCATCTACCCTCTCAGTAACCTTTAAACATCCGTCAGCACCATTCAAAGACTTCCCGTTGTGAGTCTCGCCGTCAAAAATAGAAACTTCATTGAGTGCGTACTGACTCATATCAACTTCAACTATCTTCAAAAAATCTACTCCTGATGCTTTTGGATCAAACGCGAGTACTCCACTTTGAGTCGTTGCGGGGATGGAGCCATCTTCATATACCACCTCAACCTCTTCTTCTGTTGGTGCCTTAAAGAATGAAGCAGGAGTGTGAACTTTCCAATCTGTTTTCAAAACTTCAGGGAGATGCGCAAAATCTGGATCAGTGCGGATAGCATCTGACTCAGATACTGCATGTCCCGCTATTGCATCGAGCTCGGAAACATTAAAGACCGGCTGAATAACTCCATCTGCTGTGGCAATAATAAATTCTTCAATACCCTCTCGAGCAGCTGTCTTCCATGGTGCCGACGGGACATCGTCAGGCGATGGCATACCCGAACCAAGCGTCCAATGCTCTGGATACGACGGAGCACCTGAATCACGCTGTCGTACTAGTGCAATAGAAACATCTTTGCATTTCAAAATAAGCAACAGACCTCCCGCCATCCATAATTTTCCTTCTGGTAAATGTTCAAATTCTTTTCTACCCGCTGAAGTAACTGCGGCTTCGGTCTTTGCGGGAACCGTCATACGATGACCTTTTTCTGTCTTTTCATAATCCAAAACAACCATCGCGAAAGGCGCACCCTCTCTTCGAGCATGCTCCAGTGACTCCTTTGTGTACGGCAATAGAGCTGAACTACCAGCTTCCCTACCTTTATCTCCTTCTAATCCCATTGGACAAATTGTAGCATTTATTTATAGAAAGTCAATAACCGTACATCCTGCCATATCTAAATTACTATCCCCTATTCATCAGCATATGTATAATGGCAGGAATGAAAAATACTAAGAAAAAGACAGCTAAAACCTCTAAGCAAAGCAACATAACGGTCATCTCTCTTGGTGGCTCGATGGTCATACCCGACCTGCCAGACCCAGTGTTTGTAAAAGCATTTGTTCAGACAATAACTGAGCGAGTAAAAAAAGGTCGTCGATTCATCATTGTTGTCGGCGGAGGAAAAACCTGCCGTAACTATCAAAACGCCCTCGCCGAGGTGCGCCCTGTTTCTGACACTGAAAACGATTGGATGGGCATTTACACAACACACTTCAACGCTGAGTTTATGCGCCTTTCTTTTGCCAAACTCGCACACAAAGAAGTCGTTACAAAGTATGGAAAAAAGATTACATTCAAAACACCAGTTTTGATTGGTGCAGGAGAATTGCCAGGCCACTCCACAGACTTTGATGCAGTGCTTCTCGCAAAAATGTTTGGCGCAAAAAATGTAGTCAATATTTCAAACATCGATTTTGTGTACACCGCAGACCCTCGAAAAAATCCTGATGCTGTGCCACTACCTAAGCTTTCGTGGACTGAGTACCTAGCGCTTCTTCCTAAAAAATGGACTCCAGGCTTCTCTTCCCCATTCGATGTTAAGGCATCAGCTATCGCTAAGAAAGCAGAATTGACTGTGTCTATCGTAAATGGAAACTCACTGACTGAAATTGCAAAAGCGCTCGATGGAAAAGAATTCCGAGGAAGTGTAATCAGCTGAAAACTCTTATATTTCAAAAAACTCTAGGAACCTCTAACTTTCTCTATCAGAGATTGAAGTAGGGGGATCAATCCACTTCTCGGTTTCCAGCCACCACACTCTCCTGTTTCCAAAGCATTTGTGGGGCATTTACCGCCCTTCAATTTCCCAAGACACTTACTGTCGCCGAGATTGCGTTTGCAATTTGGTGGTTCTGGCCGATAGTTACCAGTAGTTACTAAGGACTTTAGACGCACGTACCCTTCTGACATTTTTTAAAATTAGTTTTTTCCTTTCTTCAGTACTTCTTCTTTTGGCTTCTGCATTTTTTCTAGAGTTACTAGGAGTGGTGAACCGATGAAGACTGAAGAATAGGTACCAGTAACAACTCCTACGAGAAGTGCGATAACAAAGTAGTGGACCGAAACAGGACCAAGGAGGAGAAGAGCAACAAGCACCAAGACTACTGTAAGCGAGGTGTTGAGAGAGCGATTCAAAGTCTGTGCAATAGAATGCCCTACTGTGTCTTCAAATGCTTCTTTCACATTTTTCTCCTGATTCTTTCTCAAGTTTTCACGCACACGGTCAAACACAACGATGGTGTCGTGAACAGAGAAACCTAATACCACCAAGATGGCCGTGACAAAAAGCGTGTCTACTTCGGCTCCAAAGAAATGCCCGAGTAGTGAAAATACACCAATAGGAACGATGACATCATGTGCCAAGGCAACGAGCGCAACAAGGCCATACTTCCATGATGAAACTGGTTTCGATACTTTTCGAAACGCAAACATAATGAAAAGCGCGATAGCCAAAAGAACAAGTGCGAGTGCGTATATTGATTTCGTTTTGAGTTCAGATCCTATAGTAGGACCAATAGAGTCAAAGCGTTTCTGATCGTACTGCCATGCTCCCCCCTTCGTCAGCCCTACCTTAAGAGAATCGTATTCAGCGGGAGTAAGAAATGGGGTACGAATAAGATACCCAGTCTCCCCAGTAGGACGAATAGACGAACCAACAACTCCAGAGTCGAGGGTAGCCTGTCGTACTTCATCAGCAGAAGGAGCGGGTACACTAGTGTACGAAATTTCTAACAAAGAACCTCCATTGAAATCGATGCCGAATTTCAAACCCCAAAACAACATCGAGGCAATCGAGATGACAATAATCGCTACCGAGAACGAATAAAAAAGTTTTCTGTGTTTTACGATAAACATATTATTTTCCTAAGCCATTACCGAACAAGAAATGCGCTGCCTTTGAAGTACTTTTACCAAACCCAAGGGCGAGCAACAATGTTCTCGTTACCGTCACAGCAGTAAACATTGAGACAAGAACACCAATGATAAACACGAGGGCAAAACCTTTAATCACCGCGGTGCCACCAAGCCAGAACAAAATGACGCCCGTGATAATTGATGAAAGGTTTGAATCACGAATCGAACTCCATGCGCGTTTGAATCCTTCCCGAATTGCATCGCCCAACACCTTGCCACTTTTCAGCTCTTCTTTGGTTCTCTCAAAAATAAGGATGTTCGCATCCACCGCCATACCAATAGACAGAATAAACGCAGCAAGTCCTGCAGTTGTTAGCGTTACAGGAATGAGCTTAAAGACAGCGAGGTTGAGTGCTACATAGAGCGATAGTGCAACGACTGCAATAACGCCAGGTAAGCGGTACCAAAGTACAAGAAAGATTGAAACTAAAAGAAATCCCCAAAGACCCGCATTTACACTCTGACCTAGTGCTTTCTCACCAAGTGATGCACCAATAGTCTGAGAAGACACGAGCTCAATTGGCACTGGTAATGCTCCGAAATTGAGATTGCGAACCAACTCACGCGCTTCATCTGGAGTAAAGGTGCCAGTGATATTTGCCTCTCCGTTTGGAATTGCTTCCTGAATAACAGGGGCTGAAATTACTACATTATCAAGAAATATGGCAAGCACCTTACCAACATTTTCCGATGTAATATCCTTGAAACGCTTAGCTCCTTCAGGGTTGAAGGTCAACACAATAATAGGCTGATTAGAAAGGGTCCCTTCGCGACCCGATGAAAAGTCGAGTGTTGCATGATCAAGGTACTGACCTGTAAGCCCCATGTCTTCATATACCAGAGCACCTGCCTCGTCAGTTTTCTGAAGACGAAAATCTAGTGTTGGGGTCTGACCTATTGCCTTTACTGCCTCTGATAAATCAGTAACGCCTGGAAGTTCAACAATCAATCTATTTTCCCCGCCACCAACAACTCCTCCGCGCTCTACCTGCACTAACGGCTCAGACACTCCGAAAATGTTCACTCGTTTCTCAACAACATCACGCAAACTCTGCATTGCAGAATTTACATCGCCGGAAACAACTTTTGATGTATCGGCTCTATATAAAAGGTGTGAACCACCAGCTAAGTCGAGACCATAACGAAATGGGAATTTTTGACCCGCATGCTCCGAGTTCACCACAAACCAGCCTATGCCTGCACCAATCAAAAGGAGGACAACTGCGACAATTCGTACTTTCCACATAATGCTCAGAGTATGCCACAGCTAGGGTTTAGGGGCTAGGGTTTAGCGTTTAGGCGATGCCTCATCGGTTCCGAAGGGAACATAGAAAAATAAGCACCAATTAGTGCTAAACCCGGGTTTAGCACAGGGTATACAAATCAAAGAATCAAGCTAGATTTTTGAGCGCAAGGAGATTTGTGAAGATTTCAACTACTGCTATGGGACCAACGCCTCCAGGAACAGGAGTGAACACAGAGGCTTTCTCGGCACAGAGTGGATCTGCATCCCCCACCACCATTCCTCCTGACTCACTCGTTCCACCATCAATAATGACCACACCTTCTTTGATCATGTCTGGCTTAATGAGCGCTGGAACACCTGCACCAGAAATAATAATGTCAGCGTTCCGCGTTGCCGATGCGACATCATCACCCTTTATAAGAGTGCGAACGTTGGCACCGAGTCGTTCAAACAAAACTCCCGCTGGCTTCCCTACCAGCCTGCCTCCGCCTATCAAAACCATGTTCGCTCCTTTTATTTCGACATTATTTCGCTTCATGATGTACCACATGGCAGCAGGAACTGGAGGAATTGCCGGAAAATTATTTTGCGCAAACAACTCAAACGCAGGGTCACTCAAGACATCCACATCAAGCATTTTTGGAATGGCATTTTTTGCGATATCAACATCAATACCGGGAGGTAATGGCAATTGCAAAATCACACCGTCATGTTTCCCTGCTTCCTTAGTTGCATTCATTATTTCTTCGAGGGTGGCAGTTTCAGGTAGTCGATACTCAACGACATCTATATTCAAATCCGTCGCGGCGCGCTTCTTAATGCCTACATATGACTGAGTCACGGGGCTCGTTGTTGCGATAACAACCCCTAAAGAAAGCGCGCCAAATTTTTGGCGTTCAATTTTCAATTCTTCTTTCCGTTCTGCTGCAAGTCTTCTTCCGTCTACTATCATGGTCGAATCATAGCGCAAAAAGAAATTATTTTATAGCAACAAACCGAGCGTACATATTCTGCATGATGTAATCATACAGAAATAAAAATCAAACCCCGAACAGTTTCTTCAACTCAGCCACCCCCTCATCAAGGGACACCTCGGGCTCCCAATTTAAAAGCTCCTTAGCACGACGAATGTCAGCCCGTGTGTGACGAGGTTCTAGACGCGGATCAATATGCGTAACGGCTCCACCGATTAACTCGGCGATTGCATTCACCGATGTTTCCTGTCCTCGTCCTAAATTAATTATTTCTCCCTTCCCCACTTTCTCGCTTTTTGCAGCAAGTATCATTCCGCGAACAATATCTCGTACATGGGTAAAATCACGCGTTTGCTCACCATCTCCTGTAATTGTAAGAGGAATCCCTTCTTTCTTTTGTTTCAAAAACTTTCCTATCACTAATGCATATGCACCCTCTGGATCAAGTCGGGGGCCATACACATTAAAAAATCGAGTTGATACCGTTGGAAGTCCGTACACGTCACTGAAAACACGGCAGTACAGCTCGCCAACATATTTTTGAAGCGCATAAGGACTCAGTGGCTGTGGTGGAGCATCTTCGGAGAGTGGAAGAATTTCCTGATTACCATATGCCGAACTTGAAGCTGCATACACAACACGCTTTACTCCAGCATCTTTTGCTGCCTTCAAAACTGCTAAGGTACCTCCGACATTCACTGAGTTAGTCTCTTCAGGATATTCAATTGAATACTGTACCCGTGGGAGAGCAGCAAGATGAAACACAAACTCACTTCCTGCGATAATTGGAGCTATCGCCTTGGAATCGCGCACATCTACAACATGCAATGTTGCGTCTTGATGTACATTTTCTCGCTTTCCTCCAGATAAGTCATCTATAACAGAGACGGCAAACCCCTCTTTGATAAGCGCATCAACCACATGGGATCCTACAAACCCAGCACCACCCGTAACAATCGCTTTTTTTATACCGCTCATAGTGCTTCAGTGTACTGTACCTATAAACCTAAAGAAAGGTTGCCAACGTCTCTTTTAGCGACTTGCCCGACCCAAAAGGATTTTTATGGTGCGTAGCACTATCTCCATATCGAGAGCAAACGAGCGATGCTTGAAATAATACAAGTCGTAAGACAGCTTTTGCTTTGTCGCCTCAACGTCAAGCTTAAACTTTGGCGGAGACGCGTGTTTTATTTGTGCCCATCCAGAAATACCTGGCTGTATGAGATGTCTGGTTTCATAGTATGGAATTACCCGTGCATATTCAGTAACAAAATGAGGAATCTCAGGGCGTGGTCCGATTAATGCAATATCCCCTCGAAGCACATTCCAGAATTGCGGTATCTCATCAATTTGAGTTCGTCGCAAAAATGCACCTAAGTGTGTGACACGATTATGTTTCTTTTTTTCTGGATCTTCACCATCATCAAAAAGCATCGTACGAAACTTAATGATTGAAATTACACGATTACCTTTCCCAATGCGTTTTTGGAAAATAAAGGGACCTCCTCCTTCTCCTAGAGCGAGCAGAAACGCGATAATTAAAATGAGTGGCAATAAAAATATGAGTGCAGATAGAGCGAGAATAGTGTCAGTCACTCTCTTAAGAACATCGTAAAGTGCCGTTGGGGTTCGCGCACGAGCACCTAAAAACCAACGTGTATCAAGTAATGACAGGGCGACAGAATCAAATAAATCTTCGTACAGATCAGGAAGATTAATGAAAAGAACATTGGAGAGCATGAGGGCATCCCACTCCTTTGAAAAACTTTGATTTCGAAGACGTCCAAATGGCATAACAACAATGGACACACCTGTCTCTTTTAGATGAGAAATAATAGTTTTCTGAATTTCCTCTATAGAGCGCCCATCCATGTCGACATGTGCAACAAACCGCATGGCGTAGCGCGTGTTGCCATTTACTTCACCCATAACATCTTCAGCCTCCTTTCCTTCACCCACTAACAGTGCTGGTGCGGGTTTTACCACAGATAGAAACGGGAAAAAATATAAACGCCATGAGGAAACGAATATCGTCGAAAGAACGAGGTAGATAAAAAGATTCGTTTTTGGCTGGATGCCAAAATACGGCACCAAGAAAAAGAATATTGCCGCAACTGCAATATTCGCCATTTGCGCATAAAACACCATTTCAGGAAGCTTCGACTTTACAAGAAGAGTATGCTTCTCATAGAGACCAGCGATAAGAAAAATAAGCACCGAAAAAATAAAAAGAAACGAAAAAGGCACGAAGTGAGTATATACAGTATGTGAATCTGGAAAAGCAGAATAACGTAAAAGAAGCGTTGCCCACAGGGAAAAAGCAAGAAAACATAAATCTCCAATGAGTAATATGAACGCCTCGCGACGAAGATTTAAAAACATCTGATGATGGAATAGTACATGAGAAAGAGAGAGCCACAAAACGCTCATTCCTCTGATACCCTGTACTACAGCCGTTGGTTCCAAAAGAAGCATGAAAAAAAAGATACTTTTTGTCATCACAAAATCAAATTGGGGCGGGGCGCAACGGTATGTCTACGACCTTGCCGTTTCTCTCTCGCCTTTCTATGAATGCACGGTAGCACTTGGAGGAAGTGGCTTACTCCGTACTCGCCTTGAAACAGCGGGAGTGACCGTAATTGCCATCCCCTCACTCGAACGGGACATTTCAATACAAAAAGAACTAGTAGCTTTCTTTTTTTTAGTGAAATTTTTAAGAAAAGAATCGTACGACATTGTGCACCTCAATAGCTCAAAGGCGGGAGGCTTGGGCGCGCTTGCTGCAAGATTCGCCAAAATTCCTCGAGTAATCTTCACTGCCCATGGTTGGCCGTTTAATGAACCCCGAGGACTTCTCTCCCGCGGAGCCATATACATAGCGAGCTCTATTACTGCACTCTTGAGCGATGCGATCATCACCATCTCCCACAAAGATTACGCCCAAGGAATACAAATGCCAGGAATGAAAAGAAAGATCTTTTATATTCCACTCGGCATTGATACTCCTCTTACCGCTTATCAATCTAAAGAGGGAGCGCGAAAATTCCTTCTTCAAACTCCTGCTTTTGCGCAATTTCACAACGGACAAGAAAAGAGACTCACCATGCTCGGCGCGCACCGTATCATTGGTACCGTAGGTGAACTCACTAAAAACAAAGGTATTGAGTACGGCATACGAGCAATTGCATTATTGAATAAAAAAACACAGCAAAAAAATCATTTCTATGTCCTTATAGGAGATGGGGAAGAAAAAGGAGCTCTTGAAAGTCTCGCCAAAAGCCTCAATGTTACTGATCAAATATTTTTCATTGGGTTTATCCCCGACGCATGGAAATACCTCAACGCCTTAGACTGCTTCTTACTCCCCTCCCTCAAAGAAGGCCTGCCCTACGTCATTCTGGAAGCTACTCGAGTGGCGTGTCCAATTGTTGCAACCTCTGTTGGTGGTATACCTGATGTTCTACACACGTACCCTAACGGTAAACTTATTCCGACAAAAAATCCAGAGGAGATAGCTCGAGCAATTCTTGCACTCAACACTATTAGAAATACAGATGAAATACTGAGCGAAAAAAACACTTTGGCAACAATGCTTACTGAGACAAAAAAAGTCTACGAACCAATACCTACCACCTCGTAGCGTGCATCTTCGTGCACCTCTCGTCCGTACTGACGCATTGCGTTCACGATGCCAAGAAGTGCGTAACTCGTAATAATGTGAGAACCTCCATAGCTCATAAATGGAAGCGGTACTCCTGTGACGGGCATTATTCCTACATTCATTCCAATATGTATGATTGCGTGTATGCCAAAGAGTGACGCCACACCAAGCATGAAGAATGTTTCAAAATTAGTTGCACCTTTCTTTGCATTATCAATGAGTCGATAAAATAAAAGACCAAAAAGACCAAGTAAAATAAGCGTGCCAATCAAACCCCACTCCTCAGCGAATGCTGCAAAAATAAAGTCGGTTTGATTTTCAGGAAGGAATTGAAGGCGTGACTGAGTACCATACCCTATTCCCTTTCCTAAGATGCCACCGGAGCCAACTGCAACAGTTGACTGAAATGCGTTGTACCCTGCACCAGAAATATCTGCCAGAGGGTGAACGAAGGTCATAATGCGTGCTTTCTGATACGGCGCAAACGCAAAAATCCAAAGAAGCGAAACAACAGCAATCCCCCCTCCAGCCAATAACAAAAGGTGTCGAATAGGAATACCCGCAAGTAAGACCATTGCCATCCACAAGCCCGCCACAATGACCGCCGAGCCAAAATCAGGCTGTAAAAATAACAATGCAAATATTAAAAAAGTATACGCACCAGAAACGACAATATGGCGAATTTGCGCAATTTCAATGTGCCGCCGAGAAAAATATTTCGCCAAAACAAGAATGAGCGCAAACTTCGCAGGGTCAACTGGCTGTACCGCGAACGCCCCGAGGTTAAACCAACTCTGCGCACCTTTAAATACAGATCCTACAGCAAAGAGAAGTCCGAGGAAGAAAATTGCGAGTCCATAAATAAATACCACAACACCAGTACGGCGTAGGAATCGAAAATCAATTGCACTTGCCAGAAAAAAAACAATGAGGCCTATCCCAAGCCAAATAATCTGGTGCGATGCGTATTGATTCTCTGCACCAAATCCAAACATGCTTGTAAGTCCTGCAAGCGAAATGAGCACTGCACTTCCGAGCAACAACCAATCAATACGACGAAAAAATGACATCATTATCTTTTTGTCTCTACATCATTTGGTACGTGCAACAATATCGGTACGAACAACTTGACGCGAGAAAGGCTCCTGCCATGTAAAGACGGCATCGTGTGATCCTTTCGCCGGCAATGAATCAAACTTTGTTTGTGATGCTGTAATAATAATATCGTCTGCATCATAGAGAAGTGCTGTGAGTGTAGTCCCATACACGGGTAGAGCTGTTTTGTTTTCAATGTGTGCGGTGAGCGTTAAGGTGTCCTGATTAAGTTCACGTGAAGTTATTTGGATAGGCTCTGTAGGTCTCTCCATCTGTACCCACACAGCATCGCCGAAGGTTATAAAAGTACGCGCAGGTATACGCTCTCCCGTTAGAATATTTGCTTCAAAGAGCGGAACTACTTCTCCGGGGTAGAGAAACATAACCCCACGACGCTCGGCAATCAAAATATTTTTTGCATCAAAGACTTGAAATGTGTATGGAAGCGCCTTAGTGCCAGCAGAAGATTCAGGATTACGAACTAGTGCAACTGCATGATACACACCCGGGGCAACGACAACCGAGCGTGCCCAAAGAGCAGATACTCGAGGAGCTTGGCAGAGCGTTGCACAAACACCACCACAATCAATTCCCCCTTCATTTTGATTGAGAATACCGTCAGAACATGTAGGTAGACGAAAGAAAAATAAAAACCATACACCTGCGAGAATTAAAACAATTCCCAAAAATATGCTCCCCGCATATAAAGTCTGTCGTTTTTCTGCCCAACGCATACAGGAAAGTATAACAAAATAAAACCTGTACTCAGACAGGTTTTAAAAAAGACACGTGATTCAAGGCTCTGTTCTGGCGATTAGCTACTCTCCCCTTGCGAGTACCATCGCTACAACCATGCTTAACTGCCGAGTTCGGAATGGGATCGGGTGTGACCACGGCGTCAAATCACCAGAACACAATCTTGAATCACTTCACTCATCACAAAGAAAACACCGAGCACAATAATTTCGTTAATAGATTTTCATGCTTCCCCGCAGAATCGGCGAATTAGTACTTCTTGGCTCAATGCATTACTGCATGTACACCTAAAGCCTATCAACGTGATCATCTCTCACGGGCCTTAACGATACCTAATCTTGGAGGAGGCTTCCCGCTTAGATGCTTTCAGCGGTTATCCCTTCCCGACATAGCTACTCTGCAATGCTCCTGGCGGAACAACAGATAGACCAGAGGTCAGTTCATCCCGGTCCTCTCGTACTAAGGACGACTCTCCTCAAGTATCAACGCTCATAGTAGATAGGAGACCAACCTGTCTCACGCATGTTTTCACGAATTACCTTCGTGCATTGGACTGTAACTTCACCCGTTCTGGGTGTTCAACATTCAGTCTCTAGGGGCAACATACTTGCAAAAGCAAATTTGAATTCCCTCGGTATTACCCTTCATATGAATGTGAATTGGGCTCCACCGATATAAGTTGATTTCTTCTTGCATGTTCCCATGCAAGACCGCCGTGATTGGTTGACTCTTTACTCCTTTTTGTGACGAAAAACCTTTTATATATTTCGGATAACTTTCATTTTCTCGATCGGGTTCAGACTGTCCAAGCGCCGAAAAATTTTCAGCAACTGAACGGTCTGAACCCAGCTCGCGTACCACTTTAATTGGCGAACAGCCAAACCCTTGGAACCTTCTCCAGCTCCGGGATGTGGTGAGCCGACATCGAGGTGCCGAACTCCGCCGTCGCTATGGACGCTTAGGCGGAACTAGCCTGTTATCCCCAGAGTAACTTTTATCCGTTGGGCTTCCCCTGCATCTAATGCATAAGGTCGGATCACTATGCTCCACTTTCGTGTCTGCTCGACAAGTACGTCTCGCAGTTAAGCCAGCTTGTGCCATTACACGACCGGCACGGTTTCCATTCGCGCCTAGCTGACCTTTGTAGGCTCCTCCGTTACTTTTTGGGAGGAGAGCGCCCCACTCAAACTGCCTGCCACGCACTGTCTCCCAGGTGTTTTGCCTGAGGTTAGAAATTGCAACACATAAGAACGGTATTTCACTGATGAGTCCACGCCAACCAAGATCAGCGCTTCAACCTCTCCCGTCTATGCTACGCATATGCATCGCAATCCCAATACGAAGCTACAGTAAAGCTTCTGGGGTCTTTTCGTCTAACTATGAGTAACCGGCATCTTCACCGGTATTGTATTTTCACCGAGCAAGTCCTCGAGACAGTTTCCAACTCGTTACACCATTCGTGCACGTCTGAACTTACCAGACAAGGAATTACGCTACCTTAGGACGATTATAGTTATCGCCGACATTGACCAGGGCTTATAAAGTCCAGCACACAGTATTGCTACCATGCACCAACCTTAGTTGACCTTCTGGCATTGGTCAGGTGTCACCCCCTATACATCCTCTTGCGAGTTCGCAGGGAGCTGTGTTTTTGATAAACAGTCGATTGGAAATCTTTCGCTGCGGCCTCCTAACTTAATAGGAGGCGGGCCTTATCCCGAAGTTACGGCCGCTGTTTTGCCGAGTTCCTTGAGGACCTCTCACTCGTTCGCCTTGGTCTACTCGACCTGATCACCTGTGTTGGTTTGCGGTACGGTCTCTCGCTGGCTATAGCTTAGAAGATTTTCTTGGAAGCGTGCTCCATGGTATTCCTCCTGACGAATCAAGAAGTTTATGCTTCGCTTGGGGTAATGTATCCCGGATTTTCCTGAAGATACGCCCTCACGCTACAAACACAAATCCAATTATGTGCACCATGTACAACCCTCCGTCTCTCCATCGCACCAGCGCGAGGTTAGGGAATATTAACCCTATGTCCATCGCGTTCGGCTTTCGCCATTTGCTTAGGCCCGACTAACCCTTGGCTGATTATCAGTGCCAAGGAAACCTCGATCTTTCGGCGTACGGGGTTCTCACCCGTATTGTGGTTACTTGTGCCGGCATTCTCACTTCCAAACGCTCCAGAATGGGTCACCCCTTATCCTTCATCGCGGTTTGGAACGCTCTCCTACCGCTCAATGCAAACGGATTCGCATTAAGCCCTCAGTTTCGGTATCGTGCTTAGCCCCGATTATCTTCGGCGCAGAAGTTCTCGATGAGTGAGCTGTTACGCTTTCTTTAAATGGTGGCTGCTTCTAAGCCAACATCCTCACTGTCTTAGAACTTCCACTTCCTTGTGATGCACTCAGCACGAATTTAGGGACCTTAACTTGAGATCTAGGCTCTTCCCTTCTCGACATATGGAGCTTAGCCCCCATCGTCTAACTGCCTGACTGCGCTCGCCGGTATTCGGAGTTTGATAGGATCAACGAGATTGCTCCCTGTTTGATCCTTCCAGTGCTCTACCCCCGGGAGAAACATCAGACGCCAGCCCAAAAGCTGTTTCGGAGAGAACCAGCTATTACCAGGTTCGATAAGCTTTTCACTCCTTGTCACAAGTCATCCCAAGACGTTATACGATCAACGGGTTCGGGCCTCCATCTGTCTTTCGACAAACTTCACCCTGCTCATGACAAGCTCACCTGGCTTCGGGTCTTACGCACGCGACTTTTCGCGCTATTCACACTCGGTTTCCCTTCGGCTCCGGGCTAACGCCCTTAGCCATGCCGTGTGCGTAAACTCGCCGGCTCATTCTTCAATAGGCACGCCGTCGAGGTGCATGCACCTCTTCGACTCCTTGTAGATGTGTGGTTTCAGAACTATTTCACTGTCCTCATCGGACTACTTTTCACCTTTCCCTCACGGTACTGGTTCACTATCGATCTCTATAGATATTTAGCCTTGCCGGTTAGTCCCGGCAGATTCATCCAAGCTATTCATGTCTCGGATTACTCAAGAACGACAACAAGAAAGTGACTTTTGTTTCGCGTACGGGACCGTTACCCTCTAGGGTTCTGCTTCCCAGCAGATTCCGCTACAAAAATCATTGATGACTTTCCTTCCATAAATGGAACGCTATCGCCTTACAACCCCCACGCATCACACTATGTACGATACTAAAACTTTTGAAGAATTTTATTTCTTCATTTTTTTTGCATCACACACATTGTGATGCGTAGGTTTGGGCTTCTCCCGTTTCGCTCGCCGCTACTCGGGGAATTCCAGAATCCCGGTCCCTCGGCAAAAATAAATTTGCAGAGAGACCGAGATATCCTGTTGGTCTCTTTTCCTCTAGGTACTGAGATGTTTCACTTCCCTAGGTGCGCTTCTCGAACACGCGCTCGAGATATCTTCCGTAAGAAGATGGGTTTCCCCATTCGGACATTTTCGGATCAATGCTTGCTCGTCAGCTCCCCGAAACTTTTCGCAGACAGGCTACGTCCTTCATCGCTCTATAGAGTCTAGGCATCCACCACACACCCTTCAAACTTCCACGAGGAAGCTTGAAAACCACATAACGATTCTGTTCAATTACGAACAGTGATTTTTATTATGCTCGGTGTTCTCTTTGTGATGAGTTGTCAATGAACTGATTTCTGAGGGAACAAAAAAGGCCGCTTTTCGCGACCTCTGGTACAGGAGCTTAAAAGCTACTGTCTAGCGTCGCATTTCGCCTCTAGTGTTAGTACTCATAAACCTATGTAAGAGAATACGCCCCGAGCGAGCTTATGTCAAGGAAACGCGGGCTCGTTTGGCAAAATGAGCCCTCAGAAAGAGCTCTAAATAAAAAACCCTTTATTTAAAGGGTTTTACGGCAGAGCTTCTTTGGGCTGATTACCCTATCCACAGGATTTCCACTCCTAATTAGGTGCTAGGTTTTAGGGACTAGGTTCTAGCTTTGACACAAAAATACCCCAAGGTTTTGCCTTAGGGTATTTAAATATAAGTTACTGTTACAAAAATCTAAGATTGTTGGGGCTGAGAAATACTTAGCAACATTCCAACTTCTGTCTCTACACGATTCTTGTCATCGGGTGTAAGCGGTGAAAACATTCCCACCATCTGTTCGACAAGCGCATGTAATGCTTCTGGTCGTGACTGTCGGTCATTACGAGCTGTACGTATTTTTCGCGTAAGTTGCGCGACTGGTTTTGAAAGTGGATGCAATCCTCGTTCCATACATCAATGCTACTTTCCCATTACAAAAGAGTCAAGAATAAAAAAACACCCGCTCATTTCTGAGTGGGTGTTTTAAGCTGGAAGCTGTGATCCCTGCGGATCCGACGAGGCGTCGCCTGACAGCTGGAAGCTTTCTTAGTTCTTGTGTCCAACTTCTGAACGAATTTTTTCGATGTAGCGAGCTGCTGCATCTTGACCACCGAGACCAAACGCAAGTCCGACTGCGAGTGATACCGCAATCACAATTCCTGTGAAGAGCGTCTGCACAAAAGGAGTTGCGACTTGAAGTTGTGATAGAACAGCGAGGATTGTGAAAACCCAAATTGCCCACTTCGCAACATGTCCGGCAAGAGAAGCTGAGCGAACGCCTGCTGCCTTTGCTGAACCAGTAACAATGTCTTTCGCAAATTGTGCGAGCATTGCACCAACAAGTACCATGAGTGCCGCAACAATTACTTGTGGCAAGTATGCGAGAACTACTGTCTGCAAGAAGACACTCACTTGTGTAAGTCCGAGAACTTCAAGTGCTGCCATCAAGAAGACGATAACGAAAAACCACTTCACTAAAGCACCGAGGAATGCTCCGGTATTCAATGTAAAACCAGCGCGCTCGACGAGATCGTTCAAGCCAGTCTTTTTGAGTGCTCCATCAATTTTGAGTGTACCCAAAACTTGTGAAATGACGCTACCAAGTGCTGCGCCCACAACCCATCCAAAAGCGAGAATAATAATCGCAACGAGTACATTTGGAACGAAGCTAACGAGCGTAAGCCAGAGATTCTGGAACGAATGCGTTAATACTTCTGCCCATGTTTGAATAATCATAGAGGTAACGTTATACAATAAATAAAATTAATAAACGGCTTTATTGCCTACTTAAAATGGTAGCACATTGTAGAGGTGCTGGAGGGTGGATGTGGATAGCAAAAGAAGGTTCTAGGGACTAGGTTTTAGGTGCTAGCTTTCGGATTTAAAGCTAGAAGCTAGCACCTGTAACCTGACCTCAACGGCGGCCAATGATGGTACGGTGTTTGAATTCCAAGACATCGCGAAGCATTCGGTCGCGTGCCTCAAGACGCTCGGCATACTCTTCCTTTTCTAAAACAGCGTAGCGAAGTGGAAGTGCAGACATGCGCTCAACAGCTCGTACTGATGTCGCAATGCGTGGATTGTTTGGTTTTTTAGTTACAATCAAAATATCAACCACTCCTCTCTCCTCTCCAGTAAGTACACCCGCAACAACGAGGAGCGTAATACCAGAGACACCTCTGAATGCTGACGCAATTGAAGAATCTTCAGGGAGAGTTACGGAATCAAGAAATGTACGAAAAGGAACAGCAAACGGATGCGTTGTATTCAAACTCCACAGTATATTTTTACCCTGTGTTCGTGAAGTGAGAATCCGATAATTCTTAAGTGCGCGTAATTCACGCACTGTGACGGCTTTTGGGATGCCTGTGGTGTTTGAAGCAACAAGGGTAGTTATACGAGAATCTGGCTGAAATAAGAAAAACTTCAAAAGCTTCAAACGCGGAATCGATGAGCAGAGTTGGATGATATCTTTGAACATGCAGAGTATTGTACCTGCACCTTTCCGAAAGACCAAAAATCGCAGAAATGACAAAAAACAGCAAAAATCTCCGTATAGGTATAATTTAACGGTCGTTAAATTATACTATACAGTGCGGAGAACAACGGTGAGTGAATCGAAAAGAGGGAGTGAAAAGATCGGGAGAGCGGGTAAGAAAAAACTAATACATGAAATAAAAAACGCCCCACTCGGGGCGTTTTTTATTTCAGATTTTAGAAAAAATTATGAGAGCTCAACCTTTCCGCCTGCTTCCTCAATTTTCTTCTTGAGAGCTTCAGCGTCTTCTTTCTTCACACCTTCCTTCAAGACTGAAGGAGCGGCATCAATAAGATCTTTCGCTTCTTTAAGTCCGAGGGCAAGAGCTTCCTTAACTACTTTGATGACGGCAATCTTTGTTGCACCTGCGTCAGTAAGTTTAATGGTGAACATTGATTTCTCTTCAGCTGCTTCACCTGATACTGCAGGACCTGCGGCTGCAACTGCTGTTGCAGAAACACCCCACTTCTCTTCTATTGCCTTGACGAGTGTATTCAATTCAAGGACGGTCATCTTCTCTACTGCTTCAATAACTTGTTCTTGTGTCATGGTTAGATTTTGTTACGAACGGAGTGAGCTAGAAAATCTTCCACCCTGTTAAATCCCGCCTTGCGGGACGCTTGCGTACAAGCGTATTTAACAGGGTTAACTAATTTATACTCGCTTCACTCGTTAAATTACTAAACTTTGATCTTTCCTACTTCAGCAAGTGCTATCGCAAAACGCTGAATAGGAGAATTAATAACATTGACGAACATACCTCGAAGTACCGAGACTGGAGGAATAGTAGCGACAGCAACAATTTCTGTTCCTGAGAGATACTTCCCTTCCAAGGCACCGCCGAGGAATACAAGCTTGCCCTTCAATTTCTTGACGAACGCTTGCAAACTTCTCGCTGGCGCTGTGATGTCGGACTCCACACCCTCTACTTCAGAGAGATAGGCAAAAGCGACTTCACCAGTTAATTCTGGCATCTCACCAGAAAAACCTTTCGCATCGAGAGCCTTCTTCAAGAGCGTCTTCTTAACGACGGTGTACTTCACACCCTCGCCTTTGAGTGCATCTCGAAGTTCGTTTACTTCATGAACTGTCACTCCCCTAAAAGAAACAAAGACGATAGACACTGCTTTCGCGAGTGCGTCAGATGTTCCTTTCAAGAGTGACTCTTTTTTTGCTCGAGTAATGGCCATATTGAATAGCTTTCAGCTGCCAGCTGTCGGCTTTCAGCTTTAACTTCCGAAAAGCTGAGTGATCCCTGCGGATCCGACGAAGCGTCGCCTAAAGACTGGGAGCTTTATTGGTAATGCACAAATTTAGGAGTTTCGAGGCGGATCGACCGCACCCTCGACTTCGGTAGGTGGCTTGTGGCCATTGACCCTTTCGGGACCTACTGTCTCCAGTCGTGCTAGAAGCTAGACTACCACAAATCTAGCGATATACGCAAACCACCCCCAGAGACAGCCCAATTCAAGCTGATTTTGCCGCTACCCCAAATACAGTAAGAAAGATGAAGCTAATTAAAATTATGACCGAAAAAGCGAGGAGGAACCGAAAGAATCCGGGGGTAAAAAACTTTTTCATCCCGTTAGAGGCAGGATGCCTCTGGCATCCGTAAATTATGCAAAGCGAGTAAAGATAGAACCGCAATCATCATTCTATTGTACGATATATTTTTCATAACGCTCAGGCCTCTAACGGGATTCATGTCCCCGCTACTGTGGAAGTCGTGCAATCTCTACTCCAATCGACTCTACATGCGCAACATCATTTTGTTCTCGGGCTATTGCCAACGCTTTCGTGAATGCATCGCGCGCTTTTACCATGTCTCCAGTGTCGCGATAATACCCTCCAAGCATTATGAGCGGATCAGGATTTGCGGGAAACTTTTTTGATGCTGAAAGTAGGATATCTACAACTAGAGTTGTATTTTGCTTGTAGAGATAGCGATAGAGTTCGTGAAGTTCGAAGTAGGGCGTAATTGAATTTGGATTTACTTGAATGGATTGCTTAAAATAACTCTCTGACTTTGGGAAATCCTTCAAATCAAACTTGTAGAGTTTGCCGAGATTGTCGTACGCCGTAGAAACTCCTGGAGCGGGGACTGCCTTCAAAAGAAATTCCCATACACCTTTTGCACCCTCGTAGTCGTTTGCACTGTGATACAAAACGCCGAGTGTAAACCAATCATCCGCCCGATTCATATCTTTCTTCAAACGAGCTATCACGCTGTCAGCATTCTTTTGAATCGCAACCCGAGCTACGGGTGGAACTGAAGCGCCAAATTGAATCCCCCGCTCAAGGCTTGGCGCCAAATCTTTTATTTGTACCTCCGATTCAAGTTCGATAGTGTAATTTGGTGTCGTCGTTGCTCCGTCAAAAGTTATCGTGCTGTCATTCGTTTCTGGACTTTTTTGTTTAGAAGCAACATAGGCAATACCACCGAGGACAACAATAACAACAAGAACGCCTCCAATAAACAATAGTGTTTTTGATTTCATACATTCATTCTAAACCAACGAATCCACTAATACAAAGAAACGAAGACTGAAATCACCTTACTGAGATACGCAAAAACCCACCCCGTGAGGGGTGGGTTTTTGTTGCTAACCCAAATGTGTTAGCTGGATTCCGAAGATTTCGGAATAAGGCTTAGTGCGAGCGAGTCGCAAACAAGCCACCTGCTGGAAGACCTGAGACACCGTAACCGTTTGTCCAGTCCTGATCTGCACGAACCGCTGTGGTTGTGGAGTTAGGAGACCAAACGAATACGTTATCCGATGAACTCACACCTGAAGCCGAAGCAATGAGGAGTGGGTTTGCGCCAACTGCAGCTGCAGTTGATGGGAACGCTGAAGATCCGAGAAGCTTCGTTGTTACCGACGCACCTGTAGCACTACCCGAGATCGAGCCACGGACCTCGAAGTATCGAGTACCGCCTGCAGGAATCTGGATAGATGTTGCTGTACCAGCTGATGTTGTAACACCAACTACTACATTGCCTGTACCTGGAACGGTTGCATCGTCAGTTGCCTGGAGGTCACCGCTCGTGCTGATACCCGAAATTGCTTGCGAGTATGCAGAGTCGCTGAATCCGTAGATCGTGACGTTTGTAACCGAAGCAGTTGTTGTTGCGAGGTTAAGCGCAAACTGTGTGATGCCAAGGGGACCCTTTGCATCAGCAGTTACCTTGAATCGCATAAGGCGACCATCGGTAAGACCCGTTGTGCCGTTGATTGTTGAATCAAGAGCGAACGTTGGGAACGACTTCATGATGCGAACACCTGATGAAGCCGATGAACCTGATGGGTAGATAGTACTGCCTGAAGAAGCACCAGTACCTTCTGAGTTCAAGTAATCAACTGCCAAAAGGTGACCAGAGAATGCAACAGCTTCACCAGTGCCGACATTGTTGAGGTCAGCCTTGATGGTAAGAGTTACATCTGTGTTCTTTTGAAGTGAGACTATTGAAGTCAATGTTGAAGTTGCCGAAGCGTTCGAACCTGAGAAGTATGCCTCGCCTACCTTTGTTGCACCATTCCAAATCGTTGCCTTTACGAGGTCAGACGATGAAGATGAAGCTGTGTTGGTAAGAGTAAGGCCGACTTTCGTCAAGTTGACTGCTTCGTTTGAAGCACGGAACTTAAGTGCGCCGACAACTACATCAGTTGAGCCAGCTGAAACGAGCGCGAAGCTTGGGCTTGACGCATCGAGAGCAACTGTAGCAGAACCGGCAGCGACGGTCATCGTGACTCCAGAGTCAGATGTGTCAGTGCCTGTGATTGTTGTACCTGAAGTTGCACCTGTGAAGGTGTAGGCAGAAGCTGCACCTGCATCCCATGCCCATGTACCATTGTTCGTTGCCGAACCAGAGACATTACATTTGATACCGATAGTCTTAACTGTACCTTTTGCAACAGTAACAGGGTTATCAAGTGTGAATGTCTGAGTTGCACCTGTTGAACCTGAAGGATTTACAACATTCGAACCTGTCGAAAGCTGTGTTGTACCGTCGTACGCTGCACAAGCTGTGAGTTCAGTCACCGCTGCGCTACCACCGAAGGTGAGCGTAGTAGGAATTGAAGAGAATCGTACATCTTCACCTGACTGCGTTGCATCGTACTGGAAGTTTACAAACAAAGTTTGTGAGCCACCAGCAGTGATGTTCTGCGAAGCAGGAGATGTAGCGAGACCAACTGCAACTGCACCTGCCTTCACGGTCATGGTGTTCATAGTGAATGTACCATTCGATGAAAGTGAGATTGTGTTGCCAGTTGTTTCACCCTTGACATTGGTCCATCCAGACGAAGGAACTGTGGTGACAATATATGTACCACCGTTTCCGATGTTTGAAGCAACCTTGCCACGGAGTGTGTAGACACCTCTTCCAACCTTGTAGGTGATTGAGTCAGTGAAGGTAGCTGTTTGAGTCGTTGCTGATGCATATACAGCATCAACAGGACCTGCAACTACTGCACCGTTCTGATCAACAATCGTAAGATTGGTGAGGAGGCCAGTACCTGAACCAGTTGTTGAAGCGATTGTGAAGACAGTTGACTGAACAGTCATTGCCTCACCCTTCAAGTCAACTACATAACCGCCGAGAGGCTGATTAGGAAGGTTGATTGCGATGTTCTGCGCAGGAACTTCGTTTGCCTTGCCGATCGATGTAATCGATGCGCCAGAGACAGTTACCTGAGTAGCGTATACGAACGGAGTTCCGCTCGTAATGGTGATCGTACCGCGTGATGAAGGAACAGCAGATGAACCTACTGCTGGCGAAACGCCGTAGCCGTAAGTCTCACCTGTTGCGTAGATATCTGTAGTCTTGTCAACATCGAAGACAACAGTGCGGTTAGCCGCACCTGCGCCAATGATGTCGTACTGAACATAGAGATCAACTTGATTTCCCTTTGGAATAACTACACCTGAACCGAGGTTCGTGTTGTAGTATTTTCCGTCTGAAGAAACAGTCGCTGGGTATGCTGTTCCGTTAACAACTGTCATTACATTTGCAATGTCAGTAGCTGATACGGAGCCAGTTTGATTCCAACGGATGCTCTTGAGGCGGAGATCCTCAGCAGATCCCGCTGTAAGGCGAAGACCTGTTGCCTTGAATGCGGTTGTACCAATTTCCTTCGTTTGGTTCGAGTTTGAAGCGAACGCATTTGAAGTATTCAAGGTAATTGAACCAACAGTCAAAGTTGCATTGTTTGTGTTATGAGCGCCGACGATTGGAAGTGAGCCAGAAACGGTTGCTGAAGTGTTAACTGCAACAAGCGCGAGTCCTGGAGCTTCACCTGTGTACGAAGTGAGTGACGAAGCCATGTTTCCTGCAATGAGGAAAGTCTTTGTCGTTCCCTTTGCAACAGTGAAGGTACCACCGACAACTGTCTGGTGATTTGAATTCAATGTCTTTGCGATACCAAGCTGCAAGCCAGTTGACTCATCGATGAGGACGATACCAGCAAAAGCTGCATCCTGACCGAGTCCGTCTTTCTGGACCGTAACTCCGTTCACCACTACATCGCCATCAGCGCCTGCAGTGAGTGTGAAGCGAGTAAACGGAACGCGCGATGCACCTTGTGGTGAAAGCGAGTTTGCTGGTTGTGTACCTGCTGCGACAGCAAGGCCAGTACCTGTTGGTGTTGTCACTACTGGAGTGGAACCACCTGAAGTCTTGCCGAATGCTGCGCGAGAGATCGCACCGAAGTAGCCAGCTGCAGGAGAAACTCCTGCTGCCTTCTGCCATGCGATAACTGCAGTCACAGTCTGGGAACCGAAGTAGCCAGTTGCGCCTGCTGGAACCGAGTAGCCAGCTGCAATGAGTGCCTTCTGAAGACAAGTTACATCGTCACCTTTCGAGCCAACCGTGAGGTTTCTCGTGAAGGTACAACCGCCTGTCATTGAGCCGCCAGTCGAGCCCCCTGTTGGAGCTGTCCCATTGAGAGACGCACTAACGTTCGCGATAGTCGAAGCGTCAGCACCGAATGACTGCAAGAGAGAAACGATAGCTGAGATTTGCGAACTTGTGAGCGTTGCGGCTTCTGCCTTAGACGCTGTGAAAGTGAATGCAAATCCAGCTACCAACGAAACTGCAACGACGATCGCCGCAACTTTCGTGAGAGAACTGTTTACAATTGAAGTCATAGATACAATAATAATTTTCTAATTTTTGACGCCACACTCATTCACGCTTGAATTAAATAAAACGCGAGAATCAGTGGTGCGGGTGCGTGGACGCAAATCATTCGTTCGACCGAATAATTCACGACCCGCCGCATACCTGTTAATAAGTACGACTAAGAGTCGTCCTTTCTACCGTCGCTCGTTCGGAAGAAAAATAAAATTTCTCTTCCCTCACTCGCTAGGTAGTAAGCATAACGAGATGTTATACCTCCTGTCATTTTCTGTTCGCGAAAGAAATAGAATTTCTTTCTACTCACTTGAACGACAACAAAGAACAACTAATTTTCTGTCTTCCGTATTGAATCTAGAAAAATTTTCTAAACTTTTTTCAGAAGACAGCACAACTAAAGTCCATCAACCCGTTCGCATTATTTCTAATGCGAACGGGACCAATGGTAAGAAGAAAAATGGTCGTGCGGGATATAGCCGTGGTGGGGTAGCGCTTCCTTACAGTGATGTACGCATGCTTCATCTATTACAACGAAACCAAGGCGCACGCTTGAGATGTATTCCGGATATGAAAGATGTCAAAGTTCTGTTCGACCGGAAGCGCGCCACACAGTGCGCAACCGAACACCCAGTATGGGAGTTCACCTATTATACGCGCCCATTCCGCTCTACATATTAGAACAGAGGGTTTATATATGTGGACAACATAGACGACAAAAATCCCGTTTCCGGGTTTATTGCTGTCTATAGGATCGTGCCATCCACATGAGAGATACTATCTGAAATAAGGCTTAAAAGCAAGCCAAACATCTAGAGGCTTTCAGGTGTCAGGTTTCAGGTTTCAGGTTTCAGGTTCTAAGAAAGTTCTCTAAACGCTGACCACTAAATCCTCTCTATGCCTTCCTGTACGTACTCCATCTACGCTCCCCTTCCTTTATAAGGGCGCCTGACTGAACAAGAGACAGAAGCTCTCGTTGCACTGTCTTTTCGCTACAACCAACGACTGATGCGGTAATGTCCTTTATAGAAAGTTTGTCTTTATTTTTGAAAACAGCCAGAACCAATTCCCTTCTATCGGACTGTCTTTTTTGAGGGGCGATTCTCAGAGTATTGTTTTTTATTCTGAGAGAATCTAAAGGACTTTTTGCAACATGTCCTATAGAAAAACTATTCGGAGTCTCTAGGTCAGAGAGAGCTTCTTCTATCCGACCAACATGTTCAGAAATCTTCTCTTGATTGTCTCGGACAAAAGAAGCGAGCGAGGCATATTCATCTCCTATAAGTTTTGCATTCATCGCCGATATCAACCCCCCAGCTTTTGCAGTCTCAAGTATTGCACCTATCTCCATGCAACGAGCACCAAAAGACTCTATGCTAGCTCCGTGAAGTTTTGCCTGATCTGTTGATCGATTAAGAAGGTCAAGTGCACATGAACGGAGACGCCCTCGTGCAGGTTCATCAGGAGACAGGAAACCAGTAATTACATATAGGGCCGAAGCGAGTCTCTCTGACTTTTTAACAACAAAAGCATGATGTCCGTTAGACAAAAGATGTCCCAAATGGAAAGAAGCGCTCACACTAAGAGGTTTCTTATTTGTCTGATTACCTTGGTTGTCTTTTATACTATCGGACATATATAAAACGCTATCGGTCTTTAATTTCAAGGTCAGTTTACCTCTAAGACCTTGTCCTTTGCAAGGATCCGCCCATCTAAACCCCGGGACCATCTACGGAAGAAACCTCAAATTAATCGGGGCAGAAGCGAATTACATACAGAAATATAGACGCATATGTCTAGTGTAAATATAGGAGGTTTGCATAATAAAATTTTTAAAAATAGTCTGAAGCGGTGAGTATTTAATCTCTTTATTATTCTTCGTTACTCCTGCATTTTTTTGCATAGAGTCCGTATGAGACCATGCTAAAATCCATCAATGGCAAAGAAAAAAAGAGAGAAGAATGGTAAGAAAAAATCTGGTATTCCTACCCCCTCTCTTTCGCTCAATCTGAAACCAGAAACCACGAAGAGCATCTACGGTATTCTTGCCATGGTTGCGGCGGCACTCTTTTTGTTAGGCCCTCTTGGCAAAGGTGGGCCTGCTGGCAATTTTATTTATGAAGCCCTGAGTTCTTTTTTTGGCATCGGATATTTCCTTATTCCGGTGTCATTACTTTTGTTAGGTATCGGATTATTTAGACAACGAGAGCATCCGGGCTTCGGTGGTACACGGGTCTTCGGCGCATCGATTCTTTTTCTTTCTGGCATTGCCATACTCTCACTTATTGATAACCATGGCGGACTTGCAGGACATTGGATTGCCCTCCCTTTCACTTCACTTTTTGATATCACTCTCGCCTCTATTATTCTTGGAGGTATCGCCGTTGTAGGGACTCTTCTTGCTCTTGATACACCGCTTGGTATCCCGCACTTTGCGATGCCACAATTTCAATTTCCTTGGTCAAAGAAAGTGCTTGGAGATACATCAGAAAATACGGGTGGTGGCGATGACGAAATAAAGATAGCAACCCCTGAAAATGAAGTGGAGGACGAGAAACCAATTCGAAAGGAAAAAATAAAAGAAAAGAAAATAGAAGCCGAGCCAGAGGCAAGCTTTGCCTTTGCTCCTATTGGGCAAGCATATAACCCTCCCCCACTTTCACTATTGGAACGAGATAAAGGGAAGCCCGACAATGGCGACATTAAAGCAAACGCCAATCTCATCAAACGAACACTCCAAAACTTCGGTATCACTGTAGAGATGGACGAGGTATCTATCGGCCCTACCGTGACCCGCTATGCACTCAAACCTGCGGAGGGCGTGCGTCTTCAAAAAATACTCGCTCTTCAAAATAACCTCGAACTTGCACTCGCTGCACACCCTGTCCGTATTGAAGCCCCAATACCTGGAAAGTCTCTCGTGGGTATTGAAGTGCCTAACACTAAAAAATCAACAGTGGGCTTGGGGTCACTCCTTGGAGACACTAAGTTTGAAAGCGATAAACGACCTCTGATGGTTGCTCTTGGGCGTGACATCGCGGGAGCATCACATTTTGCGAACATCGGTAAGATGCCTCACCTCCTCATTGCAGGTGCAACAGGTGCAGGAAAATCAGTGTCAATTCATGCACTCATTACTTCCCTACTCTACAGAAACGGCCCTTCGGCACTTCGCTTCATCATGATTGATCCAAAGCGCGTGGAACTCACTCTCTACAACCCTATCCCCCATCTTCTTACGCCGGTCATTACCGACCCAAAGAAAGCAATCCTCTCTTTGAAGTGGGCAGCGAAAGAAATGGAACGACGCTACACGATTCTTGAGACGCACGCAGTCCGCGATGTGCAGTCGTACCACGAAAACATCGCATCAAAATGGAAGCCTTCAGCGGGTTCGACAGCCTCACCGCAGGCAGGAAACGAGATGCCGGATCAAATGCCCTACATCGTGATTGTTGTCGACGAGCTTGCTGACATCATGCAAACATACCCACGAGAGCTCGAAGCTGCTATTGTGCGCCTCGCTCAAATGAGCCGTGCTGTTGGTATCCACCTAATTCTTTCAACGCAACGCCCCTCAGTGAATGTCATTACAGGGCTCATTAAGGCAAACGTACCAGCGCGTATCGCCTTGCAGGTGGCTTCACAAATTGACTCACGCACCATTCTCGATGCAGCAGGCGCAGAAAAACTCCTTGGTGCTGGTGACATGCTCTTCCAATCTGCCGATATGTCAAAACCACACCGTATTCAAACTGCATTCATTTCTGAAAGCGAAGTAAAAACAGTTGTGGAATACATCAGGAAACACAACGAACCATCGCTCGACTCCATTACTCTCTCGAGCAATACACCAGATTCTCCGAATGCAATATTCTCAGCGTCGCTCGAAGACGATGATGTCGATGACGACCTATTTGCTGAAGCAAAACAAATTGTAGAAGAAGCTGGGAAAGCTTCGACCTCATACCTGCAACGAAAACTCCGCATCGGCTATGCTCGCGCTGCGAGACTTATGGATATTCTTGAAGATAAAGGAATTATAGGAGCGGCAGATGGTGCGAGACCTCGCGATGTCCTCACTACATCGGAAGGAGAAACGACCATGACTGAAGAAAACAATGGCACCGCGTAAATTTATTGCATTCACTCCTAGACGCACCGTCCTCTTTATTGGCGGAGTCGCCCTTCTAATAATTCTGGGTTATAGCGCGTACGCAGCACTTCCCCTCATTCAAGGACCCTCACTCACCGCCACGGCAACTGTAGATACAACTACAATCTTAGTAAGTGGTATGACACGCCGTGTCGCATTCTTGGAGGTAAACGGTGCACCTGTTCCTTTACAGGAAAATGGGAGTTTTTTGGCAAAGCGCGCATACCCTCCGGGGTATACTGCCATCACCGTAACGGCACGAGACCGTTTCGGGAAAGTTGTTACAAAAAAACTCTCGTTACTTAGTCCAAAGCAAGAGCATCCCTCCATTACAAAAGTAGAAGCGCCTATTAATTAGAATCAATAATCTGGTCACTATGGCAATAAAAAAGAAAGCAGAAAAAGTATCCAAACCTCCCGTAACCTCAAATCAAACAGGTGGCCAGAGTACCGTCGATAGAAAAGCTGCGATCAGTGAAGCAATCGCAAGTATAAAAACAAAATTCGGTGATGAATCAATTACAACGCTCGGTGCAAAACCAAAAGTTGGTGTTGATGCTATCCCCACAGGCTCTATTGGACTCGACTGGGCGCTCGGCATCGGCGGAGTCCCCCGAGGTCGCATCATAGAAATTTTTGGACCTGAATCATCTGGAAAAACAACTCTTTCTTTACACATCATCGCAGAGGCTCAGAAAAAAGGTGGCATTTGCGCATTCATTGATGCAGAGCATGCGCTCGACCCAGAGTATGCAAAAGTTCTTGGCGTTAAGATTGAAGACCTCCTCGTGTCGCAACCTGACACTGGTGAGCAATCGCTTGAAATTACTGAGAGTTTGGTACGCTCAGGAAAGATAGATGTGGTAGTCGTTGACTCTGTTGCAGCACTCACACCAAAAGATGAAATTGAAGGAGAGATGGGTCAACAACACATGGGCAAACAAGCACGACTTATGTCGCAGGCACTTCGTAAACTCACTGCCATCGTTGCTAAATCAAAAACGACCGTTATCTTCATCAATCAGATACGCATGCAAATTGGCGTTATGTTTGGCAACCCAGAAACAACCCCGGGAGGAAAAGCCTTGAAGTTCTATACATCAGTACGTCTCGATATTCGTCGTATTGCACAAATAAAAAAAGGTGAAGAAATTGTTGGTGGGCGTGTACGAGTGAAAGTGGTAAAAAACAAAATTGCTGCGCCATTCAAAGTGACGGAGTTTGATCTCATGTACAACGAGGGTATCTCTCGTGAAGGAGAGTTAATAGCCTTGGGTGAGAAGTTTGGCCTCGTTACAAAATCTGGCGCCTCATACAAGTACGGCGAGGAGTCATTGGGTCGTGGCTATGATGCAACACGAACCTTCCTCAAAGAAAATCCTAAAATAGCAGGAGAAATTCTTAAAGCCATTCGAGCAAAGTTCTTGGAAGCATAGCCTCTCTAAGGAGGTACGGGAAAGTATTGATTACTGCACTGAAAGCTGTGTATTCCCTGCTCGACGTACCACATCAACTCCAATCCATGCTGTGAGCAAAACGGCAACGAGAACGCATAGTTGCACAACAAGCGTTGTTCCAACAATGGCAACAACTACAAAGTTTATAAGTCCAGAAATGCCCTCTACATTGAGGGCATTTTGTACGACATGCGGCAAAGATACCGATGAGGCAAGGGCAAAAAAGACAGTCGCAAGGGCAGCAAAGCGCACCATTGGGCTCGTAAGTTGACGCACTACATACAGGCCGTACACACGGCGCATAATTCTTTTTCTCAATTCTTGATCTCTATCCATATATAAAAATAGTTACTAAATTATTCTACCGAACCCATACTTTCTCGCAATACTGCTTTTGCACGATGCACCCTCGTTTTTACCGCAGGAACACTCGTGCCCAATTTCTCTGCTATCTCCGCATACGGCAAGCCTTCAATGAAAGCGAGTTTGAGTATTTCAGCAACATGCTCTGGAACTTTAGAAAGCCCCTTCTCTATTACTTCCCTTGCGTACTCTTGGTGACCCTCTTTCGCGTGAATTGATGGATCGGCAAGAGATTCATAGTGTTCGGAAGTTAATTCGGCAAAACTTTCTCTACCACGAGCAATTTTACGATAGTGAGTTCGCGCAACATTCATAAGAATAGTAAGTGACCATGCACGAAATGAACCCGACTCTCCCTTAAAGCGCGGAGCAAAACGGTACACACGAATGAACGCTTCTTGCACTACATCTTCAGCGGCATCCCGACTACCAACGATTCCCTGAACTCTGCTCAAAAATTGCGACTGATAGCGAGCAACAAGAATTTCAAATGCGCTCGGGTTTGACAGCGAACGTGCAAGAAGTGCCTCATCGGGCATACTCATAAGTTCATCCATACTGCGTATACTAAACCCTATAGGGAGAGTTTGAGCAATAGCTGTTGCTTTTGGTATAGTACTCATTGTTAGACGCTTAGGCGCCTTTATTAATACTCATTAGGCAGGTTCTAGGTGACAGGTTCTAGGTTCTAGGTTCTAGGGACAGCAAACTACAATCTATACTTCTGCATACTACCCGCTATAATCTAACTCCCATGTCTGTACTTTCATACAACGAAATCATTCCTAAGAAAATAATCGTCCACGAAGGACAGCCTTTTGAAGTGCTTTCTTCACACGTATTTCGTAAACAACAACGAAAGCCTGTAAACCAAACAAAACTCAGAAACTTGAAAACGGGGAAAGTGCTTGAAATATCATTTCATCAAGCGGAAACCGTATTGGAAGCGGACATGGAAAAACGCTCAGCAAAATTCATCTATAAAAATCGTGGCGAAGCGTGGTTTACCGATCCGGAAAATCCAAAAGATCGTTTTGTGGTAACCGAGGGGATTCTTGGAGACAATGGACAGTATTTGAAACCTGATTTACTTGTAGAACTTTTGGTATGGAATGAAGAAATCATTGGTGCACGATTGCCAATAAAAATGGAATTCAAAGTGGTTGAGGCTCCCCCATCGGTCAAAGGTAATACAGCGCAGGGTGGTACGAAACTAGTTACACTCGAAGGTGGAGCAACGGTAAATGTGCCTATGTTCATCAACGAGGGTGACATTGTCAGAATAAATACTGAGACTGGAGAATATAACGAAAGAGTAGAGAAAGCTTAAGGAAGGTTCTAGGTGCTAGCTTCTAGGGACTAAATTTTAATCCAAGAGATTAGCTATAAAAAAAATCCCTCTGACGAGGGATTTTTTAGTTTGGATGCTTATTGTGCGATGTATGGGAGAAGTCCCATGAAGCGAGCGTGCTTGATAGCTTTCTCAATCTTGCGCTGATGGCTTGCTGGCATACTTGTTCGGCGAGCGCCTTGGATACGAGCATGTGGCGTAATAAACCCTTTAAGGTATTGGGTGTTCTTGTAATCAACGTATTTTGGAAGTGAACTCATATTTTTATTATTTTGGATTTAAAGCTGAAAGCTGGCACCTGAAACCTGAAAGCTATTAATTAAAATGGAATATCGTCAGGGCTTATTTCTTCGGCAGGATACTCGATATCGGGACCTTTGTCACTCCCCGCCTTACCAGGCTTCATTGGAGCACCATCACCGCGCACCTCGTCGCTTCCCCCACCACCAGTCTTTGAGCCAAACTGAACGCGCTCTGCAACGATTTCTGTTCGGTACTGCTTTGCACCATCTTTGTCCCAAGAACGAGTCTGAAGTCGGCCTTCAACGAGAACCTGCTGACCCTTTTTCAAGTACTGAGCACAGGTTTCTGCCTGACGACCGAAAACAACGATGTTATGAAATTCTGTCGCCTCTTTCTTTTCACCATTCTGATCTTTCCATGTGCGATTTGTTGCAACACCGAATGAAGAAACATTCGCACCAGATGGGAGCGCCTTTAACTCTGGATCACGAGTGAGGTTTCCTGCGATGAAAACTTTATTGAGATACATGTGAGTTAGTTTCGGATGACAGGCTTCAGTTAAACATCTAACAAGAACTATTCAGCAACCTTTGCGTCCTCTGTAGCAATACTTTCAAGAGCTTGATCGAGGGCAACCTCAGACATTTCGCCTCCTACCTCAGCCTCTCGTTTTGGCTTATCAATAGAACCTGATGGACCTGCAACTGCACCACTCAAAGCTGCTGCTACTGCCTCTCTATCAGTTACTACGATGAGTGAGCGGAGAATTGATGGGTTTGCATCCAATGCTATTTTTACGCGAGCAATTGCCTCACGAGGAGCCTCAAAAGCCATCCAGCCAAAGTATGCCGCGTTAAAATTCGTCAATTTACCGTTTACACGCTTTGCGATGGTGTATGCGAGAGCAATGTTTGAAGGAAATCTGTCCCCGACAAAAGTAACACTCTCTCCCTTGAGAGTTTCCATAATTCCCTGAACCGCTACCGTAACTTCCTCCTCAGAGAGCGTTGGCAACAGGTGGTAGCCTACTTCATAGACATTTGTGCGGACATCATCTCCTTCATCTGAAAGAGCTGGGACTCCAGCCAAATCTTCTTCCAATATCTTTGTTTCCATTGTCCGAAGAGCGTACCATGGCTCGCCCATTGAGGCAACGGGCAGGTAGCTTACAGGTTCCAGCTGTCAGGTTTCAGCTTTTTGGAACAAACATCTTGAGGGCGTTTTGGACGGTAGCCTCTCTGGCCGTCTCCTCTGAAATGCCCCGAATCGAGGCAATAGCCCCAACTACGTACTTCACATATAAAGGCTCATTTCTTCTCCCCCTAAAAGGGTTCGGGGTAGCATACGGAGCATCAGTTTCAGTCATGAGCATCTCGAGTGGTGCAAATTTCACTACATCGTCGTATTCACGAGCAAAGGTAAGAACTCCGGTGAACGATGTCGTGAAGCCTATGGTGTAAAAACGCCTCGCTATATCAACGGTGCCCACAAAAAAATGAATATTCCCTCGGAGTTTTTCACCTGCCTCTCTTTTTTTGGACTCCAACATTGCAAGCATGTCGATGTAGGTATCAACGGTACCTCGTGAAGGCCTGCCGTGAATCATTAATGGTTTGTCGTATTTAATTGCAAAATCCACGTGCTTCTCAAACTCACACATCTGACGCTTCTTCGCAATTGCTATATCGCCTGTAATTCTAAAATAATCTAAACCACACTCCCCTACCCCAACAACTTTCGGATTCAGAATAAGTGATTTATATTCAGCCTCTGAAAAAGTTTCTGACTCTGTGTCATTGGGATGAAGACCAATCGTTGAAAAGAATCCTTCTTTCCCTTCCCCAAACTTCACTGAATCTTCTGAAGTCGATTTATTAACTCCTACAGTAATAGTCCACACCGATTCATCCCGCATTCTCTGAAGGACTTCCTCAAGATCTTGATCGTAGTCCTTAAAAGTTACGTGGGAGTGAATGTCAAAGTATTTTGGTTTCATATACACCTACCCCGATTAATCGGGGTACTTAAACGAGACGTGGAAATAGATTTTCCGGTTTTTTGTTTTCCTTGATTGCGTCGAGAATTTTTTTGCTCGTTTCGGGCATGAAGGGGCCGAGAAGATAGCCAATATTCCATACTTCTGCAGCAAGACCAGCAAGCATAACTCTGCCTTGAGTAGGATCGGATTTGACTACCTTGAAGGGTTCGTCCCGAGTAATACGTTCGTCAGCAATAGCTATAAGAGAGAAAACTAATTCGAGTGCCTGGTTGAAAGAAAATTCTTCGAGTGCTTTCTTGATTTCTTCTTTTCCCTGTGGCGCTTCGGGTTCAGCAATAGGTGCGCTCAGATTATCTGCGCAGAGCTTCATTACACGTGCCACAAGGTTCCCAATCCCATTGGTGAGCCCTGCCGTATACCACTCATCTAATTTCTCCCATGTAACATCAGTGTCCTCAGTTGAATGCACATGACGGAGCAAGAGATACCGAGTTGCTTCGGTTCCGTATTTTTGAACGAGCTCATACGGGCTAATGACATTGCCGATAGACTTCGACATCTTTTGACCACCGGAATTTATAAAGCCGTGATAGAACACTTGGTCAGTATTTTTAATATCTGCAGACATGAGCATCGCTTGCCACATGAGGGATTGGAAACGCACCTGATCCTTCCCTGCCATCTGGAGCGTGTACCCTTCTTCCCAGAACTTTTTAAAATTTCCACTCTCATCGTTAGGCCAACCAAGTGTTGAAATGTAACTTGTGAGCGCATCAAACCACACATACATCACTTGAGTATCATCTTCAGGAACAGATACACCCCATGTAAGTCTGCTTTTCTCTCTGGAAATACTAAAATCTTCTAATCCTTCTTTTACGAAATTAATGGCTTCAATCCTACGCCATTCAGGAACTATGACATTCGATTGATTTAAATATTCAAGGAGCTTCTCTTGATACCTTGAGAATTTGAAAAAATAGTTTTCTTCTTTTAAAAGTTGTGGGGCTGTTTTATGAATGTGACAAAGATCATTAATGATTTCTTTTTTGGTTAAAAACTTTTCACACCCTACGCAGTACAAACCCTCAAACGGTTTCTTATAAATGTCACCCTTTGCCATACATCGTTTCCACATCTCTTCTGCTGCGAGTTTATGATGCGGGCTCGTGGTACGAATAAAATGTAAATCGTCTGATAGTCCCAATGTTCCTTTCAGTTTTTGAAATTCATTTGCGTAGTAATCAACATATTCTTGAGTACCCTTCCCTGCCTTTTGTGCAGCTTCGTATATTTTCTGTCCGTGCTCATCTGTGCCAGTGGTGAAAAATACCTCCTCGCCGAGAGACCGTCTAAAGCGAACAAGTGCATCAGCCTGCACGAGCTCTAGCGCAAATCCAATATGAGGATCGGAATTTACATAGGGCAGTGTGGTGGTGAGATAAAAAGTACGCATCGGACTATCAATCATTTCAACTCAGCGAGTTCACGTGTTTTTGATTTTTCTATATCAGTTACAAATTCCTGAAGTGCAGCCGCAAGTGGCACAGCAAGAAGTATGCCGTAAAAACCGGCGAGCTGGCCTCCTGCAATCATTGCCAAAATAACCATGAGCGGAGGTACTCCCACTACTCGCTTCACTACCAAAGGATAAATAAGGTTTGACTGAAGGAGATTAATAACAAGAAAGCCTCCTGCAACAAAGAGTGCGAGCTGGGTTCCTCCTGTTGTTGCTCCTATGATAACCGCAAGTGTTCCTGAGACGAGCGAACCAAACATAGGGATAATTTCTACACAGGCTGCAAAAATAGCAATAAGAAATGCATACGGCACCTGAAGAATAGAGAGCCAAAGGTAGCCCAATACACCGATGATAAGGGAAAGAATGAGTTGTCCTTGCATCCAAAGACCAATCTTGTGACGTGATCGCTTCCATAAATCAAGTGCGTAGTGCTGATGCTTCACTGGTATAACAACCTTGAGAAAATCATCCACACCTGTTTCTTGAAATGCAAAGTAGATCGATAAAATGATTATCAAAATAAAAGAGATGATACCGCCAAATATACTGTACACAGCTTGGAGTGCTCCTTGTCCAGTCGGGATAATGAAACTTTGCAATTGTGCTAGAAGTGCTGCAGAAAATTCGTGAGGAATAAACGGTTGCAACGCACTCACCGTAGAGCCTCCAAAAATACTCTCAATGCGGAGGGAACTCAAGAACTGCGGAAGATCAACAATAAACCCTCGTGTCTCTTCAACAAGGGGTGGTAACAAAAGATAAATGATTCCTAAAAATACACCAACAATGAGAGCGTAGATTGATAGCACTGCAAAAGCTCGTGGGAGCTTCTTTTTCACAAACCAATGCACACCGGGCTCTACGGCTGAAGAGAGAACAATCGCTGTGAGGACAATAAGAACAAGGTCTCTGAGAAAGAAGAGCAACCATAAGAGTAGACCAATCCACACCACTGTCCAAAAAGAACCTGGGGTGATGTTAATAGTGAGAGGCCGAGTGTCCATGTGGCTATTCTAGCACCACTCTATTGTAGATACAGGGATACACCTCCTGCCACCATTTCTATTGCCGTATCGATAGGCATTCGCTCTTGTGAGCCAGTGTCTCTATTTCGCACCGTAACAGTATCTTTTTGTTCAGGGTTTTCGCCGAGAGTATCGAAATCAATAGTAATACACCACGGTGTACCTATCTCATCTTGTCTACGATAGCGCTTACCAATGTTGCCATTATCGTCCCACATAACCTGAGGTACCTTCTTTTTAAGTGCCGTGTATACTTCTCGCGCTTTCTCTACAAGCTCTGGCTTATTCTTCAAAAGAGGAAACACCGCGGCTTTAATGGGAGCTATGTGAGATGGAAACGCAAGGTAAACACGCGTATCATCCCCCGTCACATCTTCCTTATACGCACTCGCGAGAATTGCGAGCACAGTACGGTCAACACCAAGCGATGGCTCAATTACATGAGGAGTAATTTTTGCGCCTTCTCCATCAGAATATTTCAACTCAACAGTTGAACCTTTTTCGTGCGCAGAAAGATCAAAGTCACCACGATACGCCAACCCCCAGAGCTCACCTCGCCCAAAAGGAAAATCAAATTCAAAATCGATTGTCTTTTTACTGTAGTGTGCCAAATCCCCTGCTTCTATATCTTTAGAATGAAAGGAATCCATTGATAAACCGCACGCTTCCGCAAAGTGCACCATATCTTTTCTCCATTCCTCAAAAGCACCCTCCCATGAATTTTCATTAACAAAGTATTCAAGTTCCATCTGCTCAAACTCTCTTGAACGAAATACAAAGTCGCGTGGTGCAATTTCATTCCTAAATGCCTTCCCAATTTGCGCTATACCAAACGGTAGCTTTGGATGAAATGTATCAATGATATTTTTAAAATTAACAAAAATTCCTCCCGCTGTTTCAGGCCGAAGATACACCACTGACGATTCATCTTCGGTGGCACCTGCGTGTGTCTTGAACATCATGTTGAACTGGCGCGCTTCGCCGAGCTCACCCCCACACTCAGGACACTTCTTCCCACCTTCAAGATGATCGGCACGAAAACGTCGTTTACATTTTTTACATTCAACCAATGGGTCTGAGAAACCAGAAACATGTCCTGACGCTTCCCACGCTTTTGAATTCATTAAAATTGCAGCATCAACTCCATACACATCATCACGACTATCAACAAACATCCTCCACCAAAGATTCTTTACATTATTCTTCAGCGCAACACCTAACGGGCCGTAGTCGTAGGTACCCGAAAGACCTCCATATATCTCCGAGCCTGGAAAAATAAAACCTCGTCGCTTTGCAAGCGATGTAATCTTCTCCATCAGTCCTTCTTCTTTTTGCATTGAATGATTGTATCCTCCCTGAAAGCTGAAAGCTATATCTACGGCACCACAACGCCTCCGCTCGGTACGCCTGAAGCTGAGCCTGTTGTTAGTGGTCCTGCTGTAGCCTCAATCTGACCTCTTACAAATCGATCATAGGCAGACACTCGCTGACTACCGACTATCGTTGGTACATTTCCTACTTGAGTGAGAGACGGAGTCATTCCTACTTTGAATGAAGCATTTTTTGTTTGCCCCCCTGCCACATCTCCAATAGTCCAAGTGACAATACGGCCAGAGGCATTGAAAGAGATATTTGACCCAGCTTCGGGCGCAATGAAACGCACATAACTTGGCAATATCGCGCTCACAGAAGTATTAGCTAATGCATTGGCCGAATTCAAAACGATCCAGGTGACAGTGTAGGTTGTCTCCTTATCGGCCTTTGGCGATACAGGTCCCGCCATATTCGTTATTGATGGAGAAAGCTTCACATCCGTTGCAACAACGGCATTTGTTGTAGCGGATGACTTAACGATAACGGGAACATTTGATTCACTCTGTCGCTCTGCCTCCACGTTGACCGACAGACGCACCGTCGAATTTTTAAAGTCACCCTTATCTAAAGGAAGTGTCTTGAATGAAAACGAAAGTGTCTCCGAGTCCCCTGGAGCAACATTTGAAAGATTTGGATTAGTTGCCTTACTCCAAAGTATTGAGGAATTATTTGAACTATAGAATCCTTTTTCTGCTTGCACCGTACTTCGATCTAAAATAGCTCCATCTAAGGTAAGTGTGATAGCAACATTTTGAACCTTCACTGGAAGGTTGTTTGTCCATGTCACCTGCCCTCGCACTTCTCGTCCACGAATAATTGTATGTGTGTCAGAAGTAGAACCTTCAAGCGAAAGTGCAACGGAAACGAAAGGCTTTGTTACGGTAAGTGAAAGTTCAGATGCCGCGAGCGGAGCTATGATTGCATCACTATTATCTATCTTCTGAGTTCCCGTATTAAAACGAAGTACCCTGCTCTCGCCATCTTCACCAACAAAAACACCTTTCACTTCCACGGTGCGTGTACCGCCTGCTTCTATGTCTCCAAGTGCCCACGATGCAGTACCTACCGTAGGCGCTGGCTTTGAAGATTCAAAAGAAAAGCCCGGAGGATAATTTGCGACAAGAAGCATGTCTTTCAAAACCCCTGGAGCATTCGATACTACCGACACGGAGAATGTGACAGGTTGTCCTGATACTGCCTCCTTGAGGGCATCAATAGTAATAGATGCCGGTGACTGATTAACTTTTGTCACATACGTAGTTTCGCTCACGAAAATAGCATTCGAAGAAGGTACACGATATTCCGCCGAAGCTTTGATGGAGAGATCCTGTCCTGACTCACCAAAAACAACAGCACGGATTGTACGATTAATACTCTCACCGGATTTAATAGTCCCTAGCGACTCTCGAATGCGTGGAAGTTCACGAGAAATATCTGTATCTGACCGCGTACCTGCGGGGAACTCTATAATTAAGTCAGTGAGTTCCATCGGCACAGCGTTTCTGTTTGTTATAACAACCTGCAAAGAAAGTGTGCTCCCGGCACCAATTTCTGTCGGACCAGTCACCTGAACATCAACGTTCTTAGTTGAGATTGTGTTATTGCCAGCAAACAAAATTACTCCTGCGACTGCAACAGCGAGAAAGAAAAAGATGACCGAGCCACCAAAAAGTATTTCAGGGATCTTCATACGTCGCCCCTTTGGCCTAGTCGATGCATCGCCCCCTTCCTGTTTCTGCCACCCCTTAGGAGCACGCGAACTGCGTGAGAAAAGAGTTGAGCGATGAATGCTTCCATCGACTAACCCGCTGTCTAGTTTTTTTGAAAGATTTTCGAGTGCACCGTTGTCAGACATACTGAACAGCTTAGCAGGTTATAGGTTATAGGTTCCAGTTTTTAATAGGGACAAAAAGAGATTTCTTCGCTTTTCTATTCCCTATAACCTAAAACCTCGCACCTAGAACCTGACCTCAAAGTCCACTCTCAGAAATAGCTTCGTTAATAAGGCGAACAAGTGTATTGCGAGATTCACGCACTGCTTTCAAAGTCGGCATATCGTACGAAATATCTAAAAATAACTTCATTATGGGATCCTCCCGCACATACCCTAACGCTGCGAGTACCCGAAGCACCGCAACGCATTCCGCTTCAAGTACATACTCCTCATCGATGTTCGGAAGAATGCGAAAGAATCCAAACAGTGCACTAAAAAGATATGGATCACTGCCTTCTCCCCGAATAAACTGCCTAACTATTGTGATAACACGGGCCGTAACTTCTTGAGCTTTTGTATTACCTGAAAGCGCAAAGTGAGAATTCTCAGTTTTTGTAGCGCCGATAACACGCCACACATCACGACCTTTCACCAACACAAAAACGCCCGTTGTCCCAACCTGTAGGTGCGGGCGAAGCTTTGATCGCTCTTCACGGGCACTTTTAGCGAGAGCAGAAACAAGTCCTAACGAGTCCGTATATATAGAAATACGCACACTACCCTCTCCGGCTGAGCGCCTAGCAACTATAATCCCTCGAGCTGTTACTTCACGAACGGACATTGAACCTAAATGTCATTCCATCAAACACCAATTCACTAGTGCCACCGCCAATCTCATACGCTGACAACTTAGCGGTGGTACTGAGTACCTCCCAGTGTTTCTCCAAAAACCTTTCAACTTCTGCATCAGAGGAAACAACGAGTATTGCGGGGTCGTGCGGTGTAAGACCCGCGCCCTTACGAAGTTCTTGTATAAAGCGTAGGACCTCTCGTACATTTCCCTCTTCCTTCAGAGCATCAGAAATACTTGTGTCGAGGAGTACCTCTCCTTTCGCCACAGACTCATCAATCACCACCTCCTTCACATTTAACTCATCTTTAATAAGTTCTAAAAGTTCTCCCTTTCCTGAAAGCTCCGAGCTGAAAGCTGAAAGTTTCTGAAGTGGTTGTCTCACCTTTATATCCGCCCTCTGCCGAGCTTCTAATCCCAATGAAACAATGCGTCGCACCTCCTCCATGTCGTGAAGCAGTTTCTCATCAATCGAATCTATATGAGGCCAAACACACAAGTGCACACTTAGGGGTGCGCCACTCTTTTTAACTTTTTGATATGCGTACTCAGCAGTAAATGGAATGAATGGCGCCGACACTTTTGTAAATTCTTCGATAATCGTTCGGAATGTTCGAAGTGCGTCCCCTGTATTTGAACCACCCTCTTTTAAACGATCCCGCGAACGCCTCAGATACCATGTTGAAAAATCTTCAACAAACGAAAGTAAGGGGCGTGTCGCCTTATCAAGCTCATACGATTCCATTCCTGCGGTGACCTCTACAACCGTTTGATTCAAGCACGCAACTATCCACCTATCAAGCACATGCTCAGATGAACGAGCCTTCAGGTCATTCACAGTGAGGTCAGCGTAGAGCTCGTAGAAAGAAAGCACATTGAGGAATCTGCCAATAAGTTTTGAGGCAATTTCCCCCACCCCTTTTTCAGAGAAGTTCAAATCTTCCGCACGCATCAACGGCGAAGCTAGGAGGTAATAACGGATAGCATCAGCGCCATATTTCTCTAATACGGTGACTGGATCAGGGTAATTTTTCAAACGTTTCGACATCTTTTGCCCATCTTCTGCCAAAACAATACCGTTCACAATTACATTCTTATAGGTTGCTCTGCCAAAAAGTCCGACACCTAAAACGAGGAGCGAATAAAACCAACCCCTTGTTTGGTCTAATCCCTCAGCAATAAAATCCGCTGGGTAGCCACGAGATTTCTTGAGCCACCCCGGCTTCGGGTCGAACCTGTCTTTGTTTTCGAATGGATAATGATTCTGAGCATACGACATTGAGCCCGACTCAAACCAGCAATCAAAAACATCATGTACACGCTCCAACCTTGTACCATCGGTGTCTATAAGCACCACGTCATCGATGTATGGACGGTGATAATCGAGTTCATAATTTTTATTATGAGGGAGAGGAATGAAAGGAAGACTAACTATCTCGGCTGGCTTGAGCATCGCGTGGTCGGCAAGAACAGATAGTGCTTCTTTTGCAGTGCTTCCTTTTGAAACTGCCACGAGTGCAGCTACTGGCCAGCCATGAGAAACAAACAATATATTTTTTCCTGCATATTTGTGTTCACATTCATAGAGAAGCGCTCCAACGCGACGACGCATATCATTAATGCTTTCGCCTTCTTCAGGACCTTTTTCAAAAAGTGGTGCTATTTCCTTAAAATGCTCTGCCCACTCACTGTCGGGACGACCATTGAAGACACCGTGATTGTATTCATTCAAACGTGAATCAGTCGATACAGCCGACACTTCAAGACCAAGAGTTTCTCGTGCTATCTCAGCAGTTTGTGTTGCCCTCAGAAGCTCCGAATGGATAATGATATCTATGTGTACTCCTAAATTTTGAGTAGATTTTTTTGCCTCCGCCTTTCCTTTTTCAGTAAGAGAGACGCCATCATCAGGCTTATAACTTATGACTTTTTTAACATTCTTCTCTGACTCTCCGTGACGCATTGCAAAATATGTATTGCCTGATTTTTTCGTGTATGACTTTAGTTCATCCAGTGAGCCAATAAAAACATTCTCTTTAGCCTTGTGGTTACGCCACACGGGAATTGGTGCACCCCAATACCGAGCACGTGAAATTGCCCAATCCCGGGCATTGAGAAGCCAATTTCCGAACCTCTTCTCCCCTACTTCTTTGGGCACCCAATTAATGTTTTTATTTTCCGCTACAAGTTTGTTTTTAAACTTCGTGACTTCCACAAACCACGACGACGAAGCGTAATTTAACAACGGAGTATCACACCGCCAACAATGCGGATACGAGTGTATTATTTTTTCTTTAGCAAAGAGCAATCCTTTTCCTGCAAGATATTTAATGACCGCAACATCTGTGGATTGCGAATCGTCTTTCGGTTTCGCCTGAAGTCCTTTGAAATCTGAAACGACATCGACAAAAAACCCATCCTTATCGACGTGATGCACTATCGGAATCCCTTCTTTTTGTGCGAGCTCTAAGTCTTCTGCACCAAACGCAGGAGCAAGATGCACTAACCCTGTTCCACTATCCATCGTCACATACGGAGCGTGATACACCTTCCATGCTTTTTCTTTGCCTTTTATATTGTGATCAGCAAAATACGAAAACGGAGGCTTGTATGATTTACCAACAAGTTCACTCCCAAGAAATTCTTTTTCTACTTCATAGTCAACTTTAATTACTTCCAATCTGTCTTTAGCGAGAATGTATTTTTCATTTCCTGAGACAATTTTTACATAGGTCATATCTTTATGAACTGCAGCAGCCATGTTGCCAGGCAAGGTCCACGGCGTTGTTGTCCACGCAAGAAGAAAAGTTCCGGGTTCATCAACAAGCTCAAGTTTTGCGGTGACAGAAATATCGGTAATGTCTTTGTATCCTTGCGCTACTTCAAAGTTAGAGAGCGTGGTGCCACAACGAGGGCACAAATGCATCGCTTTAAATCCTTCATATACCAATCCCTTTTTATGAAGATCATTAAATGCCCACCATACGCTTTCGGTGTAGGTGGCATCCATCGTCCTATAGTCATTCTCCATATCTACCCATCTACCGAAACGAGGAATGATAGCTTTCCAGTCATCCGAATAACGGAGGACTGCTTTGCGAGCCGCTTCATTAAATGTCGCAACCCCTAGAGTTTCAATATCTCGTTTCGTTGCAAGTCCGAGCTCTTTCTCTATCTGATTCTCTAGAGGTAATCCATGGCAATCCCAACCCCAACGGCGTGGTACATGGTAGCCCTGCATCGTTTTGTAACGCGGGATAGCATCTTTAATGGTGCCCGCGAGAATGTGACCGTAATGTGGCAAACCTGTGGCAAATGGAGGACCATCATAAAAAACAAACTCTCCCTTTGGAGCCTCTTTGGAAAGGGTTTTTTCAAAAATCTCGTTTTTTTGCCAAAAAGCTAGGATTTCTTCCTCACGCTTGGCAGGCTCGCTTTTAGTATCTGCATCCATAAACTTCATCACATACTAACATTGTCACCCAACAGTAATTCAATAGGAGAATATTTAGCCCTGTCTCACTCTCCCACTACCGTCACACCGTATGCAAGATTTTTCTTCAAAAACATTGCGTAACCCAAGTGCAGCAAGGAGCTCTTTACCCATTCCACTACAAGAAGGACACGGCTGAGTTGTTTCACTATAATCTCTATAATTAAATGATGTTGTTGGTTGGCTTTCGGACATATATTTTAGTTAAAAGAAAACCCCTTCTTTCGAAGGGGTTTTGTATGTTTTTGTAATTTGTTCTTATGCGTTCACTACAAAACCCCTTCGCTTGGAAAAGCGCTTTGTAATCTTAATGATGGTCGTACCTCGTGCCATGTGTTTAAGAATATTCTAAAAATGAACACTGTCAAGCTGAAAATGGAATCTCTATGCCTGACTCTTTTAATCGAGCTTTTGCACCAGCTACTATTTTCCCCAAATTATTTTTAAGAACCTCAGATGAGCGATTTAAATTTATTCTTGCACCGGGATAACCGCGCCTCCCTAACCCATCTTCTCTTAACCCTTCGTTGTATGTCATACCAATACATACTACTGAGACTATGAGCAGGTTTCACTACATCGCCTCAGGGGCACGGATACCTAAAATAGTGAGGCCATTTTGCATCGTTAATGCAAAGACTCGCGTTAATGCGACCTTGTAAGGAGACAAGGTATCTGTAGAATCAACAATTTTCCCTGTTGCATACCAACTATTGAATGCGGAAGCCAGCTCTGTCAAAAATGTGGTTATGTGATGCGGTTCACGATCCACTTGTGCTCGCTCTACTATTTCAGGAAACCGATAGAGTGTTCGCTCTAGCTCGCTAACCTCAGGAATGAGTTCGCTGATTTGATATATCAAATCACTTGCAAGCGCGGGTATTTTTTCTGCTCTCGCTTTTCGAAGGACTGCCCGCGCTCGCACATAGGAATATTGTAAATACGGACCTGAATCACCTTCAAATGAAAGCGAGGCCTCAGGATCGAAAATAATATTTTTTCCTGTCGACTGTTTCAAAATGGAATATTTAATTCCAGCAATAGCAACTGAATCAGCAACATCTTGTTTTATTTCTTCAGACTCAAATACACGCCCCTCCATTTTTGCTAGTGCCTTAGCGCGCATGTCTTCTATCAATGACTCGCCCGTTATGATGTTGCCCTTTCTTGATGACATCTTTCCGCTCGTCAACTGCATCATGCCGAATGCCGTGTGCGTGTACTTCCCTGCCATATCAGGCCACAATTCTGCCATAGCAGCCTCCACCACTTTGAAATAACCATCCTGCTCCACTGCGATTGTCGTCACGTTGAGATCAAATGGGAACGATTGTTGTTTCATCTGGGCCAACCCCAACTCTTTTGCTTCATAGGTCGGCGTTCCTTTCGAAGTGACAAATACACGAGTGTGAAGCCCTACCTTTTCCCCCTTAAATACTGTGGCTCCGTCACTCTCTTCAAAAATTCCACGAGACTTTCCCTCTTCTACAATTTTGAGACCTACACGCCACGCATTACTTTCAAAGAAATATTCATCGAACTTCGTTCCAAGAACTCTATACAAATCCTCAAAATGCGCGAGCGATGCTTTGCGACCTTTGTCATATATATCTTGAAGCGACGCATCGCCTTCGTAGAGTCTTTTGTTAATTGAATCAATCTCAGCTTTCGAAGCGGGATCATCTTCATAGGCAGTATTTCCAATAACATATGCGTCACCGAGGTCCTGAATATTTGAGGGATTAAGGTTATTTTTCTGCAATCCCCAAATTCCTTTCGCCACATGCGGACCAATGTCTCCCTGATAGTTGGCTCGGTATATGTCAGCGCCCGACCATTCAACAAGACGAGAAATGGCTTCTCCAACGGTAGTCGACATTAAGTGCCCAATGTGGAATGGCTTAAAGGGATTTGGCTGTGAGTACTCAACAATTATCTTCTTTCCTTTCAGGGTTGCATTACTACCCCACGACTCCCCGCTCTCAGTAATTGCTGAGATACTTTCAGAAAAGAACGAGCGTGTGAGATGAAAGTTAATGAATCCAGCCCCTGCTGTTTCTATTTTCTGAACTCCATCTATAGAACCAAGACTTTGCACAATCTCCTCGGCAAGCACACGGGGGTTCTTCCCAGCTTTTTTTGCAACAGCAAGCGCAATGTTCGTTGAATAATCCCCGTGAGATAAATCCCCTGGGTGCTCCAAAACAACCACACCTTCAAGACCGAGGGTCGTGAGTGCTCCCTGTATTGCTTCAATAATTCGCTCAGAAATCATACTTTCGTCATCATACCTCGCCAAATACTGGTACAGAAAGACCCCATTCTCACCTCTGAAACCAATTAAGGACACACGATGGCCTATCGTGACTTACAACTCCGGCAATATTTATTTTTGACTGATCTGGCAATAGTGGTTCCCCACACCCCCTACATACGGGATACTGCTCGACACGAACGCCTGTTGATTTTTCTTCTGAGGACCCAATCATTCCTAGGAGCATACTCAAATTCAATTTGGTAAGTGGCCACTCTACAATGACAGGGAATTGTTCATGATTTTTTTCTTTCATATTTTTTTATTCTTGTACGCAATAAGTTTGGAGATGTTTTATCTCACATCGAATTTCTCAACAGTTTCTTTAACCATCTTCTGCAATTTTTCAATTACCCCTTCTTTACCTATTTCCCTAATAAGCTTAGCTATTTCAACAGCATAGAAGGTGATTTCAAGTGGAGGATTTTCTTTGTTTTGTTGTTCCATAGTTTTAGATTGAATGTGTACATAAGAAAAAACAGCCTCGTTTGAGACTGTTTGGGAAATTTCGTTATGTACAAAAACTCGCAGACAATCTCAAACAGAATGTCTACGGCGACGCACCTGAATTAATACAACGTGTGTATTCATAGAATTAATACTAACAATCATTTTAGTTAAGTCAATAGCCGTAGATACCCCCCACACATCCCTAATTCGCACGAATTAGGGATGTGTGGGGGCGAGAAAAAATTAAAGGATTTTTAAGAGAGCAAACTTTTCATTGTTGAATGTTCCGAAGCCATGTTTATCAAACAAAGCAGGTACACCAGTAACACTCAAAAGTTCATAAATATCTTTTTTCTTCGCGAAGGTTATGCATGCATCAATCAATGCCGTTGCAATACCTCTGTGCTGAAAATCTTTAGAAACCGCAAGACTTCTAATTTCACCAAGACGCTTTGAATAAATCACCAGTGCGCAACACCCAACTATCTTCCCGTCCTCTATGGCAACAAAAAATTCGCTCGCTTTCGGCAAATGCTTTTGCAAAAGTGTATCGGGATATTCTTTGATGAGTTTCTTGATGCCAAGAAAATCCTTGAGCGATGCCCTTCTTATTTTCACGATAGTACCAACGCTTACACAAAGGACTCAGGAATTGGGAACTGCCCCGCAAGCTCTTTGACTTCTTCATGCACCGCACGCTTTGTATCCGCATTATCTTTATTTTTCAGTGTTTGAATCATAAGCTCAGCAACGCGCGCGCACTCCACCTCTTTAAATCCACGAGTCGTTATTGCGGGAGAACCAAAGCGTATACCAGATGGATCGAGAGGTTTCCGTGTATCCCCTGCAATCGAGTTCATGTTGAGTGTAATACCAACTTCATCCAAGACCGTCTGTGATTCTTTTCCTGTCACCCCTAAAGAGCCGAATACATCCGCAAGAATCAAATGGTTGTCCGTGCCCCCTCCAATCATACGCACCCCCTCTCGTCGAAGCACATGCTCCATTGCTTTAGCATTTTTCAAAATTTGTTGCGCATACTCTTGAAACGCAGGGGTTGATGCTTCGCCAAACGCAACTGCCTTCGCGGCGATAGTGTGCATGTGAGGCCCTCCTTGAATGCCTGGGAAAATTGCTTTATCTATCTTGGTTGCGATTTCCTCGTTTTCACGCGTGAGAATAATGCCACCACGAGGCCCTCGAAGTGTCTTGTGTGTCGTTGAAGTAATGATGTCGAAGCCGTCATCGAAAGGATTCCTCAGTGCCTTGCCAGCAATAAGGCCGGCAATGTGTGCCATGTCTGCCATCGTTATTGCCCCCACTTCATGCGCAATATCAACAAACTTTTTGTAGTCGAGTGTGCGTGAATATGCACTGAAGCCTGCAAGAATAATTTTAGGTTTCGTTTCAATTGCAACTCGGCGGAGTTCGTCATAATCTATCTCCCCTGTCTCAGGGTCTTTCATTTTGTAGGTAACGAACTTGTAGACTTTCGCAGGGAGTGTCATTGGGTGTCCGTGCGTAAGGTGCCCGCCGTGTGACAAATCCATACCAAGAACTGTGTCACCAGGATTCAAAAGCGCTGCGTACACCGCTAAGTTTGCAGGTGCTCCCGAGTGAGGCTGTACATTCGCAAATTTACAATTAAAAAGAGCCTTCACACGCTCAATAGCAAGACGCTCCACAATATCCGTATACATCTGTCCGCCGTAGTAACGCTTACCTGGATACCCTTCTGAATATTTGTTTGTAAATACTGAGCCATTCGCTTCAAGAACCGCACGGGATACATAATTTTCAGAAGGAATAAGCTCTAAGCCCTCTTCCTCTCGCTTTTGCTCGCCTGCAATCGCTGCCGCTACTTCTACATCCTGTTTTTCTATGTATGCCATTGTGTTATTTCTTACCCTTAATAACTTTTAAAACAGTGCCATAAATTTGCTCGTGTATCTCTTCTCTCGGAAGAATACCATTTTTGTTTCCGCACTCAATCTTCTTCCAATTTCCTTTTTGGCTAATAAGTTTTAAGGCGCTTTTCTGTGCTGCCTCAAGATACTTCGCATCCCCTTCTACAATATCCTTTCCTCTATGGGCATAGCGTTTTTTATCCTCCCGATCCTTATTCTTCAAAAGCTTCAATACCTCTTTCATGGGGAGATGGAGGTACACAATCAAATCAGGTCGCGGGAGCCCAAATACTCCATGCTCCATGGTGTCGAGCCACTTTAAAAATGCGCGACGCTTCTTCGCATCATTTATTTTTCCTCCCTGATGGAGCTGATTCGCCGACACATAACGATCAAGAACAACTGTTTTCCCTTCTTTTAGCCAATCATCCAATTTTTCTTTGGATTCAAAACGGTCAGCTGCATACATAACTGAGGCGATGTAGGGGTCAATATGCAAAAAATCGCCATACTCCCCCGTGAGCATGGCACCTATGAAGTGACCGAAGAAATTCTTGTAGTACTGCGGAAAATCGAGCGTTTCAACCTTCACTCCTTCTCGTTTTAAGCGTGCAACCAAGAGCTTTGTTTGGGTTGCTTTACCTACCCCATCGGTACCATCTATTACTATGAGTCTTCCCTTTTTACTCCTCATTATCCCCAGTATATCGCGAGCTTTCATTTTTCCCCTAAACGCTATACGCTATAGGCTATACGCTCTCTATATGAAGCAATACAACAACCTCCTCAAGAAAGTTTTAGAAGAAGGCGCAGACCGTGAGACACGAAACGGAAAAACCCGTGCACTCTTTGGACTCCAAATGCGCTTCAACATGGCAGACGGATTTCCTGCCGTCACCACAAAAAAATTAGCATTCAAAGCAGTGAAGAGTGAACTTTTGTGGTTCATTGAAGGCTCAAACGACGACAACCGTTTGAAAGAATTAAATAGTAGTGAGCGCACCATCTGGACCGACAATGCTGAAGCTCCGTACTGGGCACCAAAAGCAAAATTTCCTGGCGATTTAGGTCGCGTCTATGGAGTGCAGTGGAGAAAATGGCAAGGACCAAACGGTAAGGTCGTCGACCAACTTGCAGAAGTCATCGAGAAAATAAAAACGGATCCAACTAACCGCAGACTCATCGTCTCTGCATGGAATCCAGGGGAGCTCGATCAAATGGCATTACCTCCGTGCCACATGTTCTTCCAGTTTTTCGTGGCGGATGGAAAACTTTCGCTTCTCATGCATCAACGCTCATGCGACATGTTTCTTGGCGTGCCATTCAACATCGCCTCGTACTCCTTACTCCTCGCAATGGTGGCGCAAGTAACAAACCTCGTTCCTCACGAATTCGTACACTCACTTGGCGATGCGCACATCTATCACGATCACTTGGATGCAGTGAAAGAACAACTTTCGCGTGAGCCATTAGCTCTCTGCTCTTTGAAATTGAATCCATCTGTGAAAAATATTAACGACTTCAAAATGGAAGATATAGAGCTCGAAAATTACCAGTCCCACCCACCAATAAAAGCGAAGATGGCTGTGTAATGTTGCTGGTTTTCTCTAAACGCTATACTCTAAACACTAACCACTACTTATGGCTTTATCTGACAAAAAAATCCTCGAGCACATGAAGGCAGGTACTGTGGTTATTGAACCGTTTCAGCGTGAAAACCTCGCAACATCAAGCTACGACGTAACTTTGGGCGAATGGTACTTCAAAGAACAACCACCTCAAGGCCACAAGAAAATCTACAATGTATACAGCAAGTCAGACACAGAAGTTGTCTGGGACACTAAGCCTCGCCGAGCAAAAACAGCCAAGGAGGAGCTTAAAAACTTCAACTTTTCTTTTGACGGCATCCGCCCTGACGACAAGGTTATTTTGATGGAACCGGGCGAAACTATTCTTGCGCACACACAGGAGTTCATTGGCGGTAGAGAGTCCGTGACAACCATGATGAAGGCCCGCTCTTCAATGGGCAGAAATTTCATCAATGTCTGTAAATGTGCAGGTTGGGGAGATGTAGGGTACACCAACCGCTGGGTTATGGAAATTTCAAACGCCTCTCAGCACTACATAATCCCCCTCGTTGTTGGGCGTAGAATTGCGCAATTAGTATTTTTTGAAACTGGCCCTATTCTTGCAGGTGACTATACAAAAACTGGTAAATACCAAACGACCACCGATGTCGCGAAACTAAAGAAGACATGGAAACCGGAAACGATGTTGCCAAAACTTTGGGCTGATAGGGACATCAAAAAGCACCACCCATGGCACAAGCAAAAATAATTGCTATCGCTGCAATCGGCAGGAATCGAGGTTTGGGTAAGGACAATAATCTTATCTATAAGATTCCTGAGGATATGAAACACTTCCGTGATGCCACGATGGGGCATCCCATAGTCACTGGGCGCAAAAACTTTGAATCGATGGGCCGTGCCTTACCGGGGCGTCCCACCATTGTTGTAACGAGGGACACTACATATATGTCAGAGGGAGTTATCGTAGTGCACGCAATCGAAGATGCGCTAGCGAAAGCGCGCGAGTTAGACACTGAAAAAATCTTTATCATTGGTGGCGGTGAAATATATAAAGCGGCACTCCCCTATACAGACCAGCTTGACCTCACATTGATTGACGACGAAAAAGAGGCTGACGTGTTTTTCCCTGAATACTCAGAATTTACTAAAGTGATTTCGGAAGAAAAAAAAGAGCACGAAGGAACTTCGTACTCTTTTGTCACTCTCACGCGCTGAACAACCTAAATTTTAGGACACCGGCGTATAGGTTAATTTCTTACACTTTCGATGTCTACAAACATTGGTGATTGCATGCCCCCCTCCTTCAACGTCAACTGTCGCAGTGGCCTTCCAATAATGATTTCCACCATCTGCACACTGCCCACGATATTCAGTCAACCCAACATCTACCTGCTCCAAAGGAACCATTTTCCTAAGTATGCGTACTTCTTTATTCATCTTTTAAGAATACAACACAAAAATATACAAGTCAATGCCCTGGGAAATTCACTGTATTTAGCAGAGCGAACCTAATCGTTATAGTCACCGAGCTCGTTACAGTGTATACATTGCTTCCTTGCCTTAAGACTCAATGCAGGATTCGCACCAAAATACCTCCACTCGTGTTTACCATTCTCTGACCGTTTACTTGAACACTTTGATTCAGATTCTTTACCTCGACCCCTTCGAACACCTACCCCCGAGGCCTCATGTGCTGATAGATTCATATACATTAGTAGTAAATAATAAAGTCTACTAATTACTCTAATAACTACCCTATATACATAAGTACTCCTCAAAAGATGGCTCGTCAACTCTTTCTCTTTTCACCTTTCTGCCACCCTACATTTTTCAAAAAAGGCTCAAAAAGGTCTTCCTCTATAGCCGAGGAGAAAGAATCAGTACTTACATGCTCCTTGTTACCAATGAAAGGCGCATTCCGAATACGCACAATTGGTGTCTGCTCATTCGCCTCCCCCATCACAAATGACGCGGCGGCTGCTAACGAGTCTGGAATATTTGTTTGGCTTCCTCCTGATGGAGTGCCTAAAATATCAATACGATTTTTATTACTGAAGAGTGGTTCAAACCCCGCCCATGCGAGTGCGATACCCACGACACCTTTTCGAAGAAATACACTCCGCGAGTCCGTCATGATGAGATACAAATTTTTGATCTTGTATGTTTCTTTAAACCAAGCCAAAAGTTCTTCGGCAGATTTTTGTGGATTTTCAGGCCATAGGACATAAAACTTTCCTAGTGGGTCAATACCAGCCGAGGGAATAAGAATCCCATTCGTGATGGTGTGCACTACGGCACCGTCTCGCATATCTTCTCGAGGGATGTACCAATCGGCTTCTTGCTTCACCAATTCATCTTTCTTCGTAAAGTCACGCTCTACACACCTGCCTTCAGATATAGAAACAACCTTGGATGAAATTGCCACAACATCGCCCTCTTCGAGCGTAAGTGTCGAAGCTTTTATTTTTGAAAATAAATCATCCTTTGGCGGATGGAGAATATCAATAGAAAATGCGGTGACGTCCATCACCGCATTGTGCCCTGAAAAGTTCGAACCGAAAAGCTAAATACCGCTTCACATCAACTCACACATACTTTTCTGCTGAAAAGTTGCGCGAGCCCGCCTCGACGCCTTCGCGCCTCCGGCTGATCGACGTTGCACTACTTCACGTCGATCCCCATGGAGCGAGCCGTACCGGCAATGATTTTCATTGCTTGCTCAGTATCTTTTGTATTCAAGTCAGGCATCTTCTTCTCAGCAATCTCTTTGAGTTGCGCCTTTGTGATTGAACCTGCTTTTACTGTTGGAACCTTTCCAGAACCCTTCTCCAAACCTGCCCATTTCAAAAGGAGACGTGATGCTGGAGACACCTTAACAATAAAGGTGAACGAACGATCGTCCATGACCGAAATCTCAACAGGAAGGATGTCGCCCATTCTGTCTTGGGTTGCGGCATTGAACTGCTGAACAAACTGGCCAATGTTTACACCGGCTGGACCGAGAGCTGTTCCCACTGGAGGCGCAGGAGTTGCCTTACCGCCTGGAACCTGAAGCTTAATTTTCTTTACTACTTTTGCCATATGCGTTGATGATACTTATATTTTCTTAACTTGCAAAAAATCGAGCTCAACTGGTGTCTCACGACCGAACATAGACACTAACACTTTTACCTTACCCTTCTCCTCGTCAATCTCACCAATGCGACCCTCCAAATCCTTGAAGGGACCATCCGCAACAATAACAGGCTCCCCGACAGCAAAGTCAATTTTATGCTTTGCAATATCGGTCGACATGCGCTTGAAGAGAATGTTCATTTCATCCTCCGTCAAAGGCACTGGAGTAACACCAGATCCCACGAAGCCCGTCACGCGAGGAGTGTTACGAACAATGTACCAACTCTCATCGTCAACAATCATGTCAACCAAGATGTAGCCTGGGTAAATTTTCTCTTCAACGGTATTTCGCTTACCACCCACTACCTTAATTTTCTTTTCAGTTGGGATAACCACATTAAAGATCTTGTCCTGCATGTTCAGGGAATCAATACGCTGTTTTAAGTTACGAAGAACAGCGTTCTCATATCCTGAGTATGTGTGTACTGCGTACCAACCTCGTGTTCCTTCTGTTTGTTTTGCCATACAAATTATTTCTTAAGAAGGATAAGTTGCTCTAGTCCTAATGTGAAAATGAAATCAAAAGCGCCGAGCATAAGTGCGACACTGATAGAAATAACAATAACGAGCAATGTATAGAGAATTGCTTGATTTCGAGTTGGCCACGACACATGCGTGAGCTCATTTCGTACTGCCTTGATGTATTCAATGAATTTTTTCATAAAAAAAGCCCTGCTGGGGCTTTGATTAAGATATCAAATTGAGACTGCCGGGTCAAGGGTGGGCTAAAAGCCTACTAGCGACGAGGCGTACAGCTCCGTACACGCTCATCAGCAATGTGGTATGCCATAGCCAAGCGAGATCGTGCGTCGTTCAATGCACTAAGTCTATTTGTCTGCACTCTGCGTTCCTCAATGTCTCGAGCTCGGGGTGTAAGATCAGTACGATGACTCAGCGATTCAAGGGCACTGTCAGCATTCTCATGTGCTCGCGCGGTGGCAGTCTCAAACTCATTTTCAGCATTAAAAACAAGCTCCTCAGCTGAGGGTATTTGTGTTTGAAGGCATCGCTCTTGACCTTCTCGCTCACGCTGACCTTGAACAAGGCCACCTACCAGACCTCGCCCAAACTGACCCCAGTTAAAATCTTGCGCGTCTGCAGAAGCGGGTGCTGTTCCAGCCAATGCGCCGGCAATACCCAAAGTAGCCCAAATAGAGCCTTTCTTTCGAGGTCTTCCTGAAACAGACGCTCCTTCAATTGATGATATTTCTCCCATAATTTTTATATGATAACACTTCTGAGCTATCCTGTCAATGGCATATTCCCCCTACAAAAAATCCCAGCTTTTGCTGGGATTTTTTCCTAAAACCTAGAACCTAGAACCTAGTCTTACCGTATTTCGTACGTCACCGAAACATTCACGATAATTTCATTCTGCCCTGTTGGTACAGAAACTTCTGGCCGTGCAGGTGCTGACGATGCGCCCATCGCCATGTCTTTTGAATAGTACATCGGAGGATACCCACCTCCTTCAGAGTAATTTACTACACGGACCAAACGAACACCGAGGTCCCCTGCAAGCCCTTTCGCCTGCGCGCGAGCCTTCTCTATTGCCTCTTTCCGAGCCTCTGCCTTCAAAGCATCGGGATCATCAACGGAAAAGTTAGGTCCGTAGAGATTGGTAACTCCTGCTTCACCGAGAGCCGAAAGCACTTTGCCTGTGTCATCAATCTTGCGTACTTTTACTTCAACAGTCTCTGAGACGGTAAAGCCGATAATTTTTTGCTCCTGATTATAGACACAAGGAACTGCTCCGTAACATGGAGTTGGTTGTGAATAACGAGGTGAAATGTTGTATGAACTCGTCTTAATGTCCTTCTCGCTAATTTTTAGGTCTTTCAATAGCGCGAGGGCAACATTGATTTTCTTTGCGGCAGCATCTTGTGCGTGCGCAGAAGTATCAGCGTCTTCAGAGATACCGAAAGAAACTGTGGCAATGTCTGGCGATGCAGAAACCTTTCCTTCCCCAGTGACAGTTATGACATTGGTCGGAGGTTGTGTGAGAGTGTCAAAATTAACAATGGCATTAACTGCCTTTGCTCCAACAAAAATCGTTGCAACAACAAGGAACGCTGCAAATAATTTCATAACCAAACGGCTTTTCAAAAGTCCGTGGTGATGTAAGTGATCGTGAGTATCTTTAAGTTCATCCATAGAAACGAATATATTACTGCTATGAGCCTAGTATATCACTAGGCATATTTAATAAGATCGGCATGAAGCTCTTACTAAGACGAAGATCTGACCTTATCCTTACGGGCGCGAACAAGAAGGAAAGTGTCTGCGAAGTAGTGTTTTTGGGGCGAAGAGACGGAGGAAAGTTTTACTTTCATTCTGGCTCGACGAAGCAAAAACAAGAGCGCTAGCGAACTTTCTTCGAGTGACCTGCCCGAAAGGTTTCCTTACGCGCACTGGTAACAAGTACATAAGTGGCAATCATGGTGGCGATGTCGTGTCCCCTATTCTACTTGCAAATAAATTGCAAGTAGAATAGTATAGTGACTATGATCGTCATCGCAGACGCCCTCAAAAAAAGAGGGTTCCGAGTAACCGCACCGCGCGTTAGCATCTTCAATGTCTTACAGAAGGCGTCGTATCCTATGAGTGTGCAGGAGGTAAAAATGGGAACGAAAGGTGTGGATACAGTGACGGTGTACCGGACACTCGAGGCGTTCAAGCAGGCAGGGCTAGTTGTACAAGTTGATCTCCAACGGGGACATGCCCTCTATGAACTTAAGGAGGGTAAAAGCGACCACCACCACATCGTGTGCATGAGTTGCAAAAAGATAGAAGATTTCACTGGATGCGATTACCAGCCGATCGCACAGCAAGCCCTAAAAAAGTCAAAAGGATTCGCCAAGATTATCAGCCATTCACTAGAACTTTTTGGTCTCTGCGCACTATGCGCGACTAAATAACTAACACTATGGGAACAATTGCCTACATATTTATAAGTATCAGTGCGGTGAGCTTAGTATCATTCGCCGGCATCGCCGCATTCTCGATGAGGGCAGAAATGATGAAAAAGATGCTCTTCGTTCTCGTAGGGCTCGCCGCTGGAACATTAATCGGAGACGCGGTGATACACCTAATACCTGAGGCGCTCGAAAAGATCGGTGATGAGCGAGCGTTCGGTCTTGCGCTTTTAGCAGGCGTCGTGGTCTTTTTCATCCTTGAAAAATATTTGCGCTGGCATCACGCTCATCACGGAGCCGAGGAAGATCACGAAACGGAAGAAGCCCTTCACCACCCTAAACATCTTGCGCCGATGGTTTTATTCGCGGACGGCATCCACAATCTGCTTGACGGGGCAGTAATTGCCGCAGGGTTCCTCATCTCTCCAGTCGTCGGATTCGCAACTGTGGTCGCTGTATTCCTTCATGAGATCCCGCAGGAAATCGCTGACTACGCACTCCTCGTGCACAGCGGATTCTCACGCACGAAAGCTCTTTTCTTCAATTTTCTTTCAGCACTGACGGCATTTCTCGGAGCAGGACTCCTCCTTCTACTCCACTCCGCATTTGAGCTGGTCGGAGCATTTGCTGGAGCATTCACGGCAGGTGCATTCATCTACATCGCCGCGACAGATCTCATCCCCGAACTACATAAAACAAAAGGAGCGATGCGTGGCGCGATTGAACTTGGTGCATTCATCATCGGTATCGCACTGATGTTCTTGTTGACCTTCCTTGAAGCGTAAGAATCTCATCCTGCAACCCGCTCGCGATACATTTGCCCTACAGAAACCCACCCTGATGCCTCACCTCGAAGTGGTATCGAGGTCATCACCTTCCATACCCCCTCTTCTTTTTTCAGGATTACTATAGTATCGAGAGTTGATTCGAAACGAGGTCGTAGCACTCGAAGTTCGCGCCATATTCTGCGAAATTGTTTACGATTTAAAAAACGCGCCACGGACGCATGGAGCTTGTTCCCTTCAAGTGGATACGCTGGCATCCACGCAATGTTTGTGTTCAGTGCATGAATGAGACGACGCACTAAGGACACTGCTTCCGCACCCTTATATACATCCATATACACAGTACGAAAACCGAAGCGCCCAAATCCATCTATAACCAAAGGAGTGGATCGCTCATTCCCTGCAAACGATCGCAATACCCGCTCAACTTCCTTAATGCCTGATTCATCAGTCTCAAAAGGAGGCTTGATGGTGATGTGTGGCGGAATCCTGTCGTGGAGAGGGATGACGCGATACTTCAATGCAAGCTCGCGAGTTAATCCCGAATGATACTGTCTTGCATCCCCCGAAAGGAGGTGGGCAATGAAGTACTTCACTAACGACAGTATAGCAAATGCGAGACCGAGTCAGTTCTACCTCGGGGAATAAATTTAAGACTTCGCTTTATTGAAACGGAGTGAGGAATAGTATGCAGCGAGAACAAACGCAAGACCAATGGTTCCAGTGATTATTTCCGGTACATCAGTAAGTAGGCTAACCCACATACTCACCGCAAGTCCAAATATTGCCCAATGAGCGCCGTGCTCCAAAAACACGAGAGTATCGAGAGTGCGTTCTCTCACCATAAAAATGGTCAGGGATCGTACAAAATAAGCGCCGATACCCAAACCTACCGCAATTACCGGCAACGCTGAGGTAAGCGCAAACGCACCAACAACACCATCGAGTGAGAATGCGGTATCCAAAACTTCAAGATATAGGAACAGTGCAACACTGCCAGATGCCCCCACTTTTGTCTCGACAGAAAAAGCGCTCGTGATTCCTTCCATCACAATAAATACAATGACTCCAAAAACACCGGCCAATAGCACAGAGGTCTGTTCTGCGGCCGGAACAAAAAATGAAACGGTAGCGACAGCGACGAGTGCAAGAAATATTTCTAATGCCTCAATTCTGCCCCAGCTCACCAAGTGTCTCTCAATAAACTGAATCCAGTGTTTTGTTTTATTGCTATCAAGAAAATATTTGAGAGCAACCAACATAAGAAACACTGCGCCGAACGAATGGATTGCAGGAGCAACACTTTCTAGCAACTCCCCATAGTGAGTAGGGTCAAACAAGGCCATGTGACCAATTAGCCATGGAGACATGCCTGCAATCGCTGAAACAATAATGACGGGGAGGAGGATGCGCGTACCAAATACTGCAATAAATATTCCCCATGTAAGGAAGCGTTTCTGCCACTTCTCATTCATCTTCGCAAGTACTCGCGCATTCACAACGGCATTATCAAAAGAAAGAGTTACTTCAAGAAGTACCAACAGCACTGCGGTTATAAAAGCTGCAAGGCCGAGATAGTAATACACGAGGCCAAGGCCAATGAGAGAAATAAGAACTGAGACTCCGAAAAATTTGATTATGCTGTTCATATATTAAAGATTTTTTACTAAATCGCTTCTCTGCTTTCAGAAAAATAAACCTGTCGAGGAGGAATACCTAACATCTTTAGTCGTGTAGTGAGAAAATGCTTCATTTCTTTTTCTCCCTTGAATGCTCGAACTTTCCCTCCGATGAGCACAGCCCACTCACCAACGTCTCGCATTACATCTGTTTTATTAAAAACGAGATGCGTGACGCCATTCACACGAACTGCTTGCTCTATCAAATCAACATTCATCCAATTACACTGGCGTGGTCTCCCTGTCGTAGAACCATACTCTTCACCTACTCGCCGAAGCTCTTCGAATACAGGATTTTTTGGTTCAAACTTCTTGGTACCGACATAGGTCTCATACATTTTTGCGACACCCCATACGTGGCGAACTGATTGTGGCGGCACACCATTCAAGAGGGCCCCAGCGGTGGTGCAGTGACTCGAGGTAACAAATGGGTAATCTCCCCAATCAATGTCGAGCCCGAAGCCTTGTGCTCCTTCACCTAATATGACGACCTTTTTTTTATTTTCATGAAACTCTTCGTAGAGATCGATGAGGTACGGCTTTAATACCTTTACATGCTCCGCACGCACACCAATGCGGGCGTACTTATCGCGATAGGCTGGACCGTTTCCTCGCTTTGTCGTGCCAATTGCCACATCAACAGAGTCTTCGTTTCTATGTGATGCAGTTATGACGTGGGTGTTTTTTGCAATAAAAATTTTACCCTTAGTCTTGATACCTCCATCCTCAAGCATCTTAATTTCTTTCAGAAATTGAATAGGGTCAACAACACATCCTGGCCCTATTATGGATTTAATGCCCCAAAAAACTCCCGCAGGGATGTGGTGCGTTATAAACTTCTTACCTTTATGAAAAATAGTATGCCCAGCGTTACATCCTCCGTTGTACCGAAGCACGTGTGTGTACTTCTTTGTCTTACACAAAAAATGAGCTACTTTGCCCTTTCCTGAATCTCCGTATTGTAAGTCAACAATTATATCAGTCTCCACTTTTGAAAATGATATCACTGTTTTCCGAATGATGCGATGTTATTCAAGAATTTTCTCAACAGTCACCGGTGGGGTTTTGACCTGCTCCACGATAAGAGACATCCGTGAAATAACAGCTCCATCGGGGGTCTTAATAGAAATTCGCCAACGGCCGGAGGTAGGGTTATCCATAAATGAGTACCCTCGGTACCCTTCTGGTCGTCCCCCAAGAATTGGGAAACTCACTCTATTTTTAATCACCCACGTACCGAGCTCTGGCTCAAATAATTCCCATTGATGTACAACTCCCGCACCAAAATGCGCAGGGGCAAAAATAGAACTGAACACATATGCCGACTCCCCTGGTGAAAGATGAAGTGTCACTCCTTGGATATCAAAAAAGCGTTCGTACCACGAACGGACTTCGTCTGTTGCTACATATGTATCAGCTACCTTTACCACCGAATGGTACGCATCAATACTTTTTGCAGAAAGTGGAATTGGAGGGATAAGGTGCGTTACATAGAGGAGTACTACAACGACGACGACACCAAGGACGCCTCCCGCTATCCGTGATGCGTTATGTAAAAATGCGCTCGGAGCCAAAAATCTGCCGAGGAGAAAAAACAAAATAAAAAATGCAATAGCAACCCCGACACTAGAGAGAAAAGTGAGGAGCCCAAGAGAGCCAAGAGCGATGGGCGTTGCGAGCGCAAAGAACAGCACGAGATTCAAGAAAAAAAGTGTTGTTTGAAATGGGAGACGGTATTTCTCAATAAAAAATGTCTCGTTACTAAACGCAGCAAGCGCTACGACAATAAGAAACGGCCAACTCTGGGAGAGCGAACCGCTTGAGAAGTACAGAACGAGAAAAGCAGACAATAAATTACCAGCAACATACTGATGGATAATAGGAAGCCACGCACGCATTGATTTATCTATTTTTGAGGCTCCTACATGCAGAGGGCTCGCGAGCACAAGTATCGAACCTCCAACGATAAGAAGGTACCCTGTAAGAATTATTTGACTGACTGTGAGGTTGATAGTCCTGAATGTGATGATGTCTACCAAGAAACCCACCACAAAAGCTGTGGTGGCGAGATGATGTTTGTGACGACTAAAAAATTGGCTTAGTTTCTTCATATATAAAAGTAAGGAGACTCTCTACTCTACAATATCAAAAAAAATAAACTATCCTCGCCTATACATTTTATACATACGATGCTTCACTCGAGCACTGTAAGCATCGCCTAGCTGATACGGCTTAGTTAGTGATGGCTGTAGCTGAATCTACGCACCTTTTATAAAGGTAGATTCTGGGTCGCCTCGTCATCACTACTTGCCAGATAAAAATATCTCTATAAAAATACTTAAAATAAAAAATATGACAAAAACATTGACCGTGCTCCAGCGCAATATTATTGCACTATCTGCACTATTTGCCCTTTCGCTTATCGGAATACTCTTCATGCTTCCTGCCTCAGTTCATGCAGCATCCATTGATAGCCAACTCTCCCCTGGAGATAACAATGCAAACGTAACAATTCTACAAACATACCTTGCGTTGGACACAAGCATCTACCCACAAGGCTTAGTTACAGGATTCTATGGAACCCTTACTACATCTGCAGTACAGCGCTTCCAGTGTGCATACAGCATCATCTGCACAGGGAGTGTTGCAACAACTGGATACGGACGAGTGGGGCCTATGACCTTGGCTTCAATTAATTCAAAAATGGGCGGTGTATCTTCCCCAGATACACAGGTGCCACTTATCTCATCTGTTGGGGTAAGCACGGCAAGCAACACTGCAAACATTTCTTGGAATACCAACCAGATGACACAAGGAGTTGTTCGTTATAGCGTTTCTCCTATTGTCTTAAATGAAGGGAATGGAATTTCAGGTAGCGTTGGCGTGAGTGGAGATACGGCATTTACCGACTCATCATTCCGTGCATCACAGAATGTTCTCATCTCAAACCTACAGAAAAACACACAGTACTACTACGTAGTCTACACAACAAACGCCGCAGGACATGTGAGCATCACATGGCCAGCAACATTCACTACAAAGCCATAAGTAAAAGATTTACTAAAGCAAACTAGTGAAAATAAAAATCCACCCATATGGGTGGATTTTTATTTTTGGGTGGCTACAGGGAGTCGGTCACGAGTCACTAAATATTTTGCTCCAAGTTTTCGCTTACACTCGACAGTGCGACGAGGCGTCGAACACTAAGTGCTCTCGACCCCAGCTCGTAGTCGCGAAGCGACATACTCCGCTTTTCGATTCCCTGACGCAAGCAAAATCATTTGCTTGCTTAGCAACCCAACAATGACAAAACCCGCACAAGGCGGGTGTCATTGTTGGGTGGCTACAGGGAATCGAACCCTGATCGAGAGCTCCACAAGCTCCAGTGTTAACCGTTACACCATAGCCACCATATACTCCGTCCCGCTCGCTTTGTGCGCGCTTGCACAAAGCGAGCCTGCGAATCGAAGTGTGCCCAGGAGAGGACTCGAACCTCCACGCCCTTGCGGGCTTCACCACCTCAAGGTGAAATGTCTACCAGTTTCAACACCTGGGCAAATACTTTTTAAGTTCCCTGTGCAAAAAGAGCTTTGAAAATCTTAGTTCTTTTTCGCTTGAGGCAAGGAACCGTAGGAGAATAATACATGTTTTTGATAATTTTTAAAGACTCTGCCTTAGCATATTTTAATTGATATACAGATGCAGTTCTGCCATGTGTAATATGTCCGTGCACATTTAGAAGGTGCCCTAATTTTGAACGAATCCAATCGATGTGCTCTTTACTTGCACTCACAAAGACTAAATAAAACATAAAGCTTGATTTCCAGCGTTTATCCCAATATGAATGGAAGCTTCCATCTCCATCATGATGCCCGCGCAAAAAATCAAAGAAGTATTTATCGGGAATATTTAACAATCCAATAGTTCTCGTTTTGTTCGGAGTAAGTCCAATACTTAAAAGAAATTTATACAAAATAACATCTCCAAATTGAATACGACCTGTCATCGCATTAGTGGAGCCCGATTTTTTTGTTCCAATTTTCACCTTTATATCGAGACACTTCATAAAAGTCTCCCGCTGTGCACGGTCTTTTGAAGTTAACTCAATATGTCGGCCATCATTAGAAAGAGACCCGTCTGTAGCAATAAGCCCAATGGCATAGCCCAAGTTAGAAGACCACACGATAGGTACTTTTCTTTTTGGTGGTGACCCTGGCTTGCCCATACCTCAAGTATATAGCGTCTACCAATTTATTTTAAAGAAAAACTGTGCATTTTGCACAGTTTTTCTAACTTCTTGTCGTTAAAATTTATGACGCCTCTTTTGCTGCTTCTATTTCTTCAGGAGTAACAGGTTCAGAAACTTCTATAGGAGCCTCATCAACTACTTCAGATGCTTTCGCTTGTTCTGCTCGGAGTGCCTCTTCTGCAGCGGCGTCTTCAGCTGCCTTTGCTTCAGCGAGAGATGCTGCCTCAGCCATTTCGCGATCACTGCCTGTCGTCAAAGACACGAGGCTCATCTTACGAAGCTGGCGACGCATTTCACGAGAGACTTTATCGCGGATGTAATAGAGTTTTGCGCGTCGCACTTTTGAACGACGAACAATGTCTATTTTGTCGATCATCGGAGAATAGAGGGGGAAGATTTTTTCAACACCAACGCCAGAAAGAGTAGCGCGGACAGTGAATGTCGCACCAGCTTCAGTGCCGTGTTTTCGTGCAAGCACAAGCCCTTCGTACATCTGAATACGGGTTTTGCCTTTTTCCTGAATTTTCTGATGAACACGAACAACGTCTCCAGCTCGAATATCAAGCTTTTTACGCTCATCCACGTTCACTGAAGAAATAGTTTTGAGGTCAATTGCTACTACCATAGTGACGAAAAATAACACGGGGGCGCCATTTTAGCAACGGGGAGAGTTATTTTGGCTTTTCTAGCTCCTTTTCCGCATGTATGAAGTCAGCGGGTAGTGTGGCCTCGAAAGTACGCAGTTCCCCACTTGGAAGCGTAAGAGTTAGGGAGAGTGCGTGCAGTGCCAATCTCTCAAAACCAAGTGCCTTGTCTCGCCTAGGAGCATACAAGGAGTCGGATACTAATGGATATTGAAGTGCTTTAAAATGAACACGAATTTGATGCATCCTTCCTGTTTTTGGCTTTACTTCAACATAGGTAAATCCCCCACCCACCTTTAACCGTGTCCATGCGGTTATTGCATCTCGAAGAGGTTCTTTAGCGCCTCGTTCAGCAGAGCGACGCCTGAAATCAGTTTTCGATCGTCCGATAGGAAGCGTAATAATTCCAGTGGGTTCTTTTAATTCTCCCCACAAAAACGCACGGTACGTTTTTTCTGTTTCTCGTTCTTTAAATTGTTCCTTCAAAAAAAGAAATGCTTCCTGGTTTTTTGCGAGGATAATCACCCCTGAAGTTTCTTTATCTAGACGATGAACAATGCCTGGACGATTGATGACCACACCATTGGTAAGGACTAACGGCTCACCCACTTCTTTTGCGCTCGGCACATGCAGGACAAACCAATCTGCAAGTGTCTCTTCCTCTCGCCTTCCATCTTTATGCACAGACATACCGGCAGGTTTGTTTGCCACCAGCACATCATCATCTTCAAAAATTATTTCGGGCATCATGGATACTCAAACGCCGCGTCGCTGTTCTCGTAGAGCATATTCTGCAAGAATTGAGTCAAATTCAGCCTTCTCAAAAGCAGGCCACTTAGTGTCAGTGAAGAAAAGTTCGCTATACACTGACTGCCACGTGAGAAAATTAGAAAGACGTTTATCTCCTCCTGTTCTGATGATCAGATTGGGATCACTAAACTCGCCACCCCAAAGCGCTTTGCGAAATGAAGCCTCATCCACCCGCTCAACCTTCTCTGATAACAGTGTATTCACTCCCTGAAGAATCTCCGCTCGCCCTCCGTAGGACAACGCAATGATGAGTGTCCCGCTCACTCCTCCTTTTGTTCGCTCCTCAACTTCATTCATTTTTTTCTGCAAACTCAAAGGTAAGCGCTCGCGTTGTCCTATAAATTTTACGCGTACATTTTTCTGTACGATGTCATCTACATCCTTACCAAAAGTCATTTCAAAAAGATTCATCAGGTAATTAACCTCTTCTGGACTGCGGTTCCAATTCTCTGTAGAGAATGCATATAAAATTAACTCTTTAATTCCTGCATCCTGCACCCACGAAACTAAATCTTTCACTTTGTCTAAGCCTCGTCGATGCCCCTCAAGGCTTGGCAGTCCCTGTTCTTTGGCGAAGCGGCGATTGCCGTCCATGATAACTCCAACTGATTGAATAGATTTCATGAAATGTTAGTGATGGTAGCAAATAGAGAAACTCCTATGCGTGGCAGTTAGTTTCATGCACTCTACTAGAATAGTGCCGACCGGAGCAAGGAGTAAGCCTGCATTGCAAATTGTATCGCGGTATCATTTTTTATCTTTAAAACGAGAGAGGCACTCGTACGAATAGGTGATAACAATAGAAGCGGCACCCCACAGAAAAGGAAGCCAGAGAGGAAGGCCGAAAAAATCTGGCGATTCGTAATGCCATACTCCTTTCCCAATTGCGATAGCCTCCGTGAGAGGGCCCCACAGCGCTACAAACACATAGACCGCTGTGATTTTTTTACTCCTGAGAACCACAAGCATCAGTGCTGAAATCACAAAAAGCGTGAGCGTGAGTATAAAAGACTCACGCCATAGCAGTACCACAGCACTTACAGATCCTATGTATCCTAGGACAACGCTCGCTGTTTTAAGGCTCAGTTTCATAACAAAACGGTATCATAAAAAAATAGAGGGGGAAGAATATCTTAGGTGTGATTGGAATAAAAAAAACTTTTAGTGTACTCTGAGCAATTCGGGCGATTAGCTCAGTTGGTAGAGCGCTTCATTTACACTGAAGATGTCGCAGGTTCAAGTCCTGCATCGCCCACCACAATATAATTTCTTGTTATTATGAGAACCATGCGTTTTATAAAAACACTATGATTCACAGTCGCCACAAAAAAAGTTGGTCTGGGTTTAACTAAAGTCTTTCATTTGAGGCAGTTGGAATACTGCTAATTTTTATTTTTTAACTAACCACTAACGAACCATGCTCCAATTTACTGAATCATCACTTAAAAAACTTCTCTTAGCTCTTGCCATTTATCTTGCATCTCTTTTCGCCGCAAACACTCTCGGACTTAAAATCATGCCGTTTCTTTTCGGTACCGGTCTTTCTGTGGCTGTTTTCTCTTTCCCTATTGTATTTCTCATGACCGATGTCATTGGCGAAGTGTATGGAAAGCGAGTTGCAAAACTCTTCGTACTTGCAGGATTCATTGCAACAGCACTCTTCATCCTGTACTCATTCATTTCAATTGCAATGCCGTGGTCTCCAAGAGGCTTGTGGGTAAGCGAAGGATATAACCAAGTCTTCGGTATTTCCGTCAGAATGGCAATCGCATCTCTAGTCGCATTCGCTATTGCTCAATACCAGGATGTTATTTCATTCTTCTTCTTCAAAAAGATCTTAGGAAAATCTGGATTCTGGCTTCGTTCAACACTCTCAAATATGTGGTCACAATTTCTCGACACAGTAATTTTTATGGTAATCGCATTTGCAGGCGTGTACTCAACATCAACACTTATAGGCATCATGTTTAGTTGGTGGCTCTACAAGGTTGCTATGGGCTTCCTCTATACTCCACTCTCCTACATCGCAATACGCCTACTCAAAGACAAGAATGAAACCAAAGACCCAGCCTCTGCCTAAAACACGCTTCGTTGCCTATGTAGCAACATCCATCGATGGACGCATCTCACTTGAAAAAAGGAAGCTTCCTGATTGGACTAGCAAGGAAGATTGGAAGTTCTTCCAGAGCGAACTCGCGCATGCTGATGCAGTTGTTGTAGGAAGAAATACATACCTATCTGCTCAAAGTCGTCTCCAGAAACGCACAACTTTCGTGCTATCGAGTAGAGTAAAAAATAAGCTCAAAAAAGGTACAGTCACCTTCATCAATCCAGCATGCAACGATCTTAAGAAGCTCTTCTCAGTGTATAAGACAGTCGCCATAGTTGGTGGTGTACGGGTCTACCAAACAATGCTCGACAGCAATCTCCTCCACGAGCTCTATGTAACTATTGAACCTCTAGTGTTTGGACGAGGAGTTCCAATGTTTTCCGGTGGTTCAAAAACAAAGCAGTTCGAACTCGTCTCCGTAAAAAAACTTAATACAACGAGCACACTTCTTCTTCACTACAAGGTAAAGAAGTAACCCTCACTCAATTATTAAATGTGTAAAAAATAATCGATATAGTATAATCTAACGATCGTTAGATTATACTATACAGCTATCCTTAACCTACCTAGGGCATATGCATGTGCAAGCAATCAAAACACGGGTGTTCAAAAAAGACGAGGATCTTTCTCTGTTCATTTTTGAATATCTAAAAAAAATCCCGGAGCGTTCAGTACTTGTAATTGCCTCAAAAATTGTCGCGCTCTCCGAAGGACGCACTGCACAGATATCTGAAAAAAATAAACTAATAAAAAGAGAGAGTTCGTGGGCACTTAAGACGGGAAAAGTTTGGCTCACTGAAAAGAGTGGAATGATTATGGCGAATGCTGGCATTGATGAATCAAATGCCCAAGGAGAATTGGTACTTCTACCAAAAGACAGTTTTGCTTCAGCGGAGCGTTTGCGAAAAATGTTGCAAAAAAAATACCGAGTGAAAAACCTCGGCATCGTAATTACCGATAGCGCGCTCATGCCCCTCAGAGCTGGTGTAGTGGGTGCCGCGCTTGGATATGCAGGCTTTAAGGGGGTGCGAGATTACCGAGGAAAGAAAGACGTCTTTGGAAGAAAAATGGAAATGTCGCGTACCAATGTTACTGATAGCCTAGCTACCGCCGGCACGCTCGTTATGGGTGAGGGAGCAGAACAACAACCACTGGCGCTTATTACTGAAGCTCCTGTTGAGTTTGTAGAAAAAACAAATAAGAAAGAACTAAAGATTGCAGCGAAGGAGGATATTTTTTGGCCGTTGTTGAAACGGTACATTCAAAAAACGGGTCGAGACTGAATGTAAGTGTCCTATTTGACTTCCTCTTTTTAGAGTGATTTAATTCTGCACATGATAGAAAGCACCCCTATTTTATCTAGAGATCGTGGTACTTTACTTCGACACGATAGGGGTATTGGTGAAGATTTTCGAAATCCGGGAATAGACAGTAGAACAGGTAGAGTCTTTCCTCCAATAAAAGCATCGGACTGGCTCGGACGATTCTTTGCAGAGGCACATCTTCCAATCCCTGAAATATGGAAACGAGAAATTGAAGCTCAGTGGTGGGGAGGGGGTAGAAAATAATTCACTATAGATATAACTATTTAGAAAAAATGCCTGGATACTCCGGCATTTTTAAAAAGGTGCCAGCCTCTCGGTACGATTTTCTAATCGCCTGCAGGAATCGGTGTCAGCTCACTAAGCTCGAAAACTCGCTAAGTGGCTCCTACCCGGCCTCGCCTGTCGCAAAAAGCGACATGGCTCCGGCTTTCGATTCCTGACACACGCAAAACAATTTGCGTGCTCAGTGTGCACTTGCCTCGCAAGTGCCCCCTGCAGGAATCGAACCTACATCGACGGCTTAGAAGTCCGCAGCTCTATCCATTGAGCTAAGGGGGCAAGCAAAAGAGATAATACCTCAGTAACGCCTTATCTCCGAGAGGTAAAACTCTACTGCCCTACTAGAGTGGTTTTCGATGCAATCTAACGAGTGGTACCTATAGGAATACTCGGAACTACATTTATTTCATAGCGTGCTTTACGACTACGATACGAATCCAACGCTGACTGAATCTCTTCTTCAGTTATTGTCTGTGCGGGGAATGAGGTAGGGGTACTGTGTACCACCAAACCCGACTGTATGCCGAAAAACAAATACGCTGCGTATCCTATAAAAAAAATAAATGGGACTAGCACAATACTAAGCGCAAAAAACCAATCACGCTCTGGTTTCGGATGTAAAAATGATGCGAGAAAATTATTATTGCCGGTAGACTGATTCATGGTTTTGAACTTTTTTCTTTTATAAAGTCTACAGTAAATGTCGCAAACCAAATATTGGCATCAGAAATCTCAAAAGAAACATTCGCAAGTCGAGATGCCTCCGGTAATGTCTCAATCGCAGACGCAAAGCGTGTCATAGCGGTCAGAGAGCCTCGAGCAGAAAAAACGACACGCACCAATTCATGGTATGTCCACTCGGTAGGAACTACGGTAACAGACCCGATGGTTGTAGTAACACGCTCGCGCTTTGCAGTAGTCTCAATGGTATCAATAAGTCGAACTGAATCACTGTCAGAAACAATAAATGTCGCCAACTCGGCACGATTTAGCGCTGTTTCAGCAATTAATATATCGGCTCGCTTGAGTGCTTGATCGCGAGTATCTATAGAAAATGAACCCTCTTTCGCTTTTGCAATCGTTGTCACAAATCCAGAAATCCGCGCATTAATAAACAAAAACAAACCTACGGTAACCACAAGGCAGATGCATCCAAGTACAAGTGGGGTAAATTTTTTCATTATGTTTTTATGTCAAAAGAGAACGGTATTGAAAAATCGATATTGGTTTCATTTACTAGGTTTGAGATAGGAACCGATGCTCCTTTGAACACACGCACCACTTCAATTTGCTTTCCAAAATTAATGAGCGCGGTACGTGTTTTCGCTTTACCGGAAACTGTAATGGTGCCCACTCCAGAGCCAGTAAACACAAGAGAGATCGAATTAACCTGTACATCACTCGGAACGCGTGTTGTGAGCTCTGCTAAGACACGCGGTGTTGTTTGTGTTCCGTTATACTCCTTAAGAAGCGTAAGTCGTTCCTTAAGTAGTGACACCTGCTGAACAACCCCAGAAGACTGATATAGTTCTACGCTCTCTTGCGACGCTTCGAGAGCACGGACGGATGCCTTCGCTTCAGCCTCTGCCAAAAAATACGATGGCATAAGTAGTGCAGTCCCAAGAACACACACACCAACGAGTACAAATATAAATGAACTCAAAAGTCCCGTGTAGTAACGGGCATGGAGTTTCATCTGATCTTTTATGGTGAGTAGATTTACCATTGCAGTGTGTTACTCCCGCGAAGCGCGAGCCCTATAGCCGTTGCATACTCTAAAGACTCCTGGAATTCCATTGGCGGTATGTAAGTGCCCAGAGGAAATGCATTCGTCCATACATTAGCAACTACAACAGGCACGGAAGTAAATGTCTCAAGATATTCAGAAAATCCTCGTATGTTGGCGTTACCTCCACACACAATTATTCTCTCTATAGGGAGTTTTGTAATACCTTCCGCAGACAGGGTGCCCCAATCAGAAAGATGCCTCATTATTTCATCCTTCAGCACTGACATCGTTATCATAAGAGCTTCTACTACATCAGTATTTTGTATACTCATAAGAAGCCCGCTCTCTTTTTTTATTTTCTCAGCTTCATCAGGAGAAATACTCAATTTTTTTGTGATGACCTCAGTCAACACATCACCACCCACATCAATACTCGATGTAAAAGAAACAGCGCCACCATCAGCTATGGCAATGCGTGTCGTTTGCCTGCCAAGGTCAACAATCATAACCACACCTGCCCGATCATCTGCACTTAACACAGCACGCGCAAGTGCTTGAGACTCGACCTCAAGAGATCGAAGCACTATACCTGCATCATTAAAGGCCTTTGCGTATGCATCTACAACGCGCTTTGCATATGCAGTAACCGCAACAATTGTCCCCGCCTGAACATTCCGAACCACCTCAAAATCAAACACCATATCCTTTGCCGGCAATGGCACATGCGCTTCAAGTCCAAACTCAACGCCAGCACGAAGATCGGATTCGCCCGCAGGTATCAATGTTTGGTAGAGATATGCTTTTCGTTCAGGAATACTTGCCATAGCGTAGCGTACCCCATGACGAAGCCTGTATGAGCGTAAAATATCGACAACGGCGGCATGTTTTTCAATGTCGCCGTCAATAACAACCCCTGCTGGAAGAGGGTTTTCATTAAACGATTGCACACGAAGCCCTAGAGAGTTTTTTTTCAATACGACACACTTAATAGAATTATTTGAAATATCAATACCTGCGGATGGCATTGCAACAACGGCTGGTGGTGGGAATATTGAAAGAGTTCGTGTGCGAAACGACATGCACCTTATTATAAACCCTTTGACTGGGGCGAAGTGCTAATCATGTGCTGCTGCTTGAAAACTTTTCAGCGGATATGACTTCCTGGATCAACGAATCTTGTTGGTGACAAAAGAGCAAAGGTACTTCCCTCGCCCACCGCAAGAATCATACCGTTGGAAACAAGTCCCCGAATAACTCGTGGCTCTAAATTGGTTAGGAATGGAAATTGTCTTCCAATAAGATCAGCGGGATTCACATATTCAGCGATGCCAGAAAGAATTTGTCGTGGAGTTTCCTCCCCAAAATCAACTTCGAGGCGTAACAATTTATCAGTATCAGGAACATGCTCAGCAGAACGGACAGTACCGATTTGAATTTCTGCACGCTTAAAATCATCAAAAGAAAAAGTCATACATTACTTTTTAGTCCGCTCTATGAAGCTATTAAGAATTATAGCCGCAGCTTTTGCATCTACAAACTTATCATCACTGTCCCTCCGAGCCTCAACAGAGCTATAAAACTCTGGCTCATAAGAAACCGGAACGGCTACCGAGCGCTCCAAGTCTGCAACAAATTGGCGTGTGTGTTTCATGACCGCATTATCCTTTCCGTCTTTATCTTTTGACTCCCCTACTACAACTTGTATAACATTCTCTTTTGCTATGAGTTCAGTGAGTGTCGGTATAAGCGTACGGTCACTCGGCAAGACTACTTTAGCAAATGCAACAGAGCCGGATTCATCGGAAACCGCAACGCCAACGCGTTTTGTGCCATAGTCTATTCCTAAAAGTTTCGACACATTATACATAGTACCTCGTTGCCGTCGGGTAGCGAACACGCTACGATATAAAGATGTTCGGCTTTAACCCAACAGGTTGGAATCTTTGGATTCTCCTCATAATTTTGTGGACACTCCCGTGGAAAGGATACGCACTATGGCTATCGGCAAGAAACAGTCATCCTCGATGGTTCATTGCACTCCTTTTACTCAACACTCTTGCAATTCTTGAAATAATCTATATCTTCGCAGTGGGCAGGAAAATTGCAAAAAATCCAAACATTCAAGGAAACAACAGGAGAGTAACTGAATACAGCAAACACGAAACGGTCCGAGTATACTCAGACTCTGAAAAATAAAATACTAATGGGCCATAACCTGAGGTCTCATAAAAAGTATCTGGTATACTGGATGAGTGCGTGAGTTATATAAAAGAAAACCGAACACGAAATGTTCAACCTGTGACAAGCCAATCTACAGGCGCCCTCTTGAGCTCAAACGCGGACCTGTGTTCTGCACCTCCCTATGCTACGGAAAAGCAAATAGAAAAGAAAGACCGTGTGTCGTCTGCAACAACCCTATCTTGGCAAGAGCAAACAAAAAAACATGCAGTAGAGGTTGTGCAAATAAGAACCGGGCAGGTATCAAGTACGGCACCAAAAGACCTTATGATAAGGTGCAGAACGAAAGAACCATCAAGCTACGCGTATTAGAGCTTCGTGGAGGAAAGTGTGAGCGATGCGGATATAGTAAAAAGCAAATTCTGCATGTGCATCACAAGGACAGGAATCATAGCAACAATGAACTTCATAATCTTGAATTAATCTGCCCAAATTGCCACTACGAAGAACACTATTTAGAGAAAAGCTGGCTAAATGATACAGTGGGTCACTAACGGAGAGGTGGCAGAGTGGTCTAACGCACCGCACTTGAAATGCGGCGTCCGGGGAACTGGACCGAGAGTTCGAATCTCTCCCTCTCCGCAAATACAAAATGGCGCCTAAGGCGCCATTTTGTATTTGCGGACTCGACGCATCTGATGCCTCATCACCCTGTCGAGGGTTCGCGCCGCTGGGCGTAAGCGAGAATGAAAGGTAAAATACTTAGAGACTCGTGACCGAATCTCACCTCACTCACAGCAAATATCTTTCATCGGGTGACCTAGTTGCCTAAAATCTATGAATAAGCGCTGGACTGTCGAAAAAATAAAAGAAGGGTTTGGGCGTTTTGTAACAGAGTATGGACGCCTGCCTATGGCGCCCGAAATTGATAAATTGGACTACCTGCCATCAGCACGACTAATTCAATCAAAATTTGGAGGTCTTGAAAAACTTCGAGCAGTTCTTGGCTATAAAGACACGCACTTTGGAAAAGGAAAATTCAGAAGCAAGATCGCCACTCGGGTAAACGCTCGTGGTCGAGATGCTGAATTGGCTTTAGAAAAGGTTTTACGAGAAAAGTTCGGTGAAGTGTTCGTGCACACGGAAAGGTTTTTTGATGATTCAAAAAACCGAGTTGATTTTTACGTTTATTCCCCAGACGGAAATTTTGGAATTGACATCTTCTATACAGATACCATGCGCGATTTACAAAAAAACATAAACATAAAAATCGATAAGTATTCAAAATTTCCACACCAGCTATTTCTTGTGGTCGGAAATAAAGATTTTTTGCAAACTGACTTGAACGAGTATGTAACTTTAAAAACAAAGACGTTGCCGGAAAATACCACGATCACTAACTTGGAAACACTCTTTGAAAAACTCGAAAATAGAAAAAGTTACTCAGACCCTCTAAAAAAATAACCCTCAATCTGAACTCAACAGTTTTGAGCTTTTTTCGCTCTGTAAAATATGAGAAGCACTGCCGCATTAGCGTTGAGTACCTGGTTGTAGTCTTTACTATAAAATGACCAGCCATCGCGCAACATTTCGTTCGTAATCATCTCCTCATCCCGAACATCTACACTTTTATGAGTGAAGTCATACTTTTTTCTTCCTTCATAGTCATTTTTTATCTCCGACATGCAAGCATTATACTAGGTACTAGTTTTTTTACTGTCTTTCGTACCCATTAAAGCCTGAATCTCACCTCCTCCACCCGAAGTATTTAGTATCGGAAAACCCGAGTACCTAGTTTTCGGGGATATCTAGGTTTTCTTTGCCGAGTTCTATGTCAATGAGAAAAGGTATTACTCCTTGCTTAATAGCGTGAAGAAAAGTGTGATTCATCCCATCTCCGGTATTTCCTGGTTTGAGGTGAATTTTCAACTTGTCAAAGTGATCTTGTACAACCGCTGCTTCAGCAACAGTAAAGTCGTCCTCAAAAGTCACCAGCCATGCAATTTCTTGCGGCATTTCGATTCGTCCTAAAATCTTTACTTGGTGAGCAGAGCCACTAACTACATGCTCAGGTGTAGCCGCTTTGTGAGAAAGAATGATGTTGAATATAGTCTTTTTACCGTCAGCAGGTGGAGACACACACTCAATTGATTTTCCCTCGTCGAAAGTGTTCCCAAAAGGCATTTCAGTAACTCTTGGAGGAACGAGTATGCCGAAACATCGCGTCCACCCAGGAGCAAATTCATCAGGGCGTGTCCATTTATATAATGCTCGATCGCTTGCATCGTCCTCTCGTTCAACTGTACTGTTCACAGCAAATCGATACTTTCCAGACCTGTGGAAACTAAACTTCGAAATCATTGCGTGCGATCGTGCGGCAAGATACAAGTCGTTTTTATTTGCCCACAAACGCCACACGGAAGAACGTAGATCGTCACGCGTACCAACAACAAAACGTATGGTGTTCATTATGCGTTGATTTTACGCTCGCGACGCAGGTATCTCAAGCCATGCATCAAAAAGACACGAGAGTACCCTTGTGGTACCTCACCGTTCTGGCACTGAACCCGAGCAGTCCGCTTTTAGAAAATACGCCCCACATGGGGCAATTTTCTTTGACAGAGCTATAATTCAATCGTGCCCTCCCCAACCCACATCACTCTCAACACCGGTGCCTTGATGCCAATCGTCGGCCTAGGTACATGGAAGTCTGCTCCTGATAAAGCAGGGCAGGCAGTGGAATATGCCCTCACTGAAGGTGGGTACCGACATATCGACTGCGCAGCAATCTATCAAAACGAAAAAGAAATAGGTCAGGTGTTCAAAAAAGTATTTAGTGGCAACACGGTGAAACGGGAAGATGTTTTTATCACGAGCAAACTATGGAATTCGGCTCATGGCAAAAATGAAGTGCGCGTGGCGTGTGAAAAAACATTGCGCGACTTGAATTTAGAATATTTGGATCTTTACCTCATGCACTGGGGCCTCGCCACTCCATCGCACTGGGCAATACCAACCAATGGTGGGCAAGAAGCTGAATACGATGAACACGGAATTTTAATAATGGAGAAAATTCCAGTTCGAGAAACCTGGGGGGCAATGGAAGAATTAGTTAAAGCTGGGCTAGTGAAGGCAATCGGCGTTGCAAACTTCACAGCACCGATGCTCATAGATATATTGACCTACGCAACCATTCCACCTGCCATGAATCAAATAGAGATTCATCCCTATTTTCAACAAACTCGACTCATCGAATTTTGTCAGAGTAAAAAAATAGCTGTCACTGCTTATTCTCCACTTGGCTCTCCCGGCAACTTTGTTGCTAAAGGGTTACCTGCAGTACTTGAAGATGAAGTTATAAACAAAATCGCGAAGGATCACCAAAAAACTGGTGCGAACGTTTTAGTTCGATGGGCAATGCAAAGAGGTATCGTAGTAATTCCGAAAAGCATAACCCCAGAGAGAATTAAAGAAAATATCGACGTCTTTGATTTCGAACTATCAGAGAGCGAGATGAACGAAATAGCAACGCTTGATAGAAGACTTCGTTTTTTAGATCCATACGTGTGGGGAAAGATCCCTTACTTTGATTAACAAGTTTAGGCACTATGCAAAAATGCTACAACGGGGTGGTGATACGAGGTGAAAGCGCTGGAACAAAGCTCGGCTTCCCTACAGCAAACATAGTGCTTGAAGATGTAAGCATCTCGGGAACATATGCAGGCACAGTTGTGGTGGATGACATTTTGTATGGGGCAGGCATCTATGCAAATCAGCGACGAAATATTCTGGAAACCCATATCCTCGACTTTTCAGGTGACCTCTATGGCAAAACAATTACTGTTACTCTCCACGAGAAAATCAGGGATGACGAAGAATTCACTAACAAAAAGACACTCTCTAAAACAATTGCGAATGACATTCTAAGGGTGCGCGGGTATTTCGATAAACCGTAATTACACGCTATTCTTGGGTCATGAACTTCTTTAAAAAATACGCGCCATTCCTCGTTCTTTTTGCAGCAATGTTATGGGCAACAGATGCCCCCTTTCGCCTCCACTTAACAGAAGGGCTTTCCAGTAACTTTATTGTTCTTGGAGAGCATTTCATTGCAATCCTATTTGTCTTGCCAATATTACTTCTCAACTGGAGAGAACTAAAAAAACTGAAACTAAAGGAATGGCTCGCTGTTCTTTTCATTGCTATCGGCGGAAGTGCTCTTGCTTCAGTTGCCTTTACGCAAGCATTTCATTACCTCAACCCATCAGTAGCTATTCTTCTACAGAAACTTCAACCATTTATGGTAATCGGCTTAGCGGCAGTTGTCCTTAAAGAAACTCTTGGTCGCAGGTTTTGGCTTTTCGCCGTTGTATCGATTATAGGAGCGTACCTAATCTCATTCCCAAACTTCATTCCTCAAACCTATCCAGGGGAGACATTTAATGCAAACCTGCTTGGTGTAGGACTTGCACTCATCGCTGCATTCTTCTGGGGTGCATCGACGGTGTTTGGAAAATTGGTACTCAACAAAACAAACTTCAAGGTAATGACGGGATTACGATTTTCCGTTGCGTTTATCTTTCTTATTTTCTTGAACCTATTTCAGCAATCATTCCCCGATTGGAGCACCGTCACCTCTACTGACTACCTCTTCATCGGTATCATCGGTATCACCTCAGGTGTAGTATCTCTCTTCATTTACTACAAAGGTCTCGAAAACACGAGTGCATCTGTCGCAACAATGGCAGAGCTCGGATTCCCTCTTGGAGCGGTCGTTGTGAATTGGATATTTTTGGGCGCCATATTACTCCCTATGCAAATTTTTGGCATGGCAATTCTGCTCTTGGGTGTATACGGGCTCGCAAAATATAACGGCGAGGTTAAAGGGGTTAGCGTTTAGGATTTAGGGAGCTCGAAGCTAGGGGGCTTCTGAATTTATTTCTCTAAACACTGGCCACTAACCCCTCGCCCCTAGTTTTTCTATTTCCTCAATTGATTTATTGCGGTGTATGATTTCGTCATTTCTCACTGACCTGAAAAAATCATATTGGTTCGAAGCTTCCCTGCCGTACCATTCAAGATATTTGCTTGCCATCGGTTTCTTTTTCAATTCTTCCGCATTTTTTTCCAGAAAACGTGAATACTGTTCAAACGCGTGATCTTCAAAAAGATAATTGAGCTCTAGTGAACTCTTTGGACTAAAAATATATAGACAATATGCCGCCCAAAAATAGAAAAAGGCAAAGAGCATGGGAATGGTTGTGTGCACAAACATGTTGGACTTCTGCTCAGCCTTGGCAAGTGCCGAAATTACTACAACATGCATCGTTTCATTGTCTGCTGCCAAGCGAGAAAATTGTGAGAGATTTGCAAGGCGTATAGCCTTATTCTCATTTTGATAAAACATGGTGAGCAAGGTAAATGCGGCAGAATCCCACGAATGATACGGAACGCGAGCAATCACTTCCACCGCCCTGAACTTTAAATACGAAGGCTCTTTCCCATATACAGTATTTCCACACCAAACGAGTATGCGCCCAAGAATGCGCGGGAGTAGGTGGGGTTTGTAACTATCGTGTGGTTTTTTATATTCTTCGAGAACGACAGAATCATTGAGCGACTGGTTTAATGCTTCCATTTCCAAATCAACCTGTTCCATATGTACTGCATTGTAATCTAACAAACAACAAATCAGTAGGTAGACTCTTCGAGTCTTTAAAAATGGCGTTATACTGGGTGGGATGGAAAATAAAGTACTCGTGAGCTGGCAAGCGCGGGAATATGAATTCCGGCCTAAAGAACGGCAGTGGTATTGGACGGTTGGTATCGTCGCTGTTGGTGTTGCAATAGCATCATTTATTTTGAGTGATTATTTGTTTTCTCTCATCGCTCTCATTGGTGGCTTTACTGTTATACTCATCGGATCAAGAAAACCCCCGCGACACAAGTATAGTTTGACGGAACGGGGATTTTTAGTTGGTGCCCATCTCATTCCCTATGATCATATAAAGCGCTTCTCTATACATGAAGATGAACCAAGAAGGTTGAGTATTGAAACAAAGCGTCTCACAGGAACCATTAGTGCCCCTCTTGGAGACACAGACCACCGACTCATCCGTACAGAGCTAAAGAACAGAAATATTGAAGAGGTGGAAGCGCTCGACTCATTCATTGACGGTCTATCGAGAGGAATGGGGCTCTAATTATCGATTAGTGTTTAAGGGGAACACAGGGAGTGCTGTTTTTCGCTATTTTGTGCTAGATTTGTGAAACTGTTCGTTGGTGCTCGCTCTTGGAAGCATAGCTTTCAAGGGCTCACTCGAAGAGTATCAAAATGCTAGCATTTTGATGTTCCTTCTCGCTCGCTCTTGTCGTTCAACGGATAGGACACTCCCCTGCGAAGGGAGAAATGCAGGTTCGATTCCTGCCGAGAGCACAGCTATAGAAAAAGTCGGGATTATTCCCGACTTTTTCTATACTCTAAATGTGCTCTCGGCAGGAATCGAACCGCGGGCCGCAGCCCTCGAGGAGAGGGCGTAGGTTTCGAGCATACCAATGCGAGAGGCGATTCCTGTCAAGATTTCTAGCTAATCCCTCTGCTAAAATACCTCCATGCAAGAAATTCCTTCTGAACACTTTGTAGGCAAAGTGGCATCAAAAGCAATCATCACTCGGGGTGATGAAGTTCTTATTGCTTTTTGTCATACAAGAAATGAAAACAAACTTTGGGATATTCCGGGTGGAAGAGTGCACCATGGAGAAAAACCGGAAGATGCAGTAGTGCGCGAAGTAATGGAAGAATTAGGTGTATCTATAGAGACGCGCTCAATTATTTTGATGGAGCAATTTCTTCACTCTGAAGGCCCTACCCTTCTCATTGCATACGAAGCTGAACTCAAAAATCCCGAGGCACCGTTTTTGTTGCCTACCGATGAAATCGATGAGGTGCGTTGGATAACAAAAGAACAATTACATAAACAAGAAATATTCCCCGTATGCTTACAAGCAATCGAAACATACTTCAAAAGAAAAACAGCAACCTGAAGGTTGCTGTTTTAAAATCTTTATTTAACGCTTGATCTCTTGAGAAGTGCCGAGAGACGAGCTTTCTTACGAGACGCGGTGTTCTTTTTGATAACACCTCGCTTTGCTGCCTTATCGATAACGCTGTAGGCCTTTGCAAGCTCCGCCATCTGCTCTTTCTTATCTTTCCCAACAAATGTGCGAGCTACTTTGACACCCTCTGCCATAGCGCGCTTGCGTCGAATATTGAATACACGCTTCCGGAGGGATGCGCGATGTGCCTTTTTTGCTCCTTTTGTTATTGCCATTGTGTTCGCAGGCTACCACGAGTCGATACAGGATTCAAGATTCAGGTTTTAAAAGCTGACAGCTGGAACCTGACACCTAAAAGCTCCCTGCTACAATAGCCCTATGATTGGCTCTTTAGACGGCACCGTGCGAGGCATAATTCGTGACTCTATCATCCTTGAAATAAACGGGGTTGGTTATCGTGTTTCTGTACCTATAGCAACGCTCACTGGAGCTAAAGAAGGTGACCATCTTTTCCTCTGGATACACATGGCAGTGCGCGAAACTGCACAAGACCTCTACGGATTTGAAACTCAAAATGAACTTTCTTGGTTTGAACTTCTTCTTTCTGTTTCAGGTGTTGGGCCTAAATCAGCGCTCGGCATTATGAATGCGGTAGACACAAAATCCTTGGAGAAAGCAATCGCAAGAAACGATGCTTCCATTCTTTCAAAATCATTCGGTGTAGGGAAAAAGACAGCAGAGAAAATAGTTCTTGAGCTTCGAGAAAAAGTGGGTTCAGTCGAAGACAAGGGCACTGAGAGCGGGTCTGATGGTGATGTTGTTGATGCACTTGTCGGCCTGGGCTATTCACTTCGGGAAGCTCGTGACGCAGTGCATGCTGTTTCAAAAGACCTTGTAACGCCCGAGGCACGCCTCCGTGAAGCAATCCGTATTGCATCACGCTCTCGTTAAACACTATGGTACGGATACTAAAAAAGATACTAGAGAGACTCATACCGTCTTTTATTTTTTCTCGCATGATAGTTGCCTATCATTTTCTTTTATCACTTTTCAGCGCCCTCATTGCGGGGTTTCCCTCTCGTAAACTTTTTGTCATAGGTATCACTGGCACTAAAGGCAAGTCATCCGTATCTGAAATGATGAATGCAATACTTGAAGAAGCTGGTTATCGCACGGCACTTGCAAACACCATTCGTTTTAAAATAGACAAAGATTCAAGGCGAAACCTTTTCAAAATGACCATGCCGGGGCGTGGATTTTTACAACATTTTTTAAAGGAGGCAAAGAAAAAAGATTGCACCCATGTAGTATTTGAAATTACCTCAGAAGGCGCGCGTCAGTTTAGAAATGCCTTCATAGATCTTAATGCACTGATATTCACCAATATCGCCCCTGAACATATTGAGTCGCACGGCTCATACGACGCGTACAAAAAAGCAAAAGTTTCAATTGGCATGTCTATACTTCGCTCATCAAAACGACCTCGCATCATTGTGGCAAATCCAAATGACGAAGTTGGAAAAAAGTTTCTAGCAATCCCTGCTGAGAAAGTCATTCCCTTCCAGCTTGACGACGCAAATCCATATCAAACCAATCCAAATAAAGTTTCAATGACTTTCAAAGGAGTCACCTTTGATGTGCCCTTCCCTGGTACCTTCACTATTGAGAACGCGCTCTCTGTTGCAACACTTGCTGACGCCATCGGCATTAGCCCTGAAGTAATAGGACGAGCACTTCAGCATATGCGACCGATTGAAGGCAGAGTTGAAAGAATTGAAATGGGGCAAAAATTCACTGCCGTGGTTGACTACGCCCACACGCCTGATTCTCTAAAGGCACTCTACGGCGCATTCCCACAGGTGCGAAAAATCTGTGTTTTAGGAAACACCGGTGGCGGCCGAGATACATGGAAGCGCGGAGAAATGGGTGCCATAGCAGATAAGGAATGCGATATCGTAATTCTCACCAATGAGGATCCATACGATGAAGACCCGGTGAAGATAGTTGAAGCAATGCGAGCTGGCATGGCGCGCGCCCCTCTTGTAATTATGGATCGTCGTGAAGCTATTACTCATGCGCTCCACCTTACACAAAGTGGAGACGCTGTACTTATAACAGGCAAAGGAACAGACCCTTACATAATGGGTGCCTCCGGAGAGAAAACCCCTTGGTCCGACTCTGGCGTTGTGCGAGAAGAGCTTGAAAAAATACTGCACAAAAAATAACAAAGTGCATTTGAGGTAGTATTATTCAATCTATGGGCAACGCAAAAGGTGATCTTTTAATAGTCATCCTACTTTTAATAGCGCTCGGCATTGCGTGGGTTATGACTGGTGGCCCTAGAAACACCATAGCTCATCAAAGCGGACTCTTCAGTGCACCTTGGCCTTTGGGGAATAATGGCAATGCATACAAAGTGCCATTAGTTCCGCTAGGAACGGGTGACGCATCTTCAAGTGACACATCCGACACCTCTAGTACGCCAATACCAAGCAACACAAAGACGAGCGTCTTTGATTCTTTCTTTGGATATCGCCCCGGAGTTGGGCGCGCAACAGACCCAAGCATGTCACCTTATGCTGAGTTCGTTCGACTCGATCGCGGAAATGCAACAAGTCAAGACGCCAAAAATGAATATGTCACCATCCGCATTTCAGGTTCTCCAAAAAACAACTTAATTCTCACAGGCTGGATACTTCAAAGCAGTACAAATAGCACCAAGGTTGTCATTGGTCCCGCGGCACAAACTCCGTCACTCGGCAATATAAATACCGATACATCAATCTCGGTAAATTCTGGCGCCACAATTCATGTGACCACAGGGAGATCACCAAACGGTGCGTCATTTCGAATCAACCAATGCACAGGGTATTTTGAACAGTTCCAAGATTTTTCTCCTGCGCTTCCACAAGACTGTCCACGACCACGAGATGAAATGTACTTATTCCCTGAGAAAACCGCAGGAAATGCTGAGTGTGAAGCCTTCATTAATACACTCCGCCAATGCACACTTACCGTAACAGAAATTCCTGGGAAAATTGGCAACAACTGCCAAGACTTTGTCCTCAACAATCTTTCGTATAACGGATGTGTGATCAAACACAGAAATGATGCTGACTTCTATAAGAATGAGTGGCGAGTATTTTTAGGGCGCGATCAAGAGCTCTGGGGCAATAGCCATGACAGAGTTCTTCTCCTTGATGAGAACGGAAGGTTAGTTTCCTCAGTGAGTTATTAGATTTCCCCTACTGCTACATAGTAGGTTTTTGAACTCCTATGTTTGGCTAGCTTCTTCCTTAATCAAACTCATAGTGTCGCTTTCCATAAATGTAACCTTCCCTCCTGGACGACGAATCCCTATTGAATATCGGAGAATTTCAATAACATCAAACAAGATACCGCCACGACGAACCTGGTCTCCCACCCCTACTTCGCCTCCCTGGACTTTCGCCCGTTCACGCTCAGGTTGTCGATCGTGCCGTCCCATCGCGCGATACTAATACTGCGCGAACTCTATGTCAAAGATTCTGATGCCTTGAAAAGAATAATCCCTGCCGCTACTGACACATTCAAAGACTCCTTCGCTCCTCGCATAGGAATCTCAACTACTTCATCGCACACACGAAGAATCGCGGACGACACTCCGAGCACCTCGTTGCCTAAAATAATCGCGAGAGGAAATTTTGGCTTCCATTTCGTGCAAGAAACTGCGCTTGGTGACTGCTCCCCTGCAACAATGTGCACACCACTCTTTTTTAATCTTTTTATAAGTGCACCAACACTTTTACAAGATTCCCAGGGAATGATTTTTTCAGCACCGAGCGCGGTCTTTGCTATCTTATTGTCCGCACGGTTGAATCGATCAAGCGGAGCGGGAGTATAGCCAGTAAGATATATCTTCTGAATTCCTACTGCGTCAGCGGTACGAAATATCGCACCAACATTTTGTGCGCTCCGAATATTGTGGAGAATAAGAAAAAATTGTGCAGAGTTTAAATTCACAATGCATACCGTAGCATTTTGAAGCCAAATGCTCCATGTGCTACCATTTGTTGTATGGAAAGTTTATTCCCCAGCCTCTTCACCTTCTCGTATTTCGCACCACTTATATTGCGTATCGCTATTGCAGTAGTCCTCTTTGAAGCTGCTCGTGGTACTTGGAAACAACAAAAAAAGGGCAAGGTGGCATCTTTTACTTCCGCAATATTAGGTATTGCTCTCGTCTTTGGCGCATTTACACAACTTACTGCCATATTGGGGATTATAGAGATCGGCATTCTTACCGCACAGAGAGGTGTTCCTTCCATATTTCACAGAAGAGCTTTTGCGCTTCTTGTTATCGCAATTCTTCTTTCACTCTTGATCACCGGCCCTGGGGCAATGGCAATAGACTTGCCGTACTAGTAAGGAAAATATCGGAAACAAAAAACAGCACGGATGTGCTGTTTTTAAAAGCTGTGCGGACACAAATAAATTTCCTGGAAATTTTTCGCTGAGTCCCTTTTGTGGTCACCCGTCACTAAGTATTTTTCTTCGGAAACTTGAAAAATACTAAGTGCGCTCGACCCCGCCTCGCCCGTCGCAAAGCGACATGGCTCCGGCACGCACCACAATATAAAAACGGCACGCAGGTGCCGTATTTTATTTGTGGTGCGCCCGCCTGGGCTCGCTTCTTACAGAAGCCTGTACAGGTTTCATATTCACTTCGCTTACGCTCATTCATTTATTTAACCTTTCGAACCCAGGACGCATGCAACAGTTTGCATGCTCGGTCGCACAGCAAAAACAGCACCTGCGTGCTGTTTTTTAAGCTGTGCGCCCGCCTGGGCTCGAACCAGGGACCCATTCCTTAAAAGGGAATTGCTCTACCAACTGAGCTACGGGCGCAAGCGAGAAGGAAAGTGTCTGCGAAGCAGTGTTTTTGGAGCGGAGGGACAGAGGAAAGTTTTACTTTCATTCTGACTCGACGAAACAAAAACAAGAGCGCTAGCGAACTTTCTTAGAGTGACCCGCCCGAAAGCTATGCTTACGGGTCAAAGTTTCCCCTCTTCTTCTTCAGATTCCATCCTCGAGCATCGTTGCCCTTGGACAGATTCGTGGATTATGCTCTAAAAACTCTATTTTTTCAACAAGAACGCCTCGAGTAGATCTCCTAAGTTTCCTCCACCCATACGAGAGTGGTGCACCATACGCACCAACTCCCGAGAAACTTCTTCACATCCGGCTTCCCCTAACCGCGATGCCGCTTTTTTTGCTTTGGAATAAACGAAGGGGTGAATCCCTGTTCCTGCAACGGTTTTTGTTTTGGAAGCCAGCACCATCGCTCGTGCTTGCGATGTAAGCGTCCCGTGGATCTGTTCCGGCGCTGAACCAGATTCTATGAGTCTCCGATACACGATCCATGAATTTTTCCTGTCCCCTATCGCGAATGCGTCAGTCAGTGCAAATGCATTTGGTGCTGGTTTTATCAGCTGTTCTTTATAATCAAACTCTTCAACCTCTGCATTAGTCCTCAAGTTCTTAAGAACTTGAGGACTAATCTCTGGCTGAATAATAATCACCAATGCGTCGCCTTCGGCTAAATCTTTCGCATGCTCGGCTAGCAGGAGTTTTCCATCATCGTCCTCAAGAGGCCTATCGAGAAGTAGCGTTGTCTTTGGAGCAAAAAGTCCACGGGCACTACGGTATCGAAGTACGCTCGTAAATAGTTCTCCCCCTTCACCAAAGCGCACAAGTTCAGACCCTTCCGCGAGCTTCATCGCGCGTGCCTTTGCTTTGACTACATCAGACCCAAGAAGAATGTAGAGCATTTTAATAGAGTACAGGTTTCGGGTTTCGGATTCCAGTTTTTCTTGTTTTTAACTGTATAGTATAACCTAACGATCGTTAAATTATACTATACAGCTCTTTCCCCTTTATTTTTATTTGGTTTAAGAAAGTGAAAATCTAAAAATTAGATGCCCCTGTGGACCCGAAGGAGTGTCGCCTATACCCCTAGCTCTGTCATCTCTCCCCAATTAGGACCTGCCTCTCCAGAAACGAGAATGGGTATGCCTTTCATTTCAGATGCAGGAATGACATTCTCCATTGCATGCCGTATTTCTTTTGCGACATCAGTAAGGATTGATTCTTTAACTTCAAAAATCAGTTCGTCATGAATCTGCAACACAATCGCTGCGTCCGTGGCAAATTTTTCTTTGAGGACTTTAGCAATGCGCGCCATTGCAATCTTAATAATATCTGACTGCGTTCCCTGTAGTGGCGCGTTAATAGCCATGCGTTCTGCCATGGCGCGTACATACGGAATTTTTGAGCGGATGCCAGGGAAAAACCTACGGCGACCAAAATGAGTTGTGGTGTAGCCAAGTCGTGCAGCTGTTGCCCGTGTTTGCGTTAGGTATTCTGCAAGACCTGAAAATGTTTCAAAATAGCGATTATAAAATTCTTGCGCTTGCGCTCTGTCTCCACCTAAATTTTCTCGAAGAGCATTCACCCCCATACCGTAGAGAATGCCGAAGTTAATAACTTTGGCACTTCGCCTCATATCATACGTAACCTCTTTTTGCGGAACACCGTACACTTCTGCCGCTACCGCAGAATGCACATCTTCACCTCGTTTAAAAATATCGATTAATTTTTCATCTCCTGAAAGAAACGCAGCGAGTCGAAGTTCTATTTGTGAGTAGTCGAACGCAGCAAGCACAAAACCCTTTGGCGCAATAAACCCTCGTCGAATGCGACGACCGAGTTCGCTCTTAACGGGGATATTTTGGAGGTTTGGATTATGCGATGAAATGCGCCCCGTTGTTGTCCCTGTTTGTATAAACGAAGTGTGGAGTCTATTGTCGCTGGCCAGAAGAGGTGGAATTGCATCGATGTAGGTTGAAAGAAGTTTTTGGAGTTCTCGATGGGACAGTATGTGTTCAATGATTGGGTGCTCCCCTTTTAACTTCACAAGTTCGGACTCGCGTGTTGAGAGTTGCCCTGTGGCAGTTTTCTTTTGTCGTTTCCCAGCAATACCAATACCTAATTTTGTAAATAAAATTTCTCCGAGTTGCTTTGGAGAATTAATATTAAATTCTTCCCCTGCTGCATCACAAATTTTCTTAGCAAGCGCATCTAATTCTTTGTGATATTCCTTTGAGAGATTCGCTAGATACTCCTTATCCACCAAAACACCGTGCGCATTAATCGCTTCAATAACAGGAATGAGCGGTTTCTCAATATTTTCAAAAACCTCTTTCAATTCTTCTTTTTCTATCAGAGCAGTAAGTTTCGCGTGTGCCTCTGGTACTGTCTTTGATTTGGTGTTTGCAAGCACATCATCGAGCGTCGGATTCGTAATATCTGACTGCGTAAGCCACAGCATTATCTTCGCTTCCGCAAACAACTTCTTTTCTGCGTCAGGCACTGTTTCTATTGAGGATAGGGATTGTTGTCGGGGGGCATCACCTTCTTCCCCCGCATCAGTCTTTGTATTTTTTTGTGGCTTTGATGAAAGAGCGCTCATTCTCGGCACCAAGGAACGAAATCCGAGGTCAGTGAAAAGGCTGGTGGCATGAGCAACATCAAGTGTATCTGCAAATGATTTTTCCGGTTCCTTGAAAGCGACCGGCGCATCAGTGCGTATGGTCGCCAAAACTTTAGAAAATTCGGCTTCATCTTCATGGTCACGGAGCAAATTAAGGTTACGGGGAGATATTCCAACTTCTTTCCATTTCTCCTCTGTCCATTTTTTATTATGTACCGCCTTATACACACCTTCCATGGAATCAAATTCTTGTAGAAGCTTCGTTGCGGTCTTTTCGCCAATCCCAGGAATACCAATGATGTTGTCTGAGGGGTCACCGGCGAATCCTTTGTAGTCAGGGATTCGTACTGGCAAAAATCCATATCGAGCTAGTACGGCTTTCTCGTCATAAAGAATGGTGTCTTGAATACCTTTACGAAGCGTAAAAACCCGAACACGCTCATCATCAACTAACTGCAAGGTATCCATATCTCCTGAGGCGATGATGACATCAAAATTTTTCTTTGCATTTACAGCAATTGTGCCAATAACATCATCAGCTTCAAACCCTGGCATTTCATAAATAGGAATACTAAAAGCTGACAAAATATCTCGTGAGCGATTAATTTGCGTTATGAGCGAATCATCAATTTGTGGTCGTTTTGCTTTATATTCTTTGTATACTTCGTGGCGATGTGTTGGCCCCGGTAAATCGTACGCTGCGACAACATGGTCAGGCTTTAAGTCCTTGATGATTTTAATAAGCATCGCCGCAAGACCATACACCGCATTCACAGGCTCACCCGATGGAGATGTCATCTCAGGAATTGCATGATACGCACGATGAATAATCGCGTGCGTATCGAGGAGAATAAGGGTTTCTTTTTTCTTTTTTGAACTCATGCTTTTTTTTCTTCAATATTCCTAACGTTTTCGCCTATTACGGTAAAATTCAAAGTGTGTGTCCCTGTAGGTATTCCTCCTGGAGCTCTATCAACCCACTCTACGAGAACCAAATTTTTCGGATCATTCAAAAAATCTTTCCACCCAATGGTGTCGGATTCCCCACTTAGAAGACGGTATGCATCGATATGCACAAGACGCTCGAAAGGCTGGTGATTGATTGTATATGTTTGAGCAATAACAAAAGTTGGGCTTGTTACACTCCGAGCGATACCAAGTAGTTTGGCAACTTCTTGTACAAACGCCGTTTTACCCGCACCAAGTTCTCCCAAAAGCCCCACAACATAAGCCTTTGTTCCGAGCTCTTTTGGCAAACTCTCTACAAACTGCTTTGCATAAGCTGGTAATTCTTCCAATGCTACTTTCATATTTCTTATATCAGTATAGTGCGGTTTCTTAGATGTTCCCAAACTAACCCCTAGCACCTAGAACCTAAAACCTAGCTTTAAGGTACTATTGCTCTATGGCACAAACTGACGACACCGATAATCGACTTAAAGAGCTCCAACTTCGAGAAGAAGAGGAGCTCGCCCTCATCCTCTCGCACAGGTATAACATTCGATATCTCGACCTGACGCGCGTCTCAATTAATTCTGACGCACTCCGACTCATAGAAGAACCTGTAGCTCGTCTCGCTGAAATCGCAGGCTTTGACATTGTAGGTAAAAAACTAACCATCGCTGTTCGCTCACCACAACATCCTAAATTGCCTGCAATCCTTGAAGACTTAGAGAAGCGCGGATACACAGTAGAACAGGTGTTGGTATCGCGCGCATCCTTAGCGAGAGCTTGGGAGCACTACAAAGATCTTTCATTTGCCGTTGAATCAAAGCAGGGCGTTTTAGATGTCTCCCCAACGGAGCTGAAAAAAGTACTTGAAAGTATTCATACGATTGAGGATATCCAAAAAGCAGTCGCCAGTGTTACTGAAATGAAACGAGCCTACCGTGTTTCAAAAATTCTGGAAGTAGTACTCGCCGGAGCATTTGCAGTTGACGCATCGGACATTCACATCGAACCTGAACAAAATCAGGTGCGCTTGCGCTATCGCCTTGACGGTGTGTTGCATGATGTCATTAACTTTGACCTCGATACAGCAAATCTTCTCTTGTCACGACTAAAACTTCTTTCTGGTCTTAAACTGAATCTAAAAAATCGTCCACAGGATGGCAGATTCAGCCTTGTTATGGATGCAAAAGAGATTGAGATTCGTGCTTCCGTTATTCCTGGTGCGTACGGTGAGACTGTCGTGATGCGCCTCTTAAATCCCGACACCATTTCCGTTCCATTTGAAGCTTTGGGTATGGAGCCAAAATTGCGAGCACTTATTGAGCGCGAAATTGGTAATCCAAATGGCATGCTTTTAAATACAGGACCTACAGGAAGCGGTAAAACAACCACGCTGTATGCGTGCATGAAAAAAATTAATTCTTCAGAAATTAAAATTATTACCATTGAAGACCCTGTGGAATACCATGTTGCCGGATTGGTGCAGACACAGGTGGATGAAAAAAACTACACATTCCTTCAAGGGCTCCGCTCCGCACTCCGTCAAGATCCCGATGTCATCATGATCGGAGAAATCCGCGATGAAGAAGTCGCAAAAACGGCAATCGACGCGGCGCTTACGGGACACTTCGTATTTTCAACACTCCATACCAACGATGCTGCAGGGTCCTTCCCTCGACTTGTTGATCTTGGTGTGGATCCAAAAGTATTTGGTTCCGCAATCAATATCGCCATGGCACAGCGCTTAGTAAGAGTCTTATGTAAGCAATGCAAAAAAGAAGTCCCTCTTGAAGGTAAGAACAAAGAGCGTGTTGATAAAGTGCTCGCAGGTCTTCGAGATAAGACGGCCATCCCCGCTGACATTTCCAAAGTATTTGAGCCTGCTGGGTGCTCTGTCTGCAACAACACTGGATTCAAGGGCCGTATTGGTGTTTTTGAGGCAGTCGTTATTGATAGCGAGATGGATGCACTTCTTCGCACTTCCCCTTCAGAACATGAAATACAGGCACTCCAGCATAAAAAAGAAATACTAACGATGGTTGAGGACGGCATCATGAAAGTCTTAACTGGAGTTACTTCACTTGATGAACTAAATCGGGTTGTCTTAATCGAAGAAACACTCAAATAAACAAAAAACCCGAGGATGACCTCGGGTTTTTTGTTTCGTGCCAAAATAAAAAATCGCACCCCTCTAAACAACGCTTGCAGTGAAGGTGGAACAAATGATGAGGAGACTCCCAGAGAATAACCGAGGTCAGACTTCCAGCAGATCCTTACAATGATGCCACGGCGTTGCTTAGATGGGCACGATTTTTTAGAATAAAACCCCTTTCGGGGTTACAATGGTACGATAGCATACGCTTTTATATATGTCAAGTACTCAATCAAAGAAGATTCATTCTGAGGAAGAGGGGCCAAAAGAAGCTGGGGAACGCGTCCTAGACCAAACTCTACGACCGGAGGCTTGGGAGGAATACGTGGGACAAGAAAATGTAAAGGAAAACCTCCGCGTACTTATAGCAGCTGCGAGAGAAAGAAACCATGCGCCTGAACACACACTCCTCTATGGTCCTCCTGGGCTTGGGAAAACAACCCTGGCACACCTTGTGGCGAAAGAGCTTGGTGCAAACATGCGAGCAACGGCAGGGCCTGTTATTGAGCGCGTAGGTGACCTCGCTGCAATTCTCACCAACTTAGAGCCTGGGGATGTATTGTTTATCGATGAGATACACAGGCTCAATAAAACAATCGAGGAAGTTCTCTACCCCGCCATGGAAGCTGGGAAGCTGGATATCATTATCGGTAAAGGTCCGTCAGCTCGCACTATTGAGCTAGCACTTCCCTCTTTCACACTCGTTGGTGCAACGACACGCATAGGACTTATTTCTGCACCACTTCGTTCTCGTTTTTCAGGCGGAGTATTCCAACTTGATTTTTATTCTGAAAAAGAAATTGAACGAATTCTTGCTCGTTCTGCAAAAATTCTTGGCATTGAAGCCGATGTCGATGCTCTTCAAGAGATTGCAAAACGCTCTAGAAAAACTCCACGTACTGCAAACTACCTTCTAAAACGCTCCCGTGATGTTGCACAGCTCGACCGCACAACACTCTCAAAAGTAGCGGCAGAAAAAGCACTCGCCATGATTGGCATAGACACAGCTGGACTTACTCCGTCAGACAGGCGCATTCTTGAGGCGCTCATAACAAAATTCGCAGGGGGTCCCGTGGGTGTAAAAACTCTTGCAGCTGCTGCAGCCGAAGACGAACAAACTATTGAGGATGTCTATGAGCCGTATTTAATGCAGGAAGGATTTTTGGAACGCACTCCGCGAGGTCGCATCGTTACAGCTCGCGCACGCGAGCATTTAGGAAAACAAGGTGTACAAAAAAAACTTATATGACATTACTCTCCGACACATTGAAAGCGTGGGTAACAAAACAAGAGTCGATTATTTGGCAGACTCAAAAGAAAGAGCGGGGTGACGCGTCTCACTTACTCGCCTACACCGTTAAACTTGGCGAGGAAGTTGGCGAACTTGCGGAACAAGTACTTGCTCGTTTTGGATATCAACGCAAATCAAAAATAATGGCAGCTGGAAATGATGAGCTTGCTGACGAGTGTGCGGACGTGATTATCGTCTCACTCTTTCTTGCAGAAGCAGCTGGCATTGATATAGAAAAAGCACTGACACGAAAAATGGAGAAATTGGAAGTCCGTAATAAAGAAAAGTAATAAAAATGCCCTCTCTGAAAGCTGAAACCGGAAAAACAAAACCTACTGTCATCGCTGTCGACCCTGGGTACGACAGAGTGGGCATTGCCGTGATGGAAGGAACTGCTCTTATTTTTTCTGAATGCTTTATTCCTCCTAAGGGAGCTGTCCCCATTCGCCTTGGTGCAGTATTCCAGCACCTTGGAAAAACAATAAAAAAATACAAACCCGATGCACTGGCGATAGAAACACTCTTCTTTACAAAAAATCAGAAGACGGCAATCCATGTTGCAGAAGCACGTGGAGTTATAACTCTTGCGGGAGTTGAGGCCGGTATTGAGGTTTATGAATATTCTCCTCAGGAAGTGAAAATTGCAGTGACAGGCTCAGGAAGTGCAGACAAAAAGAGTGTTATGCGGATGGTAAACATGTTGATTCCCATGGGAAACATGAAGCGTCACGACGATGAATATGACGCCATAGCACTTGCAATAGCCCATCAATCAAGCTCTAAATTCAGACAAACGCGAAATATATAGAGCAGTGCAGAAGCCTGTTATCCACACGCCTCTGACGCATCGCTTGCCAATAGGTAGCATTTTGATACAAATAGGGCGTTAGAAGCTATATCCAATATGAGTAACGACCCAAAAAAACACAAAGGATTTGAAGACGAGGAAGACGCAGATGCGCCGGTGGTTCCTCCCGTTGATGAGGAAGACATGCCTGACGAGGAAGAAGATGCCGACCCGTTTAGTGATGATGATGACATGATGTAAATAATAAAAAACCTCGCGAGCGCGAGGTTTTTTATTATTTATTTTTTATCATTTTGGCAATTCTGCGCTTACCAATTCGTAAGATTTCACCCTCAACAGGTTCGTTATTCATATCAGCAATCGCTTCCCCTGTCGTAACTGAGGTTACTGCTCCGGCAGAAACCAATCGGCGTAGTTCTGTTCTAGAAGCAACAAGGCCTGCGTGTACCAATGCATCCGCATATGTTTGCCCTTCACTGAATAATGCTGGTGTGGCATCCTCTTCAGAAATCTCACCTTTTGAAAAAACGGAAACGAATCGCTCCCCTGCTTTTTTACTTTCGACATCACCGTGATACATACGAACAATTTCTAACGCCAGATCAAACTTTGAGTCTCGAGGGCTTTTTGTGAGAATATTCTTCACTACATTTAACGGTACTCGTGTGCAGTGAACGAAATATGTTTCGATGAGCGAATCAGGAATACTCATTACTTTCCCAAACATATCTTGAGGTGCATCATTAAGATTAATGGTGTTTCCCCAGCTTGAACTCATCTTTCTTCCATCAGTACCCAAAATGAGCTCGCTCATCACAATGTGTTGCGGAGATTGGCCTGCCTTTCCTTGGAGTACTCTGCCTGCAAGCAAATTAAACCTCTGGTCTGTTCCACCAAGCTCTACATCTGCCTTTATGGCAACGCTGTCATACCCTTGCATTAAAGGGTAGAGCACCTCTCGCAGGGAAACCCTTTTGCCTCCATCCAAGCGGCGCTTAATATTGTCTCGAGATATGAAATCGGCTACAGAAAACGCATCAGCTTGATCGCCAATAGCAGAGTAGTCTAACTTCAAAAGCCACTCAGAATTTCTCCGTACCTCCAAAAGATTTGGGTCAAGAATTTTTTTGGCTTGAGAAACATACTCTGTGAGATTTTTTTCAACATCAGCTCGACTGAGCATTGGGCGTTCACTTTCTTTGTCCGAAGTATCACCTATTACACCCGTTGCATCTCCAATAATAAAAACCACCGTGTGCCCTAAATTTTGAAAATCTCGAAGCTTAAGAAGTGCCACCGCGCGTCCAATGTGAATATTTGGGCTTGTAGGGTCTATTCCGAGCTTGATACGCAGTCGCTCTCCTAACAATAGAAGTTTTCGGAGTGATTCGTCTGAAGGAATTATTTCAACAACACTCCTCGTCAAAAGAGTTTCTATCTTTTCAGGATCAGTGTTAACTGAGGCTTTGATTTTAAAAAACATACAATAAACTCTACCACGCTCGGTATTAGGGTCTACCGCCATTAATGTATCTGCCACCTCTCCGGCCATACGCTCATATAGAGAAACACCTAGCAAGTAGACCATTCCCTTGCTACGATTTAGAGCATGCGAAGACGGCGCTTGATTAAAAATAAGAAATCTTTTTTCCTCATTATTAGTGCGCTTGCACTATTTAGTATAGGGGCTCTACTCATTTGGGCAGTGTCATTAAAAATCCCCGATATCAAGTCTTTGGAGACTAGAAAAATTGAACAATCAACAAAAATCTACGACCGCACAGGCACTGTTTTGCTCGACGATTTGAGCCAAAACATGATGCGCACTGTCGTTCCAGAGAGTGAAATTTCTCCGTACATAAAACAAGCAACCGTTGCAATAGAAGACACAGAGTTCTACCATCATGCCGGTGTACGCCCGTTAGCATTTCTTCGAGCAACGATTGTTAATGTTCTTTCTCTAGGTTTCGAGCAGGGTGGTTCAACAATTACACAGCAGGTAGTAAAAAACTCTATCCTCACTGCCGATAAAACTATCGCGCGAAAGGTAAAGGAGTGGATTCTTGCAATAAAACTTGAGCAAGTGCTAACCAAAGAACAAATTCTCGAGCTCTACCTCAACGGGAACCCCTATGGTGGTCTTATTTACGGTGTAGAGGAAGCGAGCGCGCAATACTTCACTAAACACGCAAAAGATGTAACTCTCGCCGAAGCGGCGTACCTCGCTGCCCTACCCCAAGCCCCTACGTACTTTTCGCCGTACGGCAATCATCGCGATGACTTAGATAACAGAAAAAATCTTGTGCTCTCGCGAATGAAAGACTTGAAATTTATATCTGAACAAGAATACACGCTAGCAAAATCTGAGGTTGTGGCTTTTGCTCCTCAAGCAACGGCTGGTATTCGCGCACCACATTTCGTCTTCTATGTTCGCGGGCTCTTGGAACAAGAGTTTGGTACGAGTGCATTAGAACAGTCTGGCTGGCGCATTATTACTACACTTGACGCCGACCTTGAAGCCAAAGCAGAAGAGATTGTAAAGAAAAATGCTCTTGAAAATAAGAAGAAATTTAATGCTGAGAACGCGAGTATCGTCGCCATTGCACCAAAAACGGGAGACATTCTTGTGATGGCTGGATCCCGAGATTATTTTGATCCAGAAATAAACGGCGCCTACAACATAGCCTTAGCGAAACGCCAACCAGGTTCTTCATTCAAACCATTTGTGTACGCAGCCGCCTTCACTAAAGGATACACAGCAAACACCGTGCTCTTTGATGTGCCGACACAGTTCTCAACTGAGTGCCCGCCAGCAAGCTTGAGCGATACACCTCCTTGCTATGCACCAGGAAACTACGATAGTAAATTTAATGGGCCAATGACCTTGCGAGATGCACTCGCACAATCAAGAAATATCCCCGCAGTGAAAGTGCTCTATCTTGTGGGAATAAACAATGCACTTTCGCTTGCACGGTCACTTGGTATCACCACACTCGCCGGATCAGACCGCTACGGGCTAACTTTAGTTCTTGGTGGTGGCGAAGTCACCCCGCTCGACATGACAAGCGCATACGGTGTTTTTGCAAACGAAGGTGTGCGAAATCCATACCGCGCAATACTTCGTATTGAAGACAAAAACGGAAATGAGGTAAAGTCATACACACTAACACCCGAAAGAGTGCTCGACGCCAATATCGCACTCTCCATCTCCGATATCCTTTCTGATAACGTTGCCCGCACTCCTGAGTTCGGAGCAACTTCCGCATTAAATTTCCCAAGTCGTCATGTTGCAGTAAAAACAGGAACAACAAACGATTACCGTGATGCTTGGATTTTAGGCTACACACCCGACATATCCGTAGGGGCGTGGGCAGGCAATAATGACAACAGCCCTATGGCAAAAAAAATAGCCGGATTCATTGTGGCTCCTCTCTGGCATGAGTTTACACAATATGCTCTCACTAAATTCCCTAATACCCCCTTCCCTGAAGCAACTCCTTTAGAGGACCCGTCCGATAAACCAGTGCTTCGTGGTGTATGGCAAGGGAGCGACGGCACCGTTTCTGTGCACTCAATTCTCTACTGGCTTGATAAAAATGATCCGCGGGGAGCTCGCCCAAGTAACCCCAACAATGATCCACAATTTGCTCGATGGGAGTGGGGCGTTAGAGACTGGGCAAGCCAACATGGCTTTGTAGATGGAACTCCGTTCACCCAATAACTGCAAGTGCTCGCTTCTAGGGACTAGGTGCTAGGTGTAAATCCAGAAAGCTAAAACCTAGCACCTGACACCTATAACCTTCCTATCGGATATCCCTCACAGTATTTCGCGCTTTCGGCATCTCTTGGAAAAGCTCATTGAGAATGGCGCCACGAGCAACCTGAATGGCGCTTTTTGCAACCGAAGAACAGCGAATAAATGCCACGGAATTTGATATGGACACATCTTCTTTTTTCACAGGAACTTTCGCAACAAAAAAAACAGCTGAAGCAACCGCGCGACGCACAGCATCATCTGGTGGTGTTAAGTTTTGGAAACGGGCAAGAAAATCATTTACGAGTTTCATAAGGTGCTAAGTGCTAGGTGCTAGGTGCTAGCTTTTAAAGCTAGAAGCTAGTCCCTAGAACCTATAAACTAACTAACGATTCATCGGCATCACTAAGTATGTGAAGCCTTTATTAGGGACATCATTCATAACCATCGGCTTCCCAGCACCAGCTACAGAGAAAGTAACGCTATCACCCACCACTATCGAAAGAGCATCAACAATATATTTTGCATTGAAATTAATATCAATATCTTCACCCTCAAGAACTGCTGGAATATGGTCAATAGTTTCTCCCACCGAGGCATTCACCGCACGAACAGTGAATGTCTTTTCAGAAGCCTTTAATGAAATGTGTACCTGATTGAAAGAGTCCGTAAAAATTGAAATTTTTCTAAAAGCGCGTGACGCATCCTCTTTTAAACATGTCGCCGAAGCAACATAATTACGCGGAATAATTGCCTGATAGTCTGGGAAAGATCCATCTATAGTTCGAGAAGTAATGTGCCCAAAATCAGATATAAATGAACACTGATTGTCCCCAACACGAACCTCAACATCAACACCTGACTCAATTGCCCTTAATATATCAGGAACATTTCGTGCTGGTATTAGTACAGAATTAAATGAATTTTTTGTTTTTATAGGTATTTTTATTTCAGCAAGACGAAATGAATCTGTTGCCACAGCAACAAGCTCCCCTTTTTCTAAAGTAAGGGAGATACTTGAAAGTTCTGGTTTTACACTAGAGGTTGACGCTGCAAATGAAACCGACTTCAATGCTGTTATAAATTCTCGAACAGGTAAAGTTGCGGAACTCCCAACCCCATCCTTAACATATGATAATGTTGGGAATTCAGATGGATCAATAAGTGCTATAGAGGTAGTTCCCCTTTCACCATCAATAACAAGATTATTTCCTGATGTTTTTAATAATAATTTCTGATCAGTAAGTGCTGAAGTAGTTTGTGCAAGTATGTGTGCAGGAATAGCAATAATTCCATCTTGGATTATTTTTGCTTTAAGAATAACTTCTACACTTAAATCAAGGTTTGTTGCGCGAAGTACTGCCCTATCACCCTCAACAACAATTACCACACAACCAAAAACAGGTAGTGAAAGATTTTTATTACTAACCTTAGATGCTATAGCAACAGCTTTCTCTAAGTTCTCTCTTAAAATTTCAATTTTCATATTTTATTTTAATTAAGAGGATCCACTCATTCTAATACACTGTGGACTGTGTGGGTAGCTTGAAAGTCTTTTATTTAAGCTGTATTTATGGATTTTTTTTAGAAGAAACTGTTTAAAAGTTTGTTTTGTATTGTGAATATTGAATGTTTTAGTTACTAGTCGCTTTGGTGTAATTGTTTTCAACATATTATCCACTAGTAATCCCAACAAGTTATTCATACTGTTTTCAACATTATTTCAACATACCCCTAATTTCCTCAATTTGTGTCTTTAGGTCAGTGTCAGTTGTTATTCCCCCGCGAACCTTTTCACAAGCATGAATAACAGTAGTGTGGTCACGCCCACCAAAAACTGTCCCAATTGCTGGGTATGATAGGTGAAAATCCTCCCTAAGGATATACATCATTATTTGGCGTGGACGAACTACCTCACGACGCCTTGTTTTTGCATACATACTTGCCTCATCGATATTGTAGAACTCAGCAATCCTTGAAATAACATGTTTAACCGAAACAGCCCTCTTTGGTCTCGCTGTTGTTTTTATTAGGTCCTTAATTTGATCTTCAGAAAGTGTTCCCTTGAGTTGTATTTGGCACAAAATAGTATTAAGCATCCCTTCTATTTCACGAATGTTCCCTGGAACAGCTATGGAGAGGTTCTCGATAGTTAAATCAGAAAGTGTGAGATTCATCGATTCAGCTTTTGTTTTAATGATTGCCATACGCGATTCATGGTCAGGTTCATTTATTGCAACAGCCATACCCGCAATAAAGCGAGACTTTAAGCGCTCAGTAATGTCAGGGATTAAATTTGGGTGCTTATCAGATGAGCAGACAATTTGCTTATTGGCATCATGGAGGGTATTGAATAGATGAAAGAATTCTTCCTGAATGGTCCCTTTTTTAGAGAAGAATTGTATATCATCAATAATGAGGACATCGTACGAGCGGTATTTATCTTTAAATGAAGGAATACTTCGGTTATTTATGGCATTCATAAACTCAAACCCGAATCGCTCCGCAGTTAAATAGAAAACTTTCTTTGAAGGGTAGGCCTTTTTAATCTGATTTCCAACAGCTTGAGTGAGGTGTGTCTTTCCTCTCCCTGTTTCGCCATACACAAATAGCGGGTTGTAGGCAATTCCTGGGTTTTTTACAACCACTTGCCCTGCAGTAAAGGCTAGTTCGTTAAAGGGTCCCACGACAAAGGTGTCGAATGTATAGCGTGGATTTAAATTGTCCGATCTATTTATGTAATAGTCGGAGAGAGGAAGCTCTGATTCCGGTCGAGTTTCTACGATGACTTTTTCAGGGACTCGTTTTGGGCTTTCTTTTGAAACAATATATTCAACGCCACGCAAAGTATCAACAAAACCCCTGATTGTTTTTAAAACGAGTTTACCAAACCGTTCAGAAACCCACTCTTTTGTTAGTTGATTAGGGACACCAACGAACACAACGCCGTCTTCTATCCGTACGATGTGGGTTTCCCCGAACCACATTTTGAAACTTGCCGGCGATATTGAAAGCTCTATGTTCGTTAGTGTATTTTCCCAGAGCTGTTTTGTGTCGAGTTCCATGTAAAATTACTGAAAGTTCAGTTATTATACCTGTGTGGAGAAAACAGCAAACTTGCGGAAAAGGCACGCTCGTGTTAATAAACTGTGAGATACTTGTGTATAACATTCAGCGAATATGAAAAGAACATACCAACCTAAAAAAAGAAAGAGAGCTACAACCCACGGTTTCTTAGTCCGTACGGCCACCACCTCAGGCAGGAAGGTTTTAAAGAATCGTCGTCGTAAGGGTCGCGCAAAGCTCACTGTTGTAAGCAAAGTAAAAGGAAAATAAGGCAGAGATAGTTAGTGTTTAGGATGATTTTCACGTCTTAGTTTTCTGAATTTAAGCTAGCGCCTAGTCCCTTGAAGCTAGAACCTATCGTTTCAATGTTGTCGAAAAAAGAACGGGTTTCAAGGCTTACTTTCCAAAAGCGACCTGTGCGAACGGGTCGCTTTATATATGGCTCTATAAAAGGGTTTGAGGGGCATCCGTCAGGTGCAGTTGTTGTGTCAAAAAAGGTTTGCCCCACAGCGCCCGAGCGAAACAAGCTTAGACGGCGCATTTATAACATTATTCGACCCCTTATCCGCACTGGAGCGATTGCCGGTGTGGTGGTCGTGTATCCAAACTCAGCGGCCCGCACAGCGAAGTTTAGTGAACTTAAAAGAGAACTGGAGAAGGTTCTAGGTGTTAGGTTATAGCTTCTAGCTTTGAATTTAGAATCTGAATTTTCCCCGCAGCACAGCTGCGGGGTTTTTGATTTCAGAAAAAGCTAACACCTAACACCTAGTCCCTAGAACCTTTTAGCCTCCTAGGCTACAATGCGATGAAATGGCATCTTTTTTCCACACAGCAATCTATCAACCAATTTACAATGCGCTCGCTTTTATTATTGGTGTTGTACCAGGAGGTGATATAGGAATTGCCATTGTTCTCATCACGATACTTGTACGTCTCATCCTGTTCCCTCTCTCGATGTCTGCGATTAAAACACAGATTTCGATGCGTTCCATTGAGCCACAATTGAAGGAGCTCCGGGAAAAATTAAAAGACAACAAGGAAGAGCTGGCCCGTCGCACAATGGCACTTTTTAAAGAAAATAATATCAACCCCTTTGCAAGCTTTCTTCTCATATTAATTCAACTTCCAATAATCATTGGGCTGTATCTCGTACTGGAGCACGAAAGCAAGGCGGTCTCATTTGACCCCAGCATTCTCTACGCGTTTGTGCAGGTTCCTGACCAAGCGTCGTTACTATTTCTTGGCTTTGTAGATCTTGCAGGCAAAAGTATTGTTCTCGCTATCATAGTGGCTATTACGCAGTTTATTTATGCTCGTCTTATGATGCCAGCGCTACCCCCTAAAAATACTTCAGGAAGCAAGCCTTCTTTCCAAGATGACCTATCGAGAAGTATGAATCTCCAAATGAAGTATGTTTTCCCCGTTGTTATTGGCGTGGTTGCATATGCGGCGTCGTCAGCAATTGCGCTGTACTTTCTTGTAGGCAATCTTTTCAGTATTGGGCAAGAGTTAGCAATACGCCGAATGCACAATGGAAAAAAATAAAGTCATCGCCGTTATTAAGGAGTTGGTTGCTAAAATGGGTTTAGACCTCAAAGATGTTGTTGTGTCTGAAGTCGCGGGGCATACCCTCTTCACGCTTCTCTCAGAAGATTCTGGGGCGCTTATTGGTACAGGGGGAGAAACGCTCCACGCCTTTAATCATGTGGTGAAAAAAACACTCGAAGCTGGTTCGAAAGGCGATGAACCATTTCGTTTTGTTGTTGATGTAAACGGATACCACTTGAAGCACATAAAGATGCTCGAGGCACAGGCACTTTCACTTGCAGAGCGTGCGCGTACTTTTAAGCACGATGTCGACATGAGCCCTATGAGCCCGTATGACCGTTTGATTGTGCACGCGTCTCTCCAAGGTTCCCCTAGTATCAAAACAGAATCAGAGGGCGAAGGTAAGCTTCGACATATTGTGATTCGCTATAAAGGTGAGGGGGTGCCAACGCCCCAATAGCCTTATTTTATTGATCCCTATTTAAGTCGAGTGACCACACACTGAGGTCATTTTTGTTTATGAAGAGAGCAAATCTACCGTCGGCAGAAACGGTCGGATTGAGAACATCAATGGAGGTGTTTGCTATTTCCTGAAGATATCCTAATGAATGTGCGGTATTTTCAATGGGGCGAATAATCCATACAGAGTCACTAAAAGATATTTTACCGAGGAGCCAATCATCCGGGAGTGTTGCTGTTCCCCCTCGCAAGGGATCTGATATTGCACAGAAAACACGCGGAGCGTCTTCTGAAATCCACGCACACTTTGTTGCAAGGGTTTTTAGAGGAAGTGTGTAGTTTTGTCCGGTTTTTGTATCGATCATTCCAAGAAAAACCTTTACCCCTGTTGCTCCGCTGTAGAGAATATAACGCCCTGTCGGGCTTGGTACTGAAAGAAGTCCAGGGATATCGCTCAATATTTTAGTAAGACCACCGTTGCTTTTAATTTCATATAAGAACCCCGAAGCTCCTGAAGAAGGAGCGCTCTGTATAAAAAAACGACTGTCTCCCGCGAGTGGCACCCATGAGCGAATTGGGGAAAGGAGAATTGTGCGAGATTTTGTGCCGTCGGGTTGCATAAGTTCAATTTGTGAACCTCGTAGAACTTCAGTAACCGTCATCATACTTAATCCGTTTTTGGCTACCGCAACGCGCTGGAATCCTTTGAGAGCGGATGTATTGAGAGATTGTTGTGAGCTCGTTGCATTGAGCACGCCAAATGCGTTTGAAATAGTTTCCGTGCCGGTTAATGTACGGAGGAGAAGGGCGGTGTCGTTAACTACAAGAAGCTCCTGCATGAGAGGAATTGTGGTATTAGAAATTCGTAGTTCCGCGTATGAGTCGGTAGGTGTTTCAAATATGTGCCCTGTTGCTCTCTCTGTAAACCGGATATGAGGTGGAGTTGTTGTTCCTGATGGAGAAGTAAACCACGCTCCTGCAGTGGGACGCGCACTCACCTGACGGATACGAGCAGTTACTTTTTGCGCCGACTCCCCCGACGCTTCGTTTGTAGGTTTTTCTGAAGCTCGATTTCCTTGCCCGAATGGGAAAAATGCACTGAAGAAATCTTTCGGTGCTCCAGCGGTGTTGCTGTCTGTTTTTTGAAACACGAAAAAGTATCCAACAGCAAAAAGTGCGACAGCAAGCAGTCCCAGACCAGAAATGATAAGCGTTCGTCGCATAGTGTTAACGAATTGAGCTACAACCAGATTGTGTGCTTAATGGTTGCCCGCAGTTACAAGGAAAGTTACTTGTTATTGTTAGTGTCGGATTTTGATTCATGAAAGTCGTAAGAGATGCATCACACTGAGAAGAGTTACTGAATGGGCCAGCCTGTCTCGTAATTCTTGCCCCAGTACCATTAGGAGGTTGTAAAAAGTCACCTCGCCAGCCGTACTGCACAGTTGTTGGTGATGCAGGCTGAGCTCCTCCTGGAGTAGGAGTAGCAGGTGCTGATGGACTTCCTGCTGGTGTTGCAGGTGAAGTAGGAGGAGTTGCGGAAGCGGGACAGCGTTGCACAGCGTCACCCGTTGTGCACTCGCCCCCAGTTGGTGTTAAGAATGCATTATCAAGCCAACATGTTAGGGTACACCCAGCGCTCAATGTTCCATCGTACGCTCGCAATTCAGTTCCGCTCGGCAAAGCGCTTGGGTTAAGGGCACCAGTGGCTCCTGTTGCTCCGGTACTACCAGGAGGGGGTGTTGCTCTGCTCGAACTGCTTCCCCCTAAACCGCGTATGTTGTCATTGAGCGATTTTATATTGAGTATTTGGGGGTTGATGACGTTGAGCAGGATATACGATAATAAAAGTAAAACCAATCCTATGGCCGCTCCTTGGAGTCCTTCAATTGCGGCTTTTTTTGTCCCGATAGCATCGGATGTCATGTAGCGGATACCATCAAAGGTAATCATGACGACCCCAAGAATCGTGGCGACAGCAATGGTAAGTACGAATATTCCATTTAAGTAATCAGTGAGCGATGTTTCAGCCCCAACAGCGCCCCCAGTAGGGAGAGGTACCGATACAATTGGTTGAAATTGAAACTGAGGTGGAGCTTCAGCATGGGCCGGAGTTGCCACCACGAAGAGTGAAATGAGAATGAGCGAAAAGATGAAAAGTGTGCGTGGCATGGTAATTAAAATGTGAGTTGAAATGTAGTATCTCCGCGCTCTAAGAATTTTTTCATATTTTCAAATGAGACACTCACCGTATGTGTTCCTTTACCACCTCCAACCTTCCTAAATGTAGCATTACGAGGCCGTGCAGGGTCAACTGCAAATGGAGAGGTGTCGAGGTTCCATGTATAGGACACATCATTCATATTGCTCACAAAGAGCGGGTACGCAACGAATGATACCTCCTCGTTAATAAATGGGAATAGTCCCGCCTCGGCTTTATTGAAGCGCACGCCAAGAAGTGGTGCGTCCTCATAAATAATAAGAGATGGTGTTTGTGGTTGGATGAGAACTGAATTTTCTGCGACTACTGTTCCGCTTTTGTTGCTCACAAGAACAGAAACAGTAAAAGCAGAACCAAAGCGCGGAGGAGTTACTGCGATGCTTGATTTCCCGTAGCCTGATTGTTTTTGTAAAGTAACCCCACCCATTTTCCATGAATAGATAAGAGATTCAGGTTCAGCCTCAATACCGTTTATAGGAAGATGAGGGATAGCAATAACCGTAACTATACTTTGTGCGGTAGGAAGTGGGCGCCCAATATACAAAGGAGGTGTGTAGGTATCCCCTTCCCATATAATATCTACCGACGCTGGTCGAATGATGGTCACGGCATCGCCTCTAGCAACATCATTTTCAATAGCGATAACGCGTATGGTTTCAGCCGTTCCTTCTCCTCTTGCCGTGATAGAAATTGATTTGTGCCCGATGCCCTGATCAACCATTCTGTCGTTTACTAACCACATGTACGCCGTTGTACCCACCTCTTCCTGCGGGTCGGAGACCGTTAGTGTTACTTGATTGCCTGCGCGTGGGTGCTCGGGGCTTACCCCTATTTCTAGAGGTGAGCCAAAGCTTGGTAGCATAGCCGCTGAAGCAAAAATGGGCGCTAAGGTTAATAGAGAAAGCACGAGTATTCCACGGAGCATAGTTCTTATTATAAGGGACGGGGAAGCTTTCAGCTTTCAGCTTTCAGCTTTCAGGGGGACATTGTCAGAGGGTAAGGTTGGCCTCCGGTCTCTAGCCTTTAGGCGACACCTCTGATGCTTCATCACCCTGTCGAGGGTTCGGATCCGGAGAGATCACAGGAAGCGGAGCTAGGAGTTAGGGGGGTTGGAAGTTAGAAGCTGAAACCCGACAGCTAGAAGTTTGAAGCCAAAAGCTATTCCGATGCTTCCCTCTTTTGTTGGGCTATTGCAAGAAGTTGAGATGGGTCTGAAGTAATTATTTGGTCTTCAGTGTAGGATGCAATTATTTTTATGGCGACATGTTTGAGCCCCGCGAAGAAAATTCCCTCACCCACATCAGATTCAAGCAGAAGATATTTTTCCTCCTCCGTGAGGTTGAATGTTTTTTGTACGGCATCTATGGATGTTGGTGACTGCTTCAAAAGAATTTGGATTGATGAGTTAGTGAGCATTGGCAGTCCGTAGGGTGACTTTAGGAAGTCCTCAACATCTTGAGTGATGGTAGCGAGACCAAGATAGTATTTTCTTCCGCGCTTTGCCATTCCGTAAAGGAATGCAGCGGTATCTTCTGATTTCATCATCCACCATGCCTCATCAATAACAAGAAGTCGTTTGCGCAAATCTTTTCTCACCGCATTCCAAATGAAGTGCGTAATGATATACATCGCAATTGTCTTCAACTCATCTTCCATGTTTCGAACTGAGAACGCGACGAACTTTTTGTTGATGTCGACATTGGTTGGTCGGTTGATAAAGCCAGACCATGTGCCCTTGGTGTATTTTGTAATTCTCTGAACTAAAGACTCGCTTCCTTCCATACCGGCAAGCACTAGCTCGAAGTCAGAAAGAAGTGGTGGTTCCATGTTGGTGAAATCGTTCGCACCAGTGATGTCTTTGAGTGCGTATGTTTCCGTAATGGCGCGGTCAATAATCGCATCCTCTTCAGGAGTGAGCCCCCCAAGCATTAAGCGAAATAGTCCCACAAGGTTGATGATGTTTGAGCGGAGAATATCAGCTGGCGACTCGTCTTCACGAGCTACTGGCAAGTCGAAAGGATTGATGCGGTTTTCTGATGAGAGTGAAATATTGAAAAATCTTCCACCTACAGCATTTGCAAGATATTCGTATTCACTCTCAGGGTCGATGACGATAACCTCTGTGTCGAACATCAGCGTTCGCAAGATTTCAAGTTTTGTACCATATGATTTTCCTGAACCCGATTTTGCAAAGGTGACTGAGTTGTAGTTTTCAAGAGAAAATCGATCAAAGAGAATTAATGACGAGTTGTGTCTGTTTATACCGTAGAGAATTCCTTTGTCGCTCGTAAGGTCGAAGGATATAAATGGGAAGAAGCTTGAGAGTGGAGCAGAATTCATTTTCGAGTTCACCGCTAACTGGTCATCCCCTATTGGTATGACACTCTTGAATCCTTGTTCTTGCTGGAATAGCGCAGGCTTTATGTAAACGAGTTTTGAGTCAAGGATTGAGCGCATCTCTGCTTCGGTTTTGTCCAATTCTTCTTGATCTGTGCCGTAAATTGAGATATAGAGACCTACATCAAATACTCGCTCTTGCGCCTGCTGGAGTTGATTTCTAAGTTGCTCAATGTCTTGGTAGGCCGTGTCGAGCATAGGGTCTCGTACCATGCCTTTTTCTTGACGGGTCATGATTTGGCTCTGCACCTCGGCAACTTTTTTCTGAAACTTGCGGAGAATTGCTGCTGTGTCTACAGGATGAATGAATATGGAAATATCAAGCACGCGGTCACGGTTAATAATTGGAGCAAACCAAGTGCCTGACAGAAAGCGCGGATATGAAATTACATAGAAGGTGCGCACCAGCTTATCGCCCAAGTTCATTTCACGCGGAGTAATCTTTAACGCTGATGGAGCGATGATGTCTGCAAAATCGAGTTTTGCTGCTTCATAAATATCCTTAGGTAAAAAAGGAGTCAGCGTCTCCTTCTTTTTTCCAGCGTTACCTAAAAATGTATCGAAGATTCCCATGGTTATATAAGTGGCGCGTTAGCCTGATCCATAACGATTGGTTTTTCCAACTCCCCAGGGTTGAACTCTTTGTAGAGAAGCTCTATCACCTCTTCAGTACCAAGAGGAACGGTTCGTACCCCTGTGCGTGCCAACCCTTGTTCCACCACCCCCATTCTCTGCTCCAACTGTGTACGGTGTTCCTCAAAACCAATAGCATTCTCATCTCTCGATGACAGATTTGTCTTCCCAAACACTTTATTTTGCACTGCTTTTTTTATATCAAGAGCTGGTGGAGAGTATGGAACAACAATAAAGAAATGTTTACTCATAATGTTCGCTCTCTCAATGAATGTTTTGATGAACTCTATATATTCGCGCACCTGTATTTTCATCAACTCCTCCGTCTGTGCCTTTAGTCGTTCTTCCAGAAGTGCTATGTAGGGTCTGATATCGAGTTTTCGCGATTGTATGAAAAACTGAACACTGAAATCAAGCGAATTCATAAAGCTCTGAAATTGCGAGAGTATGGCGTTTTGCTCGTCCTCTGACTTCAGTGCAAAGTTAATACTTGAAGCAAGCATGACCCCGACGAGTGTGCCATTTTTCATTACCATCACACCGCCACGAACTTCCTTCACTGGAACGAAGTCCTGAGCCGCTTTTGTTTTTGTTGTTTTTTGGTCGCCAGACATATTGTTGGGAGGGTTCTAGCTTCTAGGTGCTAGGTTTTAGCTTTAAGACTCGCAATGATAGCAACGAGCATCTTCGAAACTTCCTGTAGCGCCGCTACTATTTCATTATAGTCGACTTTTTCTCCGTACTCTAAGCGTTTTGCTATTTCAAGCTGTGTTTCTAGTTCAGATACAGAACCTAAAGCAATGTGCAGGAATTGGGCGAAGTCTTTTCTGGTACTTCTCGATCTGCCCTCCGCTATGTTGGAAGAAATTGAAACCGCCGCTCGTCTCATTTGATTAATGAGACCGAATTTCTCTTCAGACGGAAACTTAGAAGTAAGTTTGTAAATTATAATCGCTAAATCTATCCCCTTCTGCCACACAATAAGGTCTTTATGAGAATAGATTTTAGTCTTATTTGTTTGCATTTTAAAAGCTGGCACCTAAAACCTAGTCCCTAGCACCTTCTTATCTCTGTTTCTTGTCCGAATACATACTCTCTTTTATGTCCAAGCTCCACGCTAAGTCTTTAATCTTGTTTGAAGTGGCCGAAGGTGCGTATTTTGCCGGATCTTCAGCGGGTGTTTGCCCAGGAAGAGTAATTTCGTCAGGGAGGACAGTCTTTGATTGTTTCTTCTCCCAAATGTAGAGTTTTGTGCGAAAAAGGTATTGGAAGCCAGATTCAAGTGCATTTATGAGAGGGCGGTCGTTGATTTTGTAGAATGCGAGTGCAGCACCTAAAAGTGCAATTGGCCCACCAATAACTATTGCAAGCCAGTGCGGCATAACAAACCACAGCGCTACGAGGAATCCTCCTCCTCCGACGAGGTATATAAATTGTACGGCAGTTAGAGGACCGAAAATTTTGTCTTCAACTTCAACGAACTGAGGAACTTGGAATTGCATACTAGTAAGGGTATAGCGTTTAGTGGTTAGCGTCTAGGGTTTTAAGGAGAATAAAAAACTTCCTTAATTTAATGTATGTGTGGGATTTCGTAAATCCCACATGCATGCGTCAAGAGTCCCCTATTTGAATTGTTTCTATATATGGAAATTTTTACCATTCCTATATACCAGTTAACTGGTATATAGGAATTAACGCTCTGCGGAGGTCCGACATTTGCACTCTCTACATATCCGATGAAGCGTCCTCACCGCTTCATTCTCGCGACCCGGTTGTTGTTATTAGTAAGTATGTCATTAGAAGGTTATTCTGATGTGCGCCATTTCCCCACGTGAGATCCACCCACCCCCGTTGGGACCCTTTTCGCTACGTTCTCCAGGGAAGAGTGAAAACTTAAATCCGTTCTCAGTACAAAATTTTTTAATTTTTTTAAATGCTTGGAATTTCTCCATGTCCACTAATTCCAAATGTCCACTAAGGTTTTGATTAATATGTGTTCCTCCTCTGCTAGCTGCTTCTAGTATCTTTTGGTGTAGATTATGATAAAAGACCTCTAGTGAGTCTGCGATCTCAGGGTATTTTTTTTCCTGTACCTGCATACGTTCTTCTTCTTTTTCTTTCTCTTCTTTCTCAACACGAAGTCTTATTCTATGTTCCTCAATCATTCGCTGTAGCGACAAACCTTGTGGGGATTGGGAAGATTTTTCCATACCCAAGCACCCTACGCTGAATATTCTTTTTGTCAAACAGCAATGACAAACACCATCCCTAAACGCTAAACCCCACCCTCCTACTTCACCCTACTGGTTCTCGGAGATCGCATACAGTCGTCTGAATGTAGCCAGTGACTTGATATATCAAGTCACTGGCTAGTCATATTTTTTAGGTTACTCTTCTTTCCTCTTCGGGTAGTTCCTTAATTTACTACATGTGGGACCTACGAGGTCCCACATCAGCATCTCTTACTTCTGCAATCTGTTTTCTACTACGACGAGCGCGCCGTTAGAAAAGTATGCTGATAATGTGATTTGTAGGTGGGGTTCGCCATGACGGAAATTCCCAGTCAAGATATTCTGTTCTAGAGTTGTCGGAATAGTGCAATTTTAGTCCATACTTGCTACAAAATGTTTTGAGGTCTTTAAATGCCTTCAGGTTCATCAGTGTATCTTTAGGTAAGTCCCATATGGAAACCTCGGCCATAACTGAATGGTGGCCTTTTTCGGTAGCCTCTAATATATTTTCATATGCGCTTGCTAAGAAATCTTCTAAGGTGTTAGAGGCGTTTAAACATGCTTCTGCTACTCGACGTTGTTCCTCCTCTTCCTTCTTGCGCTTTTCCTTCCGGTTTTCTTCATCTCTTCCCGCACCCCTCGCATCTCTTGTTTTGTCGTAAATGGTTCTACGTTCGCTTATCATTTCTCGTAGCGACCCATCAGGTGGAGATTCATTCCATTCCGTATTTTTTTGTCCCGAAGCTTTTCTTCCCCAGAACTCGTCCCAAAATGATACTTTTTCCATACCCAAGCACTCTACGTTGAGTGTTTGCTTTGTCAAACAATAATGTTGGGTTTCGTAAACCCAACGTTTATTCTACTGGTTCGCGGTATGGGTCGACACCTCCTTTGTAGGCTGGCTTCGGTGTTTCAGTTGCTTGTGGTTTTATTGGTGCAGGAGTTTCAGTCGGCGCAGTCTTTTTAGTTTCTTCTCCTAGTTTTTCTTCTGAGATTGGCGTTACTGGTACACCCGTTTCGTCTGTTTTATTTTCGTTAGGTACATCTGTCACCAATCCTAGTTTTTCCGCAACAATACTCGATGGAGACAGGTCAGCCGTCTCTTCTGGTGTTACTACAGGAGGATTGAGTCGTTCCTGCTCTGCTTTGGCTCTGTCTGCTTCGTCAGGGTCTTTCCAACCATCAATCTTTTCTTTTTCGGCGAGAGCATCCAACGCTTCATCGGAAAGAAGAAGAGGATCATTTTCTTCAGGTTTTTTCCCTAACTCTTCTTCGTCCCACACAGGCTCTGGTGCCACAATGTTTTCTTGCACGCGTCTTCGGGCCTCTTTAAAGAGACGGTCGTTTATATCAGCCACTAGTTCGTGAGTCGCTGCATTTGAGAGTTCCGGCAACATTTGATGAAGATTAGTTTCAAGTACTGCCTCTGACTCTAATCCCATGAGGGTTGCGTTGGCAATGTCACTTACCAAACCTGCCTGATTAAAGTTTAGTTTGTATTTAGCAAATATGCCTCGATATATTGCAATAAGCTCCTTCGAGTCAAAAAAGTCGTTTACAGGCTTCGTTAGTTTTTTTCTTGCTTCAATATATTCGTCTCGCGTGTAATTTTTCATAATGGGTATAAGAGAATTATTTAAGACCCCTGTTCATTTTCAATTTCATCAACAGATGGTAGTCCAAGTCTCGCACGTTCTTTTGCTACTTCTTCCCAGTCAACTGAATAGCTTTTTCCGCTCGGAGTGGTTCGTAGCCAGTTTAGGGTTTCTGGAGATCCATAGATTGCCATGGCCAACGCCTGTTTGTCTTTCCACGCCTGATCTTTATGGCTCGCCATCAGTTGTTCGGCACTCATGTATTTACCCACAAGGCGAAGACCGTACGCCTCTTGTTTAAGTTCTGAGTCAATTTCCCCGTCGGATTTACCTTCAAAGTAGTTTCTACTCTGTTCGTCGGCGCGTTTACGTAACCACGCTGCGTAAAATATCTTACCTTCATTTGTTGCGGTCCCTCCAAGTTTTTCTAACTTCTCTTCAAAATCTTCATATGAAATTGTACCTTCAGTAATAGGGTCTGTAACCATTGCCATGGCCGCATCTCGTTGAACCTCGCTTGTGACACCCGCACCTTCAAAAATTTCCATCGCTTCAGTATCCATAGTATCTGCGTCAATAACACGCTTACGTTTGTATGCTCTCATGTCACGTTTCTCACCGTAGGAAATTTTGTTACTTTTTTGCAAAGCCTGTCCGACGCTGTTTTTAACTGCATCTATGAAGACTTTATTTTTTCGCATTCCATTTTTAATACCCTCGTCTGATTCTATATAATCAATAACCTCTGCGTCGTTTTCATATTTCTTAAATGATTGGTGTAGTTTTACTCGAAACTGATGATATTCATTGCTTCCACGCAACACTTTCCCTACACGCTTTTCTTTAGACATTTTTTTCCATGCGTCGAGTTCCACAACTTTCTCTTCAAAGTCTCGGGCTTCTCGCATGATGGTGCCCAAACGTACATCGCGGACCTCATTTTTAATTGTACGACTGATGGAGTCGTCAGCTTTCATTTGTGCCCACTGATCATCTGAGAGCGACATGGCGATTTTAGGTAGAAGAGCATGGTCTCTTCGAATTTCTTCCTTCAGTGTGCTGTATGAAATTTCAACAGCAGCGGAACGCATTTGATCCAGAGCGCTTTGGTATGTAATTTTTTCCTTACCGGCCTCTCGTTCTTCTTTAGTACGGAGGTCTACATCCTTGCGTAGACGGTCGCGATACTCCCAATCTCCCTCGACACCCCATGTTTTCTTGTCCTTGTCGTATAACCACAAACGACCCTGCCATCGCCCGTCTTCTTTTGCTCGTGCAAGAAGATCTTGGCGCTCTTTATTATCGAGATCCCCCCAACTTTTTCCTTTGTATTTTTCATCGTTAGTTGTAAGAGTATCTAGGCTTTTACCTAGCTCTGAATCTTTCCAACGACTGTCTGCCATCACCTCATTTTTTTGCTTATCAGATAGACTATCGAAGTCTTTTTTAAACTTCTCTTTAGCAATGACATTAGCTAACTCTCGATGTTCTTTATCCTTAGCTTCAACAGCCTCTTTTCTTTCTTTGACATCATTATGTTGATCAACAAGCCCTCCTGCCCCTTTCAGTTTCTTTAAATTTTCTTGCGAAGTCTTTACGTCGCCAAGTCGTGTTTTTCGCTTCTCAGCCTCCTCAATTCTTGTTAGGTACCCTTCTTTTCCTCCGAATTTTGCGTCCGCCACAGTCTGGAATCCTTTTTGTATACCACGATCAATTCCACTCCCCGCCAAGAGTTTCGGTATACGTCCATCAGATGCAATCCACTTCTCGTACCCACGCCCTAGACGGTCAGCTAAAAATCCGGCAGTGCCCGTTGCTGCGCTACTTCCCATGTATTTGAGACTACTTGTGTATACCTTTGGCATCCAGCCGGCAAGTTTGTCGGATGTTTTGTACACATCAGTAAGTCGTTTTGAGGCCTCACTCATGCCTTTGGCGATTTTGAGCGACTGCAACATGAAAACTGTTGCCACCATGAAGGTGAGCAGACCACCAATGAGATTAGTGTCGTTCCCGCTAAATGCGCCATTAGAATTATCAAGAATGGTGAGAGAAAAACCTACGAGAAGAAAGTACACTGGCGCAAAAAATGCCTGACTGAAAAGCGCCTCCCACCACTCTTTTGCGTATTTGCTTATTTGAGGAATGGCCATGCCCGCGATACCTATGGGGGATGTGATGAGAATAAGGATGAGTGCAACAAAGCGCCCTAAGAGTAATGATGCAGCAGACAGAAATACGAATATTGTTACTGCAATAAGTACGACGCTTAAAATATCTTGCAAAACTCCCATCCATTGGCTGTCTTGTTCTCCGCCTCTAAGACCCTCAACCCTACCTTGTAGATACTCTGCTAAGTTTTTATGTGGACTTTGGATAACTCGCTCAAAACGATCAACAATGGTACAGGCCTCTGCACATCTTTCAGTTTGGATAGTTGCTCTATAAATAGTGGTCGCAAGAAAATTTGAGGAATCTATAATCGCGCCTGCGAAAAAGAAACTGAAGTTTACTAAGAGAGCCGCAATAATGAGGCGCACTAAAAGTTTTTGGGCGTTTATAGTTGCAAGATGCAGAATAGTGCCAATGGCAGTTGCAATAAGTCCACCAATGATGGCGAGGTTTGCAAGGTCACGCATAATGCGCCACGCGATTTGTATACCCACAGCGTCTGAGGAGGTAACAAAGCTACCCATATTCACAACAAGTTGTTCTACGAAAAAATTCAAAAATAACCCTACAAAATAAAGAATAACTTCCGCTAGCTTTAGAAGCATTGAAGTAAATACACGGATGATGCTCGCGAGGCAGTCATCTGCTTTCGCAGCTCCAAATATTGGAATAGCTGCCGATGCGCAATCGATAGCGACATCTAGACCTCTTTGAACTCCAGGGGAGTTTGCTATTGCCGCACCAGCTGCACCTTGCTGTGCTGAGTAGGTGGCTTCTGCAGTTTGCTGAGCTGCCGCAGCTTCAGGCGCAACAGTTGCGAGGCCACCAGCCGCCCCGCTTTCTCCTGCTTCTCCAGCGAATGCGAGATGTGAGGGCACCACAAACCCAGCGAGAGTAATGGTGAGCAAAAGAATTAAAAAAACTTTCTTCATGTCTAATAGGTTCTACACAGAGTGAGTTGTGTGTTTGCAGTTGCAGACATTTCCGCGAGGAGTGTTTTTGATGCATCACGGTCATTTGTAAGAGAGGCAAGATTGTTTTGTGTATGTATAGGACCGTATGTTTTGAGAGAGTTGAATGCTTCAGCGAGAGCATTAATTTCAGTAGAAGTTTCAGCACTACCCACCTCCGATTGGAGCGCTTCAAGTGATGAGGAGGTACTGTCAGAATTATCAAACGCAATTGAAGCTAATTCTATTTGTGGAGTGAGCGTAGTATTAACCGTTGAAGATGCCTGATTCATTTTTGTGGTTGCCGTTGCAGAGTCAATACCTAGCCCTCCGCCCTTAGTAACGAGGGCTAGGTAGCAAGCTTGCACAGAAGCGTAGCCACTTTTTGTATTCTCTAGATTAACAATCATGTCGGCAAGAGTTGCTTGGTATGCGTATTCGATTACCAGCGATTTTTCTATGTTGTCATTTAAAGTAAGCTTCGCTTGATTCGCGGCGTTTGCTCCTGTGTTTTGAGTGAGATTATCAAGGTATGAGCCACTCCCTGTTGAACTTTTATTAGACAGTCCAACTAACCCCTTCAAACTCGTGAGAGCTTGCTGGCCAAGTTGTGCAAATAAAGAATTTACCAAGCTCCCGATATCATTCGCGTTTTGTTGTTGGCGTGCACCGCTCAACTGTGTGTCGGTGTGTACATCTTTTTGATCAACACCTGGCGTTGCAACTGCGTATGTTTGTAATATTAAACACTCTTCCTCTGTGCTTGCCGTACTCCCGTCGCTACAAGTTACCTTCGGATAGAATCCTTGACCTCTTTCGAGCTGCTGTTCTCTGTCGGCACTAGCAAGGGCGTTTCGTGTCTGAATGTAACTTTGGGTGATGGCGGTCACTCCCTCCGCAGTGCAACCATCAGTGAGAGTAATGGTGAGACGGTTGGCACGCCTCTCGTCACCTGTTGACCCACATTTTGTAATATCTTTTCTGCACGCAATGACATCTATCTTTTCTGCAAGAGGACATTTCACTTGTTCAGCGAAGCTCGTTTGACGCCTCGTATCAGCAACAATAGTTCTTTGTACTACAGGAATAAGGGCTGGGACAATCCCGCTGTTTGTTAGTAGATTATTAACAACCTCATTAGTAATGACGCTGTTGGTTGTATTAGTGATCTCTACTAAGGATCTGTTTTCAAAGATTGGCCCACCGTCTCTGCCGGTAGTTGTGTACCTGGTATTTTCTTCAGCGAGTCGTGCTGTCGCGTCTATACGAGTTTTGCGCACCAAGACATTTTGTATACAGGTTACTTCAAGTTGCGTATCTTGATCAGCTTGAATTTGTTTTGTATTACCTTGGATTTTTTGGTTAACCTCGTGGATTTTTTGAGTGTTGCTTTGCACTGTGCTGTCGCTCACTGGCACGGCACCCATTCCTCCGCCTATCATTCCCAAAGCACCACCAGCAATACCTCCAAGACCACCGCTTCCGCCAAGCAAGCCCCCAATGGAGCCACCAATCCCACTGCTACTCCCGCCAAGTAATCCACTCACGGCGCCACCTATACTGCTTCCGCTACTTCCGCCGAGTAAGTTTCCAACTACATTTCCCAAGCCTGAGCTACTGAGAATACTGCTTATGTTTCCATTGCTACCGAGGAGACTTGAAATGATTTGCCCAGTCTGACTTCCGCCAGTAATGCTACTGATGATTCCACTTATGTTACCGCCCTGTGCACCGCTCAAAAGAGAGCTGATGTTACCTCCTTGGAATAACGATCCTAGTATTCCTGATATGGAACCAAGAGAACCTTGGGAGTTTGATTTACATCCTGCGACCTCGGCAGATTTACTGCTGTCGGTATCTGTGCCTGATGAAGAGATATTAATATCGTTCGGTAATCCTGGAAGTAGTGTTGGATTGGTATCAACAGTTGTTGCTTGTATGACTTCTTCAGCTGATACATACATCGGAGCAAGAGCAAGCAACAAAATTATGAGGATTATTTTTTTCATGTTTTATTTTGAAATGCCATCACCGCTAAGAGTAGTGTATCAACGCTCCCCTCAGTGTAGCTCTTTGCTTTATTAAATGTGTCCACATCGGAAAGAGCTTCTATAGGGTCGCCTTTCCATGTCGCCATGTTCTCAACGGCTCTTGCTAATGCCCCAACACTTTTCACTACTTCGAGGTGTTCTGTGGCGAGTGTTTTCGGCACCTCCATTATTAGTAGCGATGCTCCTATTTTTTTATATAAATCAGCCGTTGACTGAAGTGCAGGTGTTCCATAAATGTTGTCGTTCATGACACTTTGCGTGAAAACCGTTACCTCGTATTTTTTCACTTGATTAGCTTGGCTCAAAATGACTACCAGTAGTTTGGAGTATGTGTCTAGTGAGGCTGTGTCACTGATATTTAAATCAACAAGATTGATGTTTGGCACTATAGCTGGACTGACCACTCTTTGTTTTACTAGCGAGGCAATAATGACATCGCGCTCCCTTGCACTGTAGTTTGTATTTTCTGCAAGTTTTGCATATAGGTCCTCCGAAAGAGATCCTGTAAGACTGTTATCTGAGGACTGTGTCACCGTACTTGAAACAGATTGCCAACCTGTCATTGTTTCCCCACCAGGGATTACCGCTATTCTTTTTGGTTGATGTAGAAAGGAATACGCAGAAGATCCACCTATAACAACGACTGCAAATATCACTGCCCAAAAAGCACCCCCCCATTTATTTTGGGTTTCCATCGTACCGTTAGTATAACCCCAGCTATAAAGGACTATTGTCCTTTATACGTGCTTGTGGGGATTAGAAGTGTGGTGTTAAAAATAAAAAATATCCGTCTCCTTGGCGGACGTTTCTTAGGGAGAAGATTTTTCACTACTCAGGGCGGTAGGGAGCGTATTGTGATTCAAAATCTCGCACGAGAGCTTTAATTTCATAGATAGAAAGACGGTGATGTTTCTCTGCCGGCTCCGCCTGAGTTTTGGTATCTTGAGACAAAAGTACCCCAGAAGCCACTACGAGCCCCAAAGTAGTGAAAAATTCTACCAAAGAAATTTTCCCCTCTCTTTTTACTCCGCTTTTCTCACTTTGGTGCATATTTTCTTTGATTTTTGATGAGCATACCATAAGCCTTTGTGGGGTGGGGGCATGGTTATTGGGTTGTTGTGTTAAAAATCTAGGATAGTGGCTCATGAGCAAGTTATAGTGTTGTTATGTCTCGATTTAATGCTATTCCCTACCTCGCTTTCACCTCTATACTGCTCATTCTTTTACCGTTCGCTGTTCGAGCGAGTGAACCAGCACAAGTAAAGCAGGCGTCATTTGAAGGTACGGTGCTCGAGGTTATTCCCTGCACAAACATTTCAGGGTCTCTGGTTACGATTGGATCTTCTGGTTCCCAGTTTATATATAGAGGAGGTATTTCAAAATCAGCTCCTATCAATGCTTCGCCTGCCGTAGGAAAAGAAGTCTCAGGAGTGTTATTCCCGTCGTTTGTTGATTGCGAAGTAGGAAATGGAGCGGAGGCAATCACCTTTAAACGACAATCCATACTTTATTACGCTTCCGCGCGCACTGTATATGCAGAGCCTTCACAAGCATCAGCGCCTAGGTCACCCAATCAATCTCCTAGTCCATCGTCCGGCGAGTCTTCTTTTGGTGGATTTTCTGGTTTGTTTTCAAAACTTCAGAGTTCTTTCTCATCATTATTTTCTGGAAGTTCTGGGCAAACTCAATCAACTGGTGCCTCAACCCACACGACATCAAATTCAAACACCTCTGCCGGTAATATTAGTAACGCTAACACGTCTGGGGGAGCATCATCCGCAGGAGGGATAAGCATTAGTCAGCCATATGGCGGGATAGTGCTCGCAGCAATTCCTTGTACCTGTAGTGCGGGAGATTTTCTGATCACTCTCGGGCCTCCTTCGGCAGGTACGTACCTTTTTAGCCCAACGAGTGTTCCAACAATTTATCCCTACGGGTTAGTTATTGTTCCTGGAGTTCATCATCTTGGGTTTTATCGCCCCTTCGGACTTTGTTGGATGATTGCATATCCATGCACTTCTATTCCGGCAACAAAAGGCACT
>SCTS01000008.1 GCA_004322365.1 Patescibacteria group bacterium
CAAATATTGTTGTTGTAGAGAGGTACTGGCTGAAACGAAGCGTGAAGTGCATCATCCTCGGTAAGAAAATACCAAGTAAGACATGCAAAATAATCCGGATAGATTACGGTATCGACATCAAAGGCCGATACCAGTGTTTTTTCATAACTAATCCCCTTTGCATCTAAAATTCGCTCCTTTGCTTCTTTGGCAGCGTATGCAATATTTGAGCCTTTTCCAGGAAGTTCACCCGGAGCACTTGGCGGATGTACTGTAATAATAATGTCAGCAAACTGATCTTTAAATTCCTCTTGCAAACGAAGCGCTGTGTTTTGAGCTTCCTCTCCAGCACGCTCTTCCGAAGCAATAACAATTGCAATTTGCTCTTTTGGGAAATGCGACTTTTGTAAGGCAGAAATACTTTCAGCAAGGACTTCGTATGGCTCATTTGCAAAAGGAAAAATAACCAGATGCAAAATGTCTTGATACTTAAGATTTACCAGGCGCGCTTGCCAATCAAGCTCCATGTTATGACGGAGTCGCTTAAAATTGTGCCAAAGGTGAACAGAAAGAAAAATAGTTTTGAAAACCCAATATCCTGAAAAAAGAATAGTGAAATAGGCAGCGAGAGCGGGAGCGAAGAATGAAAGCGCTACTAATCCGAGAAGTGTTCCAAATGAAAGAAGTCCTGGCAGTATTTCAAAAATACGGTACAAGGTTCGGTTCTTACCGGTGAGATCAGATGCTCTGCCTACATGCAGATATGGGTTTTTTTCTAAGGGGCTTTCCATATAGGTTTTGAGTGACTCAGAAAAATGTTAGTGACGAAATGCACGAACTCCAGTGAGCGCCATTGCTACACCACTATCATTGCACGCTTGAATAGACTCAGGGTCGCGAATAGAACCGCCTGGCTGGATAATTGCTGACACGCCTGCATTAATTAAAACATCAGTTGCATCACGAAATGGAAAAAATGCATCGGATGCAACTAGAGCCCCCTTCATTCGCTCCCCCGCTTTCGTAACACATAATTCAGCACAACGCTTTCTATCCTGCTGACCCACTCCTGAAGCAATGAGTGTTTTATTTTTTACTGCAACAACAGTGTTTGATTTTGAACTCCGACAAATTGCCCACGCAAAAAGAAGATCGTTTAATTCCTCTGGTGTCAGTTTTTTATCTGTCACTGTCTTTAGTTGCTCTACAGAAAATGCAATAGTATCTGCATCCTCAACGAGCATTCCTCCGCGAATTTTATGCATTGCTTTTGCTGTGGCGGGTAGAGGATTTTTCAGGGCTTCATTGGTAAGGATTCGTAGATTTGGTTTTTTTGCAAAAACAACAAGCGCTTCTGGAGTAACGATTGGGGCCATGAGTATCTCAAAAAAATTCTCAATCATTTTCTCGGCCAGTGGTGCATCCACTTCTCTGTTGACCGCCATAATGCCACCAAACGCTGCGAGCGGGTCACCCTCATACCATGCCGCTTTGTAGGCATCAGCAAGATTTCCTCGAAGCGCTGCACCACAAGGATTGGTATGTTTTACGATGACGCATCCTGCTTCAACACCACCTAAATGTGAGAGTGCAAAAAGAGCACCGTCCATATCGAGGTAGTTATTATATGAGAGCTCTTTCCCTTGAAGCACCTTGAAGTTCTGAATTGCCAATGGATCAACGCTCTCAGAATCAATCTCATAAAACCAACCCTCTTGATGAGGGTTCTCGCCATAGCGAAGCTTTGTGTTTTTGCCAAACTTTAGGGAATCGTCTTCCATACAAGCATTATACCGTTTGGGAGCTTTATTGAAACCTATCCATACGCCCCAATTGAAGACTAAGTCTAGCCTTTGTACTGCTTCCCAAATTCGGACTGAAGACCTTCTATCTTATTTTTCTACTGAGAGCCGCCTCCCAGATTCGAACTGGGGACCTTCACTTTACAAAAGTGTTGCTCTACCAACTGAGCTAAGGCGGCAATGGTACTACTATACAGACTTTTCCTGTCCTGTGCCATCTCCCGGCACTGTGTCAGGTTTTTCGGGTACGATAGTTTGAAGAAATGGTGAGACTTCTTTCTTATTCGTATTCGATGCCGACATACGCATTCGATATGAAATGCGTGTCAGCGGCCTCTCAACGGCACGAAGTGTGGCCACAAGTAACAGTACAAGTTCATGAATAGCATTTCGTAAAAATGCAAAAAATTGTATGCGGTATTTCTGGGGAATACTTCCTGTGATAGCACTCCGATAGACTTCAACCACCTGCATATCGACACCTTCCCGCGCCCTTGCCCACATGCGGATACCTCGTTTCTCCTCCCACATGCGAAATATAACAAACGCACTCAAAAGAATAAGAGCGACTACGAATGAATACAGGGCAAACATACTTACTTAGTTGAAAATCGTATAAAACGATCAATATCGACACGCTCACCGAATTTCTGAGTTGCCCCATCAATAAGATTTTGAATAGTTTTTTCAGGATCCTTAATATATACCTGCTCCATGAGAACCATATTTTTCAAATATGCATCTACCTTTCCGGCGAGAATTGTCTCCTTAAGATTTTCTGGTTTTCCCTCTACTTCTTTTATGAATAGTGATTTAACTTCTTCCAGTTTTTCTGCAGAAATTTCTTCTCGTCGCACATACTGTGGATTTGAAGCTGCAACATGGAGTGCAATATCACGGGCAAGGGCAACAAACTCTTCATTTTTAGAAACAAAGTCGGTTTCGGAGCGAAGAATTACCATCGATCCAATTTCTTTGTTGGAGTGTACATATGAAGCAACAATCCCAGCGGCAAGTACCCGATCTCCTTTCTTCAGAGCAAGCGCTCCGCTTTTTTTAGAAAGAATCATCAATGCCTTTTCTTTATTGCCATCTGCTTCTACAAGTGCAGCTTTGCATTGCATTACCGATATCCCAGTCTCCTCACGAAGCGCTTTCACCATCTCTGAAGTAATTTCCATATTTGATATATGACTATAAATTAAAAGTCACCAAGTACTTTACGCTTGCTTTTTTTAACCTTTGACTGCAACTGTAGCCTCTTCAGTAGGAAGCACTCTTCCTTTGGTTCCTTCACGATAGCCTTCAACGATTTGTGCAAGGAAAAATGAAACAGCCTCTTTTGATGCGTCGTTACCAACAATTGGATATTGAACTGCAGAGAAATCACAATCAGAATTCATAATGCCTACAACAGGAATACCCAGTGTTGCCGCTTCAGAAACCGCAATAGATTCAGCACGTGTGTCGACAATAACAAGTGCATCGGGAAGTCTCTCCATGCTGTTTAACCCAAGGAAATTCTCCTCAAGGCGATTAATTTCACGATCAAAAAGAACCCGCTCTTTCTTAGTGTATTTTTTTGCTGAAGCTCCCGTATCGCGCTCAGCAATAAGTTCCTGCATGTGCTTTATACGGCGCTTGATTTCATTGAAGTTTGTTAGTGTGCCACCGAGCCAACGACCAGCAACATACGGCATACCGAGAGCCTCAGCGGTCTCTTTCACCAATTGCTTCATTTCGGGCTTTCCTCCAACAAAAAGAACCGTCTTACCATGAGCGCCAAGACCTCGCACAAAAGTAAGTGCTGTCTCAAGAATAGGGGCGGTTTTGGTAAGATCTAAAATATCAGTCTTATTCTTTGAGCCATATACGAGTGACTTCATTGTTGCGTGGCGACGCGAACGGGAAAAACCAAAGTGAGCCCCTACCTTAAAAAGGGCTTCGACGAGCGGAGAATCAGTATTCTGTGACATGCGGATTACTCTAACACAGAGAAAACGGCTAAGCAACGGCTTGAAATAGGTTCTAGCTTCTAGGTCCTAGGTGCTAGCGTATAGCTTTCTGAAATTTAAAGCTAAAACCTAGAAGCTAGCACCTAGCACCTTTTCAAGCTGTTTCGGCTTCATTGGCTTTAACTTTCAAGGTTTCGAGCATGTCATCAATATTTCCTTCCAAAATTGACTCAATATTGTGCCACGATTCCTTAATACGGTGATCAGAAACACGATCCTGTGTAAAGTTGTAGGTGCGTATCTTTTCAGAACGACTCCCTGTACCAATTTGGGATTTTCTGTGTGCTGCGTGCTCTGCTGCTGCTTTCTCCTCCTCATAACTTTCGAGTTTTGCAGCAAGAATTTGCATTGCCTTATCACGGTTCGCCTTCTGACTTCTCTCTGACTGCGCTCGCACTTCAAGACCTGTAGGAATATGAACAAGACGTACCGCTGTCTCAACTTTGTTAACATTCTGCCCCCCTGCCCCACCTGAGCGAGAAAACTCCATCTGCACATCAGCTGGATTTAATTCAAATTTTGGAAATTTCCTGATAGGCAGTATTGCAACAGATGCCGTCGAAGTATGAATGCGTCCTGATTTCTCAGTAACAGGAATACGCTGAACACGGTGCACACCGGTTTCATACTGAAGTGCACTATATACACCTCTACCTGTCACTTCTATTGACTCTAAGTTTGGATCAAGAACTTTTACCTCCCACCCCTTCGCTTCGGCATAGCGCATATACATGCGCGCCAAATCCCCCGCAAAAATGTTTGCTTCATTTCCGCCTGCTCCTGCACGAAACTCCATCACCACAGCAACAGGCTCATCCTCGGGTCCGTCGGTAACAGGCGCAAGTATTTCCTGCATTTGCTCTAAAAGAGTTTGTCGTTGAGATTCCAGTTGCACCCACTCCTCTTCCGCAAGCTCGGCAAGCGATGGGTCACTTTCTTTCAACTCCAGAACACGCGAAAGCTCATGCGTCAGTCGATCAAACTCAGCAGCGAGATATGCGGTCTTTGGGTTGGATTTAAATTCTTGAGTGTCCATAAGAAAAAGGTTCTAACTTCTAGGTGCTAGCGTATAGCTTTCTGAAATTTAAAGCTAAAACCTAGAAACTAGGACCTAGAACCTATATTCTACGTTACTTCTTCGAAGCGCGGGCAGCGGTGCGCTTTTTGAATCTATCAACACGGCCAGCACGATCGAGAGTGCTCTGTTTCCCTGTGTAAAAAGGATGTGAATCGCTTGAAATTTCAACGGTATAGAGTGGGTACTCTTTCCCATCAACAACAATGGTCTGAGTGGTAGGAACGGTCGAACCAATGATGAATTCAGCACCAGAACCAGCGTCTTTGAAGACTACGAGTCTGTAATTTTTTGGATGGATGTCATCTTTCATGTCGCACGATTATAACACTGCTAAATACACTCTGCAATAGAGCCAAATAATCCCTATCTTCAGGTTGCCTTCTTTAATATTACTGTTCTCTAAATGCTGGCAAGATTTTTACCGTCGCCGAAACAGAGGGCCGCAAACTGCCCGCAGTACATGAGAAGGTGTAGAGACTTTCTGAGGTAATAACTACGGATTTCGAACCTGCAGTGAGGGACGAGGAAAGTCCTGGACCTGAAACTGTACATGCATTTACACTACCACCCACAAACCATGTAATGGTGACAGGGTCACCCGAACGAACGAGCTGAGGTGTGGCAATAAGAGAGAGTGTCGGTGCAATCACTGTTACGGTTGCCGTACTGAACGCGCGGTTACCTGAGGCATCCGTACAAGTAAGGGTATAGAGCGTTGTGTCAGTTGGAGTCACTGAAAGTGTTCCTGCGGTGCGTCCACCTGTATTAAAGTTCCCTCCTGTACACGAAACTGCGCGAGCAGATGTCCACGATAAGAGTGAAGGTGATCCATACACAACCGTTGTTGGAAATGCAGTGAGAAGAGCTGACACTCCACTTGATGTTGGTGGGGTTGGGGTAGTAGGTGGTGTAGGGCACGATGGTCCACTACATGCAGGGGGTGTCGGAGTCGGACACGATGGGCCAGTACAGCCAGTAGGAGGAACTAAAATACACTCAACTCCTGTACAAACTAATGAGCTACAACTTGCGGTGACACTTGCACCCGAAGAAGTTGTATTTGTAGTAGTCGTTTCAGTGCCTGAGTTATTTGTAGTGGTTGTAACTGGAGTGCCTCCTGCAGCAAGTCCTGCAAAATAATTGTAGTTTGTCACATTGCCACCTGTAGGAGCACTATAGGAATCTCTTTGTACGACAGAGGCCCCCGAGTAGGCGCGGTAGAAGTAATACGTATTAACAGGTTGACCTGTCGGACTTACAACCTCGCGCACTTCGATGTTACAGCATCCGCCCGCTGGTGTTATTTCTGAACATGCTGTGGCAAAAGTAGAGTCAGCACCTCCAGTGAACCCAACGCCATCTTGAGTGTCTCCGCTACTGGCTACATACGTACCTCCAGAACATTGCATGCCGCCTTGAATAACAACATGAGATCCTCCCGAGGTAGTAGTTGTGGTTGTTGTGCCAGGGGTGGTACCAGTGCTTGTTGTATTAACTAGCGCAGTGTCTGTAACTGTAACCGAAGCAGTTTTAATACCCAGAGTTGAATAAATTTTTTCAATCAACGCACTGGTACCGGAAAGACCGTCAGTGCCAGTCCACTCATAGCTGTATGCTCCTGAACCTCCTGAAACAACCGCAGTCCAAGTGATTGCTGATCCAGGTGCAACAGTTGGGAATGATGGCGAGCACGACGCACTCAAGGATGGTGAGGCAACATACACAACAGCAGAGGCAGATGCGGTAAGACCGGGAGTTACGACAGTTGGACCGGCGCCTGTGGCACCAACACATTGATACACAGCTGTTTCAATCTGACACGCGTCGTTTGCTACATTTATCTTACATATATTTTGATCCCCCACTCCATTGCAGGGCTTTCCAGTTGGACTTGACGGGCACCAAGCCAGTCCAGAATAAGCGAGGTTCAAACTAGATACTCGGGTCTGACCTACACTGCAGAAGAAATCGCTGATGTCGTTATATGAAAGTTGCCATGTGCCTGGAGTGGCAGATGTTGTTACTGATGAACTTGCACCTGAACATGTCACAGAGTAGTTAGTGGTCACACTCAAAGGACCCGTTGAGGCAGAACCTGTCACATTGCCACCGGTGTCAAAACCATTACCTGTACAAGAAACTGCATTAGTTGAGCTCCAAGTAAGCGTAGACGGAGCACCTATGGTCACCGTGCCTGGATTTGCATTTAATGTTGCGGTTGGTCCTGGCGGTGGATTCACAGTTACGCTTGCATTAGAAGAAGCACTTTGAGTTCCGTCAGTACAAGTCACGGAATACACCGTTGACTCAGAAGGAGAAACAATGAGAGAGCCGGAAGTTGCACCACCTGTCGAAAAATTAGTGCCAGTGCAGGAAGTTGCATAGGTAGAACTCCACGAAAGTGACGAAGAACCACCGGTGTCAATTGCTGAAGGTACTGCGATGATGCCAGCGGTGGGTGTTGTTGGTTCCACAACACAACCTTCATCTATGTCGCCGATAGTCGCCACCTGATACGTGCTTTGAACTGTGTAACTGTCACCTCCGTATAGTGCACGGAAGGCACCATAGCCAGGAGTAAATGGAGGAAAAGGATTAGTCACTACAGTGTATTGATACTCCCATGTCACCCCACTACATCCACTACCTGCTGTTGGACCAGCGTGTGCAAGATTTGGAATACTCGAAAACAAAAACCCCATAAAAATAAAAACCGCAAGAAATGGAACAAGAGTTATTTTCATTCTCATATCAGAATTAAGGAATAATTCGATAATGTGAAGTCACTGGGAGATCAAATGCCTTTACACCAGCTGGTGGCATAGAAGTCTTGAAGCGCCACACATGTGCAGTGCCGTTTGTTTGTCGTTCAACAGCGTAAAACGAATCGCCATTAAAAGCCCCGTGCACGAGTGTCTGAGGTATGTTTCCTAATGGGTTAAGACCGATAGGAGCCTCAATGTGTGTGACAGAGAAAAGTTCATAATTCTTTGTGAGTCCATTTGGAATTGCTACATACTTTCCATCGCGACTAATATGAGCAGCGTAATCAATGAGCCCAGGGTTCAAAAAGAATGTAGTTTGAGAAGTCTTTGTAGAAACATCCGCTACAGTAATGCCAGTAGGGCCCGTGAAGAGAAGCATGAGTTTTCCATTACTTTCAAAAAACTCCGGAGCAAAACCAGTGCCCATGAGTGTTACCTCGCCAGTTTTCACATCAAGGACTTTAATAGTCCACGCAGAAAGTTGTGCGGTGAAATAGGTATCAGCAGGAGCGTTGGTGAGCGCAGCATATGCAACCATTGTGCCATCGGGAGAAACTGATACCGATGCCTTTCCTCCTCCATCCGCAGTAAGCGCTTGTGCTTTTGGCGAAAGCATCATGACATCCACTGCGTTTGTTTCAGCATTTCGCACCAAAGCAACAGCGACTCCACGTGAAGATGCATAGTCAGCAAGAGTGCCGTTTACCGCTACTTTCTTTTCGTGGAAACCAGTAATACCGAATGAAAAGACTTTACCTGAAAGATATTGCCCTTCAAAAACCTTAAGACCTATGAGTCGAATAGGTACCGCACGAACATACAAAATACCAAGAATAATAATGATGACTAACGCTATTGAGACGAGAGCATAAACCCTCTTTGGAGAAGTAATCATACTGGAATAGTAACTTGAAATAGGTAACCTGCTAGTTTGCCTTGTGGACATTGCAACAGGACTTCACAATAAAAATAGCTCGAACATGTTTTGAAACCTCCCCCTACCTGGGAGCCGTTCATTTTCTACTCAACATTTCGTCTCGTGCTCAATGTACCTACAGTACATTTCGGACTCCGACTCATGCCTCATCACGAAAATGAACGGCTCCGGTTCGGGTACCACGAGTTTCAAAACATGCTCTAGAGCCCCTTCAAGAAGTCGATATTGTTTTGAAAATCCGTAGCTTTTGCCACGACTGAATCACCATAGAAACTATTTGCGGGTTTTCTAGAATCACATGAACGACCAGAATAGTATTTACACGCAGCGTTTCGCTCAGCCGAATAGGTACCTGCATCAGCTCCTAAATCAGACATATAGAGAGCCGTTGCCATGATTGCATCTTTTGCCTCCCAAGGGTTGGCTCTCGGTACACCAAGAGCTTTAGCAAGTCGAGCTTGATACAATACCCACGTAGAAGGGATAAACTGCGAGGGCCCCATCGCTCCACCGTACCCACCACCTGAAGGACACGATACTGGGGTTGTCGCCCACGGTAATCCAAGTGCGCTAGTAATTTTAAGAAATGGATCAGTATCACGAGGTGACTTCATGACACCAGCAAAAAACTTTCCAGTATTTTTACCAACACCGTCACCTGTCTCTAAACTAGAAATAAAACACGATCCAACATTCTTCCCTAAATCAGACTCTTGCGAGAGGATCGCTAAAATAAATGCTGCGCGCACACCAGTTTTTTGTGAAGCATACGATGCATAATCAAGCGCGGTACCGAAAGGAATCCCCCCACTATCGCGAAGAGGAAACAGAGCTGCGCGAATTTTTGCCGCCTGCTGTTGTCGTTCAGCTAAAACTTTTTGATACGAAGCCTCTTGATTTTTTGTAATAGCAAGCAAGCTCTTTTTTTCAGCTTCACTTTGAGCAACAACTTTCTTTTTATTTTCCACAACATAGCGAGCATCAAGTTCCTGAGTCTGTTGCTTTGCTAGAGTTTTTTTCTCAATTTCAGCCTGAGTCTTTGCGCCACGAATTGAAGTGAAAAGTTCATCGAGTTTCTGCTCCACGGTAAGTAGTGCATCAAAATCCGCAAAAAAATCCGATATACTCTTTGAAGAAAGAATGATTTCCGGCAAGGTTGAACTCTCCACTTCCCGTACTGTCTGCAACATTGAAGCTAAGGACTCCTGACCCCGAACTATTCTCTGGTCTAGATTTTTTATTTTTGCGCTTCGGGCATTGATTTCCGCGTTGAGATTAGAGATGGTAATACTGCGTTGCTTAATTTCCGCTTCTGCCTTTTTGATTTGGGCATTCAGCATCGTTACATCACCTTGCAGGCTATTTTTTTTAAGCTGGGTGTCGTCAAGAATGCTCTGCCACTGCGCAATCTCTTTTTGAATTTCCTGATACTGGGCTTCCAAGCGCGCACGCTCTTCAGGCGAAAAGAATTCCGCATGTACATGTATAGGGGAAATTGCCCCCACAAGTATGAGAAGAGACGCAATTAAAAAAAGACGGACTTTCATCCGTCTTAGTATAGCAAAATATAGCTTCCAAATTTTAGCTTTCAGCTGTCAGGTTCCAGCTTTCAGCTTTTAACTTCTAGCTACTACCCTCTAAATGCAAAAAGCTATACTTCTTCTGCTGGCGCAGCTTCTTCTTCTTTCTTACCGCGATCTTCAGAGATACCAATAGCAGACATATCAGGTCCTGCAACCGGTTCTTCAACTTCTTCGTTTGCTGTCGCAATGAGTACCACAACTGTTTCTGCATCAGTAACAAGAGTTACGCCAGCTGGAAGTGTAATATCACCTGCGAGAATTTGTGAATCAATAGCACTAAGCACTGATACATCAACGGTAATAGAGTGCGGAAGATTTGTTGCCTCAGCCTCAATTTCAATTTCGTGAAGTGCTTTAACTAAGTTGCCGTTCAGCTCTTTAACTGCAGGCGCAACACCAACGAATTCAATAGGTACCGAGATCTCAACCTTTTGACCTTTCTGCACCGCATAAAAATCGGCGTGACGAGGCATGTCAGTCACTGGATCCCTATCAACTTCATGAATGAGTACATTGTGTTCTTTTCCATCGACTGAGAGCTGAATCACTGTAGATTCCCCTGCCTTTTCAAGTGTTTTTGTGAATTCACGAAGTGGCATTTCAATAGCTGTTGCCTCTTGTTTTGGGCCATACACAATAGCTGGCATGGATCCTTCCTTGCGAAGCTGTTGTACTCCCTTACCAGAAACTGTTCGTTTTGTAGCTTTTAATTCCATGTCGAGAGAGTATAGCTGAAAAGCTTACAAAAATCAAAACTTTTCTAGGAACCACCGATTACTCCTTATATAGGTAAATCAAGGCGACTGGCAGACTCAGCAAAACTAGTACCTACTTTCTTCCCTGGATTAAAGATATTCTCTGGATCAAAGATCATTTTGACATCCTCAAAAAGCTTCTTCATTTCAACACCAAACATCTGCTCCACATATGGCGTGCGCACCAAACCATCATTATGTTCACCTGAAATAGAGCCGTTGTATGAAAGAACGAGGTCATACACTTTATGTGAAAGCTCCTCGATTATTTTTTTAGCATCGGGACGCTTTGGATCAATAAGCGGAATGATATGAAAATTGCCATCGCCCACATGACCTGCAACGGTATAGGTAAGGTCGTACTCTGAAAGTATTACGCTCAGTTTTGGTAAAAACTCAGCGAGAGAAAGTGGTGGCACAACAAAGTCATCAATAAAAGGTGCCGCGCGCATTCCACGCACCTTTTGCCTGAGCAGGTTAAAGCTTTCGCGTCGTATGATCCAATACTTTCTTGAAGTGTGTTCATTTTTAGCAATGCGTATTCCGTCATGAAGATTAAGTGTCTTCACTTCCTTAGCGAGAGTCTGTGCTTTTTGCAATGCCTCTTCTTGAGTGTCAGCTCGAAATTCAACCATCAGCACCAACTTAGGAATACCGCCAGTGAGCAACATCCATAATTCTGGCAAAAAGGAAATTCCTAAAGAAATAATTCCTGCTTTCAGTTGTGTTGCAAACTCGGGGAAATATTTTACCGCCAAAGAAAATGTATGTTCATCGTAGGATTCAAAGCTGTCAGGCTTGTGGGCAAGAATTTTTGGAACAAGCACACTTAAATCGTGAATATCTTTAAGAAAAAATACTGCCATCGAGGAATAGGCCTGTGGACGAACCAACCTGAAACGAATCTTGGTAATGACTCCTAACGTTCCTTGGGAGCCGACAATGAGTCGTGCAAGATTGAGTGATGGAATTCTGCTTGCCCCGAGCGTCGTCGAGGGGTCACCAATGTCCCACAATGCATAGCCAGAAGAGTTTTTCTCAACATGAGGCTTCCCTTTCTCAATTACTGCGTAATTCTCTTTTAGCAGTGTTGCAACGGCTCGATACAACTCACCCTCAAAAGATTGTTCCGCCAATTTCTCCTTGAGTGCATCTCCTTCCAGTTTTTTCAATGTATGCACCTGCCCATCTGCAAGTACCACTTCGAGCTCCTCTACATAGCGCGCAGTTTTTCCATATTTTAAATTTTTCTCTCCACCTGAGTCATTGGCAACCATACCGCCAACCGCACATATTTCACGACTCGCAGTGTAACTCGGGAGTTCTAGATTTTTTTTCTTTGTCTCTTTGTCAAAATCTCTAAAGTACATCCCTGGCTCCACCACTGCATACCCGTCACTAAGTTCAATGAGCTTATTCAGATGAGTAGTAACATCAAGAATGATTGAGTTATTCAAAGGGCCTCCCGACATATCAGTTCCCGCAGAACGAGCGGTAACGGAAACATCTTCGCCGTTTTTTTTCTTCTCAAGTACAAACCTAACGATACCCGCAACATCTTCTGCGTCCTTTGGTCGTACTATTACTTTCGGAAGTACGCGAAAAAGACTCGCGTCACGACTAAATTTTTCAAGGGTCTGAGAAGAATCATCTACTTCACCCTTCACACTATTCTTTAAATCTTCTATCAAGTTACCCATGCGTACCTTGAATAATACACTACACACTTACAGCCCAGAGAAAGACGGAGATGGTACAATTGCGCCAATGAAGAGCGATTTTATAGCAATTGGCGACACGGTAGTCGATGAATTCATTGAGCTTGAAGAAGCAAATGTACATTGTGATGTTAACAGCGAGCAGTGCACCATTTCAATGCGTTGGGGCGACAAGATACCTTTTAAATCAGCTACCCTTGTTGCTGGTGTTGGAAATTCAGCCAACGCAGCGGTTTCCGCAGCACGCCTAGGACTAAAAGTAGCGCTCATTACAAACATTGGTAAAGATAGTTATGGAGATGAAATTATCCGCACATTCAAAAAAGAAAAATTAAATACCTCTTATATAACGCGCCAAAGCGGAGTACCAACAAACCACCACTATGTACTTTCCTTTCAATCAGAACGCACCATTCTCGTGAAGCACGAGGCATACACATACCACTTCCCTAAAAATTTACCTGAACCTAAAGCTATATACCTATCCTCTTTGGCTTCGACCGCCGAAAGTTATCACGATGAAATTGCTAGCTATCTTGAAATACATCCGAATATCTTTTTTGCTTTCCAACCAGGAACATTCCAAATGAAGTTAGGGGTAGAACGACTCATGCGACTGTACCACCATGCAAATATTCTTTTTGTAAATAAAGAAGAAGCAGGGCGCATTCTCAAAACACCCAATACGAAAGATATACGGGCACTCGCCGAAGGGTTACGAAGTTTGGGTCCTAAAATAGTTGTGATTACTGATGGTCGTGCTGGAGCATATGCGTTGGACAAAGATGAATTAATCCATCTCGACATGTACCCTGACCTCGCCCCTCCAATAAATCGCACAGGCGCAGGAGACGCATTTGCCTCAACTACCGTAACCTACCTCACGCTTGGCATGTCACTCAAGGATGCAATGTTCCGAGGTACTATTAATTCTGCCCATGTAGTGCAAAAAATCGGTGCACAAAAAGGCCTCCTCACCAAAGAAGCGCTTGAGATACTCGCAACGAAAAAATGATACCGAAAAAAATAGAGGAACTACGGATAAAACTCTACGCCGACGGCTCCGAGGAACGTGAGATGCTCGCGCTTAATGATACACCGTACATCAAAGGATTCACGACGAATCCAACACTCATGCACAAAGCAGGGGTGACCGACTACACAGCATTTGCAAAAAAAATCCTAACAGCAATCCCTGATAAGCCAATATCATTTGAAGTTTTTTCAGATGATTTTTCTGAAATGGAACGACAGGCTCGCCTTATTGCTTCATGGGGTGAAAATGTCTATGCAAAGATTCCAATAATAAATACTAAAGGAGAATCTTCGGCACCGCTCGTGAAAAAACTTTCAGACGACGGAATTAAGCTCAATGTGACAATGATTCTCACTGCCGAGCAAGTGCAAACTGCCACCAATGCACTCAACCCTTCAACTCCTTCAATAATCTCAGTCTTTGCAGGACGAATTGCAGATGTTGGCATTGACCCAATCCCCACGATGCAAGCCTCAAAAGCAATCACCTCAACCAAACCTGCCATTGAACTTCTTTGGGCATCGACTCGTGAACTTTTCAATATCTATGAAGCAGAAAGAATCGGTGTAGCAATAATCACCGTTCCCCCATCCATTCTCAAGAAACTAGGAGATATCGGCAAAACTCCAGAAACTCTCACTCTTGAGGGTGTGAAGATTTTCTATGAAGACGGTAAATCTGCTGGTTTCACTCTCTAACATTCCTATGTATCAGTTAACTGATATATAGGAATGAACGACTTACGAAGTCGTTCATTCGACTTGTGTATGTCCCTACTCTTAAAAATTTCTACTAGTTACCGTATGGTACATAGTAGAACATTCAAAACTATACGATGTATCGTATAGTTTTGAATAGCTCATAAAAAACACTCCTTATTTTGGTTTTCTCTGAAGAACTTTCTCGACTGCTTTTTCAATACCAGTCGCATCGAGACCATAGTGGTGGAGCAATTCTTGGGGTTCGCCTGACTGACCAAATGCATTACGCATACCAACAAACTCCATCGGCACTGGGTAATTTTGTGCAAGAAACTCAGCGACTGCACTTCCAAACCCTCCTGCTACTTGATGTTCTTCTACCGTCACTACCGCATCTGCTTCTTTGACTGCTTCCAAAATAGTCTTTTCGTCTAAGGGTTTTACGGTATGACTATTTATAACGGATACATGAATTCCCTTTCCTTCTAACGACTTCGCTGCAAGAAGTGCTTCATATACCAAATGTCCCGCAGCTATAATCGCGACATCAGGCTTTTCTGATTTCCAAAGGTAATATGCTTTCCCAATCTCAAACGGAGTTTCAGAGGTCGTGAATGTTGCTACTTTATCGCGACCAAACCGTAAGTATGTTGGCTTGCCATTTTTAGCAGATGCAACTACCGCTTTTCTACCCTCCTCAGCGTCCGCTGGGACAACAACAATCATGTTAGGAAGTGCTCGCATCATTGCAATGTCTTCGAGCATCTGATGTGTTGCACCATCGGGACCTACAGAAATACCTGCGTGCATTCCACACACTTTTACCGGCATATCATTTAAGGCAATCGTTGTGCGAATCTGCTCGTAGTTACGCCCAGGAGAAAACGCGGCGTACGATGCGATGAATGGAATTTTTCCAACCGCCGCCATGCCTGCCGCAACGGTTGCTAAGTTTTGCTCGGCAACACCTACTTCCACAAAACGATCTGGAAATTCTTTTTGAAACCATGATGCACGCGTTGAATCCCCTAAGTCAGCCGACAATACAACGACATTTTTATTTTCTTTTCCCACCTCTACCGTGCCGTTACCAAGCCCATCACGAGTTGGTGCTTTTTCAATTGCATCAGTGAAGATTTTATTCGAGAGTTTTGCGTATGGTGGAATCATAAATATAAAATTTCTGTGAATCAACTCGTAAAGAATCTCACTATAAGAATGAGTGCGATGAGAACAACGACAAGTACCAGCACTTTTAGTGTACCCTTTAAAACGATGTCGTAAATCTTATTTTTATCCATATGGTTTAAGTTATATCGATACTAAAAATTACTTTTTTGCTGATTCTCGAATCTGTGCAATAAACGACTCCTCCTGATCTGCCTTCGGTGGATTGCCGTGCCAATGGTAATCAAATTCTATTTCTTTTACCCCTTTCCCAGGAATGGTGTGTGCGAGAATCATCGTCGGCTTCTCATGAATGGCCTTCGCTTCCTCAACAGCACTCACAATCTCAGTCATGTTGTGACCATCAATCTCAATGACATGCCAATTAAATGCACGATATTTGTCAGCAAGAGGCTCCAACGGCATCACATCTTCGGTCATACCTTCTATTTGAATATTATTTCTATCCATGATTGCAGTGAGATTATGTAATCTATTTTTTCCTGCAAACATAACTCCTTCCCATGTATTCCCTTCTTGTTGTTCCCCATCAGACACAGCGCAGTACGTTCGCCACTTCTTTCCATCCATTTTAGCTACATACGCCATACCTGCCGCTTGCGACAAACCCGAACCAAGAGGCCCTGATGTTGTTTCAAGTCCTGGCAACATATCGCGCTCCGGGTGTCCCTGAAGACGACTTCCAAGTTTGCGCAACGTTAAACATTCTTCAACGGGAAAATATCCAGCGTGCGCCATTGCAGAATATCGGACAGGCGTTATGTGACCATTAGAAAGAATAAGCCGATCACGCTCTTCCCAACCAGGATTCTTAGGATCATGGTTTAAAATATGAAAATAAAATGCAGTGAATATGTCCGCCATTCCGAGGGGGCCCGCTGTGTGCCCAGACTTTGCTGCAACGAGCATGCGAATGATTGTCTCGCGCACATCGCGCGCTTTCTCTTCAAGAATAGTGATTTGTTCGTCGGTTAAATGACTCATAGTGATTCTAAATAGTCGATGACTTCTTTTGGATTCTCGGATTTAAAAATAAATGAACCGGGTGCGAGCCTAGTAGCTCCCGCAGAAACCAAGAGTGGTGCAGTTTCTTTATTTACCGCACCATCAACTTCAATAATAACATTCGGATACCGCTTTTTAACCTCACGAATCGATTCAAGAACTCTCGGGTCAAAAGGTTGACCTTGTGTACCTAAATGAGCAATTCCCATGAGCTGAACAACGCTAATGTGTTCAATATACTCATCTATACGAGAAACTGGTGTATCCACATTAAGCGCAATGCCGAGCTCGATTTTATCCTTTGCAATGTCTTGGCATGCCACAAAATCATGTTTCGCTTCAATGTGAATAAGCGCACGACATATTCCAGCCTGTATCCAATCCGAAAGTATATTTTCAGGATTGTGCACCATCATGTCTAACTCAAAATCAAAATCTTCCCAATGTGGCAAGGTCTCATCTCCTTGAACAATCCGTTGAAATTGCTCTTGGTCTTCTGGATGCATCGGCCACGATACGTTCGGTACAAATATTCCATCAGTGATATCAATTTGAAATGCAGACACCAAACCTCGCACCATGCCAATTTTTTGGTCAAGCTCTCTGAAAGTACCAGCGGGAAGTGAAGGTATAACTTCAATCATGCAATCAATCAATCATTTCATGACGCTTTTGATGTCGAGCGTTTCCACTAAACGGAGTCTCGAGCCAACGCTTCACTGCACCCTTCGCTTCTTCTTCAGTGAGAAATCTTCCAGCTAAAGAAAGTACATTTGAATTGTTATGTTCGCGCGTTGAAGTAATCATGTCTAGCTCTGCTCCATCAGCATCGACTTGTGGTCGCTTCGGTTCACCGTAATACACAACTGCACGAACTCCTTGAAAGCGATTCGCCGCAAATGCCTCACCTTGCCCTGAGCCACCAATAACAATTCCGCGTACATGCTCTGGATCTTCAGAAACTTTTGCCCCAGCTTGTTTGATAAATAGCGGATAGTCATCGGACATATCAAGTGTAAATGCGCCAACATCTTCTACTTCATATCCAAGCCCTTGAACAAAAGGCTTCAAGATTTCTTTTAGTGCAAAACCTCCGTGATCTGCGGCAAAAACTATCTTCATACTAAAGATATTTTCCCGCTTCCGTTACATGTTTGAGTAGCGTATGCACATACCCCATTTCATTGTCATACCAACTGAGCACCTTAACGAGGTTGCCATCAACAACACGCGTCATAGAAAGATCAGCAATGGCGCCATACGGTTCGCCAATAATGTCAGAAGAAACAATGTCTTCATCGGTTGCAGTAAAAATTCCCTCCCAATGTGGATCTTTCGCCGCCTTGCGCAAAATATCATTCACCTCTTCAACGGTCGTAGGCCTTTTTGCAATAAAGGTAATGTCGGCAACAGAGCCTGACGGAACAGGTACACGAAGCGAAATGCCATCAAACTTTCCTTTCAAGGATTCGTACACAGTAGCAACTGCAACAGCGGCACCTGTAGAAGAAGGAATAATATTTTGTGCCGCCGCTCTCCCTTCTCGCATATCTTTTTTTGAAATACCGTCAACAATTGCCTGACTTGCTGTATACGCATGGGTAGTAGAAAGAATTGCTTTTTCAATTCCAATTGCCTTGTCCAAAATTGCAATCACGGGACTTGCAGCATTCGTCGTGCACGATGCATTTGACGAGACTTGGCAGGTTGCCAACTTCTCATCATTGATACCCATCAAAACCATTGCGCTCGTTATACCCTCGGGCGATTCTCCTTTTGCAGGTGCCGTGATGACGACACGCTTTGCACCTGCTGATATGTGAGCGGATGCTTTTTCGTAATCATTAAAGACACCAGTCGCCTCAACTACCACATCAACACCAATATCTTTCCATGGAAGTTTTGCAAGTTCTTTTTCTGCAGAAAAAGCAACCTTTCTTCCATTAACCAAAAGTCCGCCGTCTGTAGGTTCAATAGAGAACGATGCGCGACGATAGACAGAGTCGTACTTAAGAAGGTACGCAAGATTTTTTACCTCCGCTAAATCATTGACTGCGACAACCTCCACATTAGGATTCTCCTCGGCAAGCCTAAAGAACGCTCGTCCTATTCTGCCAAAACCATTGATAGCCACGCGAATTTTTTTCATACAAGTAGTGTACTATCCCTCATCTATTTTTTCTTTCTACTCACCCCCAACTATCCCCATATGAACGACCTCGTAGGTCGTTCATATGGCAAAATGGAATCATGGATTTATATCATGTACTAAATCGAGGTGTAGAAAAGAGAGACATATTTATGGATACCGGCGATCGAGTCCGCTTCGTGCATCAGCTATATGCGTTTAATGATACAAGACCCGCAAACAACACGAGTCGCAAAATGAACGACCTTGTAGGTCGTTCATTTGAACGAGAGAGATTGGTTGATATTCACGGATGGTGTTTGATGAAGAATCATTATCACCTTCTACTTTCGGAACGAATGGAGGGCGGGCTAGCTAAATTTCTCATGAAACTGAATGTTGGTTATGCAAAATTTTTCAATAAAAAATATAAACGGGACGGTTACCTATTTAGTGGACGAACAAAAAAAGTACTCATCGAGAACGATGCGCAATTTAATTACATCCTTCACTACATCCATTTAAATCCACTGGACTATCTGAAAGGTGCTGAAGAGTGGAGAATACGGAGTAATGGCGGGATCAAAAGTTCAAAGGAGTCACTTGCGTATCTAAAATCCTACCGTTGGAGTAGTTACCTTGACTATATTGGGGAACAAAACTTCCCTTCCATACTTACAACCTCTCTTTTTGGAGAACCCTCAGGAGGTTACGAAAAAACAATAACGAGATATCTAAAAGGTGCCACATCAGACTCAGATACTGCTTCAACACTTTCTCTTGAATAGGAGTATGTGGGACATACGATGTCCCACATTATATAAGAAGAGAGTTGGAGAAGAGGACTAAAAAAAAGGGGGTTAGCGAATTTGGACGCGGCCTCCGCGGATGAGGAAGCGACCACCTTTTATTTTGAATTTTGCGAGCGAGGTACTTCCTGTTTCGGTTGAAGTATAGGTGATAACGATGAGTCCACCTGCACCATTACCTCCACTTCCAGCAAATGAAGACGCACCACAGAAGGCCCCACCGCCACCAGCGCCTCCACCATAACTTCCTCCGTTCCCTCCTGTACCACCAGAGAAACCAGCGCCTCCAGCTGAGCCTCCTGGACCTCCACCGCCACCTGAACCATACCCCGATATGGTGCTGTATTCATACCCGGGATTCCCAACACCACCCGGACCTCCTTCTGCAGGAAGGTCGGGACAAAAATCAGTTCCTGCATCACCATTAGCTCCTCCAAAACCAGCGTCAGCATTACCTACTACTGCCTGTCCAGCACCACTTGGTCCTGCGGCGTTGCCGCCATAAGACGCTCCATCTGATCCACTATATTTCGTAGTACCAACCGAAGCTGCTGCTGTTCCTCCTGTACCGTTGGTAGCTCCCGATGCGTTTGTGCCTCCTTGTGCACACACCGAAGGAGTTGGTGACCCGGCACACGTTGTAGCGGAACTATTGAACACCGTATCAGAAGTTGCTATTACTCTATATGTCACACTGGCGCCCGCAGTTAAGTCGAGGTTGCTTATACTTGCATACGCTCCTCCTCCCCCTCCTCCTCCACCACCCGTGCTTGACCCTCCGTGCCCTCCACCTCCAATGGTTTCGATAGTGTCGACATCTGTCCAGTCGGCAGGGACTGTCCAGCTCGTGCCTGATGTTAGGAACACGCGTTTCGAGAGTGCGGCACGAGCTTCATGCTCGGGTGTGAAAATTGTAATGCCAATAAAAATAAAGACACCAAAAATAAAAAGGTGGGTGAGCGCGTGCAATGTTTTTTTTATACTCATGGTGTTTCTGGTGTTGGCGGAGTAAGTGGCTGAACAGTCACGGTTCGGTCGACACTTGCGGTGTTTCCTGCAACATCGGTCGCTCGATAGGTCACTGTGTGGGTACCGGCAACGCTCGTGTCGAGATTCACCGTAACGGTTTCAACGCCATCGAGCAATGTGGTGATGCCGAGATTTTCATTAACATTGTCGGTTACCGATGCACCAAGATCAGCGTACGAATCGCCAACATAGATAGTCGCAGGATTATTGCCGTTCATGATAATAACTGGAGCCTGCGAATCACCCTGAGGAAGGTTAGAGGTGCTAGGTGCTAGGTTATAGGTTGGAGAAAAGACGGGAGTGGAGGTGGCGAGATCAACAACGAAATAATCAAACGATGCGTCAGTTTGAAGTGGTGCGTTCAGAGAAACACTGAATCCTCCTTCTGTTTTATTGCTGACGAACCATCCATTTCCGGTATTTGAATTGAAGGTTACAAACACTTTTGAATTTTCTGCAACGAGAATGTTGCGCACCAAGACACTCGTCTCCCCTGCTGGGATAGTTGCGGATCCTGCAGCAGCATCGCCGGTCGCGTCTGGTGTTGCAACAAATTTATGTGCGGCGAGCGTCGTTGCCGTCACCGTGCCATTTACGATACTGACACTCTGACTTGTGAGAGCACTTTGGAGTGCATCTGAAATATTTCCAACGGCACCAGACACTGCGCCCGAAACGCCACTTCCATTCTCCAAAGCAACAACCCGCGCAGTGAGTTCCGAAACGAGAGCAACTAGTGCGTCAAACTTATCCGCCAAACTTTGTACACCTCCTATCGCCACCGAGAGCAATTTGTACAAATCAATGCCGTTGCCTTTAGTGGAGCGAACAATTTGTGGTGCTTCTTCTGCAATGAGTCCTACTCTTCCTGCGCTTGCTGGTTCGTTTTTGTAGTGATACTCAGCAACCATCATTCCGCGAATTGCATCCAAGAAACTATCCGCAGTCTCCTTAGTAATATACTGAATGTCAGTCTTTGAATCTCCTTCTGAAAGATTTACAAATCCAGTTGCAAGAATGTCACCACCAACCGCGAGACGGTAGTTAGACCCTCCTGAGTTCACAGGAGTTGTAGTACCAATGCCCATGGTGCCGGTGATTGAGTCAATGGCGAAGTCGTTTGGTGCGAGCCAGTATTGTGATGACACAAAGGTTTCCACAGTGCCCAATGTTGAAGCAGAGTAGGTTTCAAGTGCAATACCGATTGTTTGTCCGCTATGAATTGCTTTCACGGCAACACCTGGCGTGGTTGTTGAAAGCATGAGTCTGTCGCCGATTGCGATTGCGCCATTCGCAGTTGAAACCTTCACAGGCACACGACCAGAAAGTGCAATAGGACGCGCAAGACTTGGGTTTGCCGTTGCATCAGAACCTCCGAGCGTTAAACCTGGGTCAGTAGAAACAATGCCGAGCGGAATGGAACCTGGAGTAGCGGTAGTGATAGTCGTTCCGCTCGTCAAATCAAGTGAGGCAATAGTGCCTGCATTGATACTTGTGTCAGATGTTGGATAGTTTTCTGCAACATCGTAGGTGCCTACAGAGGCAGCGCGGTAATAAATACTGCCAGCAGTCGTACCGCAGGCAACCGTTGAACCTGAACCTCCTGAGAAACATGCAGAACCAGTGACAGTAAATGTACTCGCGGGCGATGTTGTACCAACACCCACATTGCCTGTCCTCGTAATATCAAAGTAACTAGTTCCTGAAGAAGTGGCGACGGAGAAGATGTTGGCGGAACTATCCTGTGTGTCAACTTGCAGTACATTGGCACCATAACTATTTTCAACTGCAAATGCACTCGTCGTTGAAGCAGTACTCTTGAAAGCAACTTTTCCTCCGGATAGCGACAACAAAAATCCTGGTGAGGTTGTACCAATACCAACATTCCCCGCGTTATCAATAATGAATCTCGTTGCTGTTGACGAACCAACTACGAATGCTGGTGCGGTGCCAATAGTTCCGGTGTCCACAGAGAAGCGTCCCCATGGTGAAGTT
>SCTS01000002.1 GCA_004322365.1 Patescibacteria group bacterium
GACCAGTTAGTGTCTGGACTTGCACCGTTTACTGAGAAATAATACTTCGAACCTGCAATAATATTTACATCTCCTTGCACTTGGAGTTGTGATGCTGGGGTGCTGGTGCCAATACCCACATAACCACCACCCGAAACAGTGAGTGCCTCAATTTCAGCACTGGCTCCTGTTTTTGTGGTAAGGGCGCCACGATAGACACCACTTCCATCGGACTTTTGACGAAACCCAAAGATACTATCCCCACTCGGACCACGAGTGAGGGAAATACCTTCGTTTGCATTTGAAGTGTTGCCTGTGTAGATAGAGAGTTTGTTGCTTGGCGTTGTGGTGCCAATACCTACGTTGCCATTCGAACCAAGTATCGTCATGCTATCAGTCCATGAAGCAGAATTTGAACGGCGCTGGAAATACAACGGTGTTTCGCCAGTTCCGAGGTCTGGGTTTGCAATACGGAAACCATATCCGTTGCCACTCGATGCAGGTTTAAACTCTATACCACCCACTTGTGTTGTGGCTCCTCCTCCTCCAACAATTTTTAGGTAACCATTATATGTTGGCTCTCCACCGGTCAATGCGTCTCCTAGAATAGTTAGTTTTGATGTTGGAGTGGTGGTACCAATACCTACATAGCCAGCACTCGACACATCAATACCACCCGAAGAAGCAGAATAAAGCTTTAGAGAATTACTTCCTTGCGCATTAACCTTTGCATATCCTGTATCCCACGTCAGCGTGCCGTTGCCATATCCCGCACCCCAGTTAAATACGCCACCAGAAGTAAATTGCCAAGTGCTACCAATTTGCGCATCACCATTTACATCAAGTTTGTATCCTGGAGATGCCGTACCTATCCCCACATTCCCTGCACTCGTAATACGAAGCCTCTCCGTCATCGCCCCACCGTTGGGAACAGTGTAGAGACCAAGAGAGCCTGCATAGTTTGCAGATGTTGCATTCTCCTTCCCTCCTTTAATAGCGGCGAATGGAATGTAGTCAGTACCTGAGGTTGGTACGCGGAATTGTCCTGAGAAGACCATGCCTCCTCCCACTCCCGTAGTGAACGCACTGTTGTCTCTAAGATCCATGTTGGCAGAGAAACCAGAGCCGTTGTATCCGACTACGGGGTCATTCTGTACGGTGAGACCAATACTGCTTGAGATGGCAGTGGAAGAAGAACCAATGATAGTGGCACCGTTGTCGAGAATGGCTACTTTGGGAATGTTGGAAGAGTTGGCGACGAGGAATGCGATGCCGGTGTCGGCACCTGTTCCAGTGACAGAAAGTTTGGCGGAGGGAGAGGTGTTACCAATACCAAGATTTGTTCCTGTGAATGTGAGTCCGGTTCCTGACGTGATTGAGGTGCCGTTGAAATAATTAACACCGTTGGTGGTTTGGGAGGTGGCGTTGGTTCCGCCGTTTGCTATTGGAAGTGTTCCGGTCACACCAGTGGTGAGAGGAAGTCCCGTAAGGTTTGTTGCAACACCTGACGCAGGTGTGCCGAGTGCGGGTGTGATAAAGATGGGACTCGTGAGCGTTGCTGAAGTTGCACGCACAACATCTCCTGTTCCTGTCCATGTGAATAGTGAGGACGTGGCGACAGCAGTTGGTGTTGCAGTCGAGCCCGTGATATTTCCAATGATTGAGTTTGCAGAAAGTGTTGCGAGCATTCCAAGAGTCACTTTGTTTGCACCAATAGTTGCAACGGCAGAACCAGGGCCTGTCGCGGTGACATCTCCTGTGAGTGCGGTGATGTAGTCGCCTGCGGATTGTTTTGCATTGAAGGTACTCCAATCAGTTCCCGAGAGAAGTCCACGCACCGATGCTGATGCCGAGGGAATATTGAAGGTGAAGGCGCCCGATGAGTTGGTGATTCCCCAGTCGTTGTTAATTGCAGTTGAGGATGTCGCAAATGTAATCGCTCCTGTTTGTGCAGAGCCGTATGTCTGTGCGAGTGAAAGGAGTCCACTGTTTGAAATGGTGACGTTGCCTGTTGCTCCTGAGACATTGATACCAGTGCCAGCGATGTTTGAGAGAACACCAGTGTTGGTGACGTTGCCTCCTGCGTAGGTGAGACCGCTAGAGAAGGTGGTGGTTGCGACCCATGATGGAATGCTATTTAAGTATGCGAGTACTTGTCCGTTCGTTCCTGCGGTTGTTGTTGCAAGTGCACCTGTTCCGTTTCCGTATGGAATAGCACTTGCTTGAATTGCACCCCAGCCCGTACCACCGTTGGCAACAGGAAGAGTGCCAGTCACCTCGCTCGTTAAGTTAACTGAACCGGTTGAAACAACACCACTTGTTGCTTTGAGAACGCCTGACAAGGATGTAGCGAGAGTTGTTTGCCCTGTCACCTGCAATGTACTTCCAATTGAGGCAGTTCCGATGTTAACGAGATTTCTTGATGCATCGCGGTTGTACTTGCAGAAAATGTGAGCGTATTTGCGGACGCTGTGAATGCTTGGCGGAAATCGTAATCTCTTCCAGAGGTACCGCTGAAGTCAAAGAGTGTACCAACAGTATTGTATGACTCGAGTGCATTGGTGGTTCCTCCTTCGGTACCAAAATGCATACCAACTACTGTTGCACTTGATGCACCATTTACACCTGACACCGAAAGTGCGCCAGCTGGAGTTGCAGTTCCCAATCCCAATCTCTTATTTGTTTCGTCCCAGAAAAGTCCTGTACCGTCACCTGCTTGCGAGAGAGTACCGAGTGATGCGTTATAAAAAGTCACACCACCGTTATAGAAGGTAGTAGTACCAGTGTCGCCGTTTGCAATAGTGTTGATGAAGGCACCGACACACGAACCGTTGATAGAAAAACATCCTGATTTCAAGTTGATACCGCCCGTTGCATAGAATGTTGATGTTGCTGTATCAAAGTTAATACCGTTTGCATTTCCAATCGACAAGAGTGAGTTTGGTGAGGTAGAGCCAATCCCAACATTTCCACTTGAACTAATTCTCACCCGCTCCGTCATCGCCCCTCCGTTTGGAACAGTGTAGAGACCAAGAGAGCCTGCATAGTTTGCAGATGTTGCATTCTCCTTCCCTCCTTTAATAGCAGCGAATGGAATGTAGTCAGTACCTGAGGTTGGTACGCGGAATTGTCCTGAGAAGACCATGCCTCCTCCCACTCCTGTAGTGAATGCACTGTTGTCTCGAAGATCCATGTTGGCAGAGAAACCAGAACCGTTGTATCCAACGACGGGGTCATTCTGTACCGTGAAGCCAATACTGCTGGAGATGGCAGTGGAAGAAGAACCAATGATAGTGGCACCGTTGTCGAGAATGGCGAACTTAGGAATGTTGGAAGAGTTGGCGACGAGGAATGCGATGCCGGTGTCAGTACCAGCACCGCTCACCGAGAGACGACCATACGGAGAGGTGGAGCCAACACCAAAGTTTGTCCCTGTGAATGTGAGTCCGGTTCCTGACGTGATTGAGGTGCCGTTGAAATAATTAACACCGTTGGTGGTTTGGGAGGTGGCGTTGGTTCCGCCACCCGCAACTCCCAATGTTCCCGAGAGTGTTGGTGCAAAGGTGAATGCACCTGATGTATTGGTGATAGCAAGATTTGCAGTGAGCCCGTTGAATGCAGTAGATGAAGTAGCAAATGTAATCGCACCTGTTTGTGCAGAGCCGTATGTGTGTGCGAGTGAGGTAACGCCACTCGCAGAGCCGAGCGTTGAAGTAGCAACATAATCGTACCCACCAGTTGCGTTACCCACCAAAAACTTACCGTACGAAGGAGCGGTTGATGTGCCAGTGCCTCCTTGAGAAACTGCGAGTATTCCTGAAATGGTGGAGAGAGTGGAGGTGGCGACCCATGATGGAATACCGTTTGATACTGCGAGTACTTGTCCACCTGATCCAATACCGAGGCGTGCAAGTGTGTTTGCAGCTGATGCGTAGAGAGTGTCGCCGAGTGTGTATGCGGTGAGTCCTGTTCCTCCGTATGTGGTACCGATGGATGTAGTTGCAGAAACAACACCGTTGTTTGCGTGGAGTGGTCCGTTGAGGGTGCCTAATGTAAATGCTCCGTTAAATGTGTTTGCTCCGGTGAAGGTGTTCGTTGTGTATGTCTTTGGAATGGTGGTGGATGCGTTGATGTATGTGTTCACACGGGCGTCGGTGTAGTAGAGGTTGGAGCCTTCGGTGAGTTGACTCGTTGTTGTTGAGTACCACGCAGAGAGAGAAAGTTTTGCATCGAGTGCACTTTGCAAATCAGTTTGGTTTGCAAGTGTGCCAGTGATAGTGCCCCATACGCCACCAGTGATACCAAGTGAGCTGGTTGCCGTGAGTGTGTATCCTCCTGAACTGTTTCCAAGAAGTACTTGTCCGTACGTGGGTGTGTTGGTGATGCCGGTGCCTCCATATTGTGGACTAATACGAGTACCATTCCATGTTCCGCTCGCCACCGTACCAACAGTGTTTATAAAAAACGCATCACCTGCACCAACAGAAAGAAGTCCTATTGGATTTAAATCTCCAATACCAATGTTTCCACCAGGACCAATAATAAACTTTGTTGCTCCAGAACTATTATCAAATCGTGCAATCGGCTGTTGTGTTTGATATGTCTCACCCGAGAGTGGAGACGAGAATGCAGAATCAATAGTAAGAGCAGTGCCACTCTGAATAGATACAACCGTGCGTACTTGGCCATTTGCCAAAATCTGATCACCAACACTCAATTTATTATAGCCATACAGAAAACTTGTACCGACGCCCGTAACAGATGTTCCCGAACTTGAAATCGTGCCATTTGAAAATCCGGAGAGCCACGCATTCCCTTGAATATGTAAACGCGCGCGGGGATCCGTAACACCAATACCAACCTGCCCCGCATGATTCAAATAAAACATTGGTGAACTTCCTTCTTGAATACGGAAGAAGCCAGTCGAGGTTCCTGTTTGTAAACCATTTCCTGTATCAATACCAAACTTCCACTGCTTTGCAGCACCGGTTTCACCTGCAGTTGATTCTAAGTGGAGAGATGCCGTTGAAAGATAGAGGTCACGAAAACGATTTGTTGGTGAACCAAGGTCATAGGTATTGTCAGCGTTTGGGAGTATGGATTGTGAAAGAATACCTGCGAATGTGGATGTTGCACTTGTGTTAAGGCGTGTAGTTGAAATACCTGCCGCAAATGTGGAAGTTGCTGTTGTCGAAGTTGCCGTTACATAATTTATTGTTGGTGATGTAGATGCCGAAAGAGCGCCTGTGCCACCGTCCGAATAAATCCATCCTTGTCCAAAAGATGTTGATCCCGTTCCCCCACCACCAACTCCCAATGTTCCCGACAGTGTTGGTGCGAAGGTGAATGCACCTGATGAGTTGGTGATAGCAAGGTTTGCAGTGAGTCCGTTGAATGCAGTGGATGTTGTGGCAAATGTAATTGCACCTGTTTGTGCAGAGCCACCACCAGTTTGTTGGAGTGAGAGAAGGCCAGAGTTTGAGATGGTGACGTTGCCGGTTGCCCCTGACACATTGATACCGGTGCCTGCGATGTTTGAGAGAACACCCGTGTTGGTGACATTGCCTCCTGCGTAGGTGAGACCTGATGAGTAGGTGGTGGAGGCGACCCATGATGGAATACCGTTTGATACTGCGAGTACTTGTCCGCCTGATCCAATGCCGAGGCGTGCAAGTGTGTTTGCAGCTGATGCATAGAGAGTGTCACCGAGGGTGTATGCGGTGAGCCCTGTTCCTCCATATGTGGTACCGATGGATGTAGTTGCAGAAACAACACCGTTGTTTGCGTGGAGTGGACCGTTGAGTGATGAGTTCAGTGTGAAAGAAGAATTTGAGAAAGTATTTGCGCCAGTGAAGGTGTTCGTTGTGTATGTCTTTGGAATGGTGGTTGATGCGTTGATGTATGTGTTCACACGGGAGTCGGTGTAGTAGAGGTTGGAGCCTTCGGCAACATTGGTGGTGAGAAGACCAAGTGATGAGGTGGCAATGTTGGCAAGAGCGGTGGTTCCACCTGGTGAGTAGATGAGACCGTATGAGTATGTTGATGCGCCGGTGCCTCCTCGTGACACTCCGAGTGTTCCTGTGGTGTCAGAAAGTGCGATGCCCAGAGATGAGGTTGCGTATCCAATGAAGGTGTTGCCGGGGCCTCCGATCAAGAGTGATGATGATGCGATTGAGGAGAGACCTGTTCCTCCGCGTGTTGCTCCCAACTGCCCTGTCCATCCGAGAGTTAAGTTCTGTGCAGAGATACTTCCGGTGATGTTGGTGTCGTTGGTGACTCCCTGAACAACGTTTGAGTTAAGACGAGTGGATGCAAGTGTGCCTGTCCATGCAGGAGTGAAGGTGAAAGCACCTGATGAATTAGTGACATTGAAGAGAAGATTGGTGTCAGATGACGTGGCGAATGTAATTGCACCTGTTTGTGCAGAGCCGTATGTCTGTGCGAGTGAGGTAACACCGCTCGCAGAGCCGAGCGTTGAAGTAGCAACATAATCGTACCCACCTGTTGCGTTACCCACCAAAAACTTACCGTACGAAGGAGCTGTTGATGTGCCAGTGCCTCCTTGCGAAACTGCGAGTATTCCTGAAATGGTGGAGAGAGTGGAGGTGGCAGCTGAGTACACTTGTCCTGCTGAATTGATTGCTAGACCATTTGGTCCTGTGAGTCCTGTGAGGAATGTGTTGCCTGAGACAGTGAGAGCTGTGGTGGATGCGTATGGGAAAACAGAAGCAGTTGAAGATGTGGCGGTGAACGATGGCGCGGTCACTGTTTTATATGCAGTAACAAATCCACGAAACAAAGAATTGCCCACCGTTTCGAAAATATTTCCTGTAGTTGAAGTAGCCGAAGCACCAATGATGATGACATTAGAAATGTCAGCTGGAGAAATAGAAAGACTATCGGTCGAAGTAGCCCATGCCCCTGCACCTCCTCCACCAGATATATCAACACCCCACACTGGTACACCGCCCTGCACTTTAAGCACTTGCCCAGTGGAGCCAACGCCTAACCGTGCGAGTGTGTTTGCACTTGATGCATACAAAACATCTCCTGTGGTGTACGCATTAATACCGGTACCTCCATAGAGTGTACCGATGCTGGTGGTTGCTGATACAACACCGTTATTTACTTGAAGTGGACCATTTTCTACCGTGGAAGTTACACTTGAGATAAGTGTGAAAGGCCCCGAAATAGTTGTGGTTGCAAGTGTGGTATTTCCACCAACAGAGAGCGTAGAAAAAGAACCCGTGCCTCCAGAAATATTTGAACCAGTGATAGAGCTATTAGAAATAGTACCTCCCGTAAACGATGAACCGGAAATACTAACGGAAGCGAGTTGATCGATACGATTACTGAGTTGAATTGCCTGAGTGTTGCCGGCAACATTGGATGAAATATTAGAAATCGCACCATACACTTGTGAGAGCACAACATTTTTAAATCCCTGAAGTTCAGCGGTAAGAACTTCAGGAGACATACCTGGCGAAGCAATATATTTATTTTCAGTTGTAGTAACTGGACCATAGTTGTTGGTAATCGGACCATAAAAATTATTTACGGTACCAAGCGGAGCACCGGAAACTGCCACATCTTCAGTTTTCGAATTCCACACTGGCGACACGATAGCTATAGATGAGGCGCAACTGACAGCAGTAGAATTCGTTACACTAGGAAGGAGCGCCCTACTAGGAATAATGCGTGAAAATAGGTTTTCAAAAATATTCGACCCTGCACCCGCCACCGATGCAAGAAGTGCTGAAGATCCCCCACGCGACAGGAAGCTATCAAACGAGCTTAATGCCGGAAGAGAATTATGCGTCCCGCTAACCTTCTTGCCTTCACTATCAACTGAGGAAAACAAACCACCCATCACAAACCCTGAAACAACAGCAGCGACTAAGAAAACCGACGCATATTTTGAAAATGAAAAAATAATTCTCAGCGGATATTTTTTAAACTGAGAAAATAAATTCTTCCCATTTTGCAATACATGTTCTTCCGAAACACCCTCATCAAGAGTGGTCACATTATTAACCTCACCTACATCACCAACCTCTGTCTTTGAAGAAAGAATGTTTCGCAGACGCTCCTTATTTTTTTCTTGCTTTTGTTCCGACTCAAGAGTGTATTCAGTGAGAGCACGCCTTGTGGTAAACCAAATACCATCCACCTTCTTTGCCGTTAGCTTCTCCTTACGCGCAAGGAGAGAAAGATACTCAGAGTCATACGGAGAAAACTTTGCAACCTGAGAGAGAGGCAACCATGCATCCACTGATGTGTTTGAAGAAAGAATGTTTCGCAAACGCTCCTTGTTCTTTTCTTGTTTTTCTTCTGATTCAAGAACATACGCGGTAAGGGCACCTCGTGTGGTAAACCAAATGCCGTCAATCTTCTTAGCAACTAACTTTCCCCTTCGAGCAAGAAGGGAGAGATACTCAGAGTCATACGGAGAAAATTTTGCCGCCTGAGAAAGTGACAACCATGTGTCCATAGGTGCCTCAATATCAATACTCCGATACTCAGGGTTATTCATCGTCATATAGCCGATTTTTCTAGAATATCGGCTTGTTTTTCAACAAACATCGGCAATTGGATTATTGAATCTTTTTTCATTTTTATAGTTCTTTTTTGAAAAATTGTTCCGTGCCTAATACCCTAATCACAAACAGTGGCAATCTAGATATCTCTGATGTCCTTAGTCTAACTTCATACATATCTCCAATAGCTATAAACATATCCACGAAAAAAAATACTCACTTTCTCTCCATATACGATCAAAAAATGACAGTCCCGCACACAGACTGAAACCTCTAGTGAGAACACAATGCTTAAAAAAGAAATCGTAGTAAAAAAATGTGCTCTGTTTCTAAAATTAAAAAAAATGTATGTATGTTTATAAGTTTATTCATTAATAAAGGTTAATAGTTTATACTTAATCTCGGCAAGAAACCCATAAGACACTTCATTTAAAAAATACATCAAAATTGGCATATACTACCCGTAAACCGACCAGCAAGAAGGATGGATGCAGAAAAAAAGAAATAGTCGTGCAAAAACGAGAAAAACAATAAAAAACAATAAAACTCAAATGTCTAGCCCCTACTTACTTCTCATGCACCATTTAGATAAACACTCTCTATGACAAAAATACCCCAAAAGGAATTTTTAACGGTTACTGAGGTGGCAAAGATTTTTGGTGTCTCTCCTCTAACAGTAAGAAACTGGGATCAGAAGGGCAAACTGGAAGCAACACGAAACCCCTTCAACAATTACCGTGTCTACAAACGCGTTGATATTGAAACTCTCTTAGGAGAAATAGAGTTTTCAAAAGGTAAACATATTGTCATTCCAAACATACATAAAAAGAAAGTGCGTAAACTTTCAGTGCGCGAAGAAGAATAACTTTTTTAAAAAAATCGGATGTAGGGTTTCGTAAACCCTACATAAGGTACCAAATATAGAAAATGCTCACACACAAAATGAACGACTTCGTAAGTCGTTCATTTTTCCAAACCCCCTATGTGGGACCTCGGAGGTCCCACATAGAATCTACCAATTCCCCTACTCAACTATTCTCCAACCCTTCGCAAGATATTCTTCTGCTTTTTTAAATTTCATTTCTTTTGTGTCAACTCCATCGGTAATGGTGACTTTATCGTTTCGTCCTAATTTCTGAACTCCAAAACTTGGAATGACAATCGTTTGAGAGTTTGTAATCGGAGCATCTCCTAAGTGAGATACTGCATCAACAATTGAAGACGAGAGCGAAGCTTCGAGTTCACGGAACATACGCAACCCTTCACGGCGATATTCAATAAACGGATCCCTGCCTCCGTAGGATCGTAAGTTAACACTCCCCCGCAAGTGTTCCATTGAATCCAAATGTTCAATCCAAAAAAGATCGTACGCTTGGAGGAGTAATCGTCGGAGCCCACCCTCAAACTGCAATGGGTCGAGCGTGCTCTTCTTTGCATCAATAATTGATACATCAGCCCCTACCGACTCCACATGCTCTCGTACCGCCTCTACAAGCGCTTCACCATCGCCCAAAAGAACAGAACGGCGACGAGCGTAAATGATTGCACGCTGATGGTTCAATACATCGTCGAAACCAAGCACGTGCTTTCGTGAGTCAAAATTAACACCTTCTATTTTTTCTTGTGCCGACTCGAGCGCACGACTCACCATCTTACTTTTAATAGGTTCGTCTTCTGAAATACCCAAGCGTCCCATCATTGACTTCACCATGTCAGAAGCAAAGACACGCATTAATTTATCCTCTAAAGAAACAAAGAATTGTGTCTCACCAGGGTCCCCCTGACGACCTGCGCGACCTCTCAGCTGATTGTCTATGCGTCTCGCGTCGTGTCGTTCTGTTCCTATAACAAACAGTCCGTCTAAACCCTTAACATCTACATATGCTTCATCGGTTGCAGGATTGCCACCAAGCTTCACGTCGACGCCACGGCCTGCCATGTTTGTTGCAACAGTAACTCCAGCCTTCTTTCCGGCCTGAGCGATAATCTCTCCTTCTCGTTCATGATTCTTTGCGTTAAGCATCTCATGAGGAACACCGGCAGCACGAAGCTCTGCTGCAAGGCGCTCATTCACTTCAATTGAGGTTGTGCCAATGAGTACTGGCTGACCTTTCTCGTGTTTCTCTTTGACGGTACGCACTATTGCCTTAAACTTTCCTGCTTCTGTTTGAAATATAAGGTCCGTGTGGTCAACGCGGTTAATAGGCTTATTTGTTGGAATTACCACCACATCAAGGTTGTAGACAGAGCGGAACTCCTCTTCGGAAGTTGCGCCAGTACCAGTCATACCGGCAACCTTGTCATACATACGGAAGTAATTCTGGAATGTAATGGAAGCGTAGGTCTGACTCTCCTTCTCTATAAGTACGCCCTCCTTAGCCTCTATTGCTTGATGTAAGCCATCTGACCACCTTCGCCCTGCCTGTAGACGCCCCGTAAACTCATCAACAATAACCACCTTTCCATCCTTTACTACATAATCCTTATCCTTTATGAACACCGCCATTGCTTTCACTGCCACCTCAAGATGATGTGCGTACTTTATGCCACCCTCCGCATATATATTTTCAATACCAAGCTTTTTTTCAATCTTCTCTATACCAGCATCCGTCATTATGACTGTGCGCAATTTCTCATCAACGCTGTAGTCATCTCCTTCTTTAAGAGAAGGGACAGCTTGCGCAAAAGTTATATATAACTCTTCAGGATCTTTAGCAGGTCCTGAAATAATTAACGGGGTACGCGCTTCGTCAATAAGAATGGAGTCTACCTCGTCAACAATCGCATAGTGATGATGGTGTTGCCGAAGATTAACTTTGTCATATTCCAAGTTATCTCGAAGGTAGTCAAAGCCGTATTCATTGTTAGTTCCGTAAGTAATGTCAGCGATATATGCCTCAGGCCTTGAAGTAGGTCGTAAAAATTCATGCACTACCTTAAAGGATCCAAGTTCGTCTCGCGTTGTATCAAGCTCAGCATCCTCAGCTGGTGAAACATGCTTTTGGTCATACAGAAACGATGAATCGTGATTGATGACACCGACGGATAGTCCGAGAGCATTGTAAATTTGCCCCATCCACACTGCGTCACGCCGTGCCAAGTAATCATTTACCGTCACGATGTGCACTCCCTTTCCTTCCAATGCATTCAAATATGCAGGGAGCGTTGCTACAAGTGTTTTTCCTTCTCCGGTGCGCATTTCTGCAATAGAGCGATTATGAAGAACATATCCTCCAATAATCTGCACATCAAAGTGCCGCTGACCGAGAGTTCGTATACTTGCCTCTCGTACCGCAGCAAATGCTTCGGGTAAAAGCTCATCGAGAGTAGTTCCTTGCGCTAGACGAGCTTTAAATTCCTTTGTGATACCCGCAAGCGAGTCATCTGAGCGCTCATGCATGCTTGCTTCCAGCGCATTCACTTTTTCAACTACTTTTTTCGCTTCCGCGAGAAGTGGACTGTTCGCTGTGAAAAGCTTATTTAGACTAAACATAGTGGGAGGAATGGTACCATATTTCGCATTGAAAAATCCCGATGTTGGGCGGCAGACTACACAAAACCCTCTAATTTCATACGTATCATAAAACAACCCGTAATGCGGACGGCGAGCGAGCGCACAACAGCAATCAAATCTAAACCCACAGAGTGCAATAGACCTCTCACCATCATTCTAGCTTTTTGCAAAATGCTAGAATAATGGTGGGGACACAAATGGGACAGACAAAAAAGCCTCGGTAGAGGAAATAAAAAAAGCCCCCATGAGAGAACGCAAGTGCGATTCCTCATGGGGGCTTTTTTATAAGAAACTATACGCGGCGCTTTGCGCTTTTCTTGACTGCCTTTTTCACAGTCTTCTTTGCTGCCTTCTTTACAACCTTCTTTGCTTTCTTTTTTGCTGCCATAAAATTTATTTTATTTTGGGGAGTAACAGCGTTGTATCTTCTCGACACCTGACCTCAACAAATGCGTTGTGCGAACATTTGTTGTGCGTCTTGATACAAGCTCTTTATGCAGTATGGAACATCTATGTGCGCATACAATGATGAAAACAAAATACTTGTGGATAACAATTTTTTATAAAAAATATATTTTGTAAAAGTTTTTTATAAAAAAAATAAATAACTAGTGCGTAATGAATTAAATTATTTATTTTTAAAAACAATTTTCTTTTCGGCACCAAACAATCGTACTTCTGGTGTAATTTGTATACCGGTTTTTTCAAATACCAAACGAGCAACCTCAGATGCAAGTAACACGACATCCTCACTCATGGAGTTAGGCTCTACCGTAATAACGAGCGCCTGCTTCTCCCACAAGAATGCTTTTCCAACACGAAGTTTTTTTAAAGAAAGCGCGTGATCAAAAATCCACGCGAGAGGCAGCTTCACTCCCCCTTCAGGAAGAGGGAAAAGTGGCATGAGTGGATACCTTTCTGAAAGCTCGCGTGTTTTTTCATCGTCAACTATAGGGTTCAGGAAAAAAGAACCGGCCGTTCCAAATGTATCAAGTGGAGGAAACTTTCCTTTACGAATTTCAATTACCGCCTCGCGTACTTCATGAATAGACGGCGCACCCTGTGCATGTGCAAAATAATTCTTAAGATCACGGTACGAAAGATTCGGATTAGCATCTGTAGTCAAAGCGAAACTAACACGAACAACAATATAACGATCCACTTCCTTTTTAAAAATACTCGTGCGATATCCAAACTCACACTCAAGAGATGTGAGGGTCCGTATCTTCCCTTGCTTCGTATCATATACATCAACAGCAATAACTCGCTCTGATAGTGCAGAGCCATATGCTCCAATATTTTGAACAACTCCAGCACCAACGGTACCCGGAATTGATGATAAATTTTCTAACCCCCAAAAACCTTTTTCGACACTCTCTTCTACGAGCGCATCCCACAACACACCTGCCTCCGCAATACAGATACTGTTTGTACCATTCACCGTAAACGAAACATCGTGCATAGCAATGTTAAGAAAAACCGCATCTACTCCCGAGTCAGGGACGAGCATATTGGAGCCAGCACCAATAGGAATTAACGGCAACCCTTTTTCTTTTGCAAATTCGACTGCCTGCGGAATTTCTGCTTCACTCTTCACTGTCACTAAAAATCGTGCAGGCCCTCCAGTATGAAATGTCGTGCGAGTGGACAGTGGGACATTCTCTAAAATTTCCATATATAAAAAATGAAATCATCTGCATTCTACGACCGACGGGTGCGAGCTCCAAGCAAAAATCTATGTGAGTGCCTACCGCCGGCCGTAGAGTACAGGCGACTTTATTACTGTACGCCCTCCTTGAAAGAGAGACAACCTTACTCACAGGTACACAAAACCCCGCTTTCGCGGGGACTTATGCAGATTTTCGTAGAGCTAGCAAAAACTAGCACTCACTTTTCATATGATAGCATTTTCGTGCTTCTTTTTCAAGTTCCCCTCCTCCTTCTTCCATGATCCCTACGGATCCGATGAAGCTGGTCCCTTCGGACACGACGAAACGTCGCCTATCCCCTAACCACTAACCACTAAACGCTATCCACTAACTAAGGAGTTCGCCCTGCCGCAATCTCCTGTATGTAGTATTCACCTTGAGCTTTGAATGTAGCATCAATGGCAATCGCCTCCTGTAGAGCCTGAATCGCGTTTAATCTATCGCCTGCCTGCATATACGCAGCTGCAAGCTGAACGCGTGCCTTTACATCCTTTGGTGCTTTATCAGCGCGTGCCTTCGCTATCAAAAGACCGTTCGCATAATCTCGTACATCAAAATACGCCTGCAGAATATTGTCATCGTCAGGCGTTGCTGTTCCAAAACGCTCCGTAAGAAGTTCGCGAGCAAGAGTCATGTTGCCACTCCTAATTAGGGCCGATGCATAGAAAGTGCGTGCAGTATCGTATGAAGGCTCTAGCTCATACGCTTGGCGAAATAAATCTAACCCGGTCTTCATATCTCCTCGAGCTATCTGTAAACTTCCAAGCTGAAAGAGTATTTGTTGTTTTTTGGGAGACAGTGTTAATGCTGTTGTAAGTTCTCTGAGAGCCTCGTCATTCTTTCCTATCTGCTGAAAAAACGAACCAAGAAAAACACGGAGCCTTGCATCGTTAGGGTTTAGTGCAATTTCTTCTGACATCTTTTCTAACGCATACGCTGTTGCGCCCTCTCGAAATGCAGTGTCTCCAATAGAAGAGTTCTTTGCCTGAATAGCAAATTGAACAATTTGCTCACGTACCTCTTGCCTGCCTAATCCTGTTGTCTCTCCCGCACTCTTGAGGTAACGCACATTTTCAGCAAGTCCTGCGGTGTGAGGCTTTAATGCTTCAATGAGATTCGTTGCCGTCGCAAGTCCAGGAACATTGGCAAAATAAAATACAGCAACCATTCCTCCAACAATTATAGGAGCGCCGAATGCAAATAACCCTGATGGAACACTTTTACCCCAGAGAGTAATCAAGGCATTTGTTGATTTTTCGTTTGACGTAGTAGTATCCGCCACATCTTCTCTACGGTGAGCAATGTACGCAAGGATGGTGAAGAAGAAGATATAGCTAACGAGATTGTCGAACACAAACAAATCATGAAAGGCATATGCAGCAAGAAGGCCGGTCAATATTCCTCTCTCTACTATCTGAAAAGAAGATTTTGGTCGCCACAAATACCACAAAGCGAGTCCGAACAAAGAAATCCAGAGAGTAAAACCGAACACTCCACCAGCCACCAGCCAGTCAAGGTATTCATTGTGAGCACGGTCAAACCACGACTCCTGCGCATACATTGATGGAGCGTACTGTTTGTTAAAAATGTAGTTAAAGTTTTCTTGCCCCCAACCTAAGAGTGGTCTTTCAGCAACACCTTTAAGGGCCATGTTCCAAATAGCAAAACGAGCTGCACCATCAGAAATAGAGATGTTGGTAATTCGAGACAATACGCCGTTATTTTGCACAAACGAAGTGTCACGGATAGCGTAAAAGCCCCCCGCAATAACAACAAGAGTAATAATGCCTGCAATGCCTACTTTTTTTAACTTAGGTGCAGTTTTCCCAAAGAAAATAAAAATAGCCGAAGCAACGAGAATGCCTCCAATAAGCCCAAGAATAGTTCCTCGAGTTCCCGCATAGAAAATCATGGTGAACTGTAATGCAATCGCTAGAGCATAAAACCACTGTCGTTTAACGAACAAGCTACCAATGCCAAGAGTGAAAAATAGTATAAAAATAAACCATCCTAAAGGCGGTAGTGAGGTGTCTGGAGGCAAGCTCGCAATTAGCCATAGTGTCGCACCGATGATCCCAAAGACACCAACAACTTTTTCTCCCGTTCTGAAGTATTCATGTCGGTGATGAAGGAAAAGCAATCCTACAATAAAAAGATTAAAAAGCATGTACACAGCCAGGTAGGTTGCGTTGCCAAATGTCCCATCAACACGCGAACCTCCTTGATTGATGGTAAATACACCAGCAAGCTGAAGCACACCATAGACCCCCACGGCAATAGAAACTGCGAGACTCGTTTCAAAAAGCATCTTCCACCATTTCGCTTCGCGGAGTGTTGACCACACAACGACAAAAAATGCGTAGAGGTGAATCAAACCAATCCATCCTTCCATGCGTTCAAAATTTGACCAGAAGCTCTTATGGGGATTCGCACCAAATATGTCAGCAATACCTATGACTGCAACAAAAGCCGTGAGTGCGAAAAAGAGTAGAGATGCACGAGGTCGAACGGATACGTCCCGAAGTGCAAGAATAAGCCAAAGAGTAAATACAATTTCAACCAAAATGCGAAAGGCAAAATTCTTACCCGTAATGAACGGGAAAAAGAGTGGCGTCGCCACAATAGTGGGAGTAAAGAATACCGCAAGAACCCCAATGACTATCCCCCATCGCAACCATGAGTCTAATTTCATCCCGTTAGAAATAGGGCGCGAACGCCTGTGCGCCCCCGCCTATTTGAGCTATGTATGTAATATTCGACTGTGACATGGTGAGATTCATTGACATGCGTCCGCGATTTCTAACGGGATTCATGCTGATTACTATACCATTTCTCTATCCGCATCCTGCAACTCTTCCGTGAGCCCTTGTATGAGAATAGCCAGTGCTATCAGGGGTTCACGCTACAATCCCGTGCTTCGTAGATGTATATATCTTTTCCTAGTTGTTGTATCTGGTAAAAAGACGGCATAAGCATTCTGCCGAGGTTTATATCAATATCAAACACATCAGCCACCCCATTACCAAAATGTGCGAGTGGCGTGCAATTCACCACTTCTCGCTCAACAATAATAAGATCAGCGGCCGGCACATCGGTATGCGCTAACAAATCGGAATCGTTCGTAACAACGAGTGGCCGAAACGAAATATCGCTCGAGAGCGCTTGTGTATGTTGGCACGCGGAGCCACACGATGATGGTGCATACAAAGCGTACGAAACTTTGTTCATTGGGAGCGTAAACTCAAAAATATTTTCATCAATACGAATCTCCGTATCTCCGTAACGCTCTACTATATAGTCGTACGCCACATTGTAGGTCGTAGGTATGGAGAGCAATACTATCGTATACACATACACAGCGAGCCCTACAACAAAAAAGACGCGCGACACCAATCGCAAAGGTGGTTTGAATGAGGCGAGGAGAAAGAGTAGAAAGAAGCCGACAGGAGCGATGTGTCGAACATTGAGCGCAAGTCCGTGGTCGGCCCGGAACACAACCGAAACCGCAATAATATAAAGTGCGCTATACAAAAGGGCGAGGAAGAAGAGCGCTTTGTTGCGTATGCCGGCATACACAGCTGGTATGAGCGCCAAAAGAAGCAAGGGAAACGATTCAACGGCTTGACGCACATTAACTATGAGCGACTCAAACACCGTAAGCGACGTCTGCACACTTGCACCTGCAGAATTAGACACGAAAAATTGCATCACAAATCCGGAAGCCTGCTCAACAACATTTCCCGCATTCAGTGCAAAGAACCCCAAGAACACCACCATGCCAACTGCAATCATCACTATAAGTCGCTTGAAGACTGCGGGTGTACGCCAAAATACGAAAAGAAGTATCGGAATATTAATGAGAAAGAGGCCGGCAAAAAGGAAATTAGACGCTGCCAGAAATGCCGTCATTATTGAAGTGAATGACATCCATCCCAATTGACCACGCTCTCGATCTTCCGTTATTGCACGGTACAGATAGATAAAAGAAACAACAATGAGAAGAATCGAGAGCATCCACATTTTGCCTGAGCGCACAAGAAGCGTGGTAAGCACACTGCCGAAGGTAAGCATGAGGAGTGCGAGTCGCCACTCCACACCTTGAATGTGCGCTTTCAGAAATCGGTACACTAGTATCAAGAGCGCCACCGATGTGAGCGCAGAGACAATGCGCGGTACGATGAGACTATACGAAGGATTCTGAATAAGCGCAGTTTTCAAAGCCACGATGTCGAAACCGAAAAACGGAATACTGCCAGCAAGTGCGACCACCATGGCGACATAATTCTGATAAAACGAGAGTGTGCCGTACGCGACACCGTAGCCTGGTAGAAGCGTGTGCGCTTCAATGGCACGGAGCACTCCACCGCCAAATGCCCACACATCGGTGATAGTGTTCACCATAGGGAACGCGTACCATACGCCAACAAAAAAACTTGCGCCAAAAATCATAATCACCCACTGTTCCAGCGTCATGGCACGGAGGATGCTTCGCATTCTATTCAACATAACGATACGAGAAAGTATACCCCCACACCAATTCTTTTGAAATTTCACCATATTCAAAAAATATCTACCGAGAGAAAAATTCTTTCTTACTATAGGAAATACTGTGTGGAATTGGTGTGGGGGTATACCGCCAAACGGAGAGTGTGGCTGGACGAGCACGATGTATACTACTAGCGATGACTTGGCTGATTGCACTTCATACGCGAATGGAAACATTGCTCGGAGTGCGTCTATATCGCATAGTTCGCTACCTCATGTCGGGAGGTATTGCTATGGCGAGCAACCTCGGCGTACTGTTTCTCCTCGTACATTTCATTAATGTGTATTATTTGTACGCATCAGTTATTTCATTCATCATGTCGGCCGCCGTTTCTTTCACGATGCAGAAATTTTGGACCTTTCAGGATCGACCGATGCACGATGTACAGAAGCAATTCACACGCTACATCGTTGTCCTTATTGCCAATCTTCTGTTCAACACTCTCCTTATGTACCTATTCGTAGAAAAAATCGGCATGTGGTATTTGTTTGCACAACTCCTTGCAACGATGATCGTTGCAGTAAGCGGCTACTTCGGATATCGACATTTTGTATTCCGTGATCGCTCGCCCACAACAAAGACATGATGTTCCTACGAACATACCGCGCTGAAATCATAGTAGGACTTTTGGCACTTGCGGCACATCTCGCATGCTTTGCGTTTGTACTCCATGCAAATGACGGGAGCGTACTAAACACCGTTCGGGGCGACGACGGATACTTTGAACTTGCCAAAAATGTCCTTGCGGGCAACGGATTTTCCTGGGGAGCGTCCGCACCATACGCGCCCAATCCCCTACGCACACCAGGGTTTGTGTATGCGCTTTCCGGACTCCTCGGCATCTTTGGTGTAACAGGAGCCGCGCTCATACAACTCGCTCTAGCTTCTGCTATACCAATCTTTGGCATGTGGATTGCAAGACGCATTAGTGCTTCACAGAAAATTGGCTATCTCGCTGGAGCCATTCTCGCCCTTGATCCAACACTCGCACTGCTCTCCTTCCAGTTTTATACCGAGACACTGTTTCTACTTCTTTTCCTACCCTGGCTTCTACTCACATTCCGCTATCTTGAAAAACGAGATTGGATAACACTCGCCCTCAGCGCCGCTATCCTCGGAAGCGCGATACTTGTTAAGACAAGCGCGCAGTATATTCCACTTATCTTCATCCCATTCATCCTCTGGCACTTCGGCAAAAAAGATTGGCAACGCGGTATCGCACATGCAAGCCTGTATCTTCTTATTATCGGTGCGATACTCACGCCGTGGATCTTACGGAATGCCTATACCTTTGGTGTACCCGGCTTGAGCGCACAAACGCCGTTCGTTCTCTATACCAACCTCGCCCCCGCCGTCTTGAGCGTAGCGAAAGGAAGTGACTTTCTTCAAGAAAGAGAAATGTTTATGACGCCCGCCGAGTACAAAGGTGATGTCATTACCCTTGCGAACGAGAGCGACTACCGGAAGCGTGCACTCGATATCGCACTCGCACATCCCGTCGCAACGCTCTATGTCGCTGGCAAGTCCCTTGTTACTTTCTTCACCAACGATGGGTTCTATACACTCCTCGTGCGTGGAGGCTATAACCCGCACGAATTTTTACCACTCATTATTGTGGCGCGACTTCTATGGGTAGCAATAACACTCGCCGCATTCGTTGGCGCACTGGTCTACCTTCTGAGGCAACGTTCACAACTCGCAATTCTCATTATCCTTCTTATTGCTTATTTTGCACTCACCAGTACCATCGCTGCATTCGGCACCAACCCTCGCTATCGACTCCCCGTTGACCCAATCATCATTGCGTTTGCGAGCGTCGGCTACATGTATCTCACAACACTACTACGACGACGCACACACTAGCTGAAGCAACACGCAACCGTTACTATGGACAACATGTTTCAAGGATTGAAAAAGCGGTTTATGCAATTTCTGCTTTGGAGTCAGAAATACACCAAGACCGATATGCTCTACCTAGCTCACGGTGGCTTGTGGCTTACGCTCGGACAAGGTGTATCGTCGCTATCCACTCTCGCTCTTGCTGTAGCGTTTGCTAACCTAGTCCCACCTGAAACATACGGTACTTATAAGTATCTTCTTTCTATTGCAGGAGTGTTCGCTATATTTACCCTTCCAGGAATGAATACCGCACTTGCGCGTGCTGTGGCGCAAGGACACGAGGGACTTATCCATTCCGTTACACGATCGCGCGTGATGCATTCTTTTCTTGGAAGCATTGTGGCGCTTGCCGGCAGTAGCTATTACTTTCTAAACAACAATCTTGAACTTTCGCTCGCCCTTCTCATCATCGCTGCCACACTCCCTGTGTTTGATACTGCAAACGGTTACCTTTCATACCTACTTGGTAAACGCCGTTTTGATTTGCAAACAACCTATCACATGCTCACACAGATAATAAGTATCAGCATACTCATTGTCACCATTTTCTTCACACATAACATCGTTCTTATTCTTCTCGCATACTTCGTGCCACTTATTCTGGTTCGAGGATTTCTATACTTCCACATCACGCGTACCATTTCAAAAAACGAAGCAGGGGTGGATACAATAAAAGAAACGCACACCTACGGCAAACATCTTACGGCAATGCAGATTTTGGGAGCTATATCAGGAAATATCGATAAAATATTGCTCTGGAAATTCCTCGGACCTGCGCAACTCGCCGTGTATGCATTCGCTGTTGCAATACCTGAACAAATCTATGGGCCGCTCAAAGGTATGAGTAATATCATGCTCCCGAAGTACGCCGTGCATGCTTCCACAGAGACGCGCCGTCCACCGCAAAATTTTTGGTATAAATTTTTACTCTACACTTCCTTGCTTGGAATCATATCGCTTGTCTATATTGCGGTCGCACCGCTTCTCTTCCATACTCTATTTCCATCTTATACAGAAAGTATATTTTTTTCTCAAATCTTAGCACTCTCCCTTTTTACCGGAGCGCAAACAATGCCAGCCACACTGCTCACCGCGCAAAAACGCGCAAAAACACAGTATGTGTTGACCATAGTTCGATCAGCGACACAGTTAATGATGTTTATAGTCCTCATACCTATGTTCGGGATTATGGGTGCAATTGTTGCCACAATCATCACAAATGTAGTTGGTGTAGTTAGCACGATTATTGCGATAATGATAAAGTAGCACTATGAGTGTGCGAAATTAACTCTACGCACAGCGGCTAAGATGTAACAAATGACGTGCGCCTATTTTTTTGCAACAATATACACATTGGTATAAAGATCAGGATGTTTAAAATATCCTTTTCTGTCGAAGTATTTTAGAATCCCGAAAATTCTTGTAAAAAAAGCGCTACGCAATCTACTGTAGCCTGCAGTATAGTGATCGAGATACATGCGCCTCAACATCGCCGAGATAACTGACAATGTGCTTCCTTGTGATCCAAGTTCAATCGTTGTAAAACCTGCTCGTTCAAAATAGAATCGAGCGGCTTCCTTAGTAAAGCGATGATAATCCGAAGGGTCTCCGTGTTGAGGAAATAAAAATGGCATCGTTACTATGGCATGCCCTCCTTTCTTCAATATCCGATACATTTCTCCCACCGTTGCTGAAGTATCGTCAATGTGTTCCAAAACTTGAAATGAAAGAACGGTGTCGAAACTCCCCTCAGAAAAAGACATCTTCCTGGCATCCTCTTTGAAGTCTACCTCAACCCCAGTCTCATATAAGTCAGCAACCAGATAATCTGAAACACTTTTCTTTATTATTTCACGATATTTTGAAGTACCTCCTCCTATATCAAGAGTTCTCCCATTAGCATATTTAGGTACTAGAGCCTTTACAACCTCGCGGGTATCAATAAATTCCATATGATGGGATTATTTATTAGAATAGCATACCGGCATACCAAGACAGATTGCCCCTCGTGTTTTGCCCTGTTACGATGTAGCGTGTACACGACTTAGTTATGAAAATCAAAAAGATAACACCTCAGTCAAACCTAGATACCGTTCGCGATGAACGCGGTGGCATATTCACCTTCTACCCTGAAAAGCCAATTGTGGAATTCAATTTCCAATTCATTAACAAAGGCAAGGTACGCGGTAATCATTCCCATCCCGAGTTTGATGAGTACTATCTCATAACCGACGGCAACGGAGTTTTGGTCTCGAAAGATGAGAACGGCAAAGAAGAGTTCCTGTATGTCGGAAAAGGTGACTGTACATTTACTCCAGAGGGCGTCACACATGTCCTCTATGCCATTACCGACATGAACATGGTCACATTCCTTACAAAAAAATGGGACGACTGCAAAGTGCCTATCGTCCACGAAAATCTAGGCATGGGTACCGGCGACCACGGCGATCCCAACTACAAACCGCCGACTCTCTAGGTCGGCGCTTGTCGTCCCATCTTTCTGATGATGGTTTAATATTTGGTTTCTACTTTTATTATTCCCTCGCCAACATTACCCTTCTTCGTCGTCGTATAGTTCTTCATCGAGCCAATCTTATTCGCAATATATATGATTTCGTATGCGATACCAGGATGCCTAATGGGATTGAACCGTAGAGAAGTTTTAACGAGAGCAAACAAATAACCTTTCTCGTCTATCACCTTAAAACCTGATCGTTCGAGAATGGTGCGCATATCGAAACGGGAGAAGCTATAAAAGTGTTCCTCTTTTTTTGCCTGCGCAACGCGATTTTTAAAAAAATGGTAGAACACATTCAGCACCACTTCCCAGTAATAGTGCGGGTTTGGTGAGGTGACAACTAATCGCCCCCCATCTTTCAGTACACGATTTATCTCGCCCAAAACCTTTAGCGGGTTGGCTATATGCGCCAGCGTGCATCCGATTACTACGCTATCAAAAAAGTTAGGCGGGTACGGAAATAGGTCAGTGTTTAAATCAACTGTGTGCGTGTCGAAATATCCAGCTTTCTCGTTTTTTATAATATCTATTCCGTGAATTTCACCCTTCAAGTGGGAGTTTGGTTCTTGCGCATAACCTACATCCAAAATCCGACCTGACACTTGTTCGGAAACAATTTCTTGTTTTGACTTCATATTACATACGGACGGCTTCAGTAAACACTCTCTCATATTGCTCGACTTGTCGTGCGAGCGAAAATTCTTTTCTCACGCGCTCGTGCCCCGCGACTCCAAACTGCTTTGCTTTCTCCTCATCCATTAGGAGGTCGACAACTTTCGCCGAGAGCGCTTCGACATCAAGCGGGTTAACCACATATCCAGAGACGCCGTCTTCAACGACTTCGCGTGAACCACCAAAGCATGTGGCAACCACTGGTCTCCCGGCGGCAAATGCCTCTAAATTTACTGTAGGAAACGGATCGAGATATATGGACGGCGCGACGACAACGCGCGACGCGAAGTACGCAGACCTAAGCTCATCTCCCGTGAGCCATCCAGTAAAAACCAGACTCTTCTCCACTCCAAGCTCTATGGCATGTTTTATCATCCGCTCCGCAAACGCGTCCTGCTTCCCTGCCACGAGAAGCTGTGCGTCGGGAACAGTACGGCAGATTGCAGGCATGGCTTGAATCATTTGCATTGCTCCTTTGGGCTCCGAGAGTCTACCGCCGAAAAAAATAACGCGGTCGCCGAGATGATGCTTTTTTACGAATGTACCGACATCGAGACTGCCCCATTCTGATACGGCAATGCCGTTGTGGATGACAGAATGTACGCGAATGCCATTGTCTTCAAGTGCACGAGCAAGCGCCGTGCTCACGGCAACGCTTGCATGTACTGTCTTCCTCAAAATGTATCTGACAATAGGTGTGCGCAGAGGATTGTAGCGCCACTTATGCATACGCAGTTGCCGGATGATAGACTCGCGATGCACCTCACTCGGAAGTTCGTTTGAGACGCTGCTTAGTGCGGATGGGAGCTTGCCAAAATGGAACGACATCGCGTCGTGTTCCGTCATAACAACCCTACGACCATATCGACGCGCAAGTACGAGCGAATAGTACGAAAGGTGTGTATGTACATTGTGCACATGCACAATGTCGGGCGTGTATTGTTTCAGCAGTCGTTCCACATCCCGCAGAGTGGCGCTATTATACAAACTTTTGTACGCGCGCAAACGCGGATGATAGGAGGAATAGAGTCGCACGACTTCTACTCCATCGATGAATTCACTCCCTGCATGTGCACGATTCTGGACGGTCGTAATGGCGGTTACTTCGTGACCGCGTCTGGCGAACTCTCTCGCGAGACGATACGCGATAACTCCGCCCCCGCCCACATGATACGGAGGAAGGTCGTCTTGCAGGACCACTATTTTCATATTGAAATGTTAGAAGGATTCAGCCCCGTTCTTCTTTGCGAGCTCTATATCCGCATCAAGAAGTATCTTCACGAGGTCTTTGAACTTGACCTTCGCTTCCCATCCGAGATCGCGCTTCGCCTTCGATGCGTCACCCATCAAAATATCAACCTCCGCCGGTCTGAAGAGTTCCTTCTTTATTTCCACATGATCTTCCCAGCGTTTGCCGATAAGCGAAAAAGCTTCTTCGAGGAACTCACGAATCGTATGCGTCTCGCCAGTCGCGAGTACATAGTCCTCCGGCTTCTCAGCCTGGAGCATACGCCACATGGCATCAACATACTCCGGCGCATAACCCCAGTCGCGTTTCGCGTCGAGATTGCCGAGGTAAATCTTGCGCGGACGGCCAAGTGCGATATCTGCAACACCACGCGTGATCTTGCGCGTCACAAAGTTTGGTCCGCGTCGAGGACTCTCATGATTGAAAAGGATGCCATTGACGATGAACATGCCGTAGCTCTCGCGATAGCTCTTGCACATCCAGTACGCGTACAGCTTGCTCACCGCATACGGCGATTGCGGATTGAATGGCGTCGTCTCGCTTTGCGGTGTCTCGAAGACCTTGCCGTAGAGTTCCGAGGTCGATGCTTGGTAAATCCTGGCGGGAGCACCACTCTGGCGAACTGCTTCTATGACGCGTGCGACACCTAAGCCCGAGATGTCGCCTGTGTACTCGGGGATATCGAAGCTCACGCGTACATCACTCATCGCCGCGAGATTGTAGACTTCATCCGGCTTAACCTCTGAAACAATGCGGGAGATGGAGCTGAAGTCGCTCAGGTCTCCATAGTAAAGATAGAGATTGTCCTTCTTCGTTCCTTCAGCAGCGAGAGTGCCTTCGTGCGCACCGATGATGTACCTACTTGAACGGCGAACGAGACCGTGGACTTCGTATCCTTTTTCTAGCAACAGGTCGGCGAGATATGAGCCATCCTGCCCCGTAATGCCCGTGATGAATGCCTTCTTCATGTTGAGACTCATTCTATCCCCTGATGTGAGTGTGGGCAACGCGCCATTATTCCTTTCTAAAGACAAAGCACCATCCGATGGCGTGTTTTCGATTCGCCTCACTCGCATCTACGCGATCGAGGAATATAGCAAAAGTACCCATGAGGTGGAAAATCTTGCTCATTATCCTGCCCGCGATCGCATGACGGTGGAGATGGAAGCGATCCATGAGGTAGCGAATTGTCATCTGCGCGGACTGCGAAAAAAAGCCGCCACGCTGGTGAGATTCTACCGTCTTGAAACCGTTGCGTTCAAAAAGTTCAACGAATCCATATTTCGTGTAGCGCCAGTAGTCGTGTGGCTCGTCATGTAGTTCGTTCCACTGCGGAGCGGTAATCACCGCATAGCCACCCTTTTTTAGTACGCGAAATATCTCTTGCACACACTTCTCTGGATACTTCACATGCTCGAGCATCTGCGTAGAGAGAATAGAATCTTTCGATCCGTCGGGAAGCGGGATTGCATCTGCCGATGCGACAATATCAATACCCTCTCCCGCATAGATGTCGAGACAGGTGAATGTCTTAAATGTGAAAAGGTCCTTGTAACGGTTCTTTTCTCCCCCACCGACATCGAGCACATCGCCCGTGAGGTACTTCGCGACATTCATCAGCTGTTTGCGTATCAGCGTGCGTTCAACTTGGTAAATATACATATGCCTACTACTGCGGATTATCGCTCGAGCATACCACGATAGAGTTGTGCATAGAGCTTTGTGAGATGCGGAATATCATGTTCGTTGGCAAATTCACGCGCACGCGCACTCATGCGCGCCCTCCGTTCTGTATCACCAAGTATCAGTGCGAGCGCTTCAGCGGTCGCCTCTGGGTCTTTTTGCGGAACCAGTATGCCCGTCTTGCCGTCCTCAACCGCATCGGCTATTCCGTTACCCAATGTACCGATACTGGGCAAACCATGCGCCGCGGCTTCAAGAAATACCATACCAAAACCTTCAAAATGAAAGTCCAGATTCACGGATGTCAAAATGAAAACAGAAGCCTTCTCGTAGAGCTCATTGAGATGTGCGTCGGATACATCCGTAAGAAAATCAACTCGATCCTCGACTCCAAGTTCGCGAGCAAGCTCTGTGAGCATTTTAAAATAACGAGGCTCATCTGTTTGGGATCCGACCATTATGTAGCGCAGCTCTGGTATTCGATCTTTAAGCAGAGCGAATGCGCGGAGCGACACCTCATACCCTTTACGCGCCTTCAATGCTCCGACACTAAGAATGAAAGGTTCCCTTTCGGAAACCGGTCCCCGTACAGGATCTGTGAATTTCGACATATCGATGCCAGGGTCTATCACGTGGACAGTGAGACCGCGCACTTTTTTTTGAATCTCTTGGGCGACAAACACGCTACCTGCAACTACTGCATTGGCAGATCTATATACAATCTGAGAGAAGATCGCTGTTTTAAAATTGTACAACGGCGCTACAGCGTATGCAGCCTGGCAAATAATCACAAGCTTCGCTCGAGTAAAGAGGGTTGCTAAAAATCCAGCGAACCCGAGCGGATTAATATCTACCGCCTGCACGATATCACTCCTTTTTGCCTCCTTGCGAGCAGTTCGTACGAACGCCCAAAAGTCTTTTTTAAAATCTAAAAGAGTCACTTCATATCCAGCTGCAGTAAGCACGGAGAGCATAGTAGCGGCATTCCTGCCACTACCAGAAGATCTGTCGGTTTCCTGCGCTAATAATAGTACTTTTTTCCCGTTCATTTTTAGTGTGTGGAGCGCAGATTTTCTTCAAACTATTGAGCGTTGGGTAGTTTTTGCAACAAATACACCTGTTCATGACATAGGTCAGGAAACACGGCCCCAACTATTTCTGCCATCGGCTGTACTATCCGTGCCAGAAATGGGATCCGCCAAATAAAGGGAACATAGAGACCGTACGCGCGAACTCCAACGATAGAAAAATACTTACGCAGAGCAGTTTCGTATGTGGCGTAGGTATTCAAATGCTCACGACGCGCAGCGGCTTTATCAAGACGCGCGACAATGGAGTCGCGCCCAGCGAATCCACACAAAAAATATCCTCCCGGAACTAATTGTGTGGCGGCCCATTCCGCCTCTGTCTCAGTCTTGAGCGTAAGCTCCCCAACCCCGATCTCCATAGCCACCGTAAACCTCCTATTTGGTATAAATTCTTTGCGTACTTCATAGCTAATCGCTGGATCGTCGGTAGCATCTTTTGCGACCGCTATCATGCCTTCCGCAATATCTATCCCGACAAGTTGGTCAAACACTTTAGGCATTCGCTCCTGAATAGAACGCAAAAGAATTCCATCAGCACAACCAATCTCAACAAGCGAACGCGGAGCTTCTGTGCGTTGAACCACTTCAGACAGAAGCTTCAATACTAGCTTGCGCCTCCGGGTAAAAAAGAACTGGATATAATTCGTCGCAACTTTAGGGTAGCGCCGACGAGAATAATTTTTGCTTTCCTCGTCGTAGAAGGTAGAGCTTCGTTTAAAACTTATATCCATAAAAATCGCTTACTGTTATGTAGTTAGGTATGTAAGTATACTCCGCGCCTGCCCGTTCTACGAATACCGGGGCTGGGCTTTCGGTACCATGGGTTTTTAGACATACTCTAGATTTTTCTGAATTCTTTGCGACGGCGCCATAGAGCTCTGATAAGACGAACATGGTACACATGCCGGCTTAACTCAATCTTCAGTGGCATTTTCTTCCCCCTGCAGAACAGGCGAACCTTCACTAATTGCAACAAATAGAACAGTGACACGCGTGCGTGCCACCAAATGGTGTGGAAAAATTGTCGCCAGAACGATGCGCCGAGGACCTCCTGATTCACTTGTAGTTGAATATAGTAATCCATTTTTGATGGACTCGGACCTTGCGTACCGTCAACGGGTACATAGAGTGTGCCGACGACTTTCTCTGTCACGACACCCGGCTTGAGTTCAATACGCTCGTGCACTTTTTTTATAAAACGCTTCACTGAAGCCTTAGCAAACAAACGCATGGATAGATTGGGATATGTGGTTGCGCACATGACCTCCTCCCCACCCACTACATACCTACGATATAGGGCGTACACACCCTCTGCCTGTGTCGTTGTGACACGGCGTATCTCATTTTCTAATTCCTTGGAAATATATTCATCTGAGTCGAGAAAGAAGAACCACGGCTCGCGCGATGCGTCGAGTGTCTGATTTCGTACGGCACCAAAATCGGCGATGCGTCCCTCTGTATCGAGCAATAAGGGATTCTGATGTATCACCCGTGCACCGTATTGCTCGGCGATATTCAAAGTGTCGTCAGTCGAACCGCCATCGCAAATAACGATGTCACTAAAATTCTTGACGCTCTCAAGCGCACGCGCGATTGTATGCCCAGAATTCTTCGTCAGAATCGCAACGGTGCATGGCACAGAATTGTTGTTCATATTCGTTTGATCACCTCTTTTTTATTCAACAATGTTCCATATTTGCTGGCCGGAATCACTTTCACTTCGACAACTCCCTCACTATAACGAAGAGCTATAATTTTTCCAGTACGAACAGAATACCGCGGTAACAACAATACGATGCACTCCCGCACGAAGCACCACATACGCAGAACGGCTTCTCGGATGTATCCGCCACGGAGTGCGTACCAAGTGTGATTGACTGTTTCTCGGATTGAAAAAAGAAATGCGGGCGGAAGCGCCGGACATTTAAAGCTCCACCATACTGATCCCTCGAGTCCGTTGTCGTAAATACCTTCACTGAAGTTGCGCTTTTGCCATCGTGCGTTTACAAGAACACGATGTGAGGAATTCGTGTCCGTAAATACTTCCGTCCCTTCGAAACGAAACGAGAAATCCTCTAAAGACGATGCACTGTCGAGTTTCGACTTGATATCACCGACACGCAGCATCCACGCGAGATGCGCTGTCCAAAATATCGCACACTGAAAATTCACCGGCGCACCGATGTGCGAGTGCAAATATCCATCAAAGAAGTGTCTCTGTGTTTGGAACAAAAGATTGTGGAGCGCAACAGTAGCCGTCGGCTCTTTTGAATGAGCGAGCGCATACGCATCGAAGCCGGCGGAGGCGACCTCATACGGAGACTGCCAGTACCAGCGTTTACATTCCATTCGTAAATCTTTTGTGCCGTCGGCCTTGTACATCGCAAGCAACGCCCGCTCACTTTTAAGTAAGCGTTCTTCAAAAGGCGTCGCGTCTATTCCTGTGGCGTCGAGTGAATACCGGATGAACGCTATGCAGCGCGACTGATAAAATGTTGTGATACCCTCGTACCCTTCGAAATTGCCATGCTCGCGCGCGTGCGGCATATAGAGAAAGAAGCCGTCAACAGTCATGTCGGAAAACGCCTGCTCGATACTCGCACGAACTACATCATCGTATTCGTGCGTGCCCGCATAGTGCGCGTAGGATGCAAGACCGGTGAGTCCCCAGAGGCGCTGATTAGTGATCGATTTTTCCGCGGCAGCATTCACGAGATAGCTTTCGACGACATCGCGCAGCCCTGCCGTATACTCTTCATGCTCTTCGTTTGTAAACGCGCTCTGGTGCAAACGGAGAAAGCGAGATATGGAGTCGACGCACGCGCCGGCGTCGATCACATTCTGCGACATGTTCATCGGGTTCATATGCCCCGGGTAAAAGACCTTTCCTGCTTTTGTGTCGGTCACGAGAGTGAAGAGGTACGCGATAAGCTTCTTCCCTTTCTCAATCTCGCCGAGAGTTGAATAGAAATCGAGCAGGTAGCAGTTGCTTCCTGTATGCTCGACATGATGCTTGCCACAGCGTTGATGCTTCTCAAGATATGAAGTAGCGTCGCGAACGAGTGTACCTAAGGTGCTCACAGATGCCGAATGTTGACGCCTAGGTATTTCCTTCATACTACGGAAGAATAGCGTCAATGAGCATCGAGAGCGAGTGCTCGTTGGGAACTAAGATAAAGGTATACTACTTTTATGAGAAACATCATGCAGTGGCAACAGGCCCTCAAGACGGCGGCAGAGCAGAAATTTCCCAATAGCGGATGGTCGCACACTGACCGTCTTGCTTCGGTACGAAGACAACTCGAGGATGTTGAGGCTTCGCTCAAAGTGGAGAGTGGGGAATTACAAAGCGACGACCATGCACACCAAGACCCAAATCACCGAATTGGTGCACTGATTGCCGACATCTTAATTCTCGCCGAAGAACGGAACGCCGATATTGAAAACGAGCTTGAAAAAGTACTCGCGTGGTTTGAAAAGCGCGACTAGAGCGAGACGCGCCTTCCCTCTCGGGCTGAAATTCGCATCGCTTCCAAAACACTCGCTTGGCGGATGATACGGTCGTACATTTCTTCAAGCTGTTTTGTATTCTGTGCGACAACAGCTTGGCAAAAGAAATCAAAACTAAGAGCGAATTGATTTGCTGTTGGGATTTCTAAACTCATGCGTGTGTCTTTGGCACCATCGTTGGTGATGAGTTCGACAATCGGTGCCATCGTAGGCGGTATAGCAAATGCGCGACTCGTTCGCACCATTCCTTTGGAACCCCAAACCGAATAGGTATTTTGATAGAGGTGATCAAAACCAAATGACATCAGTGCAGTCCCCTTTTCGAATTCAAGAAATGCAGAACCTTTGATATCCACATCCTGGCCATCCTGTGCAAGCGTGCAAGTAACGGCAACTGGTTCCTGTTGCATTATTTTTCGTGCCATGAAAACCGTATAGCAACCCGCATCGTTGAGAGCACCACCCTTCAAATCCGCGCTATAGCGAATATCACCAGACGGGAACGGTGGGAATCCGTACGCACCATTCCACACATGTGGTGTGCCGATTTTCCCTTCTGCAATGAGCGATAGAATTGTCGCGTGTTGTGGATGGAACTCGGGAACGAAATTCTCATACAATGCAACACCTTTTTCTCGACAAGCATTAACCATACGCTGTGCCGATTCTAGACTATAGGTAATCGACTTCTCGCAGATGATGTGTTTCCCAGACTGCGCCGTTTTTAGTACCCATTCCTCCTGAAGTCCCACAGGAAGTGGAATATATATGACATCGATATCGTCGCGCGCAATCAAGGAATCATAGGTCTCGGCTTCTACTCCGTGGCGCACTGCCCACTCCTCTGCCTTGCTCTTCTCGCGACTAGCTATCGCGACCAGCTCGATATCGGGAAGGGATTTGAATGCTGGTATCGCGTATTTTTCCGCGATGTTAGCACAACCTAGAATACCGACACGGATTTTTTTCATAACAAAGCGCATACATTACGCGCGAGAGAATTAACCGTCGTATCAACGCGCAAGAGTTTCTTAATCTCGGGGAGTGTGAGCCAAATGTAATCTTCAGTAACGGGCACTTCTTCCGATTCGTCCACCTCCACAAGCATTGAACGGTTCACCTTATGAAAAAACCGACCGCCGTCTTCGACGCCCAAAACTGATGCAATGAGTCTTCCTTTCGTCCCGTCAAAATATTCAGCAAGTCGTGGACGCTTTCCTCCATGCGCTTGCGCCAGATTGCCTTCGGAAACCTGACATGCCGGCGATATCTGCACATTGTTGATATTCCCCGGCTCAAATTTTGCATAGAAAAGATACTTTGTGACACCGTCTTTCTTTTGCACTAACACGCCTGAAATGCCGACCTCTTCCTGTTTCAACATCGGCTGACTCCACGACGGCACTTCCCTGTCCGACGCACCTGTTATCTTTACGCCAATAATCGAGAAAAATTTTCCTGACTCATGCGTGATATTCCCACTTACAGGATCTGTTTTCCAACCCTGCACATCATTTACCCCGACCGCTTCCACGGTGACTGGGTACGAATCCTGCTTTTCTTTGAGCCACGCGAGAATGGGATTTATATCAACGTCTTCATTCATACCCCCACACCTTTTATCTCATAAAATGCTTCTTGAAATCCTCCTTTTGAGTTGCCCGAGCGCTTTCCCATCTTTCTTGAGAGAAAATTCTCTACCTCTTGCATCTCGTTCTGAAGTGTAAGCCTCATAATAACAGAGCTCAAAGGGTCGGCGAGGCTTGGTAGATTTGACCGCTCCGCCATTGTGTTCGGAAAGTCTTCGACGCAAATCATTTGTCGATCCAACGTATAACTTTTCATCCTTGAGGCTTTTAAGCACATATACGTAATACATAGCGAATGGGTGGAGCCAATGAGATAAAAGGTGTGGGGGTCATACAATTTCAACACTAGGGATAGGGATAATAAATTTGGCACCGCGTGCACGCAATTCTTTTTCTTTTTCGAGAATGAAGTCACGGTAATTCCACGCAAGCAATAACACGTAGTCCGGCGTCTCGGTCTTTAGTATATCGGGAGAAACGACTGGAATATGACTCCCTGGTGTAAGGAGTCCAATTTTGTACGGAGTTGTATCAGTAACATACTCAACATCATCTTGAGTAAAGCCACAAAAATTTAAAAGAGTGTTGCCTTTGGCTGGTGCGCCATAAGCAACCACCTTCTTCTTTTCTCTCTGCATTCCTCGCACGAGCGACACGAGCTTCTCTTTGATTGCCTCTGCGTCTTTCTGGAAATCAGCAAATCGCGCGAGTGAGTGAAGTCCTGCTTTCTCTTCAAGTGCGAAAAGTTCATGCACAGAATTTTCAATCGGTAATCCGGACGCCTTGCGAGCAAAGACACGAATAGACCCACCATGCGTCGGCATGCGTCGCACATCAAAAACTTCCATACCAAACCGACCAAATAAGTGCTGTAGAGGTTTCACGCTGTAATAGCACAGATGCTCATGATAAACCGTATCAAATTCCCCATGCTCCACGAGGTCTAGTAAATAGTGCGACTCCGAAACGAATACGCCGTCATCAGTAAGAAGATCTTTTACCCCTTGCACAATTTCATCAAGATCGTCTATGTGCGCAAAAACATTGTTCGCGGAAATGACTTTTGCCTTGCCCTTTGTCTCAACTATTTTTTTCGCCATTTCAATGGTAAAAAAACCGTCCTCAGTTTCGATTCCTTTTGCACGCGCAGCTTCGGCAACATTCGCCGACGGTTCAATACCGAGCACTCGATTTGTACCAATGAAATTTTGTAACAAAATGCCATCATTGCTACCAATATCAACAACGAGGTCGTCTGGCGCCACATGTTCACTTTTTAAATCATTCGCATACGAACGAAAATGGTCAACGAGCGGTTTAGAAGCAGAGGAAAAATACGCATACTCACCGTGAAAAAGTTCGTCTTCCGCAACTACATCGAGAAGTTGAACCAGGTTGCAGGTACCGCAAAAATACACATCTAAGGGGTATCGTTTTTCGTCTTTGATATGTTCGGCATCAGTAAAATTATCAACTGGCGGATGCTCGCCAAGCGAGAGAATGCGCGTGAGACTAGAGCCTTTGCACACACGACAGATATCATTACGAAGATGGCTCATAGCACGCAGTATACCGAACGACTGTTATACCTTCCATTCCTCGGACACATACTCAGCAAGTGCCTCTTGCCACGGTCGGAGAGCTACCCGTTTTGAGGAAATAGATTCATTTGTTGGAAGCGTTGTGCTGGATGCGAAGTAACTTCGATCGACGGCACGCACGTGTGCGTCTGGCTTTACGTGGGTAGCCATTGCAGTAGCGAGGTCAAAGCGCGTAGCGGTACCAGCATTTGCAATGTGAAATATGCCCCGCTCGCCTTTTTCGAGCAGGTCTTTAATCGTTGCAACAAAATCTTTCCCGTATGTTGGCGAACCGTGCACATCGTAGAGAGCGGTGACCTCTGTGCCCGACCGCAATTGTTTCAGGACTTTTCCGTAAAACTTATTGTCTCGATCAGAACCACCACCAAATACCCACGCGGTGCGAGCGATGATGTACGACTCTACAAGTGATGCGACGATGAGCTCGCTCATGTATTTAGTGCGGCCGTAGTGCGTCTGCGGATCTGGCGCGTCATCTTCAGTGTACGGACCTTTTTTGTGCCCGTCGAAAACACGCGAACTCGAAGCGAGAACCATGGTCGCGCCAACTGATGTGGCAGCTTGCGCCACATTGTACGTACCGCGCACATTAAGCTCGTAGGCATACAGGGGATCCTGTTCTGTTTTCACCATGTCAGTTGCGCCTGCGAGGTGAATGATCGCGCTTGGATTGTTTTTTTTGACGAACTCCATGACTGCATCCGCATCAAGAATATCGAGTGTTGTTTGGTCTGGACGATAGCCGAAATCTACATACGAACCGATCATTCCGCCGGCACCAATGGTAAGAACTTTTTCGAAATCAAAAGAGTTCATAGAGATGAAAGGTGTGGGGGGGTCATACAGCACGCTTCGCGATCTCATGTGCGACACGGAGTAGAGATTCGAATGTGCCCGCGTCCGACCACAAACCTTTAATAATTCCGTGGGAGAGTTTTTCTTTCTTGATATAGATGTTGTTGGCGTCCGTAATTTCCAACTCACTTCGCCCTGAAGGCTTCAGCGTTTTTATGATGGAAAAAATATCGTTGTCATACAGATAAAAACCAGTTTGGGCAAATTTTGATTTTGGTTTCTTTGGTTTTTCTTCAATCTTCACTACCCTCTTACCTGCTGTATCAAACACGGGCACACCAAAACGGTGTGAGTCATTCATTGCCTTAAAAAATACTTTCGCGCCACCATTGAAAGAGGCAACATCTTTTGCAAAATCTTGTTCAAATATATTGTCACCCAGAATGACAGCAATCGGCCCTCCGTCGGAGAAATCTTCCGCGTAGCGTAGCGCGTCGGCGATACCTCCGTTGTTTTTGTCTTGCAACGCATACGAGAGCTTGACACCGAACTCTCTGCCCGAGCCGAGGAATTGCATAAAGTGGCCCGCATGCTCGCGTCCAGTTACTATCATGATATCGGTAACGCCTGAACGCTGCAGCGTCTCCAGAGGGTAGAGAATCATTGGTTTGTTGTATACAGGAAGAAGGTGCTTATTTGTAATAAGCGTCAAGGGGCGCAAGCGTGTACCGAGTCCTCCTGCAAGAATAACGCCTTTCATACTATTTTTTATTTTTGTGCCCTTCCCACAAATCTATGTGCGGGTTGAATACACCAGTCTTACGGCGAACCCTCTCTATCCACTTCCTATTTTGAGTGTACCACTTTACCGTATCAGCAAAAGCCTGGTCAAAGAGGTACTCTGGTTTCCAGCCAAAGTCTTTCATAATGAGCGACGCGTCAATGGCATACCTACGGTCGTGCCCCGGCCTTTCGGCAACAAATTCAATCATGTCTTTACCTTTACCAAAATATTTCAAGATACGATCAGCGATTTCACGGTTATTCATCTCATTGTCCGCGCCAATGTTATACACCGTTCCTGGTTTTCCATTAAGGAGGCATAGCTCCAGCGCCTTGCAGTGATCCAATACATACACCCAGTCACGCACATGATTACCATCACCATACAAAGGAAGTGTCTTTCCTTCAAGCATACGGAGTACAAAAAATGGAATGAGTTTTTCTGGATACTGGCGCGGGCCGTAGTTATTAGAACAGTGCGTTACGACAACTGGCACGCCCCATGTATTGTGATAGGCACGACACAGCATATCGCCTCCGGCTTTCGTCGCAGCATACGGCACATTCGGCGCAAACGCCGTATGCTCAGAAAACTTATCTTCAGAATCCAGCGCAAGCGAACCATACACCTCGTCAGTAGAAACCTGTACAAACGATTGCACCGTACCTCCCACCTTGACGGCTTCAAGTAAATTGAACACACCAACGATGTTGGTATTGATAAATTCCAGTGAGCCAACATGGATACTGCGATCAACATGCGTCTCGGCTGCGAAATTTATGACATAGTCGGGTTGATATTTCTTAAATACAGCAGTGACTTTCTTTTGGTCAGCTATGTCACCGCGCACAAATGTATAGCGTGCATCTTTTACAAAATCTCGCACATTGTCCGTATTGCCGGAATAGGTAAGCTTATCAAAATTGATGATGCGCACCTTGGGATATTTCTCAAAGATATGATGAATGAAGTTCGAGCCAATGAATCCCGCTCCACCGCATACTAATAGCACCTTGCCATTTAGGGAACGTTTCGCACTCTGTTTCGTTGACATGAAAACATTTTTACACTAACACTGGATTCTTCACTTTACAATTCCGTGACCTACAGTGTATCCTCCCAAACCTTATGCGTGAGTGTCCTCCCGCCGTATGTACCTGCCTTAATTTGTTCTACGGCTTTCGCTTCAGCAGCATTTCGTGCCTGCATACCTGGATCGTTTGCAAGCGTTACTTCAAAAAAGCGCTTAAATTTGTTGCTTTTTGTTGAGAGGATTTTGGTGGTATCAAGAAACTGCACTGTAAGTGCGTTACTCTTAATGGCTCTCACAAACTCCGAGAGGAGTTCCCTTTCTTCATCGCTATCGGCAAAGTCCTCGATGTGATTGAAGAGCGCCATCGCGCGCGGCACATGCCATTCTGCCAATACAAATACTAGGTTATGCCACGAACGCTCTTTCCAAAATCGAGCGGCTTCTTTGTATTCGGTAATCGTGTCGACGGAAACTTCTTCGAGTAAGATCTGTTTTTCGTTGACACCTTTTCCCATCAGTTCATCCTTAATGAGAGATGCGTATGTGGGCTTGTTTTCATCTCGCGACTTGCTCATTGCAACCAAATACGCTTCGGGATACGCTCCATTCATTTCAACAGTGGCAAGCACCCGATCTCTGCCACCAGCAGGAAGTGCCGTCCCTAAGACGCGTGCACTGTTTTCGTCACCAACGCCAAACGAGCTGGTCACATATTTTCCCTTTGCCTCGTTCCACCTCATGTTTCCAGTGAGCACGAAGAATGCATCAGGGACACCTTCTACAAGATGCCGTAATGCTTCTTTTGTTTTTTCACTTGAGTACCTCCGGCGTTCACTCATACCTCCTCCTGCACTATGTAAATTGGGCGTTTTTTAGTCTCTTCAAATGTCTTGCCGAGGTAGAGTGCAATAATACCGAGCATTACCGACAAAAAACCGAAGATAAGCCAGAGTGAGCCCATGAGTAAACCAAACGACTGAGTAGAGCCGACAAGGAATCCTTGTACCACTGCAACTGCAAGATACCCACCTGCAAATAAAACAACAAGAACTCCTACTTTTATAATCAGGTGGAGTGGTTTTTCTGAATAGGCAAGAATGATATCCGTAGCGAGACTAAAAAGTTTTACGAGTGAGTATCCAGATTTGCCACCTTTCCGTGACGCATGTTCCACTGGCACGGTTGCGGTGCGGAAGCCTACCCACCGAACCATAACGGAGAAATATCGCATGTGATCTTGCAGAGAGAGAATTGCATCGATGACCTTCCGATGGTACAGCCCGAAATTCGTGAGCGTACGGTTATGGCGACGCCCAGTGAGATAATTAAGAGTGGAATAAAATCCCCACGACACCAAAGACCGGAGCGGGCTGTCATGCCGTTTCTGCCGTGATCCAACGACGACGAAAAACCCTTCTTGGGCTTTCTGATACATCTTTTCAATTTCTTCCGGCTGATCTTGCAAATCGCAGTCCATAACAACCACCCACTCGCCACGACTTGCTGAAAGTCCAGCAGTAATTGCCGGATACTGGCCAAAGTTGCGCGAAAGATTGAGTCCGCGGACTCGCGTATCGAGCACTGCCAACCCTTGTATCACCTGCCATGCACTATCGGGACTGGCGTCATTTACAAAAATTATCTCGAAATGCGGAGTGATTTTTTTGAGCGTTTCAAGGGTACGCCGATACAGCTCATCCAGTACCTCTGCAGAACCATACACGGGAACCACTACCGATATTTCAGACTGCACGCTCTGATCCATATGAAGCCTATAGTACTATCTTTGGCAAATTTAAAAAGGTTGCCCTTGTAGTGAGCCTCGGCTCATTGTGTACACTGAAACGAAGCACGCCTAATAAACAATCAATCAGAGTATGCCTCAACGATATGCTCAGCGCGCCGTTTCCATGAATATTCTGCTACACGCACCAATGCATTTGTAGCGCGAACGCTACCCTCTGCGAGCGCGCATCGAATGCCTTCCGCAAGCGCCACGGCATCGTCAGGTGGCACCAAGAATGCTGTATGTTCATCCAAAATTTCGCGAATACTTGGCAAATCACTCGCAACAACTGGAATGCCACTTGTCATATAGGCGAAAAGTTTCAGTGGAGATGTGAACCGTGTTGAGATTTCGTCGGTACCAGTATTTGGAAGAACCAACACATCAGCCGCCGCCATATTGTCTGCAAGCTCTTTGTACGGACGAAAACCAAGGAATCGTACATTTGGATAGCGTAGAGATAACTGCGCCACTTGTTCGGGCTCACCACCAATAACCGCAAGCACAATATTATTTGGCAGATTCTTTGATGCCTCTAGAAGCGTGGCGACCCCTTTCCAACCATCAAGTCGTCCGATATACATTGCTATGGTTGCATCGAGAGGAAGATTGAGACGCATGCGAGCGGCGTCTTTCGATTGCGAGTGTGCGAACTGCTCTATGTCAACGCCGTCGTGTGCAACTGAAATTTTTTCTGCAGGAACACCTTTTTCGATATAAAAATCTTTTAGCCCTTGCGATATAACAACAATACGTTTTGCCCGTCGTGCCACCGTACGCGCCACTCTGTTCCAAGACCCCGTGTGTGACTCCCACACATACGGAAAAGGCAGATGCACAAGAACCAGTTCGTCTCTGCCATAAAGCATCCCAAAGGTTTTTCCACGAATATACCGCCGAACGGCGAATGCAAAAAGAAATGACTCTAAAAGAAATCCTATTCTTCCGTATCGAACGGTATCCCATACAGAAAGCCGTCGTAGTGGAAATTGTGTTTTCAGTCCGTAATATGAAAAAGTATCTTCCACAATATCCGTCTTTCTGTTTGGAACGACAAGTTCAACATCATGACCAAGTGCAGTGAATGCTTCGCATGTTTTCATAATCTGCACACCATGCGCCTTCTCGGTCGGCAAGCGTATGTTTGCGATATAACAGATAGAGAGTTTCTTATGCGACATAGGCTTCAATAATGCGTGGAATAAGACTCTGGAGCGAATGATGTTCGCGAATGTACGAGGGAGAAAGTGGAAGCCCGTTGATTGCAGGGTCAGTGGAATCGACCAGGCAACCACAGGCGGCGGCCTCCAAAACCACTTTGTCCAAAGAGCCAGTTTCACTGCGGTGGATAAGCTTTGTGGCAATGCGGTATTCGTCGCGAAGCCCTAATTGCGTGAGTCCACCTAGAAAAGTAACCTGAACACCGAGCTCACGCGCGAGCGCCGTAAGGCGCTCGCGCTCAACACCCTCTCCTGCTATACGGAGGGCGACGCCTGCATCTTTTGCCACGCGAATTGCAAGGTCGTGACGTTTGGTGGGCATAAGACGCCCAACGGAAAGAAGATGATTCCCGCGGGACACCTTCTCATCTGGAGCGAAAAATTCGGTATCAATACCGTGACCCATGACTTGCAGTTTTTTAGATGGCAGTCGAAAACTTTCCTTTGAGGCAGTGAAAATAACATCCACAAAAAGCTCAGCGACACGCAGTTTTAAATCTACCGATTTGTGCGTATACCACAAACCTATTGATTTTTTCCACGATTTCCAAAATAATCCACCAAGAATCACATACTCCGGATTCATGTGAACGAGTACGGTGTCATAGTTTTTTCGCAATTTCCAAATCAGATATAAAAACCGAACCGAATACCCTATCCGCTTCAACAAACCACTATCATATATGATAGTGGTTTGTTCTTTGCCCAGAGAATGAACACGAACATTTGATGGAAGATTATGTTTCCCCTCTTTTAAACAAATCACCTCTATACTCTCCACATGCTTTGAAAATTCTTCAATCCAACGATGAAAAAATCCTAAGATGGCATCATCCCTATCAACGATTTGTGTAACGAGAAGGAGCTTCACGAAAGTTCGTTGAAAGAGTGAATAACTGTATGAGTACCTGCCCCCGCCTTTCCATCACGACGCATTTCATAAAGTTGAACCTGAGGACAATGTAGAGCTACTGAATCAAGTTCGCTAATTTTATCATCAATGAAAATCAATGGCTCTTGATATGAAGTAAGCATACGGGCAATAAAAGTACCCTTCCTCTCATCGCCATTATAAAAGATAGGAAAAGAGGGGTCGTCGTGAAATACACTTTCCAATTTTGCTTTTTGAAGTTCGACATTTCCCGCAGTAACTATTGCAGAATTGTCGTGATTCTTTCTCAAAAAATCATTAGCGTCTGCATACATAAAACGATCTAATTCCCCTGGAGCAAACACAAGCAGTCCTTTTGCTGTCAGAGAATTTAACTCAGTCGCCATTTCAACTTCAGAGAGAGAAAGAAGTCCACCAAGGTTGTCCCTCTCCAAAATGTAAGCCAGAAAAGCTGAAGTATCAAAAAGCGTTCTGTCGAAATCGAGAAAATAGGTCATAGAAGCGACTGAATTACATCAGCTATTTTTTTCGGATCATGACGAATGAGGCTCCGTTCAATAGCGTCGCCTTCAATCTTGTGAAGTGGCACTACATCAGCAAATGTACCGCGAACTACACGCGAATCATTACCAAGATCATCAACCACAGGAAATGCATTTTTCTTTTCATAGTATTCCAAAATATCAGCCGGAATAGCACCGACATGCATGATTATGTGATCAGGCTTTCTTCCTGCATACGCCTCAATCTCTGCAACATGCTTTGATGCACTGTATCCACTTGTTTCAGAAGCAGTACTAAAAATATTGACGAAATAAATAAGACACGCATTTGATTGCCTGACAGCTTCCTTAAGTCCCGGTACAGCAAAGTTTGCCAAAGTCGATGTATAGAGATCTCCAGGACCTAAAATAATAAAATCGGCTGAACCAACAGCAAGCTCTGCTTGATCAGCGAGCGAAATCTTCTCCGAAACACTAAGTCCTACAATTGCAGGGCCCCCTGGTGGACGAGCATTGATAGCGTGCTGACCAACAATCCTCTCACCACCCTCAAGCTCTGCTACTAAGGTTGCTGGGAAATCAGACACGGGCACCACATACCCACGAACACGAAGAATTTCCGAAACAGCACGAATGGCTGCACCGTCAGATCCAAGTTTGTCAGTGAGTGCAGTAAGTAAAAGATTACCAAGGTTGTGTCCAGCAATATCCCCTTTTGAAAATCGGTAGGTAAAAATATCTCGAAGCATCGTTCCGTCTTTTGCAAGAGCAACAAGCGCTTGTCTGGCATCTCCCAAAGGAAGAAAACCGTACGAATCGCGCAAACGACCCGTTGAGCCACCATCATCCGCTACAGAAACCACAGCAGACAGAGAAACGCCCGGTAAAGACTTCAAAGCTGAAAGCACAACGAATGTCCCCGTGCCTCCACCAATAGTGACAACGCGTTTAGCGTTTGTTACAAAGCGATGCCCAGACACGAATGCATTGCGCACAGCATGAGCACGACTCTCTGGAGTACGGGCAGGGCCGAAAATCGCCTTAAAGTGCGTTTTGATACTCCGAGAGATGTTGATGTGAGGCTTCTTGTTCATAGTAGTTTACGAATAGCTGTAGCAATCTTCATTGAATCATGGCGAATGAAGCTTCTCGGAACCGTATCACCCGCAACCTTTTCAGCCACAATCACATCAGCAAATGATCCGCGAATTATTGACGCATCCTGCGGTAAATCATCCACAATAGGAAATTCATTCTCTTTCTTATAAAGCTCCAAGACATCATCAGGAAATGCGCCAACATGCATGATAATCGTATCGGGTCGTCTTCCTACATACCTCGTTATCTCTTCAATATGATGTGATGCAGTGTAATTGTCTGTCTGTCCTGCTTTCGTAAATAAATTCACAATGTATACAAGGTGCGCCTTTGCCCCCGTGACAGCTTCAGTAAGACCTGAAACAGTAAAATTTGCTACAGTTGAAGTAAATAAATCTCCAGGTCCTAAAATAAGTACATCGGCTTCGGCAACTGCCTCGAGTGCATCTGGTGAAACTGCGACAGATTCTTTTGTCTCAAGCGAAACTATTGGTGATCGTCCTGATATTCTCTCATCAATGAGATGTTCGCCAGTAATTTTTTCTCCATTCTCAAGATGAGCAACGAGAGTTGCGGGTCGATCTGAAACTGGCACCACACGCCCATCAACACGAAGTATCTTCGATGCAGCTTCTATAGCAAGAGCATCTGACCCAAGAATGTCAGTAAGTGCAATCAAAAAAAGATTTCCAAAATTATGTCCGTTGATATCGCCTTTTGGGAATCGGTAATCAAACAAAGAGCGCATGAGTGGAGCGCCCGTATCATCAGCAAGAGCAATCAACGCTTGTCTTGCATCTCCTAACGGAAGAAAACCATACCCATCACGAAGACGGCCAGTAGAACCTCCATCATCAGCAACTGAAACTATTGCTTTCAGACACACACCTTCGACATGCTTCAAGCCTGACAAAACAACAAAAGTGCCAGTGCCGCCACCAATAGTCACAATATTCTTTCGAGGTAAATCTCCCATAGTGAAATACTTCTATTGCGGTCCGTGTACGCCCTCCAAAAGATCTGGATCCTTCCCCGTACTTTTGAGAAGTTGAATATTTTTTTCTTGGAGATGTTTCAATGCCCCCGCACCAATGTTGTCATCAACATGTAATGAATAAAAATCATTAAATGCAGAAAGATCCTTTATAAGACAATACCCACCTGCGCCACGACCACCTTCAAAATTCACTGTGAGATGGGTTTTCCCAATACGCGGATCAGCGCCAAAAGCATCCTTTACTTTTTCGTAGTCAGCGCCAATAGAGTTGGATAAATCAAAAAGCATATTTGCAAACACCACTTTCATTGCAAGAAAAACATTGCCTGCGTACTTCACAAGCTCACTTTCCTTTGATGTAACAATCGTTTGAAATGGCGACTTTGGAAATGTCGCAAGGACTGCCTCTGCTGCTGCTCGGTGTTCTGGAGTGTCTTTTGGTATACCAACAATATTCCTGTCAGGATTCTGAACATCCGCATCAGCTGAGCGTGCACGCAAGAATTCTGGGGAATGAAGTATGACTCTGTCAGGATACATCTCCTGAATCTTCTCAGTCGTACCGGGCAACAAAGTCGACTTAATGACTACAATTTTTCCTACTCCGACGAGATCCATAACTCCTTCAACGATAGACGAGTCAAATCCTTCAGGTGTTGTGGGTGTTGGTACTGCAATAATAACAACGTCACATTCTAGAATTGCATCTTTATTGCCGATATACGCAGGCTCTTTTGAATACCGCACTACTGAAAAGCCTCGACGCTCATAATCGTCGGCATACGCCTTTCCAATGAATCCTTGTCCGATAAAACCAATTTTCATAGAGTTCTGCACTGAATAGTACTAAAATAAACGCCTTTAAGCGATGCTTTATATAGAACACCTCGAGAGTGCCCTTTGGTAACAGAGGAGATACTCTTCCATAGACATACTATGATGACGGGCAGACTCAAGAGCCTGAGCGCCCAAACGCATGCGGATCTCCTTGTCTTCAATGAGGCGCTTCATAGCGACTGCAATTGCCGAGCTAGTTCCCGAGACTACCAAGGCTTCCTTTTTATCCTCGAACACTTCGCCAACAATCCCAACATCAGTTGTAATTATTGCCAACCCAGAGAGCCCTGCTTCTATAAGAGATACTCCGTACCCCTCAAATCGAGACGCCTGAACAAACACATCTGCACTTTCATAGTATTGCGCAGGATCTTGCCATCCCACAAAACGAACCCTCTCCCCTAACCCTAAACGCTTTACCCTAAACTCTAAACTTTTCTTCAGCGGTCCATCACCGACAATGGTGAGCTCAGCATCAGGAGTAAGAGCGACGGCATCAATAATTAAATGAACTCGTTTTTCACTCGTCAGTCTAGAAACTGATAGGAATTTCAAAGAACCAATGTTGGACCTCGTAGGTCCAACGTCTGAAGTGTATTCAGTATGTATAGGAAGCACTGTCACAGGCACCTTTGTAACTTTGCGGACACTTTTTAGAACACGCTCTGAAACAACACGGATGCAGGTAGCACGACCTAAAATAAAAATAGCGAGCAATGCCTCAATAACACGGCGAGGTGATTCCGTAAGAAAACCGAGAGAAAAACAATCGGTATGGAGTTGTACTTGAAATGGAATATGGCGAGCTTTCGCAATACCGTATCCCAATACACCAATGAAAAAAGGATCTTGTGCTGACACGATGTCATATGCTTTCTCTTTAGTGAGCGCACGAAGAGTTCTTTGCATATTTAAAAAACTTGAAAATCTATTTGTACCTCCAGCAGTCACCGCTCGAACATTCGGTGCAAGTGTTATTTCTTGAGGCACTCCAACTCCAGCCACAACAATCAATAATTCATCAACAATACTGCCGTAAAGAGCCATGCGATTTGCTACGCGTGAACCTGCATCAAAAATCTTTACATCACTTGAAAGCATCAAGAGGTGCATATCAGTGTGTGTTCATCCCTTTTAGAAGCTTAGCGATTTCATCAATCATGCGCTCATTAGAAAATTGCTTAACGCGCCGTTTCGCTGAAGCAACGAGATTGGCACGAAGTGTTGCGTCTCCCAAAAGAGCATTTGTATGGTTCATGATTGCATCCGCATCGTTTGCCTTCACAAGGTAGCCATTTTTTGCATGATCAACAATTTCCACATTGCCACCAACTTTGGTAGTAATAATAGGCACGCCAATTGCCATTGCCTCCAAAATGAGATGCGAAAATCCTTCGTATGCAGTATTGAGAATAAACACATCAGACGCACGAAGATAGCGTATGAGAATATCTCGCTCTAAAGAGCCTGCGAAGATAACGTCATTCTCAACACCTGTTTCAACAGCAAGACGCTCGAGCATGCCTGCATCAGGACCTGAACCAATGATAAGCAGTTTTGTTTCTGGAAAAGATTTTTGAATTTTTGGAAGCAGACGAATGAGTGTGTCGAAACCTTTCCATGGCACCAACCTTCCCACTGATACAAGAAGTTTTCCATGAAACCTCAAGAGTCCACGAAGCACTGTTTTATTGCCAGTGTCTCCTAAGTCTTCAATGCCGTTGTATATAACTGAAACTTTTTTATGAGAGAGATTCCATGCTCCAAGAATTTTTGCTAAATACTTTGACGGCACCACCACTCTGTCAGCACGACTTGCAACAGCACGCTCAACAAAGCGAAACATCTTAGGGATTAGTGGAAGCGTAGCGTATTGAAATGATTCAAGGGTGCCAGTGTAACCAAAGCGTTGTGTCGCCTGCTCCCATGCGTAGTCACCAACAACTTTCAATACAAAAGTTTTTTTCATGAAAAACGAAGCAATCATCGTCGGCACGCCGACAGACATTGGGTCTTGCGCATAAAGAATGTCAGCACGACGACCCTCCTTAAGTATGAGGAAAAAATACACTATATGGCGTATGAATTTCGGAAAACGACGGACTTTTATGAACGGCAAAACAATCACCTCAATTCCATACTGAGGAAGCGCCACTTCAAGTTTCCTTGAATAGGTTGCGGGTCCGCCAATCTCGGGCGGGTAGAGTCCTGTCGCAATAAGGACTTTCATGAGTGCACTATATCAAAATCAGCAACTTCGCGTCGTTAATTGACGAAACATGAATACCGCTCAAAAACTGAGACCCTGAGGACGTATAGGGTTCTCTTTTCTGAGAGTAATCAACTCACGAATACCCGTCTGCAAAGAAACACGAGGTGCATAGCCAAGAATGGTGGAAATTTTAGAAAGATCTGCCTGCTGATTCTGAATATAGCCTGACGGAATTGGATTTTCTATAAATGTCGCTGGTATAGCCACCTCACGCTCCGCATTAATGATGTCTACAAGGTCACGCACACTCACTGCCTCACTTGTACCAACATTGAAAATCTCAAACCCAGAAATATCCGCCGTGATGGCAAGTTCGAACGCGGAGACAAGATCATGAACGCTCGTAAAATCGCGTGTCTGTGTACCGTCACCATAAATGACCGGCGACTTCCCTTCTTCCATTCCCCAAATAAATTGCGATACCAAATTTGCAAAAGCCCCCTTATGTTCTTCATGGGGTCCGTACACACTCATAAAACGAAACGCGACTATGGGCATACCATGGAGTGCGCTAAAAACTCTTGAGATATTTTCTTGTGCATACTTACTCACCGCATAGAAATTAGTCGGTATAACCTCTTGTGTTTCTTTGAGTGGAACCGGATTATTAGCGTACACCGATGAAGTTGAGGCAAAAAGAACTTTTTTTGCTTTCACTGCCACTGCGTACTCAAGAACGGCAATGTGCCCCAATATGTTATTAGACAGAGCTCCAGATAAATCAACAGTAAACATTGGTGATGAAGAAGACGCGGCGAGATGGATAATGATGTCTGGAGCATCTGCTTTTTTTAAAACGGACATATCTCGCACATCACCCTCAATACAGAGAATGCCGGGCTCAAGATTTTCTGGAACGCCGAGCGAAAAATTATCTATAACGGTAACGCTATGACCTTGCTGAGAAAAAGTATTCGCCGCATTACTGCCGATAAACCCAGCGCCACCAGTGATAAGTATTTTCATGATTAATTTTTATGAAAGGTGTGGCTCGTTTTCAAGAAGCCGTTGCAATGTGGGCTTTATATCCTGACTTCTATTTTTAGACATAATCAAGACCGCGTCTTCAGTTTCTACCACAATAAGATTATCAACCCCAATAGCAACGATTGGTCTATGGGTACTTATGAGGAGAGTATTTTTACTTTCATGCTCAACCACTTTCCCTGCAGTATGAAGACCCTTCTTTCTTTTCTGAGTGAGAATACTGTGTACGGCTTCCCAATCACCGATATCAGACCAATCGACAGAAGACGGAATAACAATGAGTCGTGCAGTCTTTTCAGTAATCAAGTACTCAAACGACTGTTTTGATAGTTTCTTAAAATACACTCCTGCACTTTTTGATTTATCTGCGAGAGCCCCTACAAGAAGATGAATATTTTCTTTATATTCTTTTTTCGATTTCTTCAGCATCTCCAAAAGATTTTTTGCGTTTGTGATTTTATAGCCGGTATTCCATAAGTAACGCCCAGAAGCGATGAACTTCAATGCGTGCTTTGTGTCAGGCTTCTCAACAAAAGATTCAACACGGTACAGCGGTGCCCGAAATCCTTTGATTGGCTTCGCATCATTAAAACGTATATATCCTAAACCTGTGTGAGGTGAAAGTGGTCGTACTCCTATCATCACAATATCCTCAGGAAACTGCCGTGCTGCATCAAAACCCAACGCAACAGAGTCATGAAAAATCTTCGGAGTATCGATGAGATGGTCTGAGTTAAAAATTCCTACAGTAGCATCTTTATCTTTTGCATAAATCACCGCCGCAGCAAACGCAAACGCTGGTGCGGTATCACGAGCTTCAGGTTCAATGATTATGTTCTTCTTCGCAATATCTGGCTCCTGCTCCTGTATATACGATAAATATTCTGCAGGAATTTGTACAAAAATCTTCTCTGGGGCGAATGACAGCAAGAGCTGTTTGTACATGAGCTGAAAAAGCGTTTTCTCTCCAACGAAGCGTTGAAACTGCTTCGGTTTATTTTTTCGACTCAAAGGCCAAAGTCGTGTTCCGCTACCGCCAGCCATGATGACTGCGTAGTCATGAGAGTTTTTTGTTTTTTTCATAAAAATACTCGAGGAGTATGAAGTGTAGCAGAATCAGAAAAATGGCTCAAAATATACTGAACACCCTTTCTCGCATATCTTTGGCAATGTGATTCCAGTCATATCCTTTCTCGGTAAGTGCCTCTGCATTCTGTACCACTACAGCTACGGCTTCAGGGTGCGCCAATATATGCTTCACCGTTTCAGCTATCTGCTTAGGGCTGTCAGCGTCAACCGCAAAACCGGTTGGTGCTTTATCTGGATTGCGCACCGAGTCAAAGAGAAAATCAGCAATACCTCCTTCTTGGGTTGCAATCACAGGGATGCCACTAGCAAAAGCCTCTATAAATGAATTTCCCATACCCTCCGAGCGTGAAGGTCGAATGAATATGTCGGACACATGAAGATACTTCGGGATATCCCCGTAGGTAACATGACCAAGAAACAGCACCCTAGTTTGTAACTTGGAGTTTGTAACTTGGAGTTTGAGCTTCTCTTCATCCGGACCAGTGCCGAGAATAAGAAATTTTATATTTTCAGGGAGAAGTGAGAGTGCATGAATAACATCATCAATTGCATTTTTATGAACGAGTCGTGATGCAGTAATGAGAAAAATATCATCCTTCCCTTTATGGAGTTTTTCTTTAAGAGCAATGAGTTCCAACACAGGAACTTCCTTTGAAAACGCCACCGTGTTAACACCATTTGGAATTACTATCGGCTCGCCTGCATAGCCCATTCGTTTTGCCCACGCCCCAAGAAAAGTGGAAATAACCTGCACCCTATCTGCACCTGTAAAAGCATATTTAAATAGAGGCCACGCTGGCAATGCAAGTCGTTCAATATATTTTGGCGGATCTCCCTCTTGAAGAGTAAGAACATATTTAACTGAAGGCTTAAGGAGTTTAAATATCCCTACTGCAATACCCACTGAATGCGCCATCATCCCCCATATCCCGTCGTAGCGGTATTTCTTATGAAGAGTAAGTGCGTAGAAAGGTGCGAGGCCTTGGAAAAGAAATTTATTTAAAGCAAGCGGAAACTTCTTTAAATCAGCCATTGACGGGTTGTTGGTAACAAACCCAATGCGGTGCACCAACACATTTCCTACCTGCTCCACTTTTGGTAGAGCCGAATCAAAACGAAGCGTCACCATATGAAACTCAATGTCTGTGCAGGCTACACGGTCGGTAATATCTTTAATGGCAACCTCAGCGCCCCCTATATATTTTGGATAGTATGCGAGAGAAAAAATGAGAACTCGTTTCATTTCTTTCCTGTTACTTCATGAATGTACTCTGCCACACCTTTAGTCGGATTCCATCCCAGTGCCTGAGCCTTAGAAATATCAATAGCGGAACTGAGTCGGTTTCCTGCTCGCTCTGGCAACATCTCTATTTCGCCACCAAACATCTGTGCGATTTCGAGGACTGAATACTCTTGCGTATCTCCGAGCCCATAGTTATCGCCCTCACCTTTTTCACCAACCAGCGCCAGACCAGCAACAATGTCGCCAACATACGTGAAATTACGCTTCTGTGTTCCCGGTGTCACCACACCGAGCACTTCTCCTTTCAAATGCTTCTGTCGAAATATTTCAATGAGCGTCCCGTATGCTCCGGAGCGCTCTCGAGGACCGTACACATTGTAGAAATAAGTAACTGCATACGACAGCCCGTACCACTCACCATAATTTTTTACGAGCTCAGTGTTCGCTGCCTTTGTCCACGCATACGGAGTAGCCGTGCGACTCAAACCTCCATCACCAAACTTTGTTGAGGAACCCGCGTAGACTATTTTGCATTTTCGTTTTCTCCAAAACTCCAACACCCCAAAAGTACCGAGGGTATTCAAGTCAAACACCAACTCTGGTTCAGCGAGACTTATTTCCACGCGCGAATATTCACCAAGATGGTAGATGAGATCGATGTGCTCAGGAACAAACTTCTCAATGTCTTTCGTGTGTCCTTCTCGGTAATCCACCCCCGCAACATGGTTATCCTTTGAGCCAGCAAAATAGTTATCGAGCGAGATGACCGTATGGCCATCTTTTACCAACCTCTCGCACAAGTGCGAACCTACAAGCCCAGCTCCGCCAGTGACTAAAATAGTTTTCTTTCCTGAGTCTTGAGCCATGAATGTTGTTTTTTGATTCTACTCCTCCTCAATGATTGTATAGCCTGTTGTCGTACCTTTGCTACCCCGAATAAGTAACACGGCACCCACCGCTATTCCAATGACCGCAAGAAGCCCTACAATCCAAGGAAGCATACCAAATGAAGCGAGTTCTGGCATTGAGGTTGAGCTAAGAGCAGTAATAGGTGCGGCGAGTAGATTTGAGGATGAGTTAGACGCACGCACCGTGTTTGAAGATTGCGCCTTGTTCGGTGAGGATGCTTGCGGGTATGACTGCGCTACCCCAGCTGTTTTTCGCGCCACAATTAACTCTGTCCCGTACGCAGCGGCAAGTGTGCCGTTTGGATACAGCAATGTCACCGCACGCGGCGAGGATGGCGCAAGTCCTGTCGCGATATTCGATATCGCAACAGATTCATGAGGAAACAAAATAGTATTCGCGGGAAATCTAAATATTTGACCATCGGCAGTTAGTTGCCATAAACCTAAGTTAAGTTCGATGTTGGAACTATTCGTAATTTCCACAAAATCAGAATTGACTTCGGAAACTGACACCTGCGCAGGTACAACTGTCACAATAAGTCGTGTAGTCGCACTATATATTTCTGATGATGCATCAAGTATCACCACATACCTCCCTGGATATGGAAACGCATACAAAACCGAACGACCTTCACGACTCTCACCATTACCAAAATTCCAAACCAAACGGGCGTTGGTAATGGCCTCCCCTTTCAAACCCTGCACACGCCCCTCGAATATAGTCCCCGCACTCGCAACCACCACCCTGTCTCCCCCAGCAGACACGCTAATCTTTGGTTCAATGAAATATGAGCCCCCGGAGTTTGATGAGGTGCTTGATGCACTGCTCGAACCAGAGGTCTCCGTACTAGTACTTCCACCACCTGAAGTGCTAGGTGAACTACCACCACTAATCGCAGAGCCCGGTGTAGGCGAAGATGCCGTAAACGAAGATCCTACTTTCTGAAGCGAATTACCATCACCGTTCGCACCTAGTGCAGGGCTATAGGTAATCGAATCAATATCAACCAAGGAATCATTTCGTAGTATCAGTACCTCGCCATTTGTATTATTTAATCCGCCTGAAAAAACAGTATCAAAAATTTGGCCAGAAAAGCTCGGCCAATCAGCAAGAAATTTTGAAGGATTATCTACCAAAACCACATACCCTCCTGTGGCTAGATTAGAACCTCCTGCATATGCGCTAATGCCATGATTTGTTCCGCCCTCAAATAACTTCCATTTTGAAAGATCAAAAGATGCGCCAGAGTTATATACCTCCACCCATTCATGTCCATCATCCGCCCCACTCGGGTCGTACATAACCTCCGATATAGAAACGGAAGCGAAAGAATACAGAGGGGGAAAAGAAAAAAGAAATACTAAAATTAAGAAGGAATATTTACAGTGCGTATGCAGGCTCTGCGTCATACCTGGTAGTTTTTTATAACTACATAGTACAGCCTTTAAAAGCTACACAGGCAGACCCACACCAGAAATAGGCTCCACATGAAGCATCTGTCGAAGATCATCTTCGGGAATCTCTGAAGCCTGCTTTTCTTCCTTCTTAGGAGAGGCATCTTCTTTTTTAGTCGCACCATCCGTCTTCGCATCAGGAGTTTTTGGTTTTGGTTTTTCACTAGCATCCGCCTTCTTACCTCCTGCTGGTTCTCCTGGTGTTGGCGTAGCTGTACGCTTGTTAAAGATAGATCGGAATGTATCTGAAAATGACCCTGGCTCACCCCCCTTTCCTTTATCTTTTGGATCTTCTTCCTTAGGAGCTTTGAAAAGCGCATCAACTTTTACTCGCTGAGTTGTGTATTTTTCTCGAGAAAAGGTCTGCAAATCTTGGTATGACTCCCCCGTTCTCTCGGGGCGTGGAAGTGCCATGGCAAAAAACGGACGCGCGCGTACTGAATCAATAGTGAGTGCAACGCACATTTCACCTTCCTTCAATTTTGATAAATCCTCTGGCGAAACATACGGATAAAAAATCTTTTCAGCGAGTGAGAAATCTGCAGGATGCGGTGCAAAGGCAAGAACCGATCCACATCGTCGAAATGCTTTTTCATATAACTCTTCATCTTCTTCATTCTGTGGAGTACTTGCAAATGCGCATGCAACTTTCCGCTCTGGCAGTATGAGCTCAATATCTTTTTCAGAAAGGTATTTCAAACAGTCATATAAATAGAGTGCGGTGTTTTCACCAAGTACCCCCCGAGCACGAGCTGCGTGTGTAAAGATGCGCACCAAGGGCGTTATGCGTGTTGGAAACATTCGAATACGCGACACATCAACAACAATCACAGCCCCAGCGTTATTTTGTGCGAGTGAAAATTTTGATTCTGTCTGCCCAAGAACATTGCGCACCAGAGTATCTTTCGCAATGTAACGGCCATGCTCAATAATTAACGCAGCATCATCTTCGTTCGATTTCATAATCTCTTCAAAACGAATACTCTCTGGAGTTTGAGCACCAAACATTTTGTCGCGCGCCTTTGGATCAGCAACTGCGTTATATAAACAAAGTGCACTTACATCTTGGCGAGCAAGAGAAAATTCAGCGATGTATTCGGTAAGGGCGCTTGGAGCAATGCGATACATGCTCGCAAGTGCTTCAGAAAAAACGCCAACGGCTTTTTCACCGAGCGGACGAAATTCATTAATAGGATTCCACGAAAAAGGATGTTCTCCGTCAGAAGGGTCAAGAAACACAAGTCGCTCGCGAGCACTCTCGCTTAAACGCTCTAAAAGCATCGGCACCAAATTTCCTGATGCATCCAAAATAACCACACTCATCCCTCGCTCAATATCTTGCAGAGCCATACCTGCAAAAAGAGTTGCACGGCCACTGCCAGCCTTCCCCATCACAGAAAAATGTTCCAAGCGGTCAGCGTCTTTAATACCAAACGGCACCACACCATCACGAAAAGCTGTTTTCCCGATGTAGGTCACTTTGCCACCCCAATCCATTGCGCCAGTGTACCTCGTTAGATAATTAATATTCAATATTGACTATTGCCTCTTTGGGTAGTAACAGGCCTAGCGAGTGAGCTTTTCAGCTCAACCTTATAGATCCACCTCTTTTACAGAAAAACTACCGATATAGTTTAATCTAACGATCGTTAGATTAAACTATATCGTCTTTCTCTCTATCTCCGTGCGGTTTTTGAAGATTATTTAGCTGGAGACAAACCAAAGCGTCGGCGAAGAGCTCCATCATTCTCTATGGTGTCAGCAATGATGTAGAGAACCTCCTGCCCCATCTTAAGGTCAGCCTTGATGAGTATAATCAAGTCCTCACAGTCATACGGATACGCCCACACACTATTCTGCAAACGAACAAACCCAAGATTGATCAGCGCCATTCGCATCTTGTCGCGCAAACCTCGTCGTTTCTCCTCAATATCAAAAACAAGTACACGCCACTTACCATCCCACTGCTTTGGTTTTTTAGGAGTCACTGAACCCTCATGCACCAGCATCGCAAATCGCTCCCCTTTCGGAGTCAAAGACGCATACGAAGTGCCATTTCTTTTTTCAAGAACGATGTACCCTTCACGAATCATTCGTGAAAAAGATTCTTTCACCTGATAGCGCCGTTGGTTAAGAAACTTCATCTTTCCCAAAGCCCCAAGAACATTTGGTGCGACAGCGGCAACAGCAAGCGTGCCAGTAAGCGCTACTGCATTAATGATTGCATTGTTAATCTTTGTACGGCGAATCTTCCCTTTCAGCGCTTGTTCAATTTTTCCCATATGCGACAGAATTAATGTAGTAAAAATGGCTAAATAATAGCGATATAGTTTAATCTAACGATCGTTAAATTATACTATACAGAGAGATACATGGCACGTACTGATGAAGTCAGCGCCTTTGCAAAAGGCTAGTTCTTTTTTCGAAGAGCGAGTGTTTTCCAAACAATGATCCCTAAACTAATGACCACAAAAACCCCTCCCATAATGTAGGCTCTGTATTCAAAACTAATAGGAAGTCCAAAAAAGCTAAAGAGGTATCCTTCTAGAAATTCGTGCACAAGTGGTGGCATCAAAACAAACGCGAGCGAAAATGGAACCCAAAAGTAGCTGAAGGAGAATAAGGCCTTCAATGTACTGTGAAAACTAGCGGTGTACTTATCTAAAAACACCGTCAGTAACTTCCCAACGATAATTCCTACACTCACCATGACAAAAAGGCTACTCATTAAAAATACGGCATCTTTTTGAATGAAAGAGTAAATTGGCATCATTGCACCGCCTGGTTCTGATGCAACCACAATAACCAGTATTGAAAGTGGAACCCACCACATCGTAAACTTAAGCCATGATTTAAAAATCGAAGAAGAAACAAAAATGAGAAAGAAGGCGGTGGGTAGAGTTACAATTGAAAAAAGGTAAACAGGTGTGAGCAAACCAAAAGATTGATGTACTAATGACCCATAACAAGCATCGAGAGAATCAACACACCAATGTGCAACATAATCTAATGTTATCCAAAAAAATATCAAAAATAACGGCATTGCCTGTTTTATTTTCATAGATTTATAGATGATCAAAAAAGAAAATCCAAAAACTTAAATGAACTCCTAAAACCATTGTATACCTGCAAAATAAAGTCAGAGAATCCCCTCTGTTGAGAAACGGGGCGGAAAGGCGTGACTGTTTGTATAATTGTTTGAGTTTTTTGAACAGAATTTTTTTCTTGAACTCTGGCTACTTCCTGTACACTTTTTTTCGAGATAACTTGAATATTCTCTACAGGCGTATCTGTTGCGTGAGCTTGAGTAGATGTGAGGTTAACGAAAACGGCAATAGTACTTGTGCCAGCAACCATACCTACAGAAGCATTCCAAATTGGCCCTCCACCGCCAGCTTGAACCGGAGCTTGTGTCGAGGTCTCTGCGGGAACAATAGGTTCTTCATAGATTACAGTTTCTCCGACTAATGGTTGAAGTGTGATATCGACCACCTCATCACCATCTTCATCAACTTCAAGTAATGAAGCAGTCTCGATACCATCGCCTATACTTAAAGTTACTTTGGTGTTTCCAGTCGTGGGTAGGTTTGCAAGAGTAGTTTGTTTCATCAGGTTATTTTCTTCCACCTCTTGAATATCAAGTGAAAAAGTTCCTACATCAAGCCCATTTAAAACAACTTGGTACTGAGGCCCTTGCTGAGCAGTGATGTATTGCACATCTCCAAGCTCTCCATACTCAACATCGGGAATTTCTTGGTCAAACGAGCCATCTTCATTGTACCCAACATGATTTCCAGATGAGTCGAAGAGCTCAAGGGTGAGAGGAGAATGGAGGAAGAAGCGGAGCTTTTTTGCTTGTTTTAATGTAGAAGGTTGTTCTGTTTGAACATAACTAGTAAGTGTGTTTGTTGTATTAAAAATATTTTTAATAAACTGACGCAATTCAGGAACTTCTAGAATATTTCCATGGTCACTTGGATTGTCTTTATGGTCACTATTATAGTCTTCTAAATTTACCCAATACCTCTTCACATTTTCAGTGCTCGTACTCATCATGAGAGCACTCGGAACGGGCACGACGCCGTCACCATCTTCAACAAAAAGTGGACGATACGCCCTTGGATTAAGAGCAGTGAAGGCACTCACCTGCGGTGCATCATAAAATTCAATACCTGCCACTGTGCCCACTCCCCACCCAGCGATTTGATACAAAGTAATATTTTCTGGTGGCACCCATACATCAAGATTGTCGTGAAGAGACTTGGCATAGTCAACAAGCGCTGAATTTAAAACATTTGCTTTGCCAATTTGGTTTGAAAGCGGTTTCTCTCTTCCGCCGTCTCGCGCGAGCAAAAAATCACCAAGCTCTGTACTGTTTCCAACTACTAACCCATACGCAATTCGCTCTTTCTCAAACGCTTTTTCACCATCAAAAATAACTACAGGATGATTAATGTCTTTCGTGTCATCAAAATACTTTTGTGACGGAAGGAGGTGATATCCCATCGGAGAATTTTCTGCAAACTCACGTGCGGTTTTTTTATCAACAACTGAAACAGGGAAAAAAGAAATATCCTCTTTATAACCATAAAGAAGAGCGCCAATGCTTTGTGGTGCGCCACTTTGCGGAACGCCGACAAAAATAACTCTGTCGACAAGTTTTTGAGCCCCAGTGTCTCCGAGCTGTTGCAGTAATGCCTTAGTAACTAATCCACCATTTGAATGCGCAACAATAGTCACCTTCCCCGTTTGCGACTGCGATGCGAGCTCACGAAGTGTCTGCGTAATGTAGGGCGTTGCTGTAGCAGTGTCGTAAAAAATCTTTCCATCGACCTCGGCACCATTCGCCAAAATGTCATCGAGAGAAAGACGCCAGTCATACGCAACAGGTTGCCAGTCTGTTATGGCTCTGGCGCTCTTGAGTTCATCCATGTCAGAAATGAAAGATTTGTAGTAGTCCTTTCCGCCTGCGGAATCAAGAATACTTCCCTCTTTTACATAGACATTCCCAGTGCTCTTGCCGTTTGAATCAAGAAACATTCCTCGCACATCAGCGTTCCCCTCAAGTAAATCAGGTTCCCATAACTTATTTTCCGCACCACCACTCTCCACATAGAGTCGACTTCCTTTAATTCCTGGCAAAAACAGCACACTCGAGCAACACTTCTGAAACTCAGTGGGAGAAAACGGCGTGGTTTGAATAACAGAAGCATCTCCGTCAATCGTTCCGTAGAAAGAAACATAGGTTGAATCAGATATATCCCCCGCACACCCCGTGCAGGAAAGTGCAATATCGTTTTCGTCGTCCCACAGCACAAAGTGAGTCGACGAGGTCATGCGAAATGAGTAATAGCGAATGTACGGCGTGAAAGAAGAATCTGGTGAAAGCGATGAATAGCTGGGTACACTCGTGACACACGACTCATCGCCCACCAACACTGCCGTACGAAACACTCTCCCGTCGTTATACGGAGTCTTCAGTCGCAAGTGGACACGCAGCAAACCATCCACATACTCTGCACTTTCTGAGAAATCAAAATAATAACCACTCGCACTACCTGCATTACAGGGCGTAGGTTTTTCTATTGAATTTTGAAACGTGGGAGGTGTTGCATCTTTTTCTATATGTAAAGTTTGTGAAGTAAAAACACTCCCGCCGTTATCTATGGTTCCCTCAAAAGAAATCCTTGTGTAAAGAGGCACTGCGGGTATATCAAAACTTGCCATCATTACCTCATTTTGATCATCCCATACATCAAAATGAGTGCCTGAGGTGAAGCGAATACTCCAGCTTACAACCCCAGCCGGAAGAGCTACGGATACAAACGAATTTGCTGACGTGAGGGAATTACACTCGTCATCAATATACGACCAACGGATTTTAAAAGAACGACCGTCCGAATACTGCGGTAGATTATGGAAATTGTGAATTAAATACCCTGCATCTGAATACTGTATATTTTCATACGAATCAAAAAAGTATCCACTTGCGGAAAGAGCGGTTGCCCCACATGGAGCGGTATCAGCAAATACCTGTATAGGGAAAAAGACAGAAACGAAAAATAGAACGACAACTGTCGTCACTGTTCTCTTCACCTATACATCTTTGCCCTTCTAAAAAAATGCGCTACCTCATTCACTGCAACTAAGGGGAAAACTTCGATATAGTTTAATCTAACGGTCGTTAAATTATACTATATCGTAGGAGGAGTGGAAAGAGCAAAAAAGGTCAGCCTCTGAATACCACATTCAGAGTAAGCATACAAAGGTCGGACCTTTGTAAACTTAATACACCCCTAATTCGTGCGAATTAGGGGTGTATTAAAGTGCTATCAGCAAGAGGTACTAAAGAGCACCAAAAACATTGTTTTTTATGAGGGTGTAGACAGCTTCTGGGTTTAAGTTAGTGGTATCTATCACTGTTGCTCCCGATCTTTCGTGACGAAATTTTTCTGCACTCTCCCATAACTCCTCCACTTTTTTTGGAGTAAGCAAACTGTCAGGGCTGTACCCCCTCTGCGCTGCACGCTCAATTACTTTCTCCTTCTCTGCGGTCAACACAAACTCATGAATCTCTGCACCATACTTTGCTCCGAGTAGCGTTATGGCATCAAGGATTTCTGGAGCATCCAAAAGTACTTTATCGACAATGACACTGTTGCCAGTTTTTAAATACGACTCAATGGCGTCCGTTGTGTATTGGTATGCAAGCCTCAAACTCTCATCGGTATGCTCTTTATAGGCACTAATGAATCTGCGCCATACATCCACCTCAACCAAAAGCGATAGCGGAATTTCCTTATGCAATCGCTCTGCAACAGTAGACTTCCCTACCCCCGAAGGTCCATTTATAAGTATGAGTTTCATAGCTCTTTAAGATAGCCACTCTCAAGCATATCCTGCCTATTTTTTATTCTCAACCAGATCAATCGCCCGCTTGCCGTAAAACGCAACATTGCTTTGTAAATCACTCATTGCATCAATATCTTCTTTGGTACACCACTTCCATGCATCGGAAATTTTCTCAGGAACGATTTCATCGGTGTTTGTAGTGGCGAAATAAATAAGCGAGATGTGTTCGTGTGTACCAGAAATACTGTGACGATTCATTGAAATAGGTGCAATGAGTTCTTTTATTTTTGCATCTCCTTGATATTCTCTAGTGTCAAAAAGCTCTACAGTGAGCCCCACTTCCTCTTGTACCTCCCGGAGTGCCGCTTGATTGGGATCTTCATTAAGTTCAATGTGCCCACCAACAGAAAGCCAAATGCCATATTTGTCATGCTTTCTTAAAAGCACTTTGCCATTGAAGACTACAAATACCTCAACGGTAAAATCAATGTGCTCGTGTAGATGAGGCATGATTTTTATATTTCAACAGTAGCTGATATCGGCAGATGATCAGAGCCTTTTGAATTCTCTACTTTTGAGGCAATTGTTTTTATGTCTGAGCTCAAAAAAATATAATCGAGCCTTGTATCAATTTTCTGCGGATTACAAACGGGACATCCTTCGGGATACACGCTCCATGTAGGAGTATGAGTAGTGTCTGTATCAGTAAGTACAGAGTGCATTTTTTGCACAGCAACGCTTTCAGGGGTTGCGTTAAAATCCCCCATCACCATTACTTTCTCTAGAGGAAGAACCTTTAGTAAGTTTTCTACTTGTAATTCTTGAATGCTAGAGACTTTTTGATGCGTATGAAGAAGGTGAACAGAAAACACATGCACTGTTTCTCCCTCAATAGTAATGTCAGCTTGCACGGCTACACGCTTATTTTCGTCAGAAAGCATATGAACCGCACTACTTACGATTGGGTGTCTACTAAAAACAGCATTGCCCATTTCGTCAGTCCCATCACTTGAAAGGGTTGCGGCGCGCGCAGGCGCATATACATGTTCGTAGCCGAGTGATGTCAAAAATTCAATGATTGGAATGCTTTTACTGAATGGAAGCACTTCCTGCAGACCAATAATGTCCGCCTCTGAGGACCTCAAAAACTCTGCAATTTCATCAAAGTGTCCTTCGTCCCAAATATTCCAAGAGAGCACTTTTAGTTGCATACAGTAAGCATAGCAAACAGAGTATGGCGAATTACAAAAGACGTCGTCGTGGATTAAATTCGCGTTCACGCTCACGAGGCATTTTTGCTTTTACTAATTCCCCAACCTCATTGAGTACAAAGATAGCATCGAAGCCATCATCTATTTGTGGAGGAAATTTCTTGAGATGATCAACTCGACCATCAAATAGTTTTCGAGTTGTTTTTTCTTCAGCGCTCCGCGCCTGAACGCGCGCCCACGCATGTTCTTCTGGAGTATCAACAAATATTCCTTGTATTCTCTTCACACCGTTCGCTCGCGCGAATGCAATAAGCTCTCGTCGATATCCATTAAGAAAAGTGCCGTCAAGGACTACAGTCTTACCTGCGCGATAGAGCTCGAGCATGCGTGAACCAATATGTTCAAATACCGCCGGAGTAGATGACTCCGCACGACTAAGTCCGAACGCCTCTCGAACGGTGTCGAAACTTATATATTCATAGGCATACTTTTGAGCAAGCTTGGTGAGATTTGTCGATTTACCAGAGCCCGGAAGCCCCATCCCTACCATCAGTTTTGCCATACGCCTACCCTAATGTACTTAGGGGAGAGAGGCAAGGAAACGTATGAGATTGAAAAAATCAGAACTATCGCTTTCAACGATGAATACAACCTGCCCAACAACAAGGCCTGCGCATCCCGCCTTTAAGTTTCGAAAGTGCCTTCTCAATACGGATATTCCTTGTTTCCGCTTTTTTCCCAGAGATGACCCAGCAGATCCATTCATTGCGTGCGAGCGGTGTAATATCCTCCCATACGGCAAGCGTCTTAGGTATTTTAAGTATCGCCGTTTCTAAATCTTCCGGCATTTTGTGTACCACACCACCAGCAAGCGTTTGTTTGGTCATACGGTCATGGTATCAAATCGTCTGTGGAGATAATCACGTCAAACTTAACAAAGTTTGACGTGATTATTATCTATTCTCGTCTTGGCGCCTTGTGGGGCGTCCGCGACGCGAATTTGCACCTAGGACTTCTTGGTGCCATATCTATGGCACTCGCGAAGCGAATTTGAGCTTACAAGTCTTTCCGATGATGATATAACCTCGTCGAAATTTGCTAATTTCGACGTGATTTTTACGCTTAAAAATCAGCTGCGGGACCTGGACTCGAACCAAGATAGCCTCCTCCAGAGGGAGGTGTCCTACCATTAGACGATCCCGCAATTCTTAACTAGCTTCTAGCTTTCAGCTTCTAGCTGTTAGCTGTTAGCTGTTAGCTTTTAGAGAATACTATGGAAACAAAGCAGATTCAACGCAGAGCAGAGATGGGTTTTGGGATGTTTCGTCTTTTGAAAAGGCAGATACTTATAACAATAGTATTGAGGGTGGCGCTCATCGCAAGGTATACAACGGTGAGGAAATTATACTGAGCAAGGGCTACAAGTCCAATAAGCCCTGTTGCGGTGAAAAGAAGCCACGATGAAAGCGATTCACTCCACGGCTCTTCCAAGACCTTACGGATCGTTGGCACATATCCGAATGCATCAATCGCAGTAACCATGAGAATTGAAAGAAGTGGAGCATTGAGTTGCCACCATACAAGAATCGCAAAAAGAGCGAGTACAAGCAGTGCTACATCCCCCTTCGTAATATTTTTTGTTCCATATTTAAAAGAAAGAAGAAAAACCAAAAATGTAAGCACTGACCACAGAGCGAGTAACAAAACACCGTACCCGCCACCTCCATACCAACCTCCCACAGCGGCAGTGCCTGTCGTGATGGACCAAATAAGCCATGTGTATGGGTGGGGCGTGGTTTGCCTCCGAACCATACTTCGTATGTAAGGTATGTACGAAAGCGCACCAAGAACGAGCGAAAGAACAGTCGCCACAATTTTAAAATCGATTGGAAACGGAAACATATCGTCAGTATACTCTCAGAAACAAAGCATTTTCTCCATGTATCACTGTAGCACTACAGTGATACATGGAGAAAGAAAGCGAAAATAAAACCTCGAGAACATCGAGGGATTCTACTTCAGACTACGGTGCGCGCTTCGTTCGCACCTAGTCTTCAAAAACTTTCGCAAGAGAGTGCGGATTGTTTTCTTTGACTGATGCTCCCGAAACTACCATGAACTGAACTTTCTTTTCAAAGTCAGAAAGTTTTTTTGCACCAACATACCCCATAGAAACTCGAATACCTCCCACGAGCTTCGAAACAACATCCTCAAGCGTACCTGCGTATGGCACCAATGCTGAAACACCTTCAGGAACAATGCCTTTTGAAGTACCGAGGTAACGGTCATTTGCTTTTCCTTTTTTCAGAACTGCCAAAGAGCCCATGCCACGATACTCTTTGAATTTTTTTCCACCAACGGTAACCATTTTTCCTGGTGCGGCGTCAGTACCCGCAAGAGTGTTTCCAAGCATGACAGCAGAGGCGCCAGCACCCAGTGCTTTCGCAATGTCGCCCGACATACGAATACCTCCATCAGCAATAACAGGAACTCCGAATTTTTTTGCAACTGCAACCACCTCCATAATTGCTGAAAGTTGTGGCACACCGACGCCCGAAACAATGCGTGTAGTGCAAATGGAACCAGGACCAATACCAACTTTAATTCCATCTGCAAATTTAACGAGTTCGAGCGCAGCTTCTTTTGTTGCAATGTTTCCAACGAGAAGTGGTGTTTTGCCTATGGCTTTCTTTATTCTTCTTGCACCAGCAACAACATTCATGTTGTGACCATGTGCTGAGTCAACCGCAATCACATCAGCCCCTGCTTTTTTGAGAGCGATAGCTCGCTCCAAATCAAATGCACTACATGCAGCGCCAACACGCACACCTGCTTTCTTAACTTCCTTCACCATTTTTACTTCCTCTTCAAGTGTATTTGAGCGGTGAATAATTCCTAAGCCTCCAAGCTTACCCAGAGCAATCGCCATCTTCGTTTCCGTCACTTTGTCCATCGCAGCAGAAATGATTGGTATGGTAAGAAAAAAACCACGAGCAATCGCGGTCTCTACATTTGCTTCGCGCGGCTCAACAGAACTTCGAGCAGGCCGAATCAAGACATCATCGAAAGTCAAAAACTTCCCTGTGTGTACTTTCCCCATGCCTCAGGATACCATAATTGGTATAAGGTCGCCAAGTAGCGGGCTTTAGGTGGAAAACACACAAAATATGAGCGCTAAAACACCTAAAAATCTAGCCGTCTTTGTGTCAGGGACAGGTTCGAATTTTGAAGCCATGCTGAAAGAGCATATCCCCATCAAACTCGTAGTTGCTGATCGTCCATGCAAGGCAATCGACAGAGCGAAAGAAGTAGGAATCCCCACGGCACTCATAGAACGTAAAAATTTTGGTACTAGCTTCGACCGAGGACTGTACACACAAAAAATTCTAGAAGTATTGCAAACCCATGGAATTGATTTGGTTGCCATGGCTGGCTTCATGACCATCCTTGGAGACTCTCTCTTCACTACATACGACGGATACATTCTTAATACACATCCATCTCTCCTTCCCCTATTTAAAGGTGATCATGCGGTGAAAGACGCTCTTGAGGCTAGGGCAAAAGAAACAGGATGCACGATCCACATTGCAACAGCAGATCTCGATGATGGCCCGATACTTGCACAAAGAAGTGTGCCAATACTTCCAAACGACAGCATAGAAACCCTTCATGAGAGAATCAAGATTGAAGAAAGGAAGCTCTATCCCGAGGTATTAAAAAACATACTAGTTGGTAACCTTGTCCTTCCTCAGACAGTAGTTTAGAATAGGCGCTGACCTACAATTGAATACGTATCAAGAGTGTGAGGAGGCATCTGGGCCTACGATTCACCAGCAACTTGTCGAAAGATAAAGTGCTACCAGCCCTTCGGGGAAAGATATCTTACACAAAATCTTTCCTTAATAGGGAAAGATTTTTTATTTATTATTCACTCATTAATCAACATCAATATGCTTCACTTACTTAAGACATACACAACCGAGAGCGTTACCGCAGGACATCCCGACAAAGTCTGCGATCAAATATCAGATGCAATTTTAGATGCCTGCTTAACGCAAGATCCAACAAGTCGAGTAGCTGTCGAGTCTTTTGGCAGTCATGGATACATGATGCTCGGCGGTGAAGTGCGGACAAATGCGACAGTTGATTATACAGGTATCGCCCGTAAGGTCTATACAGATATTGGCTACACAGAACCGTTAGATATTCTTGAACATATCGCCAAGCAATCTGGAGATATTGCGATGGGTGTAGACACCGGTGGCGCAGGTGACCAAGGCATCATGTATGGCTACGCTACAAATGAAACAAAAGAAATGCTCCCATTAGGTGTCGTACTTTCTCATGCACTTGCACGCCGACTAGAAGCGCTTCGTCGTGACGGAACACTTCCCTGGGCACGACCAGATGGAAAAACACAAGTCACCATTTCAAATGGCAAAGTAATTACTGCACTCACTTCAACTCAGCACACAGCGGATGTTTCTCAAGAAGAAATTCGCGCAAAACTCACCGAGCATTTGTTCGGGTCAGTATTGGGAGATCTATCGGGAATTGAAATACTAGTGAATCCAACAGGTCAATTTATTCAGGGAGGATTTGAAGCAGACGCAGGTCTCACTGGACGAAAGATAATGGTAGACACCTACGGAGGTTTGATGCCACACGGGGGCGGAGCTTTCTCAGGAAAAGACGCTACAAAGGTTGATCGCTCCGCTGCGTACATGTGCCGATTTGCTGCAAAGAACCTCGTTGCAAATGGCTATGGCACAAAAGTATTAGTGTCAGTTGCCTACGCTATCGGTCGCGTGGAGCCAGTGATGGTTGAAGCATTTGATGATTCTGGAAAAGACTTGAGCGAGATTGTGCAGAAAAACTTTGACTTCCGTCCACGGGCAATTATTGAGCGCCTAGGACTCACCCGCCCAATCTTTCAAGCAACAGCAGCATACGGACACTTCGGCGTTGAAGGTAGACCATGGGAAAATATTGAGAAAATCTAAAACGATTTCTTTTTAGAAACAAAAAATCCCGCATGCGGGATTTTTTGTTAATGCGTTATGGCTTCACATCAAACATTGGATCAGCTCCTGAAAAATCACTGGAAGATCCTGTACATCTTGATCCTGGAGTGGCGTCACTATCACTACCTAATACCTGATTGGTACTGTCCTCTAGCGTAGCTCCAAGATGGTAGCTCGAACATCCAGCGCCAACACCGAGTGCTGCGTACCTATAAGAAATAGGAGAAGAGGCGGTGCCGGAAGGATCTGTAGGAAGAACGGCAATATAGGTTGGCACGAGACCGTTCAGTGTTGTTGGATACGATGATGAGTTGGCGTTTGCGTACGCCCCGAGGGCAATCTGCAACTGCCTGATGTCTGAAGTGCGACGCGAATCACGAGACTTTATTCGCACAACATTGAGTGACGCTAAAACCACCGACGCAAGAATACCGAAAATTGCAATGACAATAAGGAGCTCAATGAGAGTGAACCCTTTGTGTGATTTAAATAACGCCATACCCTTTTAGAGTAACAGACTTCTTGAGTTAAAAACCAGTAAGGTTAGGAAAATTTAAAACGTCGATCCTTACCAGAACCCTCACAGGAAGGACATGAACCTGGACGAAAATCGCCCCCTCCCGAGCTTGATGAACACTCCCAACACACTTCAACGGAGTCTCTCCGTTGACCATAATTACAGCCTGCAGAACAGTTACCACTACCCTTACACAATCCACACATCCTTTCAGCTAAAGAGGTCAGTACTGCGTAAGGTTTTATCTCGAGACTCCCATCCATCTCGGCATTAAATCACAGCGTCATTCCGCACGCACGCCTTCAAAAAAGCAGTGAAAAGCGGGTGTGGTGCCAATGGTCGCGCCTGTAATTCAGGGTGAAACTGGGTACCCACCATGAATGGATGCACTTCTCGAGGTAACTCTGCAATTTCCATCAAAATACCTGAGGGTGATACGCCTGAAAAAACCACACCTCCCTCTTCAAACTGCGAAATATACTCTGGATTCACTTCATAGCGATGACGATGACGCTCTTCAACGCTCTCTGCCGAATATGCATCTCCAGCAATAGTTCCCTTCTTCAAGAGAGCAGGATACACACCAAGTCGCATCGTGGCACCATATTTTTCACTTGCAAGAATTGCTTTTTGTTCTGGAAGAATGTCAATGACTGGGTGTGTTGGATTTGAGTCAATTTCTGTCGTGTGAGAGCCTGGCAACTTTAGAACATTCCGTGCGTATTCTATGAGCATTAACTGCATGCCGTAACAAAGGCCGAAGTAAGGAATTTTCTTTTCACGCGCGTATTGTATTGCCAAAATCTTTCCCTCAATTCCAGTCTCCCCAAACCCTCCTGGCACAATAATCCCGTGGTATTTCTTCAATGCTGAAACAGACTTCGGATTTTTCTGGAAATCTTTTGCGTTGACCCATGTAATCTCTACGCGTGCACCCACAGCAGCGGCAGAGAATTTTATTGCTTCTATAACAGAAAGATATGCATCTGAAAGCACGAAGTCACCTGTATCAAAATATTTACCGACAATTGCTATTTTTATCTCTTTCTTTGCGTTTTTTATCTTTGCAACAAAATTTTGCCAATCAGCTAAACCTGTTGCTGGTTTCTTAGGAAGTCGTAGTGCTTTTAAAAGCATTTCCCCTATTTTCTCCCGTTCAAAATTTAATGGCACATCATAAATAGACTCGACATCGGGTGCTGAAATAATATGGTCAGCTGAGACATTTGAACTAATGGCAATTTTTTCTTTACGCCGCTGGTCTAACTTCTGCGAAGAACGCGCAATAATAATATTTGCCTGCACCCCATAAGAATTTAATTGCTGAACGGCATTTTGCGTTGGACGAGTTTTCATTTCACCCAAGGCTCCTGGAACCGGTAAGTACGAAACAAGAATAAACAAAACATCATCAGGGTGTTCAAGTTTCAACACACGAGCGGCTTCTATGAAAAGAGCATTTTGAAAATCGCCCACCGTACCACCTATTTCAATGACTGAAATATCAGACCCGTTCTGTTCACTGGCAAGACGAATACGACGAATAATTTCATCTCGCACATGTGGAATCGCCTCTACACATTTACCTTTGTATCCAAGATTTCGCTCTTTCTCCAAAACACTCTGGTACACCATACCGCTTGTCATGTAGTCCTCTTGATTCAAAGATACATTTAAGAATCTTTCGTAGTTGCCCATATCCTGATCCGTTTCAAGACCAGAGCGAAGCACGAACACTTCACCGTGTTCAGTTGGATTCATTGTCCCAGCATCAATATTCAAATAGGGGTCAACCTTTACAGCATTCACCTTGTATCCTTTGCTTTGCAAAATGAGTGCAACCGAAGATGTTGCAATACCTTTACCTACACCACTCATCACACCTCCAATGACGAAAATGTATTTGTGACGCTTCTTTGAGGGGGCACGACCCGATCTTTTTTTAGTTGATCGAGCGTCTTCCATATCGGACTAGAATAACACAGCGAGGTGCTAGGTGCTAGGGACTAGGTTCAAGGTGTTAGGTTTAATTTCAGAAAAGCTAGAACCTAGAAGCTAACACCTATAACCTTTCTCTTTAGACCGAAAGGTACTTCCTCACCGCAAGGAAAGCAGATAGGGCACCAAGAAACGCACCTGCTGATATAAGAACAATGAAGAATATCGGGAAAGCGCCTAGATAGTGCGAGAAGATATCTGCACCAAACATTTTTTGAGCTGGAGCCTTTAAGAACCATGCGAGTGGGAAAAATGTAATTAACGCAATAAGACCTGAAACAACACCGTACAAGGTGCCCTCCACTACAAATGGACCTCTAATATACATATTTGACGCCCCCACAAGGCGCATCACTGATATTTCCTCGCGAGCAGTATAAATAGCCAACCTAATTGTATTGAATGTAATCAATATTGAAGCTAACGAAAAGATAAAAATCATAAACCAACCAAACTGTTGAACATAGGTGGTTAGATTCCCCAACTGCGTAATGACCGCCTTATTTTGCGCATAGTTCACAGAGCTAATAAAAGGTTTGCCGTTGGAATCATTCAAGTGATCATTAAGAAACAACGCAATGGCTTCATACTGTGATGGCTGTTTTGCCTTAATAGCAAGCGCCGCACCAAACGGATTGGAGTTCAATTCATCAAGAGCTTGTAGAGTTAGTTGATCATCCTCGTGACGAAGACGGAACTCTGCTATTGCATCATCTCTTGAGGTGTATGTAACATAGGCAACCTCAGGAATGTTTTGAAGTACTGTTTTAAAATCAAAAATTGATTGCTCAGAAGCTGAAGTAACAAAATATACATTTACATCAACCTTATCTTTCACATAGGTGACAAATTCACCCACAAGTGTATTCAAAAACATCAACGAACCGATGATGATTAAGGTCATGGTCATCACAAAGATAGATGCAAGCGAAACAAAACTATTTCGCATCACATTCACTGATCCTGCACGCAATACTCTTCTGATATTAGTCCACAACATACATTAGGTTATAGGTTTTAGCTTACAACACATACCTTCCTTCTTTATCATCCCTCACTACATGCCCATTATCCATCGTGATAACCCTCTTCCCAAGTGAATCAACAACACCTTTATTATGACTCGTCAGAATGACAGTCGTACCAAGTTCATTAATACGCTTAAGAATTTCAACCACCTGATAGGTGTTAATAGGATCCAAGTTACCTGTTGGCTCATCCGCAAGAAGCACCTCTGGCTGATTAACAATCGCGCGCCCAATAGCAACCCGTTGGCGCTCACCTCCGGAAAGCTCACGGGGGAAATTCCATGCTTTATCAGCAAGATCTACAAGCTCTAATACATGAGGGACATCTGCGGCAATCTCATCATCACTCCTCCCTGAGGCCTCCATTGCAAATGCCACATTTTCATACGCGGTTTTATTTGGAATCAATCGATAATCCTGAAAAACGGTTCCTATTTTTCTTCGAAGCGTATGGAGCTTATTTTTTGGTATTTTATGAACATCAGTGGATTCAAAAAAGACCACTCCTGAAGAAGGTGTCTCTTCTGCCAATATCATTTTAAGCAGGGTTGTCTTTCCAGCACCGGCGTGTCCCACGATAGACGCAAATTCCTTAGGTCCAAACGACAGCGTCACATCTTCAAGTGCGACAGACTTGTCTTGGTATATTTTTGTAACTTTGTCGAAATAAATCATTCTAGCGAGGGGTTAAGCGATGCTTCGTCGGATCCGTAGGGATCATTTAGTATCTCTGAAAGATGGCAACAGGAAAAGCCACCCTTAAGTACATACTACTACAAGTCTTCGCTTGAAATATCAGACTCTGCAACTTTTCCAGATTGCATTGCTTGTATAAATGTATCTAATTCACCCGACAGCACTGCATCAGTGTCATGCATTTCAACGCCAGTGCGATGATCCTTCACTAATTTATATGGATGGAGTACATATGAGCGAATCTGACTCCCCCATTCATTTTTCACCGTACCGGCAATTGAAAGTCCTTTTAACTCACGGGCGCGCTTTTCTTCTTCAAGAATAAATAATTTTGCACGCAACAAAGTAAGCGCACGGTCGCGATTTGCAGCTTGAGAGCGTTCTGTAGAAGCACGCACCGCCATACCCGTTGGCTTATGCACAATGCGCACTGCTGTTTCTCTCTTGTTAACATTTTGCCCTCCCGCGCCACCCGAGCGAGAAAATTGTACTTCTATCTCATCATCTTTTATTTCCAACCCCTCCCCTGGTGCAAACTTTGGCACCACTTCCACGAGCGCAAACGATGTTTGTCGTTTTGCGTTCGCATTGAATGGCGATATACGCACCAATCGATGCACGCCTGCTTCATGTTTCAAATGACCATAAGCACCAGTACCTGCCACCTCAAATGTGACACTTCGAAAACCGCCGTGGTCATTTTCATTGTCGTCAAGAAATGTTACCGACCACCCTTTCTTTGAAGCATGTCCTTGGTACATACGAAAAAGAATACCTGCAAAGTCCTCGGCATCATCTCCACCAGCTCCTGCAAGAATAGACAATATTGCGGAGCCTTTGTCGTAACGGGTGGGGCCCGCAACAACGGCTTCCAAATCTTTCATCTCGCGAATCATCTTCTGCGCTTTATCAACATCACTCCAAAAATCAGCGCCTGCCATCGCTGTTTCAATTTCTGTAATACGAGCTTTTGCTTGTTCGGGAGACATGAGAATAGAGTACAGCGTTTAGCGTTTAGGGGCTAGGTCTCCGGTTCCCGATTAGGCTTCACGGAGGAATTCAAAACGAGGTATTTTTTTCCCTTCAACCACAACCACCTCAGTGAACATTGGCACAGGTCTGATCCATAATCGAGACAAAGTATTTTCATACAATGCCTCGTAGACGACCACATCTTCTAAAGTTTCACTATGTTTAGCAATACCAATTACTCTATACTCCTTACCTTTGTAATGACGGTAGATACCGAGTTTAAGAATCATTTTGGAGCCAGAGGGCGGAATCGGACCGCCGACCTTCTCGTTACGAGTGAGATGCTCTACCAACTGAGCTACTCTGGCGAATGAGAAGGATAATAGCACAATCAAGCAAGCAAACGAGCCTTGCCGGCTCGTTTGCTTGGTGCTCTGTTTCTTCTCCCATTTCCTTTGTTAAGAGCCGCGTACGTAGGACTCAATGAATCACAATTCGGACAAATCAGTCGTAAATTTGATTCTCTATTGCTTTGCCAATTCCCGTCAATATGATCCGCCACCAGAGGCACACGTCCTGTTTTGGAATTCACTTCTGCCCATCCGCACAAGCAACACTTATTACCAAATTTCCTTCGTAAGTATTTTTTAATCGCATTACTGACTATACCTGTACTTCGTAAACCAGTTCGTTTTCCTCGTTTCCAATTCTCGATATATACCCGATATTCATGCTCGCCTTGACACACATTACTGCAGTACTTGTAACCGGCACGATCCGGCTCTGCGCCACAAGCTAGGCATGGAGTTCTGGGCTTCTTAGGATTCACTAAGCCATTTTAACTCAATATGCGACCTAAAATAATTTAATTACTGGTCGTATGTTGATAAATCTTGAGCCAATGATCCCGCTCCCAATGTTACTATTACACCCGTGATTGAAGTTGCTATCTTTTTTGCAAACGCAGCGATTCTCGCACTTGAAATAGTTGGTGGTAGATCTCTTACTCCTTACTTTGGTTCTTCCGCAGAAGTGTGGGCTGGCATTCTTGCTGTTGTTCTTGCTGGCCTTGCAATAGGATATCGGGCTGGCGGAATATTTGCTGATCGTGCAAAAGACGAACAACGCCTCCGCACACTACTAGCAATAACACTCGGAGGTGCGGGTATAGCAATTGCCACAACATGGATGGTAGCTGATGCATTTGCAATTGTTGGCACCGCACTAGCACAAAGCGCAGGTCTTACTGTGGGTGCTGCGACAGTTGCACTCTTCCTTTTATTCCCAGCAAGTATTCTTCTTGCGGCAGTCTCCCCTATTGCAGCAAAAATTCGTATCCGTTCTCTTGCAGACTCTGCGAGTGTCGTCGGACGTTTGTCCGCCATCGCGGCAATCGGAAGTGTCGCTGGGTCACTCATCACTGGCATTGTTCTCATTCCAAATGTGGGCTCAAAGGAATCAATTATTGGTATTGGAATCAGTCTCATCGTTCTTGCGATTCTTCTCAGCACCAAAGGGAAGAGAGTGACTATGACTACTCTCTTTGTTTTCTTTATAGGTGCATTAATAAGTACACACCTAGTCTTCGCTTCAAGTGCCGCCGGAGCAGTAGTGGGGACACTCGTTGCCGATATCGACACTCGTTACAATCGTATGTGGATTATTGATGCACCCCACAGAGAGGGCGACACATACCTCCGCGTAGTGCGTACCGACCCAAATAGCACACAGTGCGGAGCACTCATGAAAGGCAATGCTCCAACAGACGCAGATGAAACTCCTATTTTCCAGTACACAAAAGCATTTGATGCTGTGTTTCGTGCAATACCAGAACCAGAACACATACTCATCATTGGTGGGTGTAACTATTCATACCCCCGACACACAGCGCGTATCGCACCAAAGGCCACCATTGATGTTGTGGAACTTGATCCAGGGATGACGGCAATGGCAGAGCGTTGGTTTGGTTTTGTTCGTCCACCTACCATGAACATCTTTCATGCAGATGGACGCACATTTCTGAATGAGGCGGGCGATGGGAAAAAACAATACGACATTGTTTTTATAGACGCCTATAATTCGATCCTTTCAATTCCCTATCAGCTTATGACACAAGAAGCATTCGAGAAATTACGCCATTCACTTGCTCCAGGGGGAATCGTAGTCTTCAATATTATCGGCACCTTTGAAGGCAAGGGTAGTCCATACCTTGGAAGTGTATTGGCAACCTTGCGTACAAGCTTCACGCATGTGGAAGTATTCCGCATCAAAGATGTACCACTTAGTACTACACAAAATATTATCGTCATGGCGAGCGCCGATGAGATGGGTCGCGAATTACTGACACACGCAATCGGAGAAAGTGGAGTACCGACTCTCACCCAATACCCGGTAACACTGCGACGAATGCCTAATGAAAAAATTAATTCTGGCGGGGCACTTGTTCTCACCGACAACTACGCCCCCGTTGAAGCACTGACAAAACCACTTCGAGAGCGACGTTACTAAAATCAGCGGGAGTTCGACTATTTAACGACCTGCAATAAAGGTCGCATCAAATGCCCACGCCGTTGCACGGTCAATCTCTTCTTGAGTAAGAATATTTTCTTTGAGCAAAAAAGCTTCTTCGTCGGCTAAGTTGGACTGATACATTTCTGGTCCATCAGTATTAATGGTGAACTTCACCCCACTATCAACAAATGTACGGAGAGTGGAGCGCAATTCATCGACACTTTTAATAATGCTATTTTTCAAATTTGATGTTGGACAAATTTCAAGTGTTATTCCAGATTCACGCACAAGCTCCATGAGCGATGGATCTTGTGCTGCTAATACGCCGTGCCCGATTCTCTGTGGCTTTATTGTAGTTACTACATAGCGCATTTCATCAATGGAACCTTCTTCTCCTGTATGAATAGTGACACCTAAGCCTGCGTCGCGCGCACGGGAAAATAAAGGAGCATGTGCCTCCATAGAAAAATCTGTTACATGAGGACCGGCAATATCAATACCAACAACGCCGTCCTTAGCGTAGCGAATTGCTTTGTTCAAAATAATCTCATTTTGTTCAAACGAAAAACGACGATCCATCGAAAGAAGAATACCCGCTTTAACTTGAGGGTACTCTAGAAGTGCACGATCCATCCCCCGGAGTCCTGCACTAATGATGTGATCGAGATCTCGCTCACCAGAGCGGTTACGACGCATAGGATTAAAGCGAAGCTCTTGCAACACAATATTGCACTTTCTATATCCCCCACCAATGACTGAGTGCACTGACACCTCAAGAGCTTCTGGTGATGATTGAATTCTCTCTGTCCACTCAAAGTATTTACGGTCCATTTCTTCGAGCGAAGTGTTTCGCTCGTCCGCAGACATAGTGATCATCGCTTCAAAATCCCAATAGTCTTTAGAAGGGAGTTTTATTCCTTGCTGATGAGCAATTGTCCACATAATGACGGGATCCACGGATGAGCCGAGGTGCGAGTGGAGTTCCGCTCGTTTTTTCATCATGCGGTGCGTCATATAGAGATATACGAACCTTGTTCGTATCGTATTTTTATACTATCACAAAGCACTTAAAATTCTGAGCCGATGGTCGGAATTGGCGTCAAGTCACTAAGCTCGAAGACTCACTAAGTGCTTCCTGCCCGACCTCGCCTGCCGTACACGGCATGGCTCCGGTTTTCAATTCCGAACATACGCAAAGCAGTTTGCGTATTCCATTCGCTGGAGCCGATGGTCGGAATTGAACCGACGACCCCGTCCTTACCATGGACGTGCTCTACCAACTGAGCTACATCGGCGAGTGAGGGAGAAAATAAAGAACTTGTTCTTATTTTTCCCGAACGAAGCCGATGAAAGCTTTGCTTACAGTGGCGAAATTCTTCTTAGAACTTTGCGAGAAGCTTAGCTTACATCGACCCCCTTATTGTATTTGAACTGCAGGTAGAAAGTACCATAGAAACAAGGCAAATTCACCTTTTGAGAATGCTAAAATACTCCTGTGCTCAAACATTACCCCCGCTTCACTACTATTGCTCTTTCCTATGTTGCCGCAGGATTATTATTCTTTTTTCTCGGGCCGTCATTTTTTCAAACACTCATACTGCCATTTGGCATCTTTGGGGTCATCGTCGCCGGAGCTCTTTACACATACAGCTTCACTACAGCCATCGGTGCCTTACTCTTAATCGCACTCATTCCCTATCATCCGATAGGAGTCATGGCAGTCGTCGGTGGCATCGGTGCCACTCTTGCCGATTTCACTATTTTCAAATTCGTCCGTGATGATTTAAAAAAAGAAGTACGACGTTTTGGTGCATCAAAGATGATACAAAATGTATGCTCAGCCAACGGTATTCTGTGTAAAAAATGGATGCGTAACTTGCTTGGTACTCTCATTATGGCTTCTCCATTTCCTGACGAACTCGGCATTGCAATGATGAGTACTACAAAAATGAAACGGGAGACATTCCTCCTTCTTGCATTTATTGTAGATGTAGTTGGTATCTACCTTTTATTGTTCACTGCGAATGCACTATTGCCGTAGAAGATGGAGCTGATGGGTTTGATCACAAATATTTCCTCGCCGTCGCTCGGAAATTTCGCGACCTCCTCTCGGTACGATTTTCTAATCGCCAGCTCGCCTGTTTTGGTTACTACCAAAACATGGCTCCGCTTGTCAGCATCCAACGCAGGCAAAACTATTTGCCTGCTTCAGCCACGCAAGCAAAAATCCCCTTTCGGGGATTTTTTTGCGCGGCTGATGGGTGCTGACCCCACGACCTCCCGCGTGACAGGCGGGTGCTCTACCGTTGAGCTACAGCCGCAAACGAGGAGGAGAATAAGACGCTTGCGTATATTCTCTCCGAGTGCCGTGACTGTATGCTTACATACAGCCGCAAATGAAGAGATAGTAAGCGTTTGCGATTACTATCTCTGGCTACCAACTATATGTACTCATACAGCCGTAGTAGAGAAGAATACTTCAAAATAAGGCTCTTTTCAATGCCCTGCTTCGCTTGGTGCCGGTGGGTGGAGTCGCGCCACCGTCTAGGGTTTATGAGTCCCTCGTTCTGACTCTTGAACTACACCGGCTTTACTACTACCTCGAACGCCCTCTGGATAAGGCCGAGAATACGATACTTACTGTCGGTTCCCTTGAGTACCCGGAGAGCTAGTACACCATAATACATATTCCTGTTTTCGTAAATTTTTTTGTTCCTGGGAAGAAAAATTACTTTAGTGAATTGTGACTTTGGGAGATTAAGAGTTTTTGACCAATATGCTAACAAAAGCCTTTCCCTGTCACGGTGAGTGTCACTTATAAAAATTTGGGGCCTGAAATTACCCCTCGAAATACCGAGAAATTCTTCAAACCACCGCATTGCAATAAGAATGATGCGATAGTCTGAATTAGTTATTCCCATCGGGCTTTTGTCAGCTTTGACACCCTCACCCCAATACAATCCTAAACCAAGAAAAAATAATTCTTTGGGAGTCAGCAAATGCATATTTTTATGAGCATCTCCGTTCCAATATTCAATGCGCCTTAATCTCTTTTCTTTATTCACCAAAGCCCCTTTTAAACGACCAGTATGCCCAGCCAATACCATCTTCCTAAAAAGACGTTTACGTTGTGCCTCTGTCAGAGCAATATCCCTAACCCAAAAACTCACTGTACTTTTTGGGACTTGCAGTTTTACACTTATATCTTTCACGCTTTCCCCTTGCCGACGAAGGGCTATCGCCGAAATTTTCTTTGCAGAGTTAGCCATAGACTTATACCAACATTATAACGGCGGTACAATTCACTCTATCCACAAGACTACTTCGTGCAACTTTCAACTCTTCCTCAAAAGTGTTTCTGCTACCGCAACATCTTCAGGGTAGGTCACAGTAATCCATTGATTCTGACGAACAACGGCCACAGGCTTTTCTTTTGCGATTACTGAAAGCATGTCGGTTAAGAAATACTCACCAAGTCGTGGGTGAGGAAACGGAGTGATTGAAAACATATCAGGAGAAAGTATCATTGCGCCAGAATTGACCAGATTACCGACAGGATTTTCTGGCTTCTCAATTACCTCTTTCAGGGTGCCATCTTGATTCAATGCAACAACACCATAGCGTTCTGGATGCTCTTTCTCTGCCACAAAAAGACAGTATTCATATTCAGTGCCTTTTGTGAAAGCCTGCTTGTCTCCAATATCATCACCATAGAGCATGATGAATTTTTCGTTGATGAGCTCTTTTGCCAAATATACTGCATTCCAAGTTCCAATTTGTTTTTCTTGAACAATATAATGAACAGACCTCCCTCTCCATTCACTGCCAAAATACTCCTGTATTTTTTCTCCCTTGTACCCAATGATGATAATGATATCCGTCACTGCATCAGGGAGTTGCTCTAGTACATATTCCAACAACGGCTTCCCATTAAGAAGCACCATGCCTTTAGGCTTGTCATCTGTGAGTGGACGAAGGCGTTGCCCCTCTCCACCTGCGAGTATTAATGCTTGCATTACCCTACGATAATAACCCAAAAAACTAAATCATGTTGCGGGGCCAGGATTCTCTCCCTACAGGAGCTGTACACCTTTGCTATTTTCTCAAAGCAAAGCTTCTCAAAAATATAACAAAGGACTTCGAATCCTGACGCGAGACGACCGCTCGTCTCGCTGCCCTCGCAAAAGCTATGAAAAAAGCCTAGCGAAAGCCAGGCTTTTTTCATGCTTGTTGCGGGGCCAGGATTCGAACCTGGGTCTGGAGGTTATGAGCCTCCTGAGGTACCACTCCTCCACCCCGCTATACTAACCAACTTTAAGGACAGTAACCCATTCTCGCCCCAATTTCAAGTCAGAAAACCTGAAAGCTATTTTATATAAAATTAAATTCCTGAAACACCTGCTCGTAGAGTTTCATCACACGAAATGCTTCTTGTTGCGTAAGAATATAATTTGAAGAAGACGCACTCACAAAGTTTCGAATACGATGAGCTTCCCATGCAAAAGGAAGTGTCACAAAAGCATTTTCAGGTACCAACAAAATTTGATCTGAAGTTGTTTTTCCAATATATCCGACACTAGTAAGAACTTCTCCTAGAATTATGTCGGCTTCCAAAATCCCCTGTCGCCAAAGCTTTGGATCGTTAGAGCGAGTCCCGTTCAAAAGTAATTGCCATCGGTCTCGAAGCGGGTGCACATTAATTGATTGCGGTGGCAGTGAACCATACAGAGCTCCTTCACTGAAGCGAATAGAAAAAAGATACACAAGAAGACCTACGATGGCGAGGAATAGAAGCCCTGAAACAGTGTATGCCAAAAAACTATATATAGACCAAAGAAAAGATATAAATACTCCAATGAGATTACCGAAAAAGAAAATGGTATCGAGCATAGGACCAAACAAGCCTCCATGCACTACTGGCGCCGATGCGGATACAACATCAGTTGAAGCACCCCCACCAAAAAGCCAACTCCAAAAATCAACCTTCCCTGATTGAGCGCCAACATTTGCGCCCGCACTAAGCGTTGCCTCTACACTGCCATTAATTGAATCTACTTCTGTACATGTCCCACCAAAAATTGAATAAATAACACAGTACCAATATTGAATGTTGACGTACGAAAGATATACAGGGTCGGTCATAGAGTCTCACCTATGAGGTCTCGGGCAATATCAAACAACGAGCTTTCAGTGCGCTTCGGACTCATAAACTGAACACCGACCGGCAATGACACTCCGTCACGAACCACCATATTCATTGGAACTGATATTGCAGGGATGCCTGTTAAGTTTGCTGGGGCGGCGAATATATCTTCCAAATACATAGACACAGGATCACTTTTCTCCCCTATTTTAAATGCAGGCCCCGGCGTCGTTGGAGTTGCAATAAAAGAAACATCTGCAAATGCTTTTGCTAAATCCTCTGCAATAACACTTCGAAGTGCAGTCGCCCGTTTATAGTACGCATCGTAATATCCGCTCGAGAGTACATATGCGCCCAACATGACACGGCGTTTTGTTTCAGCGCCAAACCCCCTCGCGCGCGACTGCTCGTACTCATCGAGAAGGTTTTTCCCTTCATATGAAAGTCCGTATCGCACACCATCGAGTCGCGCCAAATTTGTAGACACTTCTGCTGGCATCACAATGTAATACGCCGCGAGTCCGTATGGAGCGGAGGGAAATTCTATATCAACAATTTCATATCCTTTACTGCGAAGTGTATCTAACGTCTTTTCAAAATTCTCACGAACATCAGGCTGTGCATCTTTTACGAATTCACGCGGGACACCAATACGCTTATTAGAAACCCGTGTCTCTCCTTGATTTGGCAATGTCGTACCATCCAGAGAATCCTGTCCGCGAATGGTGTCGAATACAAGTTTTGCATCATGAACAGTTCGGGCAATAGGGCCTATCTGATCCAAAGAAGAACCCATAGCGATGAGCCCTGAACGTGACACTTCTCCGTAGGTTGGCTTTAGTCCCACAAGGCCACACAAGCTCACTGGCTGACGAATTGATCCACAGGTTTCAGAACCAAGTGCAATCGGCGCAAGATGCGCAGCGACGGCTGACGCCGAACCCCCAGATGAACCCCCTGGCACTCGTGTGATGTCATGTGGATTTTTTGTTACACCATACGCTGAGTGCTCTGTAGAAGAACCCATAGCAAACTCATCCATGTTGGTGCGACCAAGGAAAAAAGCTCCAGCATTCTTAAGGTGAGTGATTGCTGTCGCATCGTATGTTGCAACATAATTCTCCAACATTTTTGATGCCGCACTTACCCTCTTCCCTTGTATTAAAATATTATCCTTCACTGCTATAGGAATACCCGTAAGCAAATGTGCCCCAGCCCCCTTGTCAGCAAGAATTTTTTCAGCACGTTCGGCTTCCGCAATAACATCATCAAAAACTTCTAAGTATGCATTGAGCACAGGATTCTCTTTCTCAATGCGAACAAGATGTGCCTTTGCCACATCAACTACAGAAAAAGTCTTGGCACGATAACCCTCTCCTAATTCCTTTACTGATAAATCTGTAAGCTCCATAATCAACCCAACACTTTTTTAACCTTTACATAATCACCCTCTCTTCGTGGTGCTTGTACCAAAAGAGCCTCCGTGTATTTACCAGCTTCGTGAGGATTCTCGTCTTCTCGCATTACATTCTCTAAATCGAGATGAGTTGATGTGTTAGATGTTTCCGGTAGTGGCACTTTTTGTATCACATCAACATACGCCACTATAGATTCAATTTCCCCTTGAAGCTTCGTAATTTCCTCATCAGTCAAGGAAAGACGCCCTAAAACGGCGAGCTTTTTAACATCGTCAACGCTAATCATGGGAACATCGTAACATCCATAGCTTTCAGCTTCTAGGTGTCAGCTTTCAGCTTTTTAGAAGAGCAAGAAAGTCTTTTTCGGAGAGGATGCGCACTCCCAACTTTTGAGCTGTGTCGTACTTGGAACCAGGATCACTTCCTGCAACAACATACGATGTTTTTTTAGAAACAGAACCTGAAACAGAACCTCCTCGCTCACGAATTTTTGCCCCAGCTTCTTCCCGTGAGAGCGCATCAAGTGTGCCAGTAAGAACAAATGTTTGCCCACTAAAAGCCCCTACTTGGCGCTTCTCCCCTTTCTCCACAATTACCTCTTTGAGTAGTTGTTCCAACTGGTCTACATGTTCCTTATTTCGGAACCAATCATGTAGTGAGAGAGCAACGATATCGCCAACCCCCTCTATTGACTGCAACTCTTCAACTGAAGCACCTCTTACGCGCTCAAGTGTTCTAAAATGTGCCGAGAGATCGCGTGCAGTTTCTTCGCCAACCTGCGGAATAGAGATTGCAATAAGAAACCTATCGAGTGAAATTTTCTTTCGTGCTTGAATACCTTCAATTAAATTTTTCGATGCAAGCTCGGCAAACCCCTCAAGTCCTTCGACATCACCTTCAGTCAAGGTAAAAATATCTGCGTAGTTGGTCAACAATCCTTCATCCATTAAAATATCAACGGTGCGTGGTCCCATTCCCTCAATATCAAAAGCGTGTTTACCAACAAAATGATAAAACCGACGACGTTGCTCCGCTGGTCCGGTTCTATTAACACATCGCCACGCACTCATCCCTGGCACCCGTTCGACTGAACCATCTCCACCACACTCAGAAACTTTTTTTGGAAAACGATACGGCTTTGAATTGCTAGGACGAAGCTCTGGTACCACCTGCACCACTTCTGGAATAACATCGCCCGCTCGCTGAATCACTACGGTGTCGCCAATACGAACATCGAGACGATTAATTTGATCTTCATTGTGCAAAGTCGCACGCGATACAACGACACCCCCAACAGAAACAGGCTTCAGATGTGCAACAGGAGTAAGGATGCCAGTACGCCCTATTTGAAGTGCAATTTCCTCAACGACAGTAGTTACCTGCTCTGCAGGAAACTTGAATGCAATGGCAAACCGTGGAGCCTTCCCTGTGTAGCCAAGAAGTTCTTGGTATTTTCGTTCGTTCACTTTCGCCACGATGCCATCAATTAAATAATCCTGTTTGTCTTTTTTTGTATGCCATGCCTTCCAAAATGCAATCACACCGTCCGCATCGGCAACATGCACGGTGTCCTTTCCAACCTTAAAGCCGAGATGCTTCAAATACGCGAGCTCTTCAATTTGCGTATCAGGAATTTTCCCACCCATTTGGGCAATGTCATATATAAAAGTATCAAGTTTGCGTGACGCGACAATCTTAGAATCAAGCTGACGAATGGTTCCTGCCGCAGCATTCCGAGGATTAGCAAAAACTGCCTCACCGTCCTTTTCTCTTCGGCGATTCAACTCGGTAAGTGCTTTCTTACCCATCCACACTTCTCCTTCAACAACAATGTCGACAGGCTCATTCAATACAAGCGGGACCGACTGGATGGTGCGAATATTTTGTGTAACATCCTCACCTACTTTTCCATCACCCCTCGTTGCCGCAGTTTCTAAGATCCCCTTTTTATATGTGGAAACAACTTTGAGTCCATCAATCTTGAGCTCAATGGCATAACTCGCATGTGCTTTTTCTCCAAAACTTCCTTTTACTGCTTTCTGAACCCTCCCATCAAATGCACGAAATTCTTCTTCTGTAAAAACATCATTAAATGACCATTGCGATACGGAATGTGTAACTTTTTTGAATTCAGGTAATGGTGCTCCTGCAATGCGTTGCGTGGGAGAATCGGTTGTAACTAGTTTCGGATACTGATCTTCTAGGAGCACGAGTTCGTGCATCAGTGCGTCTCTTGCACTTTCAGGGATCTCCTCTTTGTCTTCTACATGATACAGATAACGATAACGATTAATCGCCTCGCGAAGCTTTTTCACTCGCTCTAAAATTTCCTTAGGAGCCTCTGCCATAGAGCTCATTGTACCGAAGCCAAGAGCTCTAAGCTACAAGAGTGCTCGCCTCTTCCTTAAGATATGAAAGTTACACTTTCTCAACAGGGGCGGTGTTTGCAAAAGAAGGACCATTCTCTGTATATGCATCAGTTTTATGTTCTCCTGAAATTGCACGCACAAGCCACAGGCGTTCTTGTCGGACAAGGAAGCCAAGCACCATAACAATAACTCCGAACAAAACAGTAAAGGCCAACTTAATACCATTTGGAAAACCCGTGAACGGCAAGAATGCGAGGAGAAATCCGAGAACTAAAATAGTGGAGCCTTTTGACATACACCAAGTGTATCAAGGAGCGATGATGACAACAAACTCCCCTTTGCCTGAGATATCCCCATTTTTTAGGCGTTCCTGTACTTCAAGCGCTGTACCTCCTGCAATATGCTCAAACATCTTGGTGAGCTCTTTGGCAATAACCACATGCCTCTCAGGAACACGGACGACAAGCTCTTCCATAAGCTTTTCTATTCGGTGTGGAGATTCATACATCACAACCGCACGCTTCATAAGGACAACTTCATCAAGTAATTTTTGCCTTCCTTTCTTATGCGGAAGAAACCCTAAAAAAACAAACTCATCGGCAGGTATTCCAGAACCTGAAAGTGCTGTTACCACAGCAGAGACTCCAGGAATTGGTACGACAGATTTTTCACCACACTTTTCACGAACTAACCTCACAATTAATGCCCCCGGATCTGAAACACCAGGAGTCCCTGCATCTGTTACTAGCGCGATGTTCTCGCCTGACGCCACCATTTCCGCAACCTTATCAAACTGCGCTCGTGACGAATGCGCGTGAAGCGGAAAGAGCGGAACATGAATATCATGCCTATCTAAAAGTTTTTTCGTAACTCGAGTGTCTTCCGCAACAATTCTAGTAACACTCTTCAATGTCGAAAGCGCGCGGAGCGTAATATCCTGCAAATTCCCTATTGGAGTTGCCACTACATACAGTATTCCAGCCATAGCGATTCGTATGCGATTACCAGTTTGCTTTACCAGCTTTAATTTCCCCCCGAACAATCCTCGCGCTCAAAATCCCAACCGCTCTACGAAGTGGCCCTCGGTGCATAAATGGTTTTTCTTTTGGAGCTCCTTCTATTGTTTTCGACATAAACGAAATTTACTCTTTCAGTGCTCATTGTCAACTTAAAACGAGCGCATCGGCCACTTTATATATGTCCCCTGCTCCCATAGTCATAAGAATAGTATCTGGTGCAGAAACTGAACGAAGATATGTTTCAACTTCTTCGAGTGAATGAAACGCCTGCGCCTGTTTACCAGTGGCGCGGATTTTCTCGGCAAGCGCATCGCTCGTAACTCCAACAATGGGTTCTTCCCGTGCAGGATAAATTGGAGCAAATACCACTTCGTCAGCATCAACAAATGCATGAACAAATCCGTCCATAAGATCACGAGTGCGTGAATAGAGGTGCGGATGAAATGCAACTATAATTTTTTTATTAGGAAATTTTACACGTGTTGCTTTGAGCGTTGCTTCTATGGCACTGGGGTGATGCGCATAATCATCAATCACTAAAGCACCTTCTTTTGTTTCCCCTTTCACTTCAAATCTCCTCCACGTTCCTTTAAATTCTGAAAGACTTTTATCGATAACTGAATCAGCAATATCGGGGAACAATGCTTTCACTGCAGATTTTGCAGCTCGTGCATTCATTAGATTAAATTCACCAACCAACTGAAGCTCCGGCACTACCTCATCTGCATACGAAATAACTTGCGCTTTCGTGCGCGCAACAACAGGCGCAATGTTTGACCCTCCTATATTCGTAATCAATGCTCCACCAGACGGAAGTTTCTCCGCAGACTTTGCAAATGTTTCAATCTCAGCATCGAGCGTGGGAAACCAATCAGTGTGGTCCCACTCAACGTTGGTGAGCACCAACACCGCTGGAGAGAGTTTCAATAAATGATCTTTATACTCACATGCCTCAATAACAAAAATGTCACTGGTGCCTGAAAGAAAATTACTACCAAATTCAGGAACAATGGAGCCCACTATTGCAGTTGGATTTTTGCCAGCGTCTTTAAGAATTTTTGCAATGAGCGCTGTCGTCGTCGTCTTCCCGTGAGTCCCTGTCACCGCAATAGTTCGCTTCCCTTCTGAGACTTCTCCAAGTGCTTCAAAATATGAAATTTGTTTCAACTCAAGTTCTTTCGCACGAATACGCTCAGGATTGTCGTCCCACACAGCATCCGAATACACAATTCTTTCTGCATCGACTGGAACATTCTCAGATTTCTGAGGGATGGATACACGAATACCTTTCGTCTCTAGAAGCTCGGTAGTTGGTGATACTTCTCTGTCAGAGCCACTCACCGTATGGCCATCACGAATATAGAGCTGTGCCAAAGCAGACATACCAATCCCGCCAATACCTATCATGTGGATGCGCATAGTGTTTAGGGTATAGCGTTTAGCGTTTAGATTCAAATAACCACGCTAGTACACCTACGAGAGGAAGTTATCGAGAATTTTATAGCACTGCTCTTTCATGAGGGGAGCTGTTTCTTCTGCCTCTCTCAAAATTCTCTCTTCATCCAAATCAAAATTAGTGTGGGCCCATTCAGAATCTCTCTCCACCCATGTTGCAATCATTTCTGGTGTCGCCTCAACATGAAACTGTATTCCGTGCGTATTCCCTATCGAGAACGCCTGATTCTTACAGGTCGATGCTGTTGCGGCATGAATAGCTCCGTCTGGAATATCGAATGTGTCGCCATGCCATTGCAACACCTTCATCTTTTCTGGTAGATCTTTGAAAAGTGACGAATCCTTACTCTCAGGAGTGTGTTCGACAGTATAGTAGCCAACTTCTTTTATGTGTTTCCCATCAACGACATGAGGATACACTCTTGCCCCCAATGCATGCGCCAATAGTTGCGACCCTAAACAGATACCGAGCATAGGTACCGTGCCAATATGCTTTTGAATCGCAGACAACTCTTCATGTTTACTTGTGTATTCTTCATACACGCCCATGGGACCTCCAAGAACAATGAGTCCATCATAGAGTGCAACATCGGGAATCGGCTCTGATTTCCAAAGCCCTATCACATCAAGGGTAACGTTTCGATCGCGGGCATACTCTGCAATATTGCTCGGATGCTCGCGCAAGATGTGCTGAAACACGAGAAGCTTTTTCATTTTTAAATATTATAGTTTTTTAACCAACTCAACAAATTGATCTCCTCTATCAAACTCATTATTAAACATACCAAATGATGCGAAGGCAGGACTAAAAAGTATTAAGTCTCCTTCTACCGCAGAATCCATGGCGTCTCTAAGTGCATCTTCCAATCGGTCATATACTGGAGCGTTCATGAATGTTGCGATGTTAGATGTCACCAGTCGTTCTGTTCCGCTCCCCGTAAGAAGAATCACTCTTTTCGCATAAGCAGGAACAAAGGACAATAGCTCTTGCATACTGAGCCCCTTATCTGCTCCACCCATTATTAAAATGGCGCGCGACCCCGGAATAGCGCGAAGTGCCGCAAGTGTTGCCTCGGGAGTAGTGGAACTGTTGTCATTATAAATACCGACTCCATGAATCTCTCGTAAAAACTCCAAGCGCCCTGGTACTCCCTTAAAGGTAGCGACGGATTCTTTAATAACTTCCTCATCAATACCAAGTGCTCGTGCAGTTTCTATGGCGCACATGGCGTTCAGGAGATTATGCACACCGAGCATGCTTATTTCCCAACCACTCGGGAAGTATGCGGGATCAGCCACAACAACATGGGAGAGAATTTTCGATCCGTATTTTTTCTTAAGTACAGGCGCCACTTGAGTGCCGACTACCAGCGTGTCATCAGGTTTTTGATTAAGGAAAATTTGAGCCTTATCGTTAAGATACAAATCCAAATCATCTTTATAATAATTCATATGGTCAGGCATGAAGGTGGTAAATACAGCGAGAGTGGGGCTGATACCTGCATCTCCAAAACCTTGGCACTGCCACGAATCAAGCTCCATAAGCGCTATAGAGTTTTGCGTTACCTCAGGCAACAGTGCCAATGTTGAAACCCCTCGTACATTACCTCCTAGTAACACATGCATTCCTGCGCGTTTCATAATGTCTTCGAGCAAATGTGTGACGGTGGACTTACCTCGTGTACCCGTCACACCAACCACAGGAATCCCTGAAAGTTCGGCAAGCCACGACGCACTCATTTTTATAGGAATCCCATTCTTGCGTGCTTCCTCTATATAGAGAGAATCGATGGGTACTCCTGCTGCCTTTAAAATAAAATCTCTATCTCGAAAATCTTCAAGTTCGTGCCCACCAAGACGGTACCGTATGTTTGAAAAATGCTTCAGCTCATCGAGCGATGCACGAAGCTGTTCATCATCTTTGAGGTCGGTGACTATAAGTTCAGCCCCTGCTTCAGCTAGGAATTTTGCATCCCCTACTCCTCGCCCCAAGAGCCCTAAGCCCATGAGAGTTATTCGCTTCCCATTGAAAAATTCCGCCTGCGAATCCATTCTGTGCATTGTACTATTAATGACTGTTATTAGGTGCTAATCTTCCGATACCAGATTCTTGACATTCTGGTAGGTTTCTTTAAAATAACGCCCTCTACAATCCAATGCCTCGATCTAAGAAAAACTACAAGCAGTTCTGGAAACTCGGCCAGGACGAGTACAACACGCAATACTTCGACATCACCCCTGATGGTGATTTGATGGTGAAGGAAGGCAACTACCAATACAACATTCCGAACCTCATTAAGAAGTACGGCTCCCCTCTTGAAATCGTATTTCCACACATCCTCGAAAACCGTGTTCGCAACCTCATCGATATCTTTGATGCGTACATAAAGCTCTACGGCTACAAGGGTAAGTTCTACTACCATTACGCGATGAAGGTAAACCAGAACAAAGAGTTCGTCCTTCCTGTTGTTTCAGAAGGTGGACACTTTGATGTGGCATCGGTCAACGAACTCTGGCTCGTGAAAAAGATGCTCTTGGAACAAAAGTTCAATCCAAAAATTCGTGTCATCTGTAACGGTCCAAAAACTGAAGCCTACATAACCCTCATCGAAGAACTCAAAGCAAAAGGCCTCACCGTCATTCCTATTATTGAGGACTACAACGAACTTGAGCGTTTGAAAAATTTCAAAGGCGAAACAGGTATTCGCTTGAACATGAATATCCGTGTGCAGTCACACTGGGATAAACGCTTTAACCGATACGGTTTCCGTGAAGATGAAATAGTGAAGCTTGGTAAAATCCGCAACCTCAGCGTGCTCCACTACCACATCTCGTCTCAGCTTGAGAAAGTGGATGGCCTTGTAGAACCATTGAAGCGTGCGCTCGAAATCTACGAGAAACTCCGCGTCAAAAATCCCGGACTCGACACCATCGACATGGGCGGTGGTGCAGGAGTGCCATACGAAAAGAAAGGAAAATTCTACACAGGAAAGTCAGCAATAAATAAAATAGTTCGCACCGCAAAAAACTACTGCGACAAGGCCGGCATTAAACATCCAAACCTCATTGTTGAGTGGGGTCGCTATGTTGCCGCACCTGCACAAATCACTCTCTACAAAATATTGACTGAGAAAAGTGTGAGCGAAGACGGCAAGCGCAAGTGGTACATCATTGACGGTAGCTTCATGAACGACCTTTTGGACACATGGGCACTGAAGCAAAAGTGGCATGTCACACCAGCAAACAACATGAAGAATAGAAAGCTTCAGCGTATTTGGTTTGCAGGTTCCTCATGCGACTCAGATGACAAATACACAGCTGGCGGTGGCAACATCAGCATGCCTCGCCTTGAAGATTTGGACGCTAACGACCATCAGTATGTTGCCTTCTACGACACAGGGGCATACCAAGACGCCCTTGCATCACACCACTGCCTCCTTTCCTCCCCTGCAAAGATAATCTGCCAAGACGGGGAGATAAAACTCGCCCGTAGACGCGAAACCTCAGAAGATGTCGGCAAACAATTTGGTTGGTAGGAAACTTTGAGCAAGGCTCAAATTTCCTTCAGGCATCCTCGGCTCGAAAATGTGAACGAAGACGCCCCCATTTCCCTCGCTCTACGTCGCCTGTAAGCGTTCGCTCGCCAATACAATAAATTTACCAATATGGTATCTAAGAAAATCTCATACAAAGAGAAATTTGAACAATTGAGTCACCAGATGATAAGTGTGTACATAACCTTTTATGTTTGGAAAGCACTCCAAAATGAAGCTTATAACGAGGTCTACAAAATAGATGGGAGTTTTTGGTCAGCGGTCATACCCTCTCTACAGCACGAATGGTTTATAGCTCTAGCGCGATTGTACGAGGATTCAAAATATAGCAAAGCTGGTTCAGTAATTTCAGTCTATGCTCTGATTCCAGAACATCCTAATAAAGAGAGGGCCAGAGAGGCAGAAGAATTTCTAAAGAAAAATTCCAAA